>NZ_JAVAYF010000004.1:0-544660 GCF_041954755.1 Microbacterium sp. CR_7
CGACAGAGAACGGATCGGTAGGGCACCTCGCGCTGCACCGACGCAGACGCTGCAACCGCCTACGATCAGGACTGACCGAAGCCGGACCGGCGTCGACGACGCATGGCCGCGCACGGGCTGAATGACAAGGCGACTCGGCGTCACCAACGCCGTCAACCCCGCTCGCCGCGACGCGACCCGGTGAGATGTGGTTCTAGCGAGAGGGCGAAGGTGACTTCGACCGCGACTGCAACTGCCACCGCGAAGGTAACTGCGACCGCGAAGGTGACTGCAACTGCCACCGCGAGGGGCGACTGCGAAGGTGACTGCAGCTGCAAACCGTCGAACGTGCACCGAGCGCGGTCAACCTCCGGCGGGAGTCACCCGCAGCGCGACGATCTCCGCTTTGAAGCCGGCGCTGTTCTCCAGCCAGCCGGCGTAGTGGCCGGGGCCGCCCGCGTGCGGATAGCGCTCCTGGTACAGCGGACGCCATCCATGCGCAGACGCGTCCGCCATGACCGCGTCGACCTCAAACTCGTCGTCAACCGAGAACGCGACATGATTCACGCCCGGTGCCCGACGGTCGTGCCGTCGGCCCGACAGATTCGGCGACGTCGTCAACGTCAGATACGCGCCACCCGCCGCCCACGACTCTCCCTCCGGCCAGGTGCTCTCGCGCTCGAAGCCGAGGCGATCCAGCAGCCACCCCCACTCGGTGCGAGCCCCGGCCAGCTCGGCGACCCACAGTTCGACGTGATGGAACCCAGCCACCCTGCGCGGCCTCAGCGGAACTCGACGAGACCGGCCTGCGCCGCCGTCACGAGGATCTGCACACGGTCGCGCACGTGCCACTTCGACATGATGCGACCCAGGTGCGCCTTCACCGTGCCCTCCGAGACGATCAGCGAGCGCGCGATCTCCGCGTTCGACATTCCCTGGGCCAACCGGTCCAGCACCTCGCGCTCGCGCTCGGTCAGCTCCTCCAGGGTTCCGTCGCCAGCCACCGGTTCCGTGTCACGAACGTGCTTGATGAGCAGCGACGCGATCCGCGGCGACAGAGAACTCTGACCGCTGTATACCTCACGCACGGCCGCAACGATGCTCGCCGCACTCGAATCCTTGAGCATGTAGCCCGACGCCCCGGCGCTCAGCATCGGCAGAACGGTGTCGCTGCCGTCGAGTGTCGTCACCGCGAGCACGCGGATCTCCGGCCAGCGCTCAGCGATCACGGCCGTCGCCTCGATGCCGTTCATCTCCGGCATCTGCACGTCCATCATCACGACGTCGGGTCGCTCGCGCTCGACCGTGTCGATGCCCTCCAGGCCCGTCTCGGCTTCGGCGATCACGGTGATCTCGGGGTCGCGAGACACGAAGTGGGAGAGGGCAGAGCGCACGAGTGGGTCATCATCGACGATCACGACACGGATTTCCGGCATGGAGGAAGCCTACCTGTGGCGAGCGGAACCACGAAGGACTAGACGTTCGTCTAGCGAGGTCTAGCCGAAAGGCAGATGTGCAGCCATGCATACCACCGAGATGATGAATACATCACTAATCAAAAGTACAACTCGGGAGGTGAATTCAATGGGCTTTTGGAACGCAGTCGGAAAGATGTTTGGCTTCTTTTGATAACTTACCTGGAAAATAGAAGATACTGAAGCATGGCCTTCCGTCTTTCTCGCAACGCTTCTTCCAGCGCTGCTCGCCTCGACCGGGGCGAGAGAGCTACCGTCATCGAACGGATAGCGGTACTCGGGATCGTCGGAACGATCGTCGTCATCAACGCCGTCGTGGCATTCACATCTCCGGATGTCGAACCGCTCGCGGCTGTGATCGGCGTCGTATCCACGGCAGTGCTCGCACTTTTTCTCTGGTCCCCTCTCATCGCGGTGTGCGGCCTCGTGGCCGTCTTCGCACTCTCCTTCCTCGTGGGAATCGAGTCAGAGAGCCTGATCCTTCTCGCGGTCGCCACGGGGTTGGTGGTTCGTCTCGGCTGGACCTCCCTCGTCATGGTCTACGCGGGCATCTTCCTGCTCGCGACCGCTCTCGTCGCGGTGGGTGTGAACGCGGATCCGATCAACGTCGGCGTCTATCTGATCGCCGCCGTGGTCTCGAGCATCATCGGGTACGCGTTGCGGCTAGCCTTCGCCAGAGGGCGCCGACTCGAGGTGGAACTGGCCGAGAAGGCAGAACAGGAACGACAGGCGGTTCTCGCCGAGCGACGATGGATCGCCGGCGAGTTGCACGACAGCATCGCCCATCACCTCACGGTGGTGTCACTGCACGTGCAGATGCTGGACGACGCTGATGCGAGTCCGGCATCGCAGGAGGCCATCCGCATCGCAGCGCGCAAGGCGATGACAGACCTCCGCTTCGTGATCGACCTCGCCGACGACGGACCCCGCGCGGCGGGGATGCCGGCAGGAGACCTCGCGGCATCGATCGCCGAGGCATCCGAGGAATTCGAGTCCGCAGGGCACAGCGTTCTGCTCGAGGGCGACCCCGCAGACGAGCGGATCCCGCGTGCCGCGGAGATCATCTTCGCGCGCATCGTGCGCGAAGCCGCGACCAACGCCCTCAAGTACGCCGGAGCAGGCCGCATCGACATCCGCCTCGATGTGACGGACGACGCCGCGAGCCTTTCCATCAGCAGCCCGCTCGCCGCCACCCCGAGGCGCGAGCTCTCGTCCAGTCGCACCGGTATCGGCAGGATGGCCGAGCGAGTCCTCGGCGCGAGCGGAGAGTTCAGCGCGGGCGAGTCCGACGGACGCTGGGTCGTCGCTGCCCGCCTGCCCATCGCACGTCAGGCGCGTGCCGAAGACGACGCGCTCGAACCCGAGGCAGGCGTCGACTCTGCGAAGCCGGTAGCGTCCGCGGAGAGCACCCGTCCCGAGCTCGGCATTCTCCGGAGAACTAGACGAAAGTCTAGGTAAGATCTCGACGTTCGACGGTGTTCCATGGTGCATCTGGCGTCCTACCTTGGTACTACCCCAGAAATAGCGCATCCCCAGCGCTGTGATCGCGAGCGCGATCCTTGGAATCTGATCCCCATCGCGCTCGCGATCAGCTTCTTAACCAGAAGCCCGCTTCGACGAGAAGCCTGATTCGGCGTGAAGCTCCCTGTCCACGGAGAACGTTGACGCCTCGGCCTCCTGCGTCAGCCGCCCACGGCCCGCATGTAGTGGCCATCGGTCGAGATGCCCGACGCCGCGACGGTGAAACGCACGACCTCGCTCAGGTATCTGTCTTCCGACGCTTCGAAGATCCGTCCGTCGGCATCCCTTGAGATCCGGCTGAGTCGCAGGATCGGCGTCCCCTGCGGCACGCGCAGGAGTGCGGCATCCTGATCGTCGGCGGCCACAGCATCGATCTGATGCTCCAATCCGACGATGGGATGCCCGATCGACGCCAGATACTCGGTGATCGAGATCTCGTCGGTGTCGACCTCGAACAGCCGGCGGCCGGGTACCTCGGTGTAGAAGAGTCGCTCGAGCATGGTCGGACGTCCATCCAGCAGCCGCAGACGCACGACGCTGACGATGATGTCGTCGGGTTCGACGCCCAGCAACGGGGCGCGGTCGCCGGCGCGGCGAAGGCTCAGCTCCTGCGTCTGGGCGCCCGGCGTGACGCCCAGGTCCTTCGCCCACCGGGTGAACGGCACCGAGACGTCGACGGCCTGGTTCGCTTTCACCGCCACCACCCGCGCCGGGCGTCCGCGGCCGGTCTCGATCAGGCCCTCCGCGCGAAGCCGAGCCAGCGCGTTGCGGATCGGCCCCCGAGACGTCCGCCACCGCTCGGCCAGCTCCGCCTCGGTCGGAACGTCGTCGCCGGGACGGAGCGCGCCGGAGGTGATCTGCGCGCGCAGCTCGTCAGCGATCTGGGTGTACACAGCTTCAGCCACATAGGCATATTACTTGGGCAGGTCCACGGGCGAGGGCTTGTTCCGCGCGAGTTCATCCGAGCAAACCGTGGGTGAACGGCCACTGAACTCTTCCGAGTTAGGTACATACCTCGCGCTTTCGGGTGTCAGAGTTGCTCCTGGATCACTCCCCCTCACACCTCCGAAAGGTCCTCATGAAGCTTCGCGCTCTCTCCGTCCTCGCCGGCGCCGCGGTCATCGCGCTCGGCCTCGCTGCCTGTTCCGGCAGCGCCGAGGCGACCGGCTCCGGCTCCGACGCCGCCGCGTCGTCCGGCAGCGGATACGCGGTCGACGAGAACACGCTCGTCTTCGGCGTCGTGCCCGACTCGGTCGACACCGAGACCAACTACCAGCCGCTCATGGACTACATCGCCGAGATCACCGGCAAGACCGTCGAGTACCACGAGTCGACCGACTACGCCGCGCTCATCGAGGCCGCCGTCGCCGGCAAGGTCGACGTCGCGTCGTTCTCGGGCTTCACCTACGTCACCGCCACGAACAACGGCGCGAAGCTGACCCCGATCTCCTCCATCGTCACCGAGGAGGGCCAGGAGCCCGGCTACTACTCGCAGGCCATCGTGCCCGCGGACAGCGACATCTCCAGCATCGAGGACTTCGCCGGCAAGAAGGTCTGCTTCGTCGACCCGTCCTCGACCTCGGGCTACCTCTTCCCGTCCTACAACCTGATCGAAGCGGGCATCGACCCGAAGACCGACATCACCCCCGTCTTCGCGGGCAAGCACGATGTCAGCGTGCAGAAGGTCGGCGAGGGCGTGGAATGCGAGGTCGGCTTCGCGGAGGACTCCGAGGTCGAGAAGTCGGATGCCGTCAAGGTCATCGACGAGACCATGGTCCCCGGCGCGCCGCTGGTGTACTCCTCGACCCTGCCCGACGATGTCGCGCAGAAGCTGATCGACGGCCTGGGCGAGATCACGATCGATGACATCATCGCCGCCGGCATCGACGGAGCGGACACCGACGCGTTCCGCAGCGTCTTCTACGCCACCAAGCCGGTCGACGACGCGTACTACGACCTCATCCGCGACATCTGCAAGGAGACAGAAGCGGAGCAGTGCCAGGCCTGACCGCCTGAGCGAGACGGGACGCGTCGACTTCGGCGCGTTTCGTCTCGCTTCGCTCGCTCGACGACCCCTATCCCAGGAGGAACAGCCATGAACGCGGCATCCGATGCCCTGATCCGCCTCGACGGCGTGACCAAGACCTTCGGCTCGACGACCGCCCTGCGCGGAGCCTCGCTGCAGGTCGCGCGCGGCGAGATCGTCGTCCTTCTCGGCCTCTCCGGCTCCGGCAAGTCGACTCTGCTGCGGCATCTCGACGGCCTCGAGCTCCCCACCTCAGGCGCGGTCGAGGTGCTCGGCGCGCAGGTTCCGACGCTGAAGGGCAGGGCACTGCGCGCGCTGCGCCGCCGCGTCGGTTTCATCTTCCAGCAGTTCGAGCTCGTGCCCTCGCTCACCGTGCTCGAGAATGTGCTCACAGGATCGCTGTCCACCGTGCGCGGCCCGCGCCTCGGCCTGTGGGGGTACTCGAGGGTGGCGAAGCTGCGGGCCCTCGAGCACCTCGACCGGGTCGGCCTGCTCGACCGCGCATACCAGCGCAGCGACACCCTCTCGGGCGGACAGCAGCAGCGCGTCGCGATCGCCCGCGCGCTCATGCAGAAGCCCGACATCCTGCTCGCCGACGAGCCCGTCGCCTCGCTCGACCCCGAGTCCAGCGAGCAGGTCATGGCGCTGATCCGGCAGATCGCGGCCGACGAGGGACTCACGGTCGTCTGCAGCCTGCACCAGGTGGACCTCGCGATCTCGTGGGCCGATCGGATCGTCGGCCTGCGCCACGGCGAGATCGTGCTCGACACCCCCACCACCGCGCTCACGAAGGCCGAGGTCATGGAGATCTACGGCCGCGTCGCCACGACCACCGCGGAGCTGCGGGCAGTGCAGGACGAGCTGGCGGATACCGCGCTCGCGAATGCACGAACGCCGGATGCCGCGAAGGTGACCACACCGTGACGATGACCGCCCCCGCGACGGCCTCGAGATCTGCGGCCTCCGTCGCCGACCGCGCGCCGCGTCGCCCCGTCTCGCCCGAGCGCATCGCTGCAGGGCTCACCCTGCTCGCCCTTCTCGTGCTCGGCATCCTCGCCGTCGACGAGGTCGGCATCTCCCTCCCGGCGATGGTGCAGAGCTGGGGCAACGCCGAGAACTTCATGGCGCGCGTGGGCGGGCTGTCCTTCCCCGAGGCCGGCGATCTCGTGTGGCTCATCGCCCTCACGGTCGGGCTCGTGCTCGTCGGCACCCTGCTGGCGGCGGCGCTCTCGGTGCCGATCGCCTACCTCGCCGCGGCGAACACGACGCCGGGGAACGGCTGGCGTGCGGCCGCGCGCTTCATCGGGGTGCTCACCCGTGCGCTGCCCGACGTCGTGCTCGCCATGGCGTTCGTGCTCATGTTCTCGCTCGGCACCCTGCCCGGCATCCTCGCGATCGGCATCCACTCCATCGGCATGATCTCGAAGATGTTCGCAGATGCCATCGAGCAGATCGACGAGGGTCCGCGGCTCGCGATCCGTGCCGCCGGCGGATCGAAGATGCAGGAGTTCGCGGCAGGCATCCTGCCCCAGGTGCTGCCGAGTTGGGTCGCGACCGTGCTGCACCGCAACGACATCAATCTGCGCGGCAGCGTCGTGCTCGGGTACGTCGGCGTGGCCGGTCTCGGCCTCGAGATGTCGTACGCGTTCAAAGCGCTGAACTACGGCAAGGGGCTCGGCATCGCCCTCGTCATCTTCGTACTCTGCATCGTCATGGAGATCGTCTCGAGCATGGTGCGCGGCGCGATGCTCGGGCAGCAGAAGCACACGCGGTCCTGGATCGACCGCATCATCCACCCGTGGCTGCGTGAGACGGATGCCGCGGCAGACGCACCCGGCCGTCCCGCCTGGGCCGCATCCCCGCAGACCGCAGTCCGTCGTCCCTGGACCGCCGAGCGAGTGCGCAACACGACGGGCGTGGCCATCGCCGTGCTCGTCGTGATCGGCAGCGTCGTGGTCAGCCAGATCAACTGGATGGACTTCTTCACCTTCTGGGCGAAGCTCCCCGAGGTCGCCGCCAGGTTCTGGCCGCCGTCCTTCGGCAGCTACGACGCCTCGGCGATGTTCCTCGCGATGCGCGACACCGTGGCCATCGCGCTCGCCGCCACTGTGCTCACCCTCCTCCCATCGCTGGTGCTCGGATCGCTCGCGGCGACGAACGTCGCGCCGAATTCCGGCATCCGCGGCGCTGCTCGCCTGCTGCTGGTCGGCATCCGCGGCATCCCGGAGCTCATCCTCGCGATCGTGCTCGTCGTCATCACCGGGCTCGGGGCCCAGGCCGGGGTGATCGCCCTCGCGATCGGCGGGATCGGCCTGCTGGGCAAGCTCATCGCCGACTCGTTCGAGGAGGTCGATCGAGGGCCCGAGCGCGCACTGCGCGCCGTCGGCGCCACGCGTCTGCAGACCTACGCCTCGGCCACCGTGCCGCAGGGCGTTCAGGCGCTGATCGGACACAGTTTCTACATGCTCGACACGAACATCCGCGCGGCGACCATCCTCGGCATCGTCGGCGGCGGGGGAGTGGGCTACTACCAGCTCAACGCGAGCCAGGGGTCCCGTTACGAGACGGTGACCGCGATCGTGCTCATGATCCTCGTGACGGTGCTCGTCGTCGAGGGCCTCGCGATGTGGATGCGGAAGGTGTTCCGATGACCCTCTCTCACGACTCGGCCGACGTGGTCGTCATCGGCTCCGGCATCGTCGGCCTCGGCGCCGCGTACGCCGCGGTCCGGCGCGGACTCCGCGTGATCGTCGTCGACCGCACGGACGCTCCGGTCGGCGCGACGATCCGCAACTTCGGTCACCTGTGCATCGGCGCCCAATCCGGCGAGGCCCGCCGCTACGCCGATGCGTCGCGCGAGCTCTGGCTGCGTCTCGCCCGCGACGCCGGCTTCTGGCTGCGGGAGTCCGGCACGCTCGTCGCCGCGCGGCACCCCGACGAGGTCGCGGTGCTGGAGCGCGCGGCGCAGGACGGCGGCATCAGGATGCTGGAGGCCGAGGAGCTGCGGCGACTCGCGCCGCTCCGCGCGGAGGGACTGATCGGCGGCGCGCACATCGAGCCCGACCTGCAGACCGACCCCCGCGCGGCCGCTCCGGCGATCGTGCGCCACCTCGTCGCGCTCGGAGTCGAGTTCCGGTTCCGAACGGCGGCGACCGGGGTGGCGGCCGGGCGTGTGCTGACGAGCCGCGGTGCCATCGAGGCGGGGGCGATCGTTGTCGCCGCCAACCACGACATCGACCAGCTGCTGCCGGAGCTCGCCGAGAGCCGAGGCGTCGAGCGCTGCGCACTCGACATGATGCGCGCCGCCGTCGACTTCGCACGTCCGCTCGCCGCACCCCTGCTGACGGGCTGGTCGCTCGTCCGGTACGGACGCTTCGCCGAGGGACCGGCGGCGACCGCGCTGCGCGAGCGCCTGCACGCCGAGCGGCCCGAGCTCGCCGCTCTCGACCTGAATCAGATGTACACCCAGCTGCCGGACGGCACGCTCATCCTCGGCGACTCGCACGCCACGGCGACCGCGCCGGCGCCGTTCCAGCCGGAGGCCGCGTTCACCGCGTTCCTCGCCGAGGCGGAGGCGCTGTTCGACATCCCGGCTCCGCGGGTGCTCGAGCGCTGGCAGGGCGTCTACGCGAAGGCGCCGGGCGACTTCCTCGTCGACACGGGCGTCGACGGCGTTGTCGTGCTCGCCGCGACGACGGGGATCGGAATGACGACGGGGCTGGGGCTCGCCGAAGAGAATCTCACCGCCGCCTTCGGGTGGGCACCAGCGATGGAAGGAACATCATGACCACTCCGCTCGAATCCCCGAGGCGCGACGCCGTGCCCGTCGAACTCGTCGTGCTCGACATGGCCGGCACCACGGTGCTCGACGACGGCGTCGTCGAGAGCGCGTTCCAGCGCGCAGCCGAGCGCACCGGCGTCGCCGACCGGATGCCGTGGGGCGAGGCGCTCGCGTACGTCCGCGACACCATGGGCCAGTCGAAGATCGACGTCTTCACCCATCTCGCCGGTGGTGACCGGTCGGCCGCCGAGCGCGCGACCGCGGCCTTCGAGGGCGCCTACGCCGAGATCGTCGCCGAGCAGGGCGTCACCCCGATCGCCGGCGCCGCCGACGCCATCCAGGGCCTCAAGGACGCCGGGCTCGCGGTGGTGCTGACGACGGGCTTCGCGCCGGTGACCCGTGACGCGCTGATCGACGGCCTCGGATGGCGGGGTCTGATCGACCTCGCCCTCTCGCCGGTCGACGCCGGCCGGGGGCGGCCCGCGCCCGACCTCGTGCTCACGGCACTGCTGCGCACCGGGGCTTCCTCGGTCTCGGCGGTCGCGGTGGCCGGAGACACCGTCAGCGACGTCGAATCGGGACGCCGTGCCGGTGCGGGTTTCGTGGCCGGTGTGCTCACCGGAGCCCACGATCGCACAGCGCTCACGGCCGCGGGAGCCGACGCCGTGCTCCCCGACGTCACGGCTCTGCTCGCGTCGCTCGCCGAGAACGACCTGCTGCGCCTCGTCGCCGCCACCCCGTGAGGCGGAGCACATGGGCACGCTGCTGATCCGTCCTCCCGGCCACCGCCGTGACGTCGCGCTCCGCCCTGCTGCGACGGCCATGGTGTGGATCGGCGAAGCGCACCCGCACGAGACCATCGCGGTTCCGGGCGTGGCTCTCGCAGACCACGACGTGCTGGTCGCCGTCGAGCTCTCGACCATCTGCGGCTCCGACGTGCACACCGTGCAGGGGCGCCGATCGGCGCCCGTGCCGCTCGTGCTGGGTCACGAGAGCGTCGGACGCGTGATCGCGACCGGCGACTCCGGCGCGACCACGGTGGACGGCGCACCGCTGCGCATCGGCGACCGCATCGTGTGGTCGGTCACGGTGTCATGCGGCTCATGCGATCGCTGCGTGCGCGGCCTCACGCAGAAGTGCCGCACGCTCACGAAGTACGGTCACGACCGGGTCGGCGTGCACGGCGACCTCACCGGCGCCTTCGCGAGCCACGTGCAGGTGCGCGGCGGCACGGCGATCGTCCGTGCGCCCGAGTCGCTGCCGGCGTCGGTGCTCGCTCCCGCGTCGTGCGCGACGGCCACCGCCTGGGCGGCCGTCGCCCGCGCCGCCCGCGACCGCGACCTCGATGGCGCGGCCGTGCGCATCCACGGTGCCGGTCTGGTCGGCCTGACCGCGGCGGCGATCGCGGTCGAGCGCGGAGCCGTCGTCGAGGTGCGAGATCCGAATCCGGCCCGCCGAGCGCTCGCCGCGCGTTTCGGCGCGACGTCTCTCGACCGGGAACCGGAGATCGTCATCGAGGCGTCGGGACACGCCGTCGCCGATGCTCTCGCCGGCGTCGCCACGGGCGGAACCGTCGTGCTGGTGGGCAGCGTTTTCCCCGCCGAACCCGTCCCCCTCGACGCCGAGAGCATCGTGCGCCGGCTCGTCACCGTCACCGGGGTGCACAACTACACCGGCGCCGACCTCGGCGAGGCCGTCGGGTTCCTCGCCGGTCGCGGGCGCGCCTATCCGTTCGCGGATGCCGTGGGCGAGATGCACCCGCTCAGCGCGGTCGACGAGGCGCTCGCCGCGGCATCCGCTTCTGAGGCTCCGTTGCGCATCGGGCTCGTCCCGGGGCGCTGAACCGGCTCACTCGACGGCGACCCCGCGACGAGGCCCCGCCGCGCGGAGGCCCTCGGCGTGGAACGCGAGCAGACGCACGGCGGTCTCGACCGTCTCGTCGAGGATCTCCTCCGGTTCGCCGGTGAGCGCCAGCATCCGGTGTCCGACGCCCTCGGGCGTCGCCCAGCCGAGGTAGACCGTGCCCGCCGGGTGCCCGCCGTCGGGCCCAGGACCGCCCACGCCCGTCGTCGAGACGGCGAGGTCGGCGTCGAACAGCTGCCTGACGCCCTCGGCGAGCTGCTCCGCGCAGGTCGCCGACACGGGGTCCGTGCCCGGCGTCAGGCCCAGCACGCGCTCCTTGATGTCGGTCAGGTAGGCGACGACGCCGCCCGCGAACCAGTCGCCCGCCCCTTCCGCAGCCCCGACTGTGCTGGCCAGACCGCCGGAGGTGAGGGATTCGGCCACGGCGACGCGCAGTCCTCGTTCGGCGGCGAGCTCGCCCAGTCGCTGCAGCGCCTCGTCGACCGCGCTCACCGGACGCGGCCCTCGGTGCACCGGGTCTCGAGCGTCGGGATGTATCGCGCGGTGGTCATGGTTCTGCTCCTTCTCGGTCGTTCGCGCCCCGGGCGCTGAGGCGCTCGAGGCGTGATCCCGACGTTAGGGGCGCCGGGCGGCGGGGAAGAGGGGGATTGACAACTCCGCCCCCGCTCGTCAAGCCCCTCCCCGAGCTCGGCGCGCGGTCGGATGGTGAGGGCAGGACGAACGGAGGCGATCATGAGCCCTGATGATGTGGATGCGCGACCCGGGGGAGACGCCGGCATGCGCGCGATGTTCTGGACATGGGCCGGTCTCATCGGTGCGGGACTGGCCGTGATGATCCTCACCCCGCTGGGAGGTCGATGACCATGCGCAGAGCGGTCCGCGACAACGGTCTCAGTCTGTTCTTCCTCGCGCTCTTCGTGCTCGCTCTACTCGGTCAGTCGGTCGCCGGCTACCTGCGCAACGACGCGGAGCTGGTCGACCACGGGATGCCGCGCATCGGCTTCGGGGAGTTCGTGACCTCGTCGGACTTCCTCGTCGACGTCGCCGAGAACTGGCAGTCGGAGTTCCTCCAGTTCTTCCTCTTCATCGCCGCGACCATCTGGCTCGTGCAACGCGGTTCACCGGAGTCGAAGCGGCCGGGGGACGAGGGTCCGGGCAGCGATGCCGACCAGCTCGTCGGCGACCACGCCCGCAAGGACTCTCCGGTCTGGGCGCGCGCGGGCGGGCTGAGGGCGATGCTCTACGGCAACTCCTTGCTCATCGTGATGGGAGCGATCTTCCTGCTGTCCTGGCTCGCGCAATCGTTGACCGGCACCGTGGTGATGAACTCGGAGAACGCCATGCACGGCGCACCGTCGATCACCTGGTTCGACTATGTGGTGTCGTCGGACTTCTGGGACCGCACGCTGCAGAACTGGCAGTCGGAGTTCCTCGCGGTCGGCACGATGGTCGCCTTCTCGATCTACCTGCGGCAGCGCGGGTCGGCCGAGTCGAAGCCGGTGGGCGTCCCGGATCAGGTCTCGTCGACCGAGTCCGAGTGAGTCGGAGCCTCGGACTCGATGGTGGCCTCGTCGGAGTAGTCGGGGCGGGGCGGCTGCAGCGGCTGGTCGGAGTACTCGCCGCCGAGTCGACCGCCGTAGGGGCGACCGTGGTCGGCGAACTCGTCGCGTGCGAACACGAGGGTCCACGGGCCGATCGTGAAGCGCGCGCCGGTGCGCAGCGTCTGGCTGCGCTCGCCGGGGTGGGTGGCATCGGCGTCGGGGTTGGAGTTCATCTCGCCCGCGCCGTGCAGTTCGAGCACGTACTCGTCGCGGTCATCATGGGTGATCGTCGCGTGCACCGGATCGGCGTCGGCGAGACGCAGGTCGGCGTCGGCGGCCGAGCCGATGCGCACGACGTCGGACTCCAGCGCGAACTCCGAGCGCTCGTCGTCACGGGTGACGCGGAGGCGGGGGTTCCCTGCGCCGAACTCGGCGTGCGTGGTGGTGGGCGCGTAGCCCTCGTCGGAGCGGTCGTCGATGTGGCGGGCGTTCATGATCTTGGCCTCCTCGGGTCGAGAGTTCGACCCTACGCGGTGGGCCCGTCCCTGTCAGGGGGTTGACTTCCGTCGGCGTGGTCACCCGCCGCTCCGCCCGCGGCTGTGAGCTCTGTCGCGGAAACGAGATCCTCGCTGACGAGCGTGATGCCCCCGCTGCTGTTCGCCGAGTTCGCCATCGCCGAGATCCAGTCCGCGCGCAGTTCGATCCCTTCCGGATCGTCGAACACGAACCGCAGCGGGATCGAAGGATGGAGCCAGATCGTGGTGCGGCCAGGGGGCTGCCCCTCGGGGTGAGTCCAGCTGAGCGTGAAGCTCTCGTTGCGGCGGAGCTTCGTGGCGACCACGACCTTGAGATGGGCCAGGGTGCGGTCCTCGATATGGATCGGGTTGTCCGCTCCGTCGTAGTAGATCAGTCCCATATCGGCACGGTACGCCGAAACGCCCTCGGTCGACAGGCGTATCGTGGTGAGAGGCCGTGGCATGCGGACAGGAGAGGGCGGAATGGGCAAGTTCATCTATGAGGGCAACGTCAAGAGCGAGATCGAAGACCGGGCGCTCACGCACCTGCAGCTCGTGATCACGGCGAAGCTGCGTCGAGGTGAGCCGTTCCCGTTCAGCTGGCGTGAGGACACGAGCGTCGGCGGAGGACGCACGACCGTCTGGATGCAGCCGGGGAGCTCTCTCGTTTTCAAGTACTTCGGCAGTCGTCAGCCCTCGATCAACCGCGAGTGGATCGAGGCGCTCGCGTTCACGGCGAACTCGCCCGGGGGCCTCTACCTCGTCCCCGAGCCCCACGACGGCCCAGGGACGCCCGGTTCGACGGGAGAGGTCGCCGCCGCGCCTCCCGTGTGACCGACACGTCTGAGCCGCGCCGCCTGATCCACGGCGCGGGCGGGTGTTGTCAACCCCCTGCCCCCTGCAGGTCTCGGCCGAGAGTCTCGATGGACACTCATCGAGAGGAGCGACAGCGCCATGGCCGAGAACACGACCGACCCCCGCAGCGAGCACCGCGAAGAGGGATTCCCCGGGCAGGAGCAGGACCAGCCGGGGCTCACCGAGCACACCCGCCCCGACCCCGATCACGGTGAGGACACCTACATCGGACACGGCCGCCTCGCCGGGAGGCGTGCGCTCATCACCGGCGGCGACTCGGGCATCGGCCGCGCCGTCGCGATCGCCTACGCCCGCGAGGGCGCCGATGTGGCGATCGTGCACATGCCCGAGGAGCAGGAGGATGCCGACGACACCCTCGAGCTCGTGCGGGCGGAGGGCCGCCAGGGGCTGAGCCTCGCCGGCGACGTGCGCGACGAGGCGTTCGCCACCGAGATCGTCAGCCGGACCAGGAGCGCCCTGGGCGGGCTCGACATCCTCGTGCTCAACGCCGCGTACCAGCATGACATCGAGAGCTTCGACAGTCTCAGCACCGAACGCCTGCGGCGGGTGTTCGACACGAACCTCCTCGGGATGCTGTTCACCGCCCGCGCCGCCTACCCCGACCTCGCGCCGGGATCGAGCATCATCGTCACGGCATCCGTGCAGGCGTACCAGCCGTCTCCCGGTCTCATCGACTACGCCATGACCAAGGCCGCGCAGGTCGCGTTCGTGAAGGCGCTCGCCGAGGAGGCGGGTGAACGCGGCATCCGCGTCAACGCCGTCGCGCCGGGTCCGATCTGGACGCCGCTCATCCCCGCGACCGGATGGGACGAGGAGCGCCTGAACACGTTCGGCGACGACACCCCGCTCGGCCGCGCCGGTCAGCCGGCCGAGCTCGCCGGAGCCTACGTGTACCTCGCATCAGGTGACGCCTCGTACACCTCGGGAGCCGTGCTCGCCGTGACGGGCGGCAAGCACCTCTGATCAAGACCCCCGGGCCACGGCGGACGGCGCCGTGGCCCGGGTCTCTCTCCAGGTCTCGCGCCCGGTGACCGCGCCCTAGGCTTGAGTGGTGCAGCAGTCAGCGTCGTCCCGTCCGCTGGTCGGCGTGGCTCTCGTCATCGGGTCGTGTCTGTCGCTGCCCTTCGGTGCAGCCGTCGCCGCTCAGCTCTTCCCCGTGCTCGGCCCGTGGGGTGTCACGTCGATGCGCGTCGCGATCGCCGCGCTGCTGCTCGTCGTCATCGTGCGCCCGAGGCCGCGTCGGTGGACGCGCAGTCAGTGGACGGCCGCCGTCCTCTTCGGCTTCTCGCTCGCCGCCATGAACGCGTTCTTCTATGCGGCGATCGACCGCATCCCGCTCGGTCCGGCCGTCGCGATCGAGTTCCTCGGCCCGCTCGTGCTGGCCGCGATCCTCACCCGACGGCTCGCCGACGCCGCCTGGGTCGGAGTCGCCCTGATCGGTATGGCGTTGCTCGCCGTCGACGGCCTGATCGGAGCCGAGCCCCTCGACCTTCTCGGGGTCCTTTTCGTGCTCGTGGCAGCGGGGTTCTGGATCATGTACATCCGCATGAGCGCCAGGGTGGGGGCCGTGATCCCTGGCAGCGGCGGCCTCGCGATGGGGCTCGTCGTCGCGGCGGTCCTCCTCATCCCGGTCGGCGTGCCCGCAGCCGTCACGGTGGCCGGCGATGTGAAGCTCCTGCTGCTCGCCGCGCTCACGGCCGTGCTGTCGTCGGTCATCCCGTACAGCTTCGAGCTCGCGGCGCTGCGTCGACTGCCGCAGCGCGTGTTCGGCGTGCTGCTGAGTCTGGAGCCCGCGTTCGCGACCCTCGCCGGCTGGCTCGTGCTGGGGCAGTCGGCGACGCCGCTGCGGATGCTGGCCGTCGCCCTCGTGGTGCTCGCCAGCGTCGGCACCACCCTGGGCGTCCGGCGTCAGCGGCGGCGCGACGAGGAGGGCCCGTTCACCGCCCCCATCCCGCTGCCGGACTGAGATCGGCCTGCCCACGCCCGTGCCACGCCCGCTTCAGCGTGCTGCGACGGGCACGGGCAGCGGATAGCGGCGACGCAGCAGCATCCGCTGCACGAGCGTCCACGCCACCGTGACCGTGAGGTAGAGCGCCGCGGCGAGTGGGACGAAGGCCGCGAAGACCGCCGTGAGGTAATGCAGCGCACCCGCAACGCGCATCATGGCCGGGGAGTTCAGCGGAGACTCCTCCGCGCCCTCGACCGGCGCCGGGCGGAAGACGCGCCGTGAGACTTCGGCGACCGCGACGATGATCGCGAGCAGCACGCCGAACACGAGGAACGTCTCGAGCGTCGCCGTGCCTCCGAACACCGCCGACACGAGGCTCGTGCCCAGCGGCGCGCCGAAGAGGTCGTGCGTGAGGAGGTCGTTCGGATGCCCGGCGATCTCCGGGCGCAGGAACAGCGTGTAGATCAGGCCGACGACGGGCGCCTGCGCGAGCACCGGCAGCATGCCGGCGAACGGCGAGGTGTTCTCGGAGCGGTAGAGCTCCATCATCTCCTTCTGGAGCCGTTCGGGGTTCTTCTTGTGGCGCTTCTGCAGGTCGCGCAGACGAGGGGCCAGCCGCGCCCTGATCTGTTCGGCCTTCGCCTGCGACACTCCGACCGGGATGAGCAGGGCGCGCACGAGCAGGGTGACGAGCACGACCGCGAGCGCGGCGGCGGATGCACCGGCGAAGGGTTCGACGAGGGTGGCGAGGCCGGCCAGCGCGCCGTAGGCGGCGTCGAGCAGGGCGGCGAGAGGTGGGAAGGTGAAGATGTCCATGGAAGTCCGTTCGTGGGTCGGGAGGGGGCGGCGGAAGCCGCGCAGTCCCGTACAGATGACGGACTACGCGGCGGCGGCGACTCCCGGCGCACGCGGACGCGGATGCCCCGCGGCATCCGGATCGCTCTGCCCGAGCAGGGTCGACACGTCGATGGCCCGCAGCGGGTGCGGGGCGGTTCGCGGCGTCGGCGGGGCGATGCTCAGCGCGACGGCGATCGTGAGGGTGGTGAGCGCGATCACGGCGATCGCGAGGCCGAGCGCAGCGGCATCCGGGACGGCGATGAGTCCGAGCGCGGACGCGACGAACGACAGCATCTGGCTGAACCACTCGCTCATGCGCGCCTCCCTCAGGGCGAGCGTAGCATCGGCGATCGGGCGGATGCCGGGCGCGAGCCGCCCGTCCGCTGCGGGCGTAGCCTCGGAGCATGAGTGATCTGCGTGCCCTGTTCGGGATCGAGCATCCGATCGTCCTCGGTCCGTTCGGCGGGCTCTCCTCGGTGGCGTTGACGGCCGCGGTGAGCGAAGCGGGCGGCCTCGGCGGCTTCGGCCTGTACGGCTTCGACGGCGACCGCATCCGTGAGACCGTGACGCAGCTGCGCGCGGCGACCGCGCGACCGTTCGCGGTGAACATCTGGCTGCCCACCGGCGACGAGGTCCTGCCGAACCCGCAGCACACGGTGTTCGCGCAGGCGCTGCAGCCGTTCTACGAGGCCGTGGGGCTTGAGGTGCCCGCCCGCCCGGACCGCTACCTGCCGCCGCTCGACGAGCAGCTCGACGCGATCTGGGACGCCGCGCCGCCCGTGCTCAGCGTCGTGTTCGGGGTGCCGTCCGGCGGGATGATCGACGAGGCGCGACGCCGCGGCATCCGCGTCGTCGGTACCGCGACGACGGTCGCCGAGGCGCTCGCGCTCGCGGACGCGGGGGTGGATGCCGTCGTCGCCACGGGCCTCGAGGCCGGAGGCCACCGGGTGTCGTTCCTGAAGCCCGCCGAGGAGTCGCTGGTCGGAACGTTCGCGCTCGTGCCGCAGGTGGTCGACGCGGTGGACGTGCCCGTGATCGCTGCCGGCGGCATCGCCGATCGTCGAGGGGTCGCCGCGGCCTTCGCCCTCGGCGCCTCGGGCGTGCAGGTCGGCACGGCGTTCCTCGCGACCGCGGAATCGGCCACGACCGAGACGCACCGAGACGCCATCCGGACCACTGCGGCCGAGGGCACGGTGCTCACGCGGGCGATGAGCGGCCGCCTCGCCCGCGGGGCACGCAACCGCGCCGTACGCGCGATCGAGGCCAGTGGCACGATCGCTCCGTTCCCGATGCAGAACTGGCTGACGGGCCGGTTCCGCACGATCGCCAACGAGCAGGGGCTCGGCGAGCTGCAGTCGCTGTGGATGGGCCAGGCCGCGTCGCTCGCGCAGTCGCGGACGGCGTCAGAGGCCTTCGCGGAGCTGCTGACCGGAGTGCCGCAGGCCAACGGAGGCACGGCTGGCTAGGTACCTGGCTAGAATGTGCACATGTCGACCCACAACGTTCTGGACGCCAGGAACAACCTGTCGCGGCTGATCGCGGAATCGGAGAGCGGCGAAGACGTCGTCATCACCCGACGGGGGACGCCCGTGGCCCGCATCGTGCCGGTCGGTCCCGTCGACGTCGTCCAGAGCGGACGACTGCTCGTGGAGTGGATCGACTCCGCGCCCCTCCCGCCGCGGCTCTCGCGCCTCTCCCGAGACATCGACGCGCAGATCGCCGAAAGCCGGGACGCCTGGGAATGATCTACCTCGACTCCTGCATCCTGATCTACGCGCTCGAGGACGCGGGGCCCCGCGGCGACGGCGTCCGTCGCCTGCTCGGAGACACCGAGGAGACGGTGGCGTCGAGTCCGCTCGCGCTGCAGGAGTGCCTCGTCCTGCCCATCCGAGAGCGGAACCTCGAGGTGCGCGACCGGTACCTGGCGCTCTTCGATCATCTCCAGAGCGTCCCGCTCGACGAGGCGGTCTTCGTTCGTGCGGCGGAGCTCCGGGCGGACTTCGGCATCAAGACCCCGGACGCCGTGCACCTCGCCGCGGCGCAGTTGGCGGGTTGCACAGAGCTCTGGACCGACGACCGGCGGCTGCTCGCGGCGTCGCGGGGCCTCGCGATCGACGTGATCGAACGCGCAGCCGCGTCTTCGTGACAGCGCGCGACGGCTAGAGGATGACGGTCGAGCGGCCGTGCACGATCACGCGGTCCTCGGCGTGCCACTGCACGGCCCTGGCGAGCACCAGACGCTCGACGTCGGCGCCGCGACGCTGCAGTTCGGCCGCGGACTCGGAG
Organism: Microbacterium sp. CR_7; assembly: GCF_041954755.1. Classification (NCBI taxonomy): domain Bacteria; kingdom Bacillati; phylum Actinomycetota; class Actinomycetes; order Micrococcales; family Microbacteriaceae; genus Microbacterium; species Microbacterium sp. CR_7. Next base: position 18,649 of record NZ_JAVAYF010000004.1, read on the forward strand.
TGCGTGACGCGCGTGACGTCCTGCTCGATGATCGGCCCCTCGTCGAGGTCTGCCGTCGCGTAGTGTGCGGTGGCGCCGATGAGCTTCACGCCGCGCTCTTTGGCCCGCGCGTACGGGTTCGCACCGATGAAGGCCGGCAGGAACGAGTGGTGGATGTTGATCACCGGCGCCTCGAGCCGCTCGATGAAGTCGTCGGTGAGGATCTGCATGTAGCGGGCGAGGACCACGAGGTCGACGTTGCCGCGCAGCAGCTCCAGCTGACGCTCCTCCATGACCTGCTTGTCGCCCGAGGGGATGTGCACGAACGGCACGCCGAACGAGCGCACGGCCTCGGCGAGGTCGGGGTGGTTCGAGACGACCATCGTGATGTCGATGTCGAGCTGGCCGCGCTGCGTGCGCCACAGCAGCTCCATGAGGCAGTGGTCGTACTTCGAGACGAAGATCGCGACGCGCTTGCGACGCGCCGTGTCGTGCAGCGACCACTCCATGCCGAAGCGCTCGGCGACCTCGGCGAGATCCGCTTCGAGCGCTGTGCGCGCGGCGGAGAGGCCCGGCAGGTGGATCACGGTGCGCTGGAAGAAGCGTCCGCCCTCGGAGTCGGTCGAGTGCTGATCGAGCGAGATGATGTTCGCGCCGTGCCGGGAGAGCACGCCGGCGACGGCGGCGACGATGCCGGGCTGGTCGTCGCAGGCGATGAGCAGGCGGGCGGTGTCGGGCTGGGGCATGGGGACTCCTCGGGGTGTGCATCGATTCTGCCGTGCCCGCGGGTCCTCGGGCGAATCGCGGCCCTACCCTGGAGGGATGGACGAGGTCGCGCCGCCCGCATCGCAGCTGCTCGCCGAGGCGCGCGCCGCGCTCGCCGGCGCTCCTCGTGAGGGCCTGGGCGAGGAGCGCATCTCGCGGTGGCGCGGCCGCCGCATCGTGCGCATCGGTGACGCCTGGCACCTGGGCGTGCTTCTGCTCACCGACACGCACACGCTCGCGACGGCGGAGGTGCTGCGCGCCGCCGACCCCGGGCGCCGCGGCTACACGGCCGAGTCGGCTCGCGAGCGGGCCGAGAGACGCGCCGAGGCGCTGCGCGGCGGATTCGCCGAGGGCGAGGTCGCGCACGTCGGCTGGTCGGTGATCGACGTGGAGGCGGTAGACGCCGGCGGGGCATCCGGCCCCCTCGCCGTCGTCGACGGGGTGCCGTCCGTGCACTGGAGCACGGCCGGTGGCTGGATGCCGCTGGCGGCGTATCTGCGCGAGCGCGTCGAGCTCCTGCGGGGGTGACCGCACCGTCACCGCGCTTCGTCTCGCTGCGCTCGCTTCCCCGGTCATTGAGCGAGGAGCGCAGCGACGAGACGAAACGCGTTCAGTCCGCGAAGGTCTCCGCGAAGCGCCGCAGCAGCGCGGCGCCCTCGGTGACGGATGCCGACAGCACCTGCCCCTGCACGAGGTCGAACTCGTCGGGGTCGAAGTACCCGGTCGTGCGATAGAACGTCATCCGGTCGGCGAAGTCGCGCGGTGTGGGCTCGGGGTGGAACTGCGCCGTGTACAGGTGCGTCCCCACGCGATAGGCCTGCACCGGGCAGGTGTCGTTCGTGGCGAGCAGGACGGCGCCCGAGGGCAGCGCGACCGCACTCTCCTTGTGCGCCGTGAATACGGTGAGCGCGGGAGCGCTGGGGCCGAACACCGGATCGGAGTCGCCCGCGACCGTCGTGCGGATCACGGTCGCGCTCGCCGCCTCGGGGGTGGAGGTCGTGACCTCGCCGCCGAGCATGCGGGTCACGACGCCGATGCTGAAGCACGTGAAGAACGCGGCGATGCTCCCGTCCATCGCGTGTCCCGCGAGGGTTTCGAGGTCGGCCTCGACCCGCCGCTGCTCGGACGACTTGCTCTCGTCGGTCACGTTGAACGGCGATCCGCCGACGACGACGCCGCGGTACCGGCTCAGGTCGAGGGTGTCGAGGCGATCCGTGAGGAGGTCGAGGCGGTCGACCACGTCGACGCCGAGCGCCCGCCGGAACGAGGCGTGCTCGGCATCCGCTGCCCCGAGCTCGGGGCGCACGCAGACGTAGAGAAGCGAGACCACCACGCGAGTCTAACGAGCCGTGCGGGCGCGGTCTGACGCCGGCGTCACCGGGAGGAGTTGGCCGTGCGGCCCCGCACGATGCCGACGAACGTGTCGACGTCGTCGGTGGTGCGATCGCGCAGCCACGCGAGCGCCACGGTCGAGGTCGGGCCGTCGGCGAGTGGGCGATGGTCGACGTCCCTGCGGTGGTGCAGGCGCGCGAGCGACATGGGCACGATCACGATGCCCGTTCCCGTCGCGGCCATGGCGATCGCGTCGGCAGTCGTCATGGCGGAGAAGCGCGGCGTGACGGCGCCCGGCACGTCGATCAACCCGAGGGCGTCGTCGGAGAGCGGGATCACGACCTCGCCGGCCAGGTCTGCCAGCGTCAGCTCGTCGGCGGCCTGCAGGTGCGAGTCGACCGACGCGACGACGACGGGCGTCTCCTCGTAGAGCGGGATGACGTGCAGGCTGTCATCCGCGAGCGGGAGTCGCACGATCGCGGCATCCAGCGTCGCGAGGGCTGCGCGCTGGTCGGCGACATCGATCGGGGCGAGCTCGAGCGGCACGTGCGGCATCCGCTGCTTCCACGCGTCGATCCATTTGCCGGGTGTGGCGCCCGGTACCGCGCCGAGGCGGAATGTGCGCGGTTCCTCCGGCTCGGCGGGCGGCGCGTCGAAGACCACCTTCGCGGTCTTGCGCGGCGGCTTCGGCGGCGGGAAGCGCTGTGCGGGGGCGGCCTTGTTCCGCCGCGCGGGCGTGCCCTTGCCGGAGCCGCGCGGCGGTCGTCGTCCCTGGGTGCCCATGCGCTCCAGGGTACCCGCGCCGCGCAGCTTGGCGCGGCGGCGAGTTCTGCGGTGACTTCTGCGGCCACGCTCGAGCGGTGAGACCGCGAGAGTTCGCCAAGGCCGCAGAGAGTCAACCGCTCAGGCGGCGAGCCAGAGGCCCTTCGGGTTCGTCGCGATGGTCAGCCCTGCGGCCACCGTCTCGTCGTCGCCGATGCGAGCACCGCGGACGATGCGCGCTCCGGCTCCGATCTCGGTGCGGACGCCGATGTGCGCGTGGTCGCCCACGGCCGCGCCCTCTCCGATGTGCGCGTGCGCCTCGATGTGCGCACCCTCGCCGATCACGGCATCCGGTTCGATCCATGCGCCGCGGGCGATGGTCGCCCCCGCGCCCACTCGGGCACCGGGTTCGATGTAGGCGCCCGCTTCGATGTGCGCCTTCGGATGGACCTTCGCGCCGTGCGCGACGAGACCCCGACCGTTCGCGTGCTTGCGGTATCGCAGCGTCGCTCCCTGGTCGTTCTCGATGTCGACGTAGTTCTTGCCCACTGTTCCTCCCGTGTTCCGGAGACCTCCGGATATATCAACAACCACAGGATGTTCGGATTCATTCCCCGGAATGGATGGGGGCTTGACATCATCGCTGACAGATGGGGCACCAGAATGTGATGCGTTCGCGGGTGGGATCGGCGCCGAGCTCGCCCTTCCTGATCGGCGTGCCGCATCGCCGACACGGGCGGCCGGCGCGTCCGTACACCCACGTACCCTGACCCGGCCGGTCGACGCCCGTGAAAGTGCGGTGGCGGCGGTCGCGGTTCGCCCTGATCGTGCGCACACCCAGCGCGAGCAGCGCGGGCACGTCGACCTCGGGGGCCGGCGTCGTCGGCAGCACGCCGCGCAGGAACAGCAGTTCAGCCGCGTATTCGTTGCCGAATCCCGCGACGTTGCGCTGGTCGAGCAGGGCGACGTGGATGCTGCGGTCGTCACCGCTCACGCGGCGCGCGGCCTCCACGGCATCCCAGTCGGGGCCGAGCGGGTCCGGGCCGAGGTAGCCGACGAGCTCCTCCTCGTCGCGCGTCGGCACCACCTCGATCTCGGCGAGGTCGATGCCGACGGCGTCGCGCTCGGCCGTGCCGACGATCGCGCGGACCTTGAACGCCGGATGCCGCCACTTCTCGCCGTGTCCGTAGACCAGCCAGGCGCCGTCCATGCGCAGATGCGAATGCAGCGTGGTGTCGCCGATGCGCAGCAGGAGGTGCTTGCCGCGGGCGATCGAGGCCACGACGGGCTGCCCGGTCAGGTCGACCGTCGCGAAGCGCGGAACCCGCAGATCGAAGCGCGTCACCTCGGCGCCGACGATGGCCTCCTCGAGACGGCGGGCCGTGCGGAAGACGGTGTCGCCCTCGGGCATCAGGCGCTCCCGGTCGGCGGGTGATTTGCCGGCGGGTGGGCGGTCGGCGGGTGCGCGGCCGCCGCGATCGGAGTGCGCTCGAGCAGGCTGCGCGCGAGCACCGTCGCCCCGGCCACGGCCGCCGGCATCACCGCGACCGCGCCGCCGGGCACGAGGAAGCACAGCTGGGTGGCCGCGCCGAACCCGAGGACCCTGGCGCGGCTGCCCCGGAACAGCGCCGCTCGGTCGGCAGGGGAGAGGTCGCGGGCGTCGAACGCACGGCCGGTGAGCTCCCGGGCCAACACGCGCCCCGACAACAGCACGCCGAAGACCGGGCCGAGAATGCCGCCCACGAGCGGGATGAGCCCGAGCAACAGCACCACGATCGCGACGAGCACGCCCAGGAGCACGAGGCGGATGCTCTCGCCCAGCGCCGACCAGAACCCGCCGCCGTCGGACGCGGGCGGGTCGCCGAGGTCGGCCTCGACCGCGCGCCAGATGCGCTGGTAGAACGGGTCGCCGATCGCGAGCGCCAGCGCGCTGAACACCGCACCGGCGAGGGCGAGAGCGGCCGCGAACAGCACGATGCCGACGACCCCGCGGAACAGGTCGCGCCACGGCTCGGCCCAGCCGTCGGCGAAGGGCGTGGCCCAGTCGGCGATCGTCCACAGCGAGAACGCGAGGGGGATCAGCGCCGCGAGCAGCAGCACTCCCGCGATGACGGCCGGCACGAGACCGAGCGCCATGAGTCCGGGGCGCCGCCGCCACGTGCCGAAGCCGCGGAAGAGCATGCGGACGCCTTCGCCGAACTCGCGGATCATGCGTCCAGCCTAGGAGACGGGCGCCCCCACGATCGTGAGCAGAGTCGTCACGTCGAGCTCCGTGAGGGATGCCGCGCGGTGCACCCCCGGCGGTAGGACGCGGTCGCGATCCCCGATGACGAGCGTCGGGCAGCCGGCGGCGACGGCGGCTGAGGCGCCGACCACCGAGTCCTCGAGCACGAGGCAGCGCTCGGGCGGCATCCCCAGCGCGGCCGCGCCGAGCAGATACGGGTCGGGGGCGGGCTTCGTGCGCGGGGTGTCGTCGGCGGTGATCGACGCCCGGAAGGGCGACAGGTCGACGTGCTGCGCGAAGTGCTCCACCCAGTGCCGCGGCGAAGAGGTCACGAGCGCCAGCGCGATGCCGGCCGCCGCGAGCTCCGCCAGCAGCCGCCGTGCGCCGGGCTGCCAGGGGATCTCATCGCCGTAGCTCGCCAGCGCGCGGCGGTCGAGCTCTCCCGCGACCGCGTCGACGTCGGGCCGCAGGTCCAGCCGATCGCGCAGGAGCGCGGCGGTGCGGCCGAGGTCGAGCCCTTCGGATGCTGCGACGAGACCCTCGGCATCCGCCCTGCCGCGCCCCGACGGGAGGTGATCGTGCACGAACCGCTCGACCACGCGGAGCCAGGTGCTCTCGGTGTCGAGGAGCGTCCCGTCCATGTCGCTCAGCACGGCCCATCCGACTGACTGCTCGCCCGACATCGTCCTCCTCCGGTCACGTCGATCTCGACCGGATCGCCGAGTCCATCCGCTCGCGACGAGGAGGCCGGGTCAGGGCGCTCCGGCGAACGGCGGATGAACGGCAGGGGGACGGGCGGGGAAACCCTGCGGACAGCTGCGTGCACGTGTGCACGTCGTGGTCCTGAGCCGCGGGGCGGAGTGCGGATGCGGGGTTACGCTGACGCCTGATGCGCTGGAACCCGAGCCCGGCGACGCGAGAGAGGAGCGAGCCGTGCACCGATATCGGGAGATCGCGCGCGACCTGACGATCCGGATCGCAGACGGAGACTTCGATGCCACCGGCATGCTCCCCGCGGAGGCGCAGCTGGCCGAGACCTTCGCGGTGTCGCGCGGCACGGTGCGCAACGCCCTCGTGCTCATGGCGCGGCAGGGCGCGATCGCACCGCGCCGCGGATCGGGGTGGCTGGTGCGCACCGCCGCCCTGAGCCAGCGGTTCTCGGAGGTGCGGTCGTTCGCGCAGTGGGCGCGCAGCCGCGGCATGGAGCCGGGCGGACAGGTCGTCGCTCAGCAGCGCCGTCCCGCGACGCCCACGGAGCTGCGCACGCTGCGCGGGCACGGCGGCGGCGGGACCGGCCAGACCGAGGTGCTGGAGGTCGTGCGGCTGCGGACTTTGAACGGGCGCGTCGTGATGCTGGAGCGCACGGCGTATCCGCCGTGGATCGCGCCCCTGATCGAGGCGCTGCCCGCGGACGAGCCCTCCGTCGTCGGCGCCCTGGAGTCGCAGCACGGGGTGCGCATGGTGCACGGAGAGCACTCGATCGACGCCATCGCCGCGCCCAGCGAGGACGCCCGGCTGCTGGACGTGCGACGGTCGAGCCCGCTGCTGCGGATGCGACGGGTGAGCTATGCCGCCGACGGTCGGGCGATCGAAACGGGCGACGACCGGTACCTCCCCGACGTGATGTCGTTCCAGGTGCAGGCGTCGCTGCAGGGCACGTCGCTGACGCGGCGCCCTGGCTGAGGGCGGCTCAGATCGCCTTGCGCAGCGAGTAGCCGCGCGGGGTGGCGACGAAGCCCGCCTCCTGCAGGGCGGTGGCGAGCGCCGTGCCGTAGACGCCGTCTCCGTCGACCTTCTCGACCGTGAGGGTGTCGAGGCGGCGGGCGCGCGATGTCGCGGCCAGGTCGGCGGCGGCAGCACGCAGCACGTCGGGGTCGTCGCTGAACGACAGGACCGTCTTGCCGCCGCGCTCGAGGTACAGCACGAGAGAGCCGTCGACGATAACGACCAGGCCGCCGGCCTTGCGACCCGGCCGGTGCGACACGTCTGCCCGTTTGGGCCAGCCAAGCGCGGCGCCGTACGGGTTCGCTGGGTCGGTCGCCGCAAGGGTCGACGCGGTGAGAGGCGGCGGGTCGGCGAGACCGGCGAAGGTGCGGAGCCGGTCGACGGTCGCGGAGGCCGCGAACTGGGCCGCGCCGAGCTTCTCGATCACATACCCACGGCGGCAGTGACCCGCCTCCTCGAAGCCGGCGAGCACCCGGTAGGTCTGCGCGAAGCCGCCGGGAACGCCCTCGCTCTGCACGGCGCCCCTCGTCACGACGCCGTAGCGGTCGAGCAGGAGCCCTGCGGTGACGGTCGCGCGGCGCGCGGCATCCGTCTCGATCGTCGGCAGGAGCGACCAGCGCCCGCCGACGGAGGTCGGACGCGGGGTCGAGCGGGCGAGCGACATGCCCCGGTACGCGCGGGTGCGCGGGGCGCGGCGCGTCACCCGGTGGGCCTGCGAGCCGCCTGCGAGCAGCGACCGGATGGGAGCGAAGGTGTCGTTGGTGACCCGCCCCGACCAGGTGAGCGACCAGAGGGCTTCGAGCACGGACTGCTCGTTCTCGGCCCCCGCCATGTCTCGGAGCTGCGAGGCGAAATAGGCGCCGCCCGCCTGCAGTGCGTCGAGCACTCGCGCTTCGAGCGAATCGGCGGCGATCTCGTCGTCGGGTTCGGGCAGCGTGAACGGCGCGAGATCGGCGGGATGCAGCGACACCCACCCGTCGCGACCCGGGAGGGTGCCGTGGCCCGACCAGATGACCTCGCCCGCCGCAGTGAGCTCGTCGAGCAGGGCGGGGGAGTAGTCGCGCACCCGGGAGGGCAGGACCAGTGACTCCCAGGCGCTCGCCGGCACAGGCACTCCGGCGAACTGCTCGATCACGGTGAGCACGCCGTCGATGCCTTCCAGCGGCCGGTTCAGATGCTGCCAGTCCGGGAGGAAGCGGGCGTACGCCTCGGGCGAGACCGGTTCGACGCTGCCGCGGATCGCGGCGAGCGAGCGCATGCGCAGTCGCCGCAGCACCTCGGTGTCGCACCACTCGGTCTCGGTGCCGCTGCCGGACGCCTCTGGCAGGAAGTATCCGCTCGTCAGACGTCCGGCGTGCTCGAGCCGCTGCAGGGTGTGTCGGGCGACGGCCGCGCCGATGCCGAGGCGGGTGGCGAGGGCGTCCGTCGTGAAGGGGCCGTGGGTGCGGGCGTACCGGGCGACGAGGTCGCCGAGCGGGTCGGCGAGCGGTTCGAGGAAGGCGACGGGGATGCCGGTGGGCAGCGCCGCGCCGAGGGCGTCGCGCAGTCGCCCGGCGTCTTCGATCCCGGCGATGCGGGTCGTGCCGGCGATGGTCACGGGGATCGCGCGCCGGGCGGCGACGAGGGCGTCGAGGTGGGCCGCGGCCTCGTCTCGTGTCGCGGGCGCGGCGGGGGCGGTCTCTGCGGTTGCGGTCGCTGTCTCCGACGCGGGTTCGAGTCGGAGCGCCACCTCGTCGGCATCCATCGGTCCGAGCATCCGCAGCAGGTCGGCGACGCCCTCGAGGCCGCGCACGCGACGCTCGGGGTCGAGGCGCTGCGCTTCGCGTTCGAACTGCGCGATGACGCCGGGGTCGAGCAGTTCGCGCAGCTCGACGGTGCCCAGCAGCTCGCCGAGCAGCGCCGGGTCGACCGACAGTGCGGCGGCGCGGCGTTCGGCGAGCGGCGAGTCGCCCTCGTACATGAACGCGCCGACGTAGCCGAACAGCAGGTCGCGGGCGTAGGGGGAGGGCTGGCCGGGTTGGGTCTCGACGAGACGGATGCTGCGGTCGGCGATCGAGGTGGCGAGACGGCGCAGCGATGGGAGGTCGTAGACGTCCTGCAGCACCTCGCGGAGGGTCTCGAGGATGACCGGGAAGGTCGGATGCCGGCGTGCCACCTCGAGCAGCTGAGCCGACCGCTGTCGCTGCTGCCACAGCGGCGTGCGGCGGTTGGGGTTCGTGCGGGGCATGAGCAGGGCGCGCGCCGCGCACTCGCGGAACCGCGAGGCGAACAGGGCAGAGCCGCCGACCTCCTGCGTGACGAGCTGTTCCAGCTCGTCGGGGTCGAACACGAACAGCTCGGCCCCCGGCGGCTCTGACTCGGCGTCGGGGAGCCGGACGATGATGCCGTCGTCGCTCGCGACCGCCGACCCCTCGACCCCCAGGCGCTCGCGGACGCGGGCGTTGATCGCGAGCGCCCACGGCGCGTGCACCTTCATGCCGTACGGCGAGTGCAGGATGACGCGCCAGTCGCCGACCTCATCGTGACCGCGCTCGACCGTGAGCGTGCGGTCGGTGGGGAGCGTGCCTGTGGCCTCGCGCTGCTCGGTGAGATGCGCCATGAGGTTGGCGCGGGCCTGCTCGTCGAGTCCGGCGTCGATCAGTCGCTGGGCGGCCTTCTCGGGGCTCGCCGACGACACTTCGCGCGAGAACCTGCCGAGCGCCTCGCCGAGCTCGAACGGGCGGCCGATGCCGTCGCCGTGCCAGAACGGCACCTTGCCCGGCTGCCCGTAGGCGGGGATCACGTTGACCCGGTCGTGCGTGATCTCGGCGATCCGCCAGCTGGTGGTGCCGAGGGTGAACACGTCGCCGACGCGAGACTCGTAGACCATCTCCTCGTCGAGCTCGCCGACGCGCGCGCCGGTGCTCTCACCCGCGACGAAGACCCCGAAGAGACCGCGGTCGGGGATCGTGCCGCCGCTCGTGACGGCGATGCGCTGCGCGCCCGGCCGACCGGTGAGCGTTCCCGCGTCGCGGTCCCACACGAGTCGCGGCCGCAGCTCGGCGAACTCGTCGGAGGGGAAGCGCCCGGCGAGCAGGTCGAGCGTCGCCTCGTACGCCGATCGGGGCAGCGATTGGAACGGGGCGGAGCGTCGGACGGTCTCGAACCACTCCTCGACGCTGATGGCGCCGAGCGCGCTCGCCGCGACGGTCTGCTGCGCGAGGATGTCGAGCGGGTTGCGCGGCACCTGGATGGCCTCGATCTTGCCCGCCAGCATGCGCTCCGTGACGATCGCGGTGTGCAGCACGTCGCCGCGGTGCTTGGGGAAGAGGGCCGCGCGGCTGATCTCGCCGACCTGGTGGCCGGCTCGGCCGACGCGCTGCAGGCCGGAGGCCGCGGACGGCGGGGCCTCGACCTGGATGACGAGGTCGACCGCGCCCATGTCGATGCCGAGCTCGAGGCTGCTCGTGGCGACGACGCAGCGCAGCACCCCGGATTTCAGCTCCTCCTCGACCTGGGCGCGCTGCTCCTTCGACACGGAGCCGTGGTGCGCCTTGGCGAGCACGGGGTCGGCGCCCGCCGTCGCCCCGGCCTGCGCCATCATGCCCGCCGGGACGGTCGCCTCGGGGAGGGGGACGCCGATGCGCTCGGAGTAGATCTCATTCAGCCGACCCGTCAGACGCTCGGCGAGACGCCGCGAGTTGGCGAACACGATCGTCGAGTTGTTCTGCAGGATGCGGTCGACGATCGCCTCTTCGACGTGCGGCCAGATCGACCCGGTGACCTCGGTGTACTCGGCGGATCCGTCGTCGGCGGTCGTTGCGGCCGCGCCGGGTGGCGGGGGCGGATTGGTCATGTCGTCCATCGGGACGACGACGCCGAGCTCGAAGGTCTTCGACGCCGGGGGAGCGACGATCTCGACGGGTGCCGCGCCCCCGAGGAAGCGAGCGACCTCGTCGATCGGTCGTACCGTCGCCGACAGGCCGATGCGCTGCGCCGGGTCGTCGTGGCCGTGGGTCTGGCGCAGCGCGTCCAGGCGCTCGAGACTCACGGCGAGGTGGGCGCCGCGCTTCGTCGCGGCGACCGCGTGCACCTCGTCGATGATCACCGTGTGCACGTCGCGCAGCGTCTCGCCCGCCCGGCTCGTGAGCATCAGGTACAGCGACTCGGGCGTCGTGATGAGGATGTCGGGCGGGTCGGCGACGAGCTTGCGGCGGTCGCTCGACGTGGTGTCGCCGGAGCGGACGCCGACCGTCACCGCGGGGGCAGGCATGTTCAGCCGTCGGGCGGACTGCCCGATCCCGATGAGCGGCGACCTCAGGTTGCGCTCGACATCGACGCCGAGCGCCTTGAGCGGGGAGATGTAGAGGATGCGGGTGCGCGACGCCTCGGCATCCTTCGCCTTCTTCTTCGAAGTGTTTGCGGCGGCAGCCGCCTCGACCGCGCCTGCCGCGATGCGCTCGCGGAACACGCTGTCGATCGCCCAGAGGAACGCCGACAGCGTCTTGCCCGAACCGGTCGGAGCGACGACGAGAGCGTGCTTGCCGGCCGAGATGGCCTCCCACGCTCCCGCCTGGGCGGGGGTGGGCACGGTGAAAGCCCCGCGGAACCAGTCCTGGGTCGCGCGGGTGAAACGCTCGAGCACGTCGCTCATCCCTCCATCATCACCCGGGCCACCGACATGGGGTTCCGGATTGTCCGACCCCGGGAGCATGCTGTAGGCATGGCGACGCACACCACCGACTACCGCACGACGTTCATGGAGGTCGCCGAGGACTGCCCGACGGATCACGCGGAGGAGCCGCCTGTCGGCGAGAAGCCCACGATCGCCGCACTGCACTACCGACTGATCACCGAGAAGCCCTACGGGCGCACGTCCGACGACGTGATCTTCGAGACGCATGCGCTGCGTCAGGGCATCGACACCGATGACGCCGCGGCGCGCGAGGCGTTCTTCTCGAAGGGCCAGCCGTGCCTGCGCTCCTCGCCGCTCGGCAAGCGCTACGGCTGGGGCATCGACCACGACGCCGACGGCAGGGTGGCTCTCGTCCCTCGCGAATCCGAGGAGTACGCGCTGCGCGCGGCCGACCCCGCGATCGCCCACACGAGGGCGATGCGGAGCCGGCGGGCCTGAGCGCGGGCGTCGCGCTCCCCGTCACTCGACCTGCTGCAGCATCCCATCGCCGTCGATCTCGAGCGTGAGGTCGAGGTCGAGGCGCGCCAGGAACGCATCGTCGTGGCTCACGACGAGCACAGCGCCCTGATAGGCCCTCAGAGCCTCGACGAGCTGGTCGACGGTGTCGATGTCGAGATTGTTCGTCGGCTCGTCGAGCAGCACGAGATGCGGCGCGGGATCGGAGAGCAGCAGCTTCGCGAGCGCGACGCGGAACCGTTCGCCGCCCGACAGTGCGGCCACGGGGCGATCGGCTGTCGCTCCTCGGATCAGGAACCGCGCCAAGCGGTTGCGCAGCTCCTTCTGCGGAACGTGCGGCGCGGCAGCTGCGATGTTCTCGAACACCGACCGGGTCTCGTCGAGCCCGTCGACCCGTTGCGGCAGGTACCCGACGCGATCCGTCAGCGGGAGCGCGGTCAGCGGCCCCCGCACGCGGTGCTGCACGAGATCCTCGAGCAGGGTCGTCTTGCCGGCGCCGTTGCGTCCGATGAGCGCGACCCGCTCCGGACCCTGCACGATCCACGAGCGCTCGCCGTCGGCGATCTCGGCGATCCGGCGGGTGCGGGAGACCTGCGGATCCGGCAGCTCGATCTTCATCGACGCATCGGAGCGGATGCGGCGTCCCGCCTCGTCGAGCGACGCCCGCGCGGCATCCTCCTTGGCGCCGACCTCGGTGCGCAACCGACCCGCCGACACCTCGGCGGCCATCCGACGACCGTGCGCGATGATCTTCGGCACGCGCTTCTCGATCTCGGCCTTCTTGGCGGTGCGGGCACGGTGCGCGAGCTTGACCTCCGCCTCGATCCGCTGGCGCTTCTCCTTGCGGAACTCCTGCTTCGCGGTCGCCTCGGCCTGCCTCGCGGCATCCTGCTCGGCGTCCAGCCAGGCCCGCCACTCGGAGTACGGTCCGCCGAACACGCTGAGCGTCTGCGCGTAGAGCTCGGCCGTGTCGTCCATGAGCTCCAGCAGCGAGAGGTCGTGGCTGACGACGATGAGCGTGCCCTTCCAGGCGCGCACCATCTCGGCGAGCTTCGCTCGCGCATCGCGATCGAGGTTGTTGGTCGGTTCGTCGAGCAGCGTGATCGGCGCTCGACGCAGGCGGATGCCGGCGATCGCGACGAGCACGGCCTCGCCGCCCGACAGCTCCCCGACACGTCGGTCGAGGAACCCGGGGGCGAGCCCGGCATCGGCGAGAGCCACCTCGGCGCGCGCCTCGATGTCCCAGTCGTCGCCGACCGCGTCGAAGTGGGCGGGGTCGACGTCGCCGGCGCTGATGGCACGGACGGCGTCGAGAGCTTCCGCGACGCCCAGCAGCTCCGCCACTCGGCGATCGACCTCGAGCGTCAGTTGCTGCGGCAGATACGCGACCTCGCCCGTCGTCGCGATGGTCCCGGACGTGGGCTCGAGTTCTCCGGCCATCAGCCGGAGCAGCGTGGATTTGCCCGCACCGTTGCGGCCGACGAGGCCGGTGCGGCCCGTGCCGAACGAGCCCGACACGGAGTCGAGTGCGGTCGAGCCGTCGGGCCAGGTGAAGGTCACGCGGTCGAGCGTGACGGATGCGTGAAGAGTGGGGGTGGTCATGGGGTCTCCTGTCGAGTGCGAGGTGCACTGACACCGGTCGCCCTGCTCCGGAAGCGGATCCCCGAGGGGAGACCGCGAAGAGCGGCGTCCGTCATGACGACGGAGGGCGGTGGTCGGCCGTGGAGTCGGCGATCGTCGGGTCAGCGCGCGGATGAGAGAGCGCGGAGGCGACGATTCAGATCAAAGGACTTCCAGACACGGCGGACAGGACTCCACGACGATACCCGGGCGTGTCGCGGATGCGCAACCCCGGGCGTGTCGCGACGGCCCGACCGGCGTTCGTCGGGCGGGGGATGCCGGATCGGCGTGCCGTACGTACGGTGGAGTCATGGCAGATCGCGAACCCAGCCCTCAGGAGATGCGCACCCGGCTCGGCCTCGGCGCGGGGATGGCGATCGGCATGGGCGTCGGGGTCGCGCTCGGAGTCAGTCTCGACAATTGGATCCTCGGGATCAGCATCGGCATCGTGATCGGCTTGTCGCTCTCGGTCGCGATCGGTCAGGCGCCCTGGGGGCGCCGTAGCGCGCCGGCCGACGATCCGGTCGACGACACCGACGATCGAACGGACCCCGAGGCTCCGACCCCGCGCTAGCTATCCCTCGGTCTTCGCGACCCGTTCGAGCCACCTGTCGAGGAACGTCCGCACATCGCCGAGCTCATCCTCGGAGATGCTGTGCGTGAGGCCGGTGTACACGCGGCCCGACAGCTCGGAGTGCGCGGGCAGCCACTCCGACGTGTGCGCCACGAGGGCGGCGGGGATGACGTCGTCGTGCGTCCCCCGTCCCCAGAACACGTGCGGTCGGAGCTCGGCGAGCTCGCTGTCGCGGGGCAGTCCCCCTGGCGCGGCGTAGCCGCTCAGCGCGACCACCGCGTCGACGCTCTGGGGCGCGAGGCGCAGCGCCTGCAGGGCGACGGCCGCACCCTGCGAGAAGCCCAGTAGGGCGACGGATGCGGCATCCTCCCGTTCCGACTCGAGCCAGCGCAGGAAGGCGTGCGCGGCGGCGGTGACGGCGGTCGAGCTGCGCCCGCCGAGACCCTCGATCGGGTACCAGGAGCGGCCGGGCATCGGCCACGGCGGCGCCAGCGGGGCGGCGACGGATGCCACGGCGATGCCCTCGGGCAGATACGTCAGCAGGCCGAAGAGGTCGTGCTCGTCGGCGCCGTAGCCGTGCAGCAGCACGAGCAACGGCATCCCCGTCCGTTCGGTCGTCGACCAGCGCGTGAGCGCGCCGTCGAGCCTCAGTTCCTCGCTCACGCCTCCATCCTGCCAGCGGGGTCCGACGTCGGGTACGGGCCGGGATACCGGTCGTCACTGTCCGGCCGCGGAGGCGGCTGGTAGAAAGGACACATGGCCGTCCGCACACCTGATCCCGAACCGGAACCCGACGACGGCATCGGCGGGTTCGGCGACGCGAAGCCCCCGGCACCCGACGCGAACCCCGGGTGGTTGAGCGAGTTCGAGCTGGAGGAGGCACGCCGCCGCCTGCCCATGCTCTACGTCGAGGCGATCCCCGTGCGCACCGACGGCTCGGGTCAGGTCACCGAGATCGGCATCCTGCTGCGTTCGACTCCGCTCGGAGAGATCACCCGCACGATCGTCTCCGGCCGCGTCCGATTCGGCGAGACGATCCGCGACGCGCTGTTCCGGCACGTCGAGAACGACCTCGGGCCGATGGCCTTCCCCCTGCTGCCTCCGCAGCCGCTGCCCTTCACCGTCGCCGAGTACTTCCCGATCCCGGGCGTGAGCGCCTATCACGACGACCGCCAGCACGCGGTCTCGCTGGCCTTCGTCGTGCCGGTGACGGGCACGTGCGAACCGCGTCAGGACGCTCTCGAGGTGACCTGGTTCTCACCGGAGGCCGCGGCATCCGACGCCGTCGCCGCCGAGATGGAGGGCGGCCGAGGAACCCTCGTCCGCCTCGCGCTCGCGAACCTCGGTCTGCTGCGCTGAGCCCGGTACATCGGGCGGTGACGCCCCTGCCGAACACCGACGCCCCTGTCCATTGACGTCAATGGACAGGGGCGTCGGCGATGAACAGGGGCCTCGGCGACGAGGCGGTGACCGGCGGGAGCGGACGCGCTCTCGCGCTCAGGCGGTGGTGAGCCGCGCGAGCTCCGCGACGAAGGCGTCGACGTCGGACTCCTCGGTGTCGAAGCCGCACATCCACCGGACCTCGCGTCGCGCGGCATCCCAGTCGTAGAAGCGGAAGCTCTCCCGCAGGCTGTCGGCGATGCCGTCGGGAAGGGCGGCGAAGACGCCGTTCGACTGGGTGGGCTGCGTGAACGTCACACCGGAGATCGAGCCGTCGGCGATGCCCGCCTCGATCGAGCCACGCAGGCGCTGTGCCATCGCGTTCGCATGCTTCGCGTTGCGCAGCCACAGGTCGCCGTCGAGCAGCGCGATGAGCTGCGCCGACACGAACCGCATCTTCGACGAGAGCTGCATGTTGAACTTGCGCGAGTAAGTGAGTCCGGTGGACGCCTCGGGGTCGAGCACCACGATCGCCTCACCGAGCATGGCCCCGTTCTTGGTGCCGCCGAAGCTCAGCACGTCGACGCCCGCGTCGCTGGTGAAGGCGCGCAACGGCAGGTCGAGAGCCGCGGCGGCGTTCGAGATGCGCGCGCCGTCGAGGTGCAGGCGCATGCCGCGCTCGTGTGCGTGGTCGGCCAGCGCCCGGATCTCGTCGACCGTGTACAGCGTGCCGAGCTCGGTCGACTGGGTGATCGAGACGACGAGGGGCTGCGCGCGGTGCTCGTCGCCCCAGCCCCAGGCCTCGCGGTCCACGAGTTCGGGGGTGAGCTTGCCGTCGTCGGTCGGCACGGCGAGGATCTTGAACCCGCCGATGCGCTCGGGGGCGCCGCCCTCGTCGACGTTGATGTGAGCGGTGGATGCCGCGATCACGGCGCCCCATCGGGGCAGCATCGACTGCAGCGCGGTGACGTTCGCCCCGGTCCCGTTGAACACCGGGTACGCCTCGACGCCGTCACCGAAGTGGGAGCGGAAGACCTCCTGCAGACGCTCGGTGTAGGCGTCCTCGCCGTACGCGATCTGGTGCCCGCCGTTCGCCTCCGCGATGGCCGCGAGGACCTCGGGGTGGACGCCGGAGTAGTTGTCGCTGGCGAAGCCGCGGATCGCGGGGTCATGCTGAATGCTCACCGGTCAAGCCTAATCGCCGCCGCAGATGCCCCTACCCAATGTGGGAGGGGAGTCCTACCCTCGGAGCCATGGAACGCACAGCCGCCCAGAGGGCCTTCGCGAACGTTCTCGTCAACACGCTCATCGCCAACGTGACGACGAGCTTCCTCTGGTTCGCGCTGACGTTCTGGGTGTACATCGAGACCCAGTCGGTGCTGGCCACGGGAATCATCGGCGGCGCGTACATGCTGTTCATCGCGTTCTTCGCGATGATCTTCGGCACCATCGTCGACCGCCACCGCAAGCACACCGTCATGCTGCTGTCGAGCGTGATCTCCGCCGCGGCGTTCCTCGTCGCCGGAGTGCTCTACGTGTGGCAGCCCGAGTCCGCCCTGCTCGACCTCGGCGGGCCGTGGTTCTGGATCTTCTCGCTCGTGATCCTCTTCGGCGGCGTGATCGAGCAGCTGCGCAACATCGCGCTGTCCACGACCGTGACCCTGCTCATCCCGGAGGAGCGGAGGGCGAACGCGAACGGCCTCGTCGGTACCGTGCAGGGGCTGGCGTTCCTCGTGACCAGCGTGTTCTCCGGACTCTCGATCGGCTTTCTCGGGATGGGGTGGACGCTCGGGATCGCGATCGTGGCCATGGTGCTGACGTTCGTGCACCTGCTCTTCATCCGCATCCCCGAGGGCACGCCGACGCCGGATCCCGATGCGCCCAGCGCGCTCGACTTCCGAGGCAGCGTCGCCGCGATCAAGCTCGCCCCCGGTCTGTTCGCGCTGATCGTCTTCTCGACCTTCAACAACCTCATCGGCGGCGTGTACATGGCGCTCATGGACCCGTACGGGCTCACGCTCTTCGACGCGCAGATGTGGGGCTTCGCGCTCGCCTTCTCCTCGACCGGCTTCATCATCGGAGGGGCGCTGGTGGCGAAGTTCGGTCTCGGCGCGAAACCCATGCGCACGCTGCTGTTCGTGGTCATCGCGATGGGGCTGCTGGGCTCGATCTTCATGCTCCGCGAATGGTGGCCGCTGTTCGTGCTGGGCATGTGGGTGTACATGGCCCTCGTCCCGCCCGCCGAGGCGGCGGAGCAGACCGTCATCCAGAAGGTCGTCCGCTACGACCGTCAGGGTCGCGTGTTCGGCGTCGCGGCCGCCATGGAGGCGGCGGCGGCTCCGATCACGGCGTTCCTCATCGCTCCGATCGCGGAGTTCCTGATCATCCCGTACATGGACTCGTCCGCCGGTCAGCGCCAGTGGGGGTGGCTGCTCGGCGAGGGCGACGCCCGCGGCATCGCCCTCATCTGCCTGTTCGCCGGGCTCATCATGGTGGTCGTCGGCGGCCTGGCGTTCTTCACCAAGTCCTATCGCAAGCTCACCGACCTGTACGCGAACGCCCCGGAGCAAGATCCCCAGGCGGATGCCGGGGAGGGGACGGAGGCACCGGAGAACGCAGATGCTGCGGAGGTCGCGGCTGTCGGAGAGGTCGCCGATGCCGGAGAGAGAGCGGATGCCGAAGGGGCGCCCGGAGCGCCCGGGACGGTGTCGGCCCCGGCACTCGTGGATCCGGTGTCGGCACGAGGTGGTCGAGCGTCGGCGGAGGAGGCGCCTTCGGAGGAGCGCGATCGTGCCGGGGGATGAACAGGACACCCACGAAGCCCCGCAAAGCCCGACGCACACCATCCCCGACCTTCGGATCGTGCCCGCGAACGAGGCGAAATGGGACGACCTGCAGGCGATCCTGACCGGGACCGCGGGGCGGTGCCAGTGCGAGCGGCAGCGCCTCGGCGACGGGGACTGGTGGCACATGCCCGTCGAGGAGCGCCGCGACCTGCTGCGCAGCGAGGCGCACTGCGACGATCCCCGGGCGAGCGAGACGATCGGCCTCGTCGCATACCTCGACGATGACCCGGTCGCGTGGTGCGCGGTCGACCGGCGCAGCGTCTACGGGCGGCTGCGCGGGTCCTCGGTGCCGTGGAAGGGAAGGCAGGAGGACAAGGACGACGATTGGGTCTGGGCGGTGGCCTGTCTGATCGTCCGGCCGGGATTCCGTGGCCGCGGCCTCACGCATCCCCTCGTCGCCGCGGCCGTCGACCATGCGCGATCGCGGGGTGCGGTCGCGATCGAGGGGTATCCGATGCTCACGGGCGGATCGACCGTGTCGTGGGGTGAGATGAACGTCGGATCGGTCGGGGCGTTCACCGCGGCGGGGTTCGTCGAGGTCAGCCACCCGACGACCCGCCGGGTCGTCATGCGGCGCGAGCTCTGACGGCGCGGACGTCGGGGAGAGCCCCGGCTCAGATGTCGAGGATGCGGTCGTTCAGCGCGTCGGCAGGCAGATCCCACAGCCCGAGCACCGCCGAGGCGAGCGAGTCCGCGTCGAGCGCCTTCGCCCGGAAGATCACGGAGGCGGCGCGCAGAGGCCCCCCGGCATCGCGCGCCGCCTTCGCGAACCCCTGCGCCGTCGCGCGTCCCCAGGCTTCGCTCGCGGCCTTGACCGCGGCGTAGTTCGCTCCTCCGGCGAGCGGCCGAGCCACCGCCGTCGACGACACGAGCGCGAAGCGCCCGGCATCCGACTCCCGCAGCAGTGGCTCGAAGGCCCGGCTCGTCGCCCGCACCGCCTCGAAGGCCGGCAGGAGAGCGTGCAGATCCTCGTCAGTCTGTCCGGCGAGCCCGCCACCGCCGCGCCACCCGCCGACGAGCGGGATCACGCCGTCCACCGCACTCAGGCGTGACGCGAGCGCGCTCATCTCCGCGAACGACGTGGCGTCGGCCACCGCCGCTTCGGCACCCAACTCGCGCAGCGGCGTGAGTCCGGCATCCGATCGGCCGGTCGCGATGACCCGCGCGCCCGCGGCGACGAGCGCGGTCGCCACAGCGAGACCTGCCGCGCTCGTCGCCCCGGCCAGGACGATGGTGCGTCCGTCGACGCTCATGTGGTCACCTTTCGCGGTGGGTCATTTCTGCGGTGATGGGCACGTTCTGCGGCCAGTGCGGTGCGAGATGACCGTAGAACCTGCGTTCGGCCGCAGAACGTGCACTGAAGCGAAGAGTTCGATCAGTCGTCGGACCCGCGGATGCCGACGGTCGACTCGATGACCGGCTTCATCTTCTTGTCGAGGGTCTCGAAGAACATCGACAGCGGGAACTCGTCGTCCATCACGGCATCCGTGTAGCCCTTGGGCGCGCCGGCGAGGATCTCGTCGGACAGTCCTCGCGCCCACCGCGATGCGGGATGCGGGGTGAGCGTGCCGCGCACGAGCTCGTAGGCGGCGAGCCAGTGCGCGACCTTCGGGCGGTCGATCGAGTGCCAGTAGAGGTCGTCGATCGCGTCGCCGAGTGCCACCACCGCGTCGGGCACGTTGTCCCAGTCGAACGCCAGGGCCGTGTCGGTCCAGTGCAGCACGCCGCGCTGATGCAGCCACGCGAACAGCAGCTGACCGCCGACCGCGTCGTAGTTGCGGGTGCGCGTGCCCGTGATCGCGAAGCGGAAGATCCGGTCGAAGATCACGGCGTACTGCACGAGTCCCGCGTGCTCGAGCATCTCCTGCTCGTCGGCGGTGAGCTGCTCGCCGGCCTCCCGTCGAGCGGTCAGGGAACGCTCGATCTTGACCGACTCGCGGAACGCCGTCATGTCGCAGCGCATCTCCTCGAGCGAGTACAGGAAGAACGGCATCCGCTGCTTGATCATGAACGGGTCGAACGGCAGGTCGCCGCGCATGTGCGTCCGGTCGTGGATGATGTCCCACATCACGAACGCGCGCTCGGTCTGCGCCTGGTCGTCGAGCATCGCGGCGGCGCGCTCGGGCAGCTCGAGGTTGGTGATCTCGGCGGCGGCGCGGACCACGCGGCGGTAGCGCGCGGCCTCCCGGTCCTGGAAGATCGCGCCCCAGGTGAACGAAGGGATCTCGCGCATCGCGACGGTCTCGGGAAAGAGCACGGCCGAGTTCGTGTCGTACCCGGGCGTGAAGTCGACGAGGCGCAGCGAGACGAACAGCTTGTTGCCGTAGTCGCCGGCTTCGAGGGCGGCGATGAACTCCGGCCAGATCGTCTCGACGATGAGCGCCTCGACGAGACGGTCGCTCGAGCCGTTCTGCGTGTACATCGGGAAGACCACGAGGTGACGGATGCCGTCGACGCGGTGCTGCTGCGGCTGGAAGGCCATGAGCGAGTCGAGGAAGTCGGGGACGCCGAAGTCCGAGGCTGACCAGCGATCGAAGTCCGCGACGGATGCCGCGAGGTACTCGGCGTCGTGCGGGAACGCGGGGGCGAGAGCCCGGATGCCGGCCGTGATCGCGGCGACGAGCTCGCGCGCCGCGGCGTGGTGCCCGGCGTCCGGGATCGACCCGTCCTTGACCTGCATCCCCCGGATGGCGATGGCCGCGTCCTTGAGCTGCGCCCACGCCGCCGACTGCTCGGCGGTCGCCGCGTCCTCCACGACCTCGGGTTCGCCGACGATGGCCTGAGTGTTCAGGGTAGGAGTGGACATGGAACCTCCGATCGGGGTGATAGCAGGAAATTTTCCGGCGAGTATGGAATCCTGACGATAATCTTACATCCATGGATGATTCTGTCGATCGCGCGATCCTGGCCGAGATCTCCCGGGACGGCCGAGCCACACTCGCCCACCTCTCGGAGTCGGTCGGCCTCTCCGTGTCGGCGGTCCAGTCCCGGCTCCGGCGGCTCGAGACGCGCGGCGTCATCACCGGCTACCGCGCGATTCTCGACCCCGAGCAGGTCGGCGCGCCTCTGTCGGCCTTCATCGAGATCACGCCCCTCGACCCCGCCCAGCCCGACGACGCGCCGGAACTGCTCGAGCATCTGACCGCGATCGAGGCGTGCCACTCGATCGCCGGCGACGCGAGCTACATGCTGTTCGTCCGCGTCGCGACGCCGCGCCACCTCGAGGAGCTCGTCCGCGACATCCGCCTCGCCGCGAACGTCAACACCCGGACGACGGTCGTGCTGCAGACGTACTACGAGCACCGGCCGTTGGTCACCGTCGCCGCGGGATAGCGCGCGCCGAGCGGAGCGCGATACGGTGACCGAAACCGACGCAGAGGAGTACCGATGTCCTTCCAGGCCTACCTCGACAAGGTCGAGACCCAGACCGGTCTCACCCCTCGCCAGTTCATCGAACTCGCGAAGGAGAAGGGCTTCGACGAGACGACGAAGTCGACGGTCGTCCTCAACTGGCTCAAGGAGGAGTACTCCCTCGGTCACGGGCACGCCCAGGCCATGGTGCACGTCATCCTCAAGGGGCCGAAGATCAGCGACAAGCACGTCGGCACGGGCGGCTCGCACGGCGACAAGAGCGACACGCTGTGGCTGGACGGCAAGGACTCGAACCCGAACCCCTGACGGGCCGGGAAAGTCGCGGCCAGTAGGATTCCCTCCGTGGCAGCATCGACCAAGCGCAAGAAGAAGAGCCGGCCCTCGTCGCGGAAGCCCGTGCGGGCGAGCGGCAACCCCGCGAAGAAGCCGATCGTCGAAGCGGGCCCCATCACGGCTCGGGACTGGATCGGCGCTGCGCGCCTGCGCACCCTTCCGCTCGCGATCGCCCCGGTGGTCATCGGCACCGGCGCTGCCCGCAGCACCGGCCCCGAGTTCCACTGGGTCATCGCCCTCGCCTGCCTCGCCGTCGCCGTGCTGCTGCAGATCGGCGTGAACTTCACCAACGACTACAGCGACGGCATCCGCGGCACGGATGCGGTGCGGGTCGGCCCGGCGCGGCTCACTGCCTCCGGGCGCGTGAAGCCGCGCACCGTGCTGATCATCGGCCTGGTCTTCTTCGCTCTCGCCGCGGCCGTCGGCGTCGCGATCGTCATCCGCACGGAGCAGTGGTGGATGCTGGCGGTCGGCGCCGCGTGCATCGTCGCAGCCTGGTTCTACACCGGCGGCAAGCGCCCCTACGGCTACTTCGGGCTGGGCGAGGTCTTCGTCTTCGTGTTCTTCGGACTGGTCGCGACCCTCGGAACCACGTGGGTGCAGGTCTTCGAGCTCCCGCAGCAGGCATGGCTCGGGGCGATCGCCGCCGGACTCTTCGCCTGCGCGGTGCTGCTCGCGAACAACCTCCGCGACATCGATCAGGACCGCCTCGTCGGCAAGCGCACGCTCACGGTGCTGATCGGCCGTCGCCCCACGCAGGTTCTCTTCACGCTCTTCGTGCTGGCGCCCTTCGGCATCCTGGTCTTCCTGGCGCTGCTTTACCCGATCGCGTGGCTCGGCGTGCTCGCGCTGCTCGCGGGGCTCCCCGCGATCCTCATCGTCTGGACGTATCGCCAGCCGAAGGAGCTCGTGATCGCCCTTGCGCTGACGTCGCTCACGGCGCTGCTCTACGCGGGCGCGCTGTTCTGGGCCTTCGTCGGCTGACGACGAGACGCGTCAGGGGCGGTCAGACTCGTCGATCGCGGCGTCCTCGGCATCCGCGTCGGCCTGACCGGCCACCGCGCGTCCCTCACGGCGCTCGTGGATGCGCGCCGAGGCGTCGGACAGCGGAGTCCTCAGGAAGATCATCGAGATGCTGGCCCCGATGAGCGCGGCGAAGATCGCAGCGAGCCACCAGAACTCGCGGAAGATCGGGAAGAAGAACCACATCACGGCGAGCGGGACGAGGAACGCCAGCAGCCGCAGCACGGTGTAGACGAGGAGAGGGGCGGTCTTCTTCACCAGGACAGTCTACGTTCGGGTGCCCAGCAGCCGGCTGAGAGAGAGGCCGTCAGAGGTCGAGGGAGGCGAGGGGGATGCCGCGCACGACCCGCTTCCACGGGTGCTCGCCGAGGGTCCACAGGTAACCGGCATCGAGGTCGAGGGCGAGGTCCTCGCACCCGACGGGCAGAGGCACCGCACTCCGCTTCAGACCGCCGAGGTGGCCGGTCCAGAGCGTGCCGGGGCGGAGCAGATCGGATTGCGAGACGAAATGGCGCTCGCCCCAGCGCACGGCTCCCTGCATGCGCGGGATGCCGGGGGCTGCGCGCTCGATCTCGCTGAAGCGACCGTCATCAGCCTCGGGCAGCGAGAACTCGCCGATCCGTCCGCGGTCGTCCTTCCGGTACTCGCCGATCAGCACGCGCGGCAGCGGGGTTCCTTCGGCGTCGAACACGCGGCCGATGTAGGAGCAGCGCAGCGGCACCGGGTGCACCCGACTCCGCACAGCCACGAGTGCGGTGACGCGCGGACCGCGTCGGGTGGACCCGGCCAGGCGTCGGGCGACGGCTCCGTGCACCCGTCGCACGCGCGAGAGGTCGAACTCCCAGATGCCGTCGTTGGTGGCGGCGACGAACAGCCTGTCGTCGAACCAGGCGAGGCCGCCGGCGTGGATCGGTGCGGGCTGCAGCTCGCCGTCCTCCTCGACTGCGAGCAGCACGTCGAGGTGGCGCGAGCGGTCCAGGTCGACGAGGGCGACCCGTGACGCCAGATGGTGCCCGTCGAGGCGCTGCCGGAACCAGCTGACCGCCAGGGTGCGCCGTCCGTGCCAGACGCCGAGATCGACGCCCTGCGGATACCAGCGCCTGGTCCAGGACCGGGCGGTCAGCCAGCGCAGGTCGACCGCGTCGCGACGCTTCTGCCGCACGGGGCGCCACGTGGTTCCGAACGGCCAGAGCATCCTCCCATCGTCGCCGATCCGCACCTCGTGCGCGAATGCGACGGGGCGCGTCGCGCGCGGTCACCGCCCGTTCACCTGTGCGTCGCCGTCCGGCAACGAGCGCCTGCGACCATGCCGGGACCGTCCACCACCGGGAGATCCGTGCGCAGACCGCTCGTCACCGTCATCCTTCCTGCGAAGGACGCAGGAGCGTACATCGGCACGACGCTCGAGACGCTGACCCGGCAGTTCGACGACCCGGCAGCGCTGCAGCTCGTCGCGATCGACGACGGCTCCCGCGACGACACCGGGGCGATCATGCGCACCTACGCCGAGCGGATGCCGCACGCCACCGTCATCTTCAACCCGCGCCCGCGCGGCCTGGCGAGCGCCCGCAATCAGGGGCTCGCCGAGGTCGAGGGAGACGCGTTCTGCTTCCTCGACGGTGACGACTGGATGCAGCCGCGTCGCCTCGAGGTGCTGGCCCGTCGGCTGCGCGAGCTCGACTGCGACATCGTGCGCACCGACCACGTGACCGTGCGCGACGGGGTGCGCGCGCTGGTCAGGGCGCCGCATCCGTGGCGGGAGCAGGTCCAGTCGCCGCGCGAGGCGATCCTGCCCGAAGACGAGCCGACGATGGTCGACTACCCCTTCGCCTGGGCCGGGATGCTGCATCGCCGTGTGCTCGACGACGGCCTCGCGGGTTTCGTCCCCGGACTCTTCACGGCCGAGGACCGACCGTGGATCTGGCGACTCCATCTGCAGGCGAGCTCGTTCGCGGTCGTCGACGCCCCGGCTCTGCTGTACCGCCGCGGAGTGTCGACCTCGCTCACCCAGGTGCGCGATCGCCGCCAGCTCGACTTCGTGAAGGCGATGCACGAGGTGCTCGACATCGTGACCGCGGACTCCGAGGCCGAGCGCTTCCTGCCGAAGGCGGTGTGGACGGTGCTGGCTCTCAGCTCGCGACACCTCGTCCGCGCACGGCGGATGACGCCGGGACTGCGCGCAGAGATGCGCTCCGGCATCCGCGGGCTGCTCGGCCGTCTGCCCGCGCTCGAATCGGATGCCGTGCTCGGGCGCCTCGACGGCCCGCGGCGTCGGGTGCTCGCGTCGCTCCTGCGCTCGGTCGAGTCGGCGGCATGACGCAGCTGTTCGCGCTGCACAGCGCCTACGCCCTCACGACGGCGGTCGCCGCGCTCGACGCCGGTCTGCTCGGCGACGATGACGACCGGGTGCTCGTCCCCTTCGTCTCGGCCCGTGTGCCGGAGACCACCGTCGGCATCCTCGACGATCCGGCGCTCGCGAGCCTGCGCGCACGGTTCGACCGCATCGAGGATCTCGACGCGCTGCTGGGACCGCTGCACCCGAGCGCATGGAAGCCGGAGAAGTCCGAGCTTCCCGTGCTCGAGCGGTTGCTCACCCGGGCCTGGCGGTTCGACGGCGACGACCTCGAGATCCTCGTGCAGAGCCCCCAGGTCGCGCCCGCGCTGACGCTGATGCGGCTCTTCCCCCGTGCGCGCATCACGATCGTCGGGGACGGGTTGATGACCTACTCGCCCCTGCGCGTGAAGCTGCCCCACACGATCGGCGCGCGCATCGGCCGGGTCGTGTACGCCGACGTCGTGCCGGGCGTCGCGCCGCTGGCGGCCTCGCCGGGCGCGGAGGTCGTGCCCGTGCCCGCAGAGGCGTTCCGCCGCGTGCTGCTCGAGGCGGCTCCGCCGGACCCGGTCGATCGCGGGGACGGGGAGACGGTGCTCGTGCTCGGCCAGTATCTCGCCGCCCTGGGGCTCCTCTCCGACGCCGAGGAGGTCGCCCAGCAGCGGCAGATGATCGATCTCGCGGCGCGACGGCGACCGAGCCGCATCGTGTTCAAGCCGCACCCCTCCGCTCCGCCCCGGGTCACCGACGCGCTGCGCGAGCACGCGCGGGCGCTGTCCGTCGAGCTCGTGGAGTACCGCGGCGGCTTGTCGGCGGAAGTGCTCGCTGAGCGCCTCGACGCACGCACCGTGATCGCCGGCTTCTCGACCGCGCTGCCGACCGTGCAGAGCGCGTTCGGTCGCGAGATCGACGCGGTCGGCACCGACGCCCTGCTCCACCGTCTCACGCCCTTCGAGAACAGCAACCGCATCCCCGCGACGATCGTCGACGTGCTCACCCGCGCCGATTCGCCGTATCGCGAGCCGGCCCAGCTGCAGCTGCTCGTCGATGCGGTGGGATACGCCATGCAGCCGCTCGTCGCTGCCCACCTGCGTCCGCGGGCGGAGGCGCTGCTGCGCAGCATCCGCTCGGGCGATCGCGACCGCTACTTCTCGCCGCAGCGTCTGGCCGAACTGCGCCTCCCCGGCGCGCCGACGCCGACCCTGGCGGATCGCGCGCTGCGGCCCGCCGGGGGTATCGGGCGGGTGGAGGAACTGCGGCTCACCGCGCTCGGCGCTCGGCGCCGCATCGGACGCGCCTGGCGAGTCCTGAGAGGACGATGACGATGACCGATCCTGCGACCACCGGGCGAACGGTCGCGATCATCCCGGCCCGCGGCGGATCCAAGGGCGTACCACGCAAGAACGTGCAGCGCGTGGGCGGAGTGCCGCTCATCGAGCGGGCGGTGCGCAGCGCGCTCTCCGCCGAGGGCATCGACCTCGTGGTCGTGTCGACCGACGACGCCGAGATCGCGACGGTCGCGTCCGCAGCGGGAGCGGTCGTCGTGCGGCGACCCGACGAGCTGTCGGGTGACACCGCGTCGTCGGAGAGCGCGATCCTGCATGCGCTGGACGAGATCGAAGCCGCAGGGGAGCGGGTCGAGGTCGTCGCCTTCCTGCAGGCAACGTCGCCGTTCATCTCCGCCGACGCGCTCGCCGAAGCCGTGCGCGAGGTGCGGGAAGAGCGCGCCGACAGCGTGTTCTCGGCGTTCGAGACGTACGGATTCCTCTGGGCGCGCACGGGCGACGACGCCGCGGTCGCGCTCAACCACGAGGCGGGCCACCGTCCCCGGAGGCAGGATCGCGACCCCCACTACCTCGAGACCGGGGCGTTCTACGTCTTCCGCGCAGACGGTTTCCGCGAAGCGCAGCACCGGTTCTTCGGACGCATCCGCATCACGGAGGTGCCCGAGTGGTCGGCCATCGAGATCGATGACGCGCAGCAGCTCGAGATCGCGCGCGCGCTCGCCGCGCTGCACGAGACGCCGGAGCGGATCCCGGTGCGGGCCGTGGTGACCGACTTCGACGGCGTGCACACCGACGACACCGCGAGCGTGGATGCCGACGGCGTCGAGCGCGTCAGGGTGAGCCGCGAGGACGGCATGGGGGTCTCGCTGCTGCGAAAGGCCGGCATCCCGATGCTCATCCTCTCCACCGAGGTGAACGCGGTGGTGCGCGCCAGGGCCGAGAAGCTCAGGGTGCCCGTGCTGCACGGCATCGAGGACAAGGAGTCCGCGCTGCGCGGGTGGGCCGAGGAGAACGGCATAGCGCTCGACGAGATCGCCTACCTGGGAAATGACGTCAACGACCTTCCCGCGATGCGGATCGTCGGGTGGCCGGTCGCGGTCGCGAACGCGCATCCGCGGGTGCTCGCGGAGGCGCGGGTCGTGCTGACACGGCGAGGCGGCCGCGGTGCCGTACGCGAGCTCGTCGAACGGGTGTTGCCCGCCTGACGGGTGCCGGTAACCCTCCTGTCGCGCGGTGTTCACTCTCCGCGCGTACCCAGGAGGGAAGGCCATTCGACGACCGGAGGAACCATGACTGTCAGCATCGGATCGCGCGTCATCGGAGGCGGTCGTCCCGCTTACGTCATCGCCGAGATCGGCCTGAACCACAACGGCGACGTCGACATCGCCAAGCGCCTCATCGACGTCGCGGCGAAGGCCGGTGCGGATGCCGTCAAGTTCCAGAAGCGCACGCCGGAGATCTCGACGCCCGAGCACATGCGTGACGTACTGCGCGAGACGCCCTGGGGCACCATGACCTACTTCGAGTACCGCCACCGCATCGAGTTCGGTCGCGACGAGTACGTCGAGATCGGCGACCACGCCACCATGCTCGGCCTCGACTGGTTCGCCTCGCCGTGGGACGTGCCGAGCGTGGAGTTCCTCGAAGACCTGAACGTCGTCGCGCATAAGGTCGCGTCGGCGAGCCTGACCGACACCGAACTGCTCGTCGCGCTGCGCGAGACCGGCAAGCCGATCATCCTGTCGACCGGGATGTCGACCATCGAGCAGATCGACCGCGCCCTCGACACGCTCGGCACCGACCGCGTCGTGCTCATGCACGCCACCTCGACCTACCCGCTCGAGCCGGGGGAGGCCAACCTCCGCGTCATCGCGTCGTTGCGCGACCGGTACCCCGGCATCCCGGTCGGGTACTCGGGCCACGAGCGCGGCCTGCAGATCTCGCTCGCCGCCGTCGCGCTCGGCGCCGTCGCCGTCGAGCGGCACATCACCCTCGACCGCACGATGTGGGGCTCCGACCACGCGGCGTCGCTGGAGCCGACCGGTCTCGAGCACCTCGTGCGCGACATCCGTGTGATCGAGAAGGCCCTCGGCGACGGCGTCAAGCGCGTGTTCGACAGCGAGCGCGCCCCGATGGCCAAGCTGCGTCGCGTTCCGGCGTGAGCGTGTCCGCGGGCATGAGCGCGCGCCAGGCGCTGCGCGTCGTCGCGATCGCCGACGCCGATTCGTTCGTGAAGTGGTCGGCGTCGCTGCTGGGCGCCGTGGACGGCATCCATCGCCATCTCCTCCTCGTGCGCACGCCGCTCACCGTCAGCGTCGAGCAGCTGGGGGCGGCGCTGGCCGGCACCGGGATGCAGGAGCACGACGTGACGCGCGTCGGTTTCGAGCGCGTGCAGGGATGGCTCGAGGGGCAGCGGCCGGACGTGGTGCTGCTCGCCGGGCGGGGCCCGTTCGTCCGGCTTCTCGGACGCGTCGTCGATCGGCTCTCCCGGCGACCGGTGGTCGTGGCGGGGCTCCCGGGAATGGCGATCCCGGCGCAGCGCGGCGCGCTCGACTACCGCCGTCACGCCGACCTGCTCGTCGTGCATTCGCACCGCGAGGAGCGGGCGTTCGCGGAGCTCGGCCACCGCATCGGGGTGCGGGTGCCCACGGCGCTCGCGACGCTACCCTTCGCGCGGTTCCGATCACGGATGCTGGCGCTGGACCGCGCACGCGTGCTCGCCGCCGAAGCGGCCCGGCCCGGTAGCACCCTGCTCGCCGACCGGTCGCCCGTGGTCGAGCCCCGTGCGAAGCGCGAGCCGGCCACCGACGTCGTCTTCGCCGCTCAGGCTCTCGTGCCGACCGCACGGGAGGAGCGCGCCGAGATCGTCGCCACCCTCGTTCGGGCCGCGCAGGCCGACCCCGAGCGTCGTATCGTGGTCAAGTTGCGCTCGCGGCCGGGCGAGTCCGAGACGCACCTCGAGCGCGATCCGTACCTCGACCTGCTGCCCCATCGGCGACCAGACAACCTCGTCGTGTCTTATGACTCCATGGCGCAGGCGCTGTCGACCGCGGCCGGTCTCGTCACCGTCAGCTCGACCGCGGCGGTCGAGGCGGTGGCCCTCGGCATCCCCGTCATCGCCCTCGACTCGTTCGGGGTCAGCAAGAGCCTGCTGAACACCGTCTTCGTCGGCAGCGGACTGCTGGGCGGACGCAGCGAGGTCGTCGCGGGCCGGTTCCGGCATCCGCACCCCGATTGGCTGCGCGACAACTACTTCCATCCGCCCGCGGAGTCCACGTGGTGGAGCCGCGTCGAGGAGCTCGTGGCGCAGCGCCGCGCCGGCCGGCTGCCGGCCCGCACGGTGCCCTCGCCCCGCGGGGGAGCGCTGCACGAGTCGTGGCATCGTGCGAGCGTGCTCGGCCGCGAGGACCGCTCGGTGAGCGGCACCGCGGCGCTCGCGCTCGGCGTGCCGGCGACCGCCGCGCTCGCCCGCCTCCGACGAGGACGCACGCCGTCGACAGGCGGCACCTGGGCCGACGCCTCGAGCGACTTCACGCTCGAACCCAACCCGTTCCACGACTCGATCCGGCGCTGAGCCGAGTGCCCGGAGCCCGGAACATCCAGACCGGCACGGCCCCGCCCGGCGTGTCGTGACCAGACACGCCGGGCGGATGCCGCAGGCCCCGGGTTTCCCGGGCCGCATCCTGGCTCAGTTGCTGCGGCGGATCGCACGCACCCCCACCGCGAGACCCAGGACCGCGACCGCGAGGGCGGCGACCCAGCCCCACAGCACCGTGACGTCGCCGAGGTCTCCGGCGAACAGCGCGCGCTCGGCCTGCACGACCCAGTTCACGGGGTTGACCGCGGCGACCGCGCGCATCCACGCGGGTCCCTCGTCGAGGGGGAGCAGCATGCCCGAGAGGATCAGCAGCGGGAAGATGAGTGCCTGCTGAACCCCCCAGAACAACCACTCGCGGTCCTTGGTGGCCAGCGCGAGCGAGTACGACAGGGCGCCGAGCCCCACCCCGAAGACCGCGAGCAGCGCGAGGCCGATCAGCAGCCCCGGCACATGGATCGCGAACCCGAACGGCCACGCGATGAGCACGATCACCAGTGCCTGCACGACGATCGGCGCGATCTCCTTCAGAGCGCGCCCGACGAGCAGCGACGACCGCGCGAGCGGTGCCACGAGGGTGCGCTCGTGCGAGCCGGTCATCATCTCGTACTGCAGGTTCGATCCGGTCGCCCCCGTGCCGAACAGCACGATCATGACGAGCACCCCGGGCACGAACCAGGCGAGGGTCTCTCCGGCCGGCTGCCCCGACTGTCCGACGAGCAGCGGCGCGAAGAGCCCGAGGAAGACGAGCGGCTGCAGCAGGCTGAAGATCAGCGTGAACGGATCGCGCAGCACGGGCTTCAGCTCACGTGTGAGCACGTTGCGGGTGTCCCGGGCGAGGTTCGGGCGCACGAGGGTGTCGGCGGTGATGCTCATGAGAGGGCTCCTGTCTTGTCGGATTCGGTCGCGTCGGAGGATTCGGATGCCGAGGCGTCGCCCTCGCCCGCTTCGCGCAGCGTGCGCCCGGTGAGGGCGAGGAAGACGTCGTCGAGGGTCGGCGGCACACCTGTCGCGCGCCGTACGAGGATGCCGGCCGCGTCGAGCTCGCGGACGATCCGCGGCAGCAGACGGTCGCCCTCGGGCGCCGCGAGGCTCACCGCGTCGTCGTCGATCGTCACCTCGGCGGCGGCGAGCCGGGCGATGAGGGGACGCGCGGCCACGGCATCCGCTTCCGTCGCGAAGCCGAACGTCAGAACGTCCCCGGCGAGGGTCGCCTTGAGCGACGCCGCGTCGTCGTCGGCGATGATGCGCCCCCTGTCCATGACCATGACCCGTTCGGCGTAGCGATCGGCCTCCTCCAGGTAGTGCGTGGTGAGGAAGACGGTCGTCCCGTGCTGCGTGCGCAGGTCGAGGATGTGCTCCCAGAGGTTCGCGCGGCTCTGCGGATCCAGACCCGTCGACGGTTCGTCGAGGAAGATGAGCGGCGGCGCGTGCATGAGGCCGAGGGCGATGTCGAGGCGGCGCTTCTGGCCGCCGCTGAGCTGCTGCACGGTACGGTTCGCGAACGATCCGAGGTCGAGCGAGCCGATCAGCTCGTCGGCACGCCGGATGCTGTCGCGTCGCGACATGCCGTAGAAGGTGCCCTGGCTGAGCAGTTCGTCCCGCACGCGCTGCGAGAAGCTGCCGCTGGTGAGCTGGCCGACGTAGCCGATGCGGGCGCGCACGCCAGCGGCATCCGAGCGGATGTCGTGGCCGACCACACGGGCGGTGCCCGCCGTCGGGGGGATCAGGGTCGTCAGCATCCGCAGACTCGTCGACTTGCCGGCGCCGTTGGGCCCGAGGAACGCGACGAGCTCGCCGCGCGCCGCGGTGAAGGAGAGGTCGGTGACCGCTTCGACCGACGTCTTCTTGACGGTGAAGACCTTGGTGAGGCCCTCGGTTTCGATGATGGATTCGTTCGCCATGCCTCGACGGTAGGAGGCAACCAGGACACATCCTGTCCGCGATATCTGCCAACCTTGGAACATGTCCGACACGACCTCGCGAGCGCTCTCCCTGCTGAACCTCCTGCAGACGCATCGACATTGGCCGGGCAACGAACTGGCCGCCCGGCTCGGCGTGACCGAGCGGACCGTTCGTCGTGACGTCGACCGGCTGCGCGAGCTGGGGTACCGCGTCGAGTCGACGCCGGGAGCGGCAGGCGGGTACCGGTTGGAGGCGGGCAGTGCGGTGCCGCCGCTGCTGCTCACCGATGACGAAGCCGTGACCATGGCGATCGGCCTGCGCGTCGCGGCGACGCAGCAGCTGGTCGGCGGATCCGAGGTCACGCTCACCGCCCTCGCCAAGCTCGAGCAGGTGCTCCCGGCGGCGCTGCGACGACGCGTGAACGCGCTCGCCGCGTCGGTGCAGCCGACGACCTCGCGCCCGGCATCCGTCATCTCACCCGTGGTGCTCGGAGAGCTCGCGCTCGCCGCGCGCGATCACGAGCGGGTGCGGCTGCGGTACGTCGATCGCGAGGGCGTCGAGAGTGTGCGGAGGGTCGAGCCGCACGTGCTGTCTCCCGCCGACCGGAACTGGTATCTGCTCTGCTGGGATCTCGAGCGCGACGACTGGCGCACGCTGCGCGTCGACCGCATCGACTCGGTGGAGCACACGCGGGTGCTCTTCGCCCCGCGTGACCTGTCGGAAGAGGAGGTGCAGGAGCGCATCCTGCTCGCGACGTCGTGGTCGCCGCAGAAGATCGAGGCCGACGTCGTCATGGACCTGCCGATCGAGAGGATGCGCGAGTACTTCGGGATCTGGGCGGACGGCGCCGTCGCCGAGGATGAGGCACGGACCCGGTGGCCCATCGGCGGCTCGGATTGGCGCGAGGCCGTGTACGGCATGTTCTATGTGCCGCCCGGCGTCGAGTACACGACCGACTTCCCGGAGCCGCACCGCGCGGAGCTGCGGGAAGCGCTGGGGCGGCTCATCCGCGCCCTCGACGCCCCGGCTCCCGCGTCACGCTTCTGAGTGGCGAGACGGCAGGATCGACGGCGGGTCCGCATCGTTCCACCGCTGCAAGGTCTGCAGGAGCCAGAACCACGCGAAGAGCAGCAGCGCGACGACCTCGCCGATCAGCAGGGCTGGGGTCTCGCCGAACACCTGCCGGAACAGCACGGCCGCGGCGAGGAAGAGCAGGTCGACGATGAGGAGCCCCGCTATCCACCGGTAGATCGAGCGTCGGCGCGGCGTGGGCGGAGTCTCGCCGGGTTCGAGCGGTCCTCCCGCGTAGAGGATCGGCACGGCGGAGAAGACCCCGAAGAACGCGAGCGTGGCGACGAAATGGATGCTGTGCACCGGCCAGAAGTTGAAGGGGAAGCTCTCGTTCAGCGACGGGACGAACGCGAGTGCCGTCACGACGGATGCCGTCGCGATCGCGATCACCGAGACGAGCGCCGCCGAGCGGTTCGGCGTGCGCGTGCGCGCCCGGATGACGGCGGTCACGATCACGGTCGCGACCACGACGATCGCGTACACCGCGATGCCGGCCTTGGCCGACTCCACGGCGCCGCCGGGGATGCAGTCCATCGCGGCGGGGCAGGGGAGGTGCCCCTCGGCGCGCGTGTCGGCGATGCCCGTGGGCACGATCGCGATGAGCGGCGCGAACACGGCGCAGACGTCGAGCAGCGTCGTCGCTCGATTGCGGCCGGACAGTGCCAGCAGCGCCACGGAGACGGCGATGAGCGCGCCCGTGAAGACGTCGCGCACCGGCGTGTAGAACGCGTGGCTGATCGACGGCAGCGGATGCCAGCCGAACTGGAGCGGCTGCCAGATGACGACGACGCTCTGCAGCGAGACGGCGACCAGCAGGGCGAAGACAACGAGAACGAGTGCGAGGCGCAGGTAGCGATGGGTCCTCTGACCGGTCGTGGCGGGGGCGTCGGCGGCGGTCATGCCCGTGACGCTACACCGGTGTTCCGCGTCGTCTCCTGGTCACGCGCCGACTCTCACCGTCACGGGACGAAACGTCCCGACACGCGGCGTCAATCCCTCGGCGGGTGCTGGTGTTCGTGAGCACGCCCCGGTAGCGTCGACCCCATCGCGGCGATCCGGGCGGTCCCGGGCCTCAGCTCATACCTGATGGCGTTGCGGGTTCGACTCCCGCCGTCGCGTCCACTCCGGAAACCTCGTACGCGAGCTGATATCTCGGGTCGCACCCGGGCGCGGCTCTCTGGCGCTCGTACGATCCGACCGTGGCCGACATCTACCTCTACGCCGACGAGACGGGAAACCTCGACTACGGGGCCGTCGCCTCGCCAACGGAGTCGGGATACTTCGGATTCGGTACGGCCATGTTCGAGAACGCTCACGGCGACGCGCTCTGGCGGGGCCACGAGCTCCGCACGGCGCTCGCCGCGAAGGGCTTCCAGCTTCCGAGCGGGTTCCATGCGAAGAACGACAGCGTGGCGACGCGGAACGAGGTCTTCGGCGTCATCCGGGACCTCGCGCCGAGGCTCGACACCACCTTCTTGTACAAGACCAACGCGTACGAGTACGTGCGCGCGAGGGGGCAGATGTACCTCTACAAGCTCGCCTGGTATCTGCACATCAAAGAAGTGGTCCTCAGGGTGTCGTCGTCTGCGGATCGTGTGGTGATCATCGCGGGGAGTTTCGGTACCAAGACGAGGGCGTCGCAGGCGCGCGAGGCGATCCAGGACGTGTGCGATCAGATCGATCGTCGGATAACGCTCTGCGTGTGGGACGCTTCGACGTCCTGGGGCTTGCAGGTTGCGGACTATGCACTCGGGGGAGTTCACCGGCACCTGGTCGGCAAGGGTGGAGCGTGGTTTCGAGAGTCGGTGGAGCCGTCACTGGCCACCACGTTCACGCCCTGGGGCACTGGCTGAAGAAGTGTGCCGGCTATCCCCTCAGGGAAGAGATCCCCTGGACCTCTTTTCGCCGGCGGGGTCAGCGTACCAGAGACAACCGACAAGGCTCCGGAGCCCCGCGTGCCGGTCCTCAGGCCCCCTGCCCGAGCCGCTTCTCGATCGGATCCCATCCGCCCTCGAGCACGGCGAAGCCGGCATCCAGCGTCGCGAGCTGGTCGTCGCTGTCGGTGACGAGCAGCTGCATCTGCAGCACGAAACGGGCGAAGACGCGGATCTCGGCAGTGGGTGCGTCGAGGCCGAGCTCCTCGGCGATGGCATCGGCGAGAGCATCCTCGTGGCGCAGCCACATCTTCGCGGCGTAGTCGCGCAGCGCGGGGGTCTCGTTGAGGAAGCGCATGAAGGTGCGCGCGACGTCCTCGCCGTGCTCGTCCAGGTTTACGCCGATCTCACCGCGGTAGAAGTCATGGATGGCTCGGCTGATCGTCACGCCCTCCGCCCGGTCGCGCACCGCGGCGACGAGGCGATCGCGCTGCTCGTCGTCCTCGTCGAAGACCAGCGCCTCCTTCTGCGGGAAATGCGCGAAGACGGTCGTGGGGGAGACATCGGCCGCATCGGCCACCTCCCGGATGCTGACGTTGTCGAATCCGCGCTCCAGGAACATCATCGTCGCCACGTCGGAGATGTTCTTGCGGGTCGCGGCCTTCTTGCGTTCGCGGCGGCCCACCGGCTCGGCAGTCGTCATGCCGACAGCCTATCGCGAAGCCGATACAAAACTGGGTTGACACCAAAACTGGTATTGATACGGTTACGGAGTGACTTCACTCAACTCGTCTGCGCGCGGCGGAACGCGCGCCTGGATCATGCTCGTCGTGCTGACGATGCTCACAGTGATCGGCATGACCGTCGTCCTCCCCGTGCTGCCGTTCGTCGTGCTGCAGTACGTCACGCACGAACACGATCTCGCCCTCTGGGTCGGCGTGCTCGAGGCCATCAACGGGCTGTGTGCGTTCCTCGTGGCCCCGTTCCTCGGCCGCCTCTCCGACCGGTTCGGCCGGCGGCCGGTCATCATCGCCGCGGCGTTCGGAGCCGCCTTCTCGATGGCGCTGTTCGGCATCGGGGGCGCCATCTGGGTGCTCGTGCTCGCCCGCGTCATCCAGGGCCTCACGGCCGGCGACCTGCCGGCGCTGTTCGCCTACCTCGCCGACATCACCCCGCCTGAGAAGCGCGCGCAGCGCTTCGGCCTACTCGGAGCACTCTCCGGCATCGGCACGATGCTGGGCCCGGCGATCGGCGGTCTCCTGGCGGCGGTGAGCCTGCAACTGCCCGTGTTCCTCACGGCGGCCGTGTCACTCGTGATCGCGATCCTCAGCCTGTTCCTCCTGCCCGAGAGCCTGAAGCCCGAGAACCGCATCTCCGCGATCCGCGCGCGCGACGTGCAGCCCTTCGCCGTCTTCAAGAACGCGTTCGCCAGGAAGGAGCTGCGCGCCCTCATGATCGGCTTCGGCCTGCTGGCCCTGCCGTTCGGGTTCTTCGTGAACAACTTCAGCGTGCTCGCGCTCGACTCGATCCAGTGGGGACCGACGCAGATCGGCCTCCTCACCGCCGGCGTCGGCATCATCGACATCCTGATCCAGGGCGTGCTGCTCGGCATCCTGCTCCCGCGCATCGGCGAGAGGGGCGTGATCGTGAGCGGCATCGTCGCGCAGATGATCGGGCTCGCCGGACTCGCGATCGTCGCGTCGGTCCTCGCCCAGCCCTGGGTGTTCATCGTCGGCGCCCTCCTGCTGGCGGCGGGCCAGGGGGCATCGCAGGCCGCGATGGACGGCGCGATGTCGAACGCGGTCGGCGACGACGAGCAGGGCTGGCTCGGCGGAGCGACCCAATCGCTCAACGCCGCCATGAGCACCGTCGCCCCGCTCATCGCCGCCGCGCTCTACACGACCGTCAGCCACGCCGCGCCCTACTGGCTCGGCGTCGCCATCATGATCGTCGCGGCGATCGTCGTCGGCCGTGCGCACATCGCGAACACCGCGAAGCGGGAGCACGATCCTGTTCACGGCGAGCCCGCTGCCCCCACGCAACCGGCGGTCGCGGAGATCCGCTGAGGCGCCGGGCGGCGCCTACACGGTCCGCCAGCTGTGCTCCGTGATCGCCGCCCCCGCCTGCGGGCCCATCTGCAGCATCCCGCCGTCGATCGCGATCGACGCGCCCGAGATGTACGCCGCCTCGGGCGACGCGAGGAAGGCGATCAGCGCGGCGACCTCGCGGGCGTCGCCGGGGCGTCCGAGCGGGATACCGGGACGGTCGACCGTGCGCGGATCGACGTCCTCGTTGCCGGTCATCGCCGTCGCGATCTCGCCCGGTGCGACGCTCACCGCGCTGATGCCGTACGCGCCGAGCTCGAGGGCGAGGTTCTTCATGAGTCCGCCGAGCCCGTGCTTGGCGGCGTCGTACGCGCTGGCGCCGACCATGGGCTGGTGCTCGTGCACGCTCGTGACGGCGATCAGCCGGCCCCCGTGGCCCGCGGCGACCATCGCTCTCGCCGCGCGCTGCAGGCACACGAACGCGCCGGTGAGGTCGGTGTCGACCACGCGGTTCCAGTCGTCGAGCGACAGGTCGAGGAAACGCGTGCTCGCACCGGTGCCGGCGTTGTTGACGAACACGTCGACGCCCCCGAGCTCGGCGATCAGTCCGTCGATCACATCGCCGCACGCCGGGATGTCGGAGACGTCCAGCTGGGTCAGCACCGCGCGCGCCCCGTGCGCCCGTACCTCGGCTGCCGTCTCCTCGGCCCCCGCCTGGTCGGAGTGCCAGGTGATGCCGACGTCGATCCCCGACGCGGCCAGGGCGACCGCCGTCGCCCGCCCGATCCCCGAGTCCGCCGCCGTCACGATCGCCCGTCGTGCCTCCGCCTCGATGCCCGTGCTCATGGTCCTGCTCCTTCGCTCGTCGGTCGTTGCGGTCGACGGTACGAGCACCTCGCGCCGTCGCCGAACGGGTTGACCGCGGACCGATGCGGCGCTAGCGAGCAGTGAGCGGGAAGATGGATGCCATGGTCGCACCGTTCCGCCCCGGCCTCCGCGTCTCGTCGGGGCTCACGATCCCCGACGCCGAGCTGTCGTGGCGCTTCTCGCGGTCATCGGGTCCGGGAGGTCAGGGGGTCAACACGGCCGACTCCCGGGTCGAGCTCAGCTGGGACGTGACGAACAGCTCGGCTCTCTCGGCCGCGCAGCGCGACCGTCTGCTCGACCGGCTCGCATCGCGGCTCGTCGGCGGTGTCGTCACGATCGCGGCATCCGAGCATCGGGCGCAGCTGCGCAACAGGGATGCCGCGCGTGAGCGCCTCGCGGCCCTCGTCGCGGCCGCGCTCCGTCCTGCTGCGCCGCCGCGGCGTGCCACGAAGCCGACCCGCGGCTCGAAGGAGCGCCGTCTGACGGCGAAGCACCGGCGTACCGACGTCAAGCAGCTGCGGCAGAGACCCCGCGACGTCTGACGCGCGTCGCAGTTGTGCACCCGCGTCGCAGGATGCCGCCGAGAACCTGCGACGCACGGGGACATCTGCGACGCGAGCGTGCGCGCCAGAAGTCAGTCCTTCCCGCCTCCTCGGACGAGCTCGAGACCCGCACCGGCGAACTGCCGGAGCGTCGCATCCGGCAGG
This sequence comes from Microbacterium sp. CR_7, assembly GCF_041954755.1. Taxonomy (NCBI): domain Bacteria; kingdom Bacillati; phylum Actinomycetota; class Actinomycetes; order Micrococcales; family Microbacteriaceae; genus Microbacterium; species Microbacterium sp. CR_7. Next base: position 57,397 of record NZ_JAVAYF010000004.1, read on the forward strand.
AACGCGCGGGTCAGCGCCGGCCCGATCGCGGCGAGGTCGCTCTCGTCGCGGAACAGCAGGTACATGGTCTCGTAGCGCGGGTGGAACTTCTGCTTGAACCGGTGCAGCGATCCGAAGCCGTACACGGGTTCGAGGGCGTCAGCCAGCCGGTCGCTGAGCGCCGCGATCATGCCGGCGTCCGGCGGGTAGTCGTGGGCGAGCGGGGCCCCGGAGAGCGACATGATCTGCGCACCCTCCTCGGCGAACTGCCGTGCGGACGAGCCGATGAGGAACTCCATGACCGGTCCGAAACCGCCGTCGCGTCGACGCATGAGGTCGAGCGTCCAGCCGCGCACGACTCCGCCCTCGCCGTAGACGGGCAGCCACGAGAGGAATCCGTCCACGTCGCCGTTCGGGGCGAGGGCCAGGGCGAGCCGCACTTCGGGATCCTCGGCCTCCTCGAGGGTGCCGAGGGTGAAGCGCATCTCTGGCAGGTCCTTGTCGCCGACCCAGGCCTCGGAGATCGCCCGCAACTGCTGCTGCACGCCCCAGGATTCGGCCTTGAGGTGCGTCATCCGGAAGGTCATCTCCTCGCGGCCCGCCCTGTTCAGGGAGCTGCGCACCGAGTTCCAGCGCTTGCCGGTGAACTCCAGTCCCGGGAGGTCGACGATCGTGTCGTCGGCGACCACGAGGTTCCGCCATCCGGCCGGCACGGCGGCTCGCGTCGCGTCGTCCGCGCTGAAGAAGCACGGCACGAGTCCGGCGCTCTCGGCGGTGCGGATGAAGTCCGCCACGGCCTCGGCCCGGCTCTCGGGTGGTCCGATCGGATCCGCGAGGGCCAGCGCGACCCCGGCGCGCCGCTGGTAGGCGACGATGCCGCCGCCGGCGACCCGGGCGTAGCTGTTCCCCTCCCACGTCGTCATCCACGAGAGCGTGCCCCCGCCGTGCGCGCGGAGCGCGGTCTTCACGTCGTCGACGGTGGGCGCGGGCTGGATGCCGAGAAGCGAGCGTCGCCGGGAACGGAAGGCCCGGCGGACGCCGATCAGGTACGCCAGCATGATGATCCACAGGAAGCCGTTCGCGAGCGCGAGCTCCGTCTCGCCGTCCCACCGGAAGTCGACCTGGGCCTGGCTGAACACCGTGATGAGGGTCAGCACGAGCGCGGCGACGAGCACGTTGAACAGGCCGAGCAGGATCGCCAGCACCCAGGCGAACCGGCGACCGCGGCGCAGACCGTTCACGAGCACGAGGATCACGACGAGATCGATCGCGAGGTCGATGAACCCGCCCGACACCGGCTCGGTGGGCCCGAACGGTCCGTCTGTGGCGATGAGGGTCGTGATGATCTCGACTGCACCCAGCACGAGGATCGCCACGACCGCGATGAGCCGCTGTTCGCGCACCGTCGTCCGAGCCACCCGCAGCGAACGGTCGACCGCGAGGATGAGCAGCACGGCCAGCAGATGCTCGAGGTCCGCGACCTTGCCCCAGAACAGCATCGCGATGAACACGAAGCCGAGCAGGATGAGCCAGCCGCGCACGCGCCACGGCGGGCGGAACAGTCCGACGGCCGCCGCGATACAGGCCATGGTGCCGCCCGACGCGCCGACGTCGAGGGCCTGCGCCTGGGTGCTCGCCCACGCCCACGGGAACTGCGACAGCACGAACAGCAGCAGGGCGGTGGCGAGGATCGCGAACAGCTGACCGATCCAGTAGTAGGCGAGCGCGACCCGGCTTCCGCGGCGGAACTCCAGGTACGCCATGCCCCAGAAGCCGGCGATCGTGAACACGTACACCCACGGCTCATTGACGAAGAACGTGCCGGTGAGCGGCGTCCACCACTTGCCCTCGGCGAGGTTGGGCAGACCGTAGGCGACGGTTCCGAACAGGGTGGACTCCTCGAACGGACGCCACAGCCCCTGCGACGCGACGCCCACCGCGAGGATCAGCGCCACCATCGTCAGCGTCGCGGGGATGCGCCTCACGACGGACAGAACGGGATGCGGAGTGCTGCGCGCCTCGGTCATGCGCTCAGCGTAGCGACGGGGGAGCGGCCACGGGAGGGCGACCGCGGTGCCTTGTCCCTGCGGCCCCCGCCGCGTTGGATGGAGGCATGTCCCCCGACGCCCGCTCACTGCGCCCCGTACGACGCCGCGCGCTCGCCGCCGTGGCCGCGGCATCCGTTCTCCTGGTGGCCGCGTGCGCGGCAGCCCCTCGTCCGGCGTCGCCGGCCGCCGTCGACTCCGTCGCCGAAGGGCTCGACGCTCCCTGGTCCGTCGCGTTCCACGAGGGTGTCGCCCTGGTCAGCGAGCGCGACAGCGCGCGCATCCTGGAGCTCGGCGACGACGGACCCCGCGAGGTCGGCGCGGTCGACGGCGTGGTCGCGGGCGGTGAAGGAGGACTCCTCGGGCTGGCCTTGAACGAGGGCGAGCTGTTCACCTTCTTCACCGCGGAGGACGGGAACCGGGTCGAGCGGCGCGAGATCCGCGGCGACGCCGGTGCCCTCACGCTCGGACCGGCGACCACGGTGGTCGACGGCATCCCCGCCGCGCGCACCCACAACGGCGGACGCATCGCCTTCGGACCGGACGGGATGCTGTACGTCACCGCCGGCGACGCCGGCGACCGCGACAGCGCGCAGGATCCGGACGCCCTGTCGGGGAAGATCCTCCGGCTCACCCCCGAGGGCGACGTGCCGGACGACAATCCGGTCGAGGGCTCTCCGGTGTGGAGCCTCGGCCACCGCAATCCGCAGGGCATCGCGTGGGATGCCGACGGCACGATGTACGCGAGCGAGTTCGGGCAGGACACGTGGGACGAGCTGAACGTCATCGAACCCGGCGGCAACTACGGGTGGCCCGAGGTCGAGGGCATCGCCGGGAACGACGACTTCATCGACCCGGTGCAGCAGTGGGAGCCGGATGCCGCGAGTCCGAGCGGCATTGCAGTCATCGGCACCGACCTGGTCGTCGCGAACCTCCGCGGGGAGCGACTGCGGGTCGTGCCGCTCGACGATCTCGACGCGAGCACCGAGCTGTTGCAAGGGGAACTGGGTCGGCTGAGGGATGTCGTCGCGGCGCCGGACGGCGGCGTCTGGGTCGTCACGAACAACACCGACGGCCGGGGGAGCCCCCGCGACGGCGACGACCGGATCGTGCGGATCGACCTCGACTGACGATCCCTTCCCGCGCCCGGTGTCCGCCGCACGCGGGAAGATGGAGGGAGCCCGCCGATCCCTGACAAGGAGCCCGCATGACCCTCGCCGCATCCTTCGACGCCATCGACGTCGAGCACCTCCGACGGATCGGCGGCCTCAAGTGGTCGACGTTCCCCGACGCCGTGGGCGCGTTCGTCGCCGAGATGGACTTCGGGGTCGCCCCCGGCATCTCCCGGGCCGTGCACGCCGCGGTCGACCAGGGGCTGTTCGGATACCTGCCGTCGTCCGTGTCGGATGAGATGTCGCAGGCGGCCGCTGAATGGATGCGCGACGTCTACGACTGGGTTGTCCCGGCATCCGACATCCATCCGATCGCCGACGTGATCCAGGGCCTGAAGCTGGCGATGGAGCACTTCTCGCGCCCGGGCGCCCCCGTGATCGTGCCGACCCCCGCGTACATGCCCTTCCTGACGGTGCCGCTCGCCGCGGGGCGCGAGGTCATCCAGGTCCCGATGATCGTGACGGAGGGCCGGTACACGCTCGACCTCGACGGCATCGACGCGGCGTTCCGTGCCGGCGCCGATCTGCTGGTGCTCTGCAACCCGTACAACCCGGTGGGCCGCGTGTTCGACCGCGACGAGCTCGTGGCGGTCAGCGAGGTCGTGGATCGCCACGGCGGGCGGGTGTTCTCCGATGAGATCCACGCGCCGCTCGTGTACGCGCCGGGAGCGCACACGCCGTACGCCTCGGTGTCGCCCGTCACCGCGGGGCACGCCGTGACCGCGACCTCCGCGTCGAAGGCCTGGAACCTCCCCGGCCTGAAGACCGCCCAGCTGATCCTCACCAACGACGCCGACCGGGCGATCTGGGAGCCGATCGGACCCATGGAGTCCCACGGCGCGAGCAATCTGGGCGTGATCGCGAACACCGCCGCCTACCGAGACGACCGCGCCTGGCTCGCCGACGTCGTGCAGTACCTCGACGGCAACCGACGCTTCCTGGGCGAGGCGCTCGCCGCACGCATCCCCGAGATCGCGTACCGCGCTCCCGAGGGCACCTACATCGGGTGGCTCGATGCCAGGGCACTCGAGCTGGGGTCGACCCCGGCAGACTTCTTCCGCGAGCGGGCGGGCGTCGCGCTGACCGACGGATCGGCGACCGGCGCAGCGGGCGTGGGTTTCATGCGATTCGTGTTCGCGACGTCCCGGCCGATCATCGAGCAGGCCGTCGACCGCATGGCCGAAGCCCTCGCGAAGCGCTGACCGCCCGCTCTCGCTAACGATCCGGCCTCGTTGTGCCCCGGTGCGACCGCGCCAGAGCCTCCGCGTTCTCGCGCGCCTAGACTGGATACGTGGCGAGACTGTTGATCGTAGGCGGCTTCCTGGCCGCCGTGTTCTGGGTGTTCAGCATCGTCGACTGCGCCGTGCAGCCGTCGACGCGGCACCGGGGCGTGCCGAAGGCCGCCTGGATCGCGATCGTCGTGCTCATCCCCGTCATCGGCGGCATCCTCTGGTTCACGATCGGCCGCCGCCGCGCGAACGACACGGGAAGCATCCGCACGGTCGCGCCCGACGACGACCCCCAGTTCCTGCGCAGCATCAGCAAGAGCGAGCAGGACGCGCGCATCCGCCGTCTCGAGGAGGAGCTCGCGCGCCTCGAGGACGAGACCGACGACGGCGCCGCACCGGATCCGCGTCCGTGACCTCATCGCCGGCGATGGATGCCGCGGCATCCCTGATCGCGGAACTCGTCGGCCACGGCGTCCGCGACGTCGTGCTCTCACCCGGTTCCCGGTCGCAGGCGCTCGCGCTCGCGGCGATACGCGCCGCCGACGACGGCGCGCTCCGTGTCCATGTACGGATCGACGAGCGCGTCGCCGGTTTCACCGCGCTGGGACTCGCCAGAGAGACCGGTGTCCCCGCCGCGGTGATCTGCACCTCGGGCACCGCGGTCGCGAACCTGCTCCCGGCGACTCTCGAGGCGTTCCACTCGGGAATCCCGCTGCTGCTGCTGACCGCCGATCGTCCGCCCGAGCTGCGCGGAGTCGGCGCGAATCAGGCGACGGTCCAGCCCGGCATGTTCTCGCCGTGGGTGCGCGACGAGATCGACGCCCCGGTGCCGGGTGACGGCGATTGGGTCGGTCTCGGGGCGCGCGCCGTCTCCGCGGCGATGGGCGGCGACGCCCCGCGCGGTCTCCCCGGGGTCGCCGGTCCCGTGCACCTCAACCTCCCCTCGCGCGAGCCGCTGTCTGGCGAGCCCCCCGCGCTGCGACTGGTCCAGGGCGATCCGCCGCGGCCGACCGTCGGCGAGGTGTTCGTCGTCGAGCGCGGGCCCCGCACGGTCGTGATCGCCGGCGCAGACGCCGGGCCGGATGCCGAAGAGATCGCCCACGAAGGATCCTGGCCTCTCATCGCCGAGATCGTCAGCGGCGCGCGCTTCGGTCGGCACCTCGTGCACGGCTACCGCACCCTCCTCGACGCCCCGGAGCTCGGCGGCAGGATCGAGCGCGCGATCGTGCTCGGGCACCCGACGCTCAGCCGCGAGGTCGCGCGGTTGCTCTCCCGCGCCGACGTCGAGGTCGTGGCCGTGCGCCGAGGCGGTGAGGAGCTCGACCTGAACGGTCGCACGATCCCGGTCGCGGCGGTGTCGGTGGCCGCAGGAGAGACCGACCGCGACTGGCTCGGCGCGTGGCTGACGGCATCCGCGTCGCAGGTGGTCGATCTCAGCGAGCGCGCACCCGATCAGAACGGTCTCGCCTCAGCCGATCCGTCGGCCCGTCGCGAGGCGATGCAGGCGGAGCTCGAGGCCGTCCGTCGCCCACTCGACCGCGAACTCCTGGTCGACGCCGTGTGGCGAGCGACCTGGCCGCACGATCGGCTCGTCTTCGGGTCGTCGCGTCTGGTGCGGGTCGCCGACTCGGTGCTCGGCGGCAAGAAGGTGCCGGTGCACGCGAACCGCGGACTCGCCGGGATCGACGGGACCATCGCGACCGCGACCGGCGTCGCTCTCGCCAGTCAGGCGGGCGGCGCGCCGGGTGTCACCCGCGTGCTGCTCGGCGACCTCGCCTTCCTGCACGATGTCGGCTCGATGCTGCTGCCGCCGGACGAGCCCGAGCCGCGGCTGCAGGTGATCGTCGGCAACGACGGCGGCGGAACGATCTTCGACGGTCTCGAGGTCGCGGGCACGGCGGGACGCGCTGCACTCGACCGCGCGTTCTACACTCCGCACACCGTGCGGCTCGAGCACCTCGCGCGTGCATACGGCTGGGAGTACCAGCGCATCACGACGCGGGCCGCGCTCGACCAGGCGCTCGCGACGCCCGCGGGCGGACGCCAGCTGATCGAGGTACCGCTGAGTCGGTGAGTCGCGACCTGCACGGCGTCCCCGGGCGGTGGCAGGATGAGCCACATGAACGCGCACTCCTGGTCCCGCACCCTGCAGGTCGGCGACGGCTTCCGCCTCGCGGACCTCGATCCGTCGAGCACACCCGGCTACCACGGACACAAGGCCGACGGAAAGCGCGACCTCGAGGCGGGGCTCGACGAGCTGAACGGCCTTCAGGAGCGTCTGTTCGCCGAGAGCCGTGTCGGCGTCGCGACCGATTCGGTGCTCCTGATCCTCCAGGCCATGGACTCGGCGGGCAAGGGCGGCATCGTGCGGCACGTCGTCGGCGGAGTCGACCCGCAGGGAGTCGCGCTCACCGCCTTCAAGGCGCCGACGCCCGAGGAGCTCTCGCACGACTTCCTGTGGCGGGTCGAGCGACGCCTGCCCGAGCCGGGCTTCATCGGGGTGTTCGACCGATCGCACTACGAGGATGTGTTGATCGGTCGCGTGAGACAGCTGGCACCGGCCGACGAGATCGAGCGCCGCTACGGGGCGATCAACGAGTTCGAGGCGCGCGTCGCGGCATCCGGAACCCGCATCGTGAAGGTCATGCTGCACATCTCGCCCGACGAGCAGAAGTCGCGCCTCATGGAGCGACTCGAGCGTCCGGACAAGCACTGGAAGTACAACCCGGGCGACGTCGACGAGCGGATGCTGTGGCCACAGTACATGGCGGCGTACCAGACCGTCTTCGACCGTACCTCGACCGATGCGGCGCCCTGGCACGTTATCCCCGCTGACCACAAGTGGTACGCGCGCCTGGCGGTGCAGGAGCTGCTGCTCGACGCGCTCCAGCAGATCGACCCGCAGTGGCCTGCCGCCGACTTCGACGTCGAGGCCGAGAAGAAGCGCCTCGCCGCCAGCTGAGACCTCACCGGCGCATCTTCCCGGGTCATCGAGCGAGGAGGCAGCGCCGAGACGAAACGCGTCGCTCAGGCCAACGCGTCGACCAGCGGGCGGAACTTCACCCGCGTCTCCAGCAGCTCCGATTCGGGATCCGATCCCGCGACGATTCCCGCACCGGCATACGCCGTGACGGCGATGCCATCATCGCCGGTCGTGAACTGCGCGCAGCGCAGAGCGATGGCCCACTCGCCGTTGCCGTGCGCGTCGACCCAGCCGACCGGACCGGCGTAGCGTCCGCGGTCGAAGGGCTCCAGTTCGCGGATCGCCGCGATCGCCGCGGGGGTGGGAGTGCCGGCGACCGCCGCCGTCGGGTGCAGAGCGCCGACGAGGTCGAGCGACGATCCGCCCTCCGCCAGCTCGCCCTCCACGTCGGTCGCGAGATGGAAGAGGTTCGGCAGCTTCAACAGGAACGGCTGTTCGCTCGCCGCCAGCGCCCGCGTGTGCGGCCGCAGCGACGCGAGCACGCTCTGCACGGCGTACTGGTGCTCGTCGAGATCCTTCGTACTCGACGCCAGATGAGCGGATGCCGCGGTGTCGGCGTCGGCATCCGCCCCACGTCCGATCGTTCCGGCCAGCACCCGCGCGGTCACGGTGCGCTGCTGCACGGTCACCAGCGTCTCGGGGCTCGCGCCGATCAGGCCGTCGACCGCGAACGACCAGGTGTCGGGGTAGCCGGTCGAGAGGGCGCGCACCAGGCGGCGCAGATCGGAGCCGGCCGGGATGCTGCCGGTGAGGTCGCGGGCGAGCACGACCTTGCTCAGCTCGCCGTCGGCGATGCGCGCGAGCGCGCCGCGCACCGAGTCCTGGTACCCCTGGGGGCTCTGGGCGCCGGGCCCGACGGTGCCGGCCCAGTGCGGCCCGTACGGGCGTGTGACGGCGTCCGCGGAGCGATCGTCCTCGGACGAGCGGATGCTGGTGAGCCACGTGCGACCGCGGTGGCGCCCGACCACGAGCGCGGGGATGACGAGCACGCTGTCGGCGGCTGAGTCCTCGTCGAAGGCGAGCGCCCCGAACGCGACGAGACCGGTGCCCGGAAGGGAGAGGGGATCGTCGACGTCGGCCTCGGCGCTGAGCTCGCGCCAGGCGTCGGCGATCACGGCCGAGCGAGGGCGATCCGTCCCCGCTGCGACGGTGACGGTCCGCACGATGTCGTCTCCGACGGCGACGATCCCGTCGCCGCGGCGAAGCCAGGCGAGCGGACGGGCGGGGTCGGCGTAGGCGAGGGGGTCTTCGATCGGGTCGATCTCTCGGGTCCGCACGACCAGCCTGCTGCTCACCCTCCCAGCCTAGTTCCGCCCGTCGCCCCGGGGCCGCACCCGTCGGCCTACGCTGAGCACATGAGCGATGCCCGTCCTGCGCCCGGCGCCGAGATGATCTTCCAGTGGCGCAAGTGGGACGGGTCGCCGCACTGGCGTCACGAATGCGTCTACCTCGGCGCCGACGAGTGGGGCGACTGGATCGGCCAGCCGACCGGCTGGCCCAGTGCACGGCCCGGCGCGTCGTTCATCGCGGAGACGCCGAACGTGACGCTGATCCCGCGTCGCACCGACTTCGCGCTCACGGTGAACCGCGAGCATCCCCGCGGCATGCGCGTGTACATCGATCTCGGCTGGGATGTGCGGTGGTCCGACGATCCGCTCCTCGCGACCGGCATCGACATGGATCTCGACGTGGTGCGGGTCGTCGGGGAGCGCGGAACGTGGGTCGACGACCGCGACGAGTGGGCCGAGCACAGCGTCCGGTTCGGGTACCCCGCCGACGTGCGGGCACAGCTGGAAGCCCTCGCCCTCGACCTCGAGGAGCGGGTGCGCGCTCAGGTCGCTCCGTTCGACGACGCGACGGCCGACGTGTGGCTGGATCGGCTGGAGTCTCTGGGGCTCGCGCCCAGACCCCGCACCTAGACTGGACGCGTGACCCCGAACGATGACAACCGCGCCGACCTCGGCAAGGACCCCTCCCGCGTGAGCGGCATGTTCGACCAGGTCGCAGCGGGCTACGACCGCACGAACACCGCGATGACGGTCGGCAACGACGCGCTGTGGCGCGCGGCGACGACGCGGGCCGTCGCGCCGAAGCCGGGCGAGAAGATCCTCGATCTCGGCGCGGGCACGGCGTCGTCCTCCGCCTCTCTCGCCCGCAGCGGTGCCGAGGTGGTCGCCGCCGACTTCTCGCCGGGCATGCTCGCCGAGGGGCAGCGCCGCCACGGGCGCATGCGCAATCTCTCCTTCGTGCAGGCCGATGCGACGGACCTCCCGTTCGGCGACGACGAATTCGACGCCGTGACGATGTCGTACGCCCTGCGCAACGTGAACGACCCGAAGAAGGCGCTGCGCGAGCTGTTCCGCGTCACCAAGCCGGGCGGACGTCTGGTCATCAACGAGTTCTCCACGCCTCCCCGTCCGCTGTTCCGGTCCGCCTACCGCTTCTACAACGCACAGGTGCTGCCCCGGGTGGCTCGAGTCGCCGGCACGAACGGCGCCGCCTACGACTACCTCAACGAGTCGATCAGGGAGTGGCCCGACCAGAAGACGCTCGCCGCCTGGATCCGGGATGCCGGGTGGACAGATGTCGCGTACCGCAACCTGTCCTTCGGGATCGTCGCCCTGCACCGCGCCCGCAAGCCGAAGTCCGGCGCAGCGGCGTGACCCCGACGGGCGAATCCTCTCAGCGGACGACGGTAGGCTGAACCCGTGACTTCGAGCCGCGTAGCCCCGGGTTCGCGACTGGCGAGCCGTCTCGGTTTCAGCGACCGCATCTTCATCGGCACCGCCGGCCGTCGCATCGCCCAGGCCATCGAAGACGGACTGGAGCTCGTCGAGACGGGTCTCGCGGACGACGTGCGGGTCGCCGATCCGCTGGCCGACGCCGCGAGCCGATACCTGTACGAGGCGGGCGGCAAGCGCATCCGCCCCGTGCTCACGCTTCTCGCCGCGCAGCTCGGCGACGGCAACACCGAGCAGGTCATCGACGTGGCCAAGGCGCTCGAGATCACGCATCTCGGCTCGCTCTACCACGACGACGTCATGGACGGAGCCGACCGCCGCCGCGGCGTACCGGCCGCGCAGACCGTGTGGGGCAACAACATCGCCATCCTCACCGGCGACATCCTCTTCTCCCGCGCGAGCCAGCTCATGTCGCGGCTCGGAGAGCGTGCGATCCGTCTGCAGGCCGACACGTTCGAGCGTCTCGTGCTCGGCCAGATGCACGAGACGATCGGAGCCCAGCCCGACGACGATCCCATCGACTTCTACATCCAGGTGCTGGCCGACAAGACGGGCTCGCTCATCGCGGCGGCGACGCAGGGCGGTGTGATCTTCTCGAACGCCCCCTCGGAGTACGAGGAACCCCTGCGCGTCTACGGCGAGAAGATCGGCGTGGCCTTCCAGCTGCTCGACGACGTCATCGATCTGTCGGCGAAGCCGGAGGACACCGGCAAGGTGCCGGGCACCGACCTGCGCGCGGGCGTGCCGACGATGCCCTACCTGCTGCTGAAGGCCGAGACGGATGCGGCCTCGATCGACCTCGCCGCGCGCATCGACGACGGCGTGGCACGCATCGCCGCGGGCGAGGACCCGTCGATCCTCGACGACGCTCTCGCCGAGCTGCGTGATCATGCAGGCACCGAGAAGACCCTCGCGCTCGCGCACTCCTGGACGCGCGACGCGATCGACGCGCTCACCCCGCTGCCGCGGGGTACCGTGCGCGAGGCGCTGACGCGTTTCGCTGAGACCCTCGTCGAACGCTCCAGCTGACGATGCGCGGCCGCGAAGCCGCCCGCCGGACGTGACGGCAAACGAAAGGATCACCATGACCAAGCTCAGACTGGCCATCGTCGGGGCAGGCCCCGCCGGGATCTACGCCGCCGACATCCTCCTCAAAGCCGAGCGCAAGTTCGACGTCTCCATCGACCTGTTCGAGCAGCTGCCTGCTCCCTACGGCCTGGTGCGCTACGGCGTGGCTCCCGACCACCCGCGCATCAAGGGCATCATCACGGCGCTGCGCGACGTTCTCGACCGCGGTGACATCCGCCTCTTCGGCAACGTCAGGTTCGGCGAGGACATCACCCTGGAAGACCTCAAGAAGCACTACAACGCGGTGATCTTCGCCACCGGCGCCATCCGCGACACGACGCTCGACGTCCCGGGGATCGACGCGGTCGCCTCCTACGGCGCGGCCGACTACGTGAGCTGGTTCGACGGGCACCCGGACGTGCCGCGCGAGTGGCCGCTGGACGCGGCATCCGTCGGCGTGCTCGGAAACGGAAACGTGGCGCTCGACGTCGCCCGCATGCTCGCGAAGCACGCCGAGGACCTGCTCGTCACCGAGGTTCCCGAGAACGTCTACCAGGGGCTCCAGGCCAGCCAGGTCACCGACGTGCACGTCTTCGGCCGCCGCGGGCCGGCTCAGGTGAAGTTCACGCCCCTCGAGCTGCGCGAGCTCGGCGAGCTCCGGGACGTCGACATGGTGGTCTACGACGAGGACTTCGACTACGACGAGGCGTCGAAGGATGCCGTGGCCAGCAACAAGCAGGTCATGGTGATCGACCGCATCCTGCAGTCGTGGCGCAAGCGCGACTCCGTGAACAACGCGGGCGGCACGGCATCCCGCCGTCTGCACCTGCACTTCTGGGCGCGTCCGGTCGAGGTGCGCACCGACGAGTCGGGCCGCGTGGCGGCGCTCGTCTACGAGCGCACTCAGCCCGACGGCCAGGGCGGAGCGGTCGGCACCGGCGAGATGCGCGAGGTTCCGCTGCAGGCGCTCTACCGCGCGATCGGGTACTTCGGCTCGCCGCTGCCCGGAGTCCCCTTCGACAAGAAGCACGGCGTGATCCCGAACCGCGAGGGGCAGGTGCTCGCGAAGGACTCGAACCAGCAGTTGCCCGGCGTCTACGCCACCGGCTGGATCAAGCGCGGACCGGTCGGCCTCATCGGCCACACGAAGTCGGATGCCATGGAGACCGTGCGTCACATCATCAACGACCAGGGGTCGTGGTGGCACCCCGAGGATCCCTCCGAGGATGCCGTCGTCGCGCTGCTGCAGGAGCGGGGTGTGAAGTGGACGGACCTCGACGGCTGGCACCGCCTCGACGAGCACGAGATCTCGCTCGGGACCCCGCACGACCGTGCTCGTGTGAAGGTCGTCCCGCGCGAGGAGATGGTGCGCGTCTCCCGCGGGGAGTGACGGTTACCCGATCGTTGCCGGCCGCGCGCGGCGAGGGAGCGGGTTCTCCCTAGGCTGAGGGCATGAGACCGCGTCCCCTTCTCGTCCTGGGAGCGGCCGCCGCGTTGCTTCTCTCCGGTTGCGCCTCCGAGCCGACTCCCGAACCGACGCGCTCGCCGTCCGAGTCCACGCCGACGCCCACCGCCACACCGACGCCCGACCCCGTCGTCGCTCCCGAGGCGGCGTTCGACGTGACCTGCGACGACGTCGCGGCCGAGATGGCCGGGCTCCTGGGCGAGCCGTCGACTCCGGTGGCGGCGGCGCTCTCGGTGGTGTCCGCGTCGAGCTGGACACCGGGACCCATGCAGTATGCGTTCCAGCGTGCGGGAGGTATCGGCTGTTCCGCGGGGGACGTCCCCGGTTACTGGGAGGTGTCGATCGTTCCCGGCGCGGAATCCGTGATCGCCGGCGCGACGGAGCGAGGCGGATACTTCGGTGAGCAGCGTCGTTGCGAGGTCGGCGTATGCGTTTTCGAGTTCCGCGACGGCGACGTTCTCCTATCCGCCTCATTGGCCGACCCGGCGCTCGGGGCCGGGGACGTGGAGCGAATCGGGGAAGCACTGGCGAGGCTGGCATCGCTGGCAGCGGGGAGCCTTCGAGACGTCGCGCACATCGACAGCGAGATCGTGGGCATGCCGTGCGAGCGGTTCATCACGGAGGAGCAGGTCGCGACTATCGCCGGGGAGGACGTCACACTGTTCACCGATTTCGGGGGGTGGAGCGTGACGTCCGAGGTGTACCAGGTCGTCAACGGTTCCAGGATCTGCTACTACACCTCCGCCGAAGGTGATCTGGGCTCGGCCAGGAGCTACCTCGGAATCACGACCCTGCCCGCCGGGGCCTGGGCACTCGAGAAGCAGGGTGGCACGCCGATCGAGATCGAGGGAGCGGAGTCAGCGAAGACGAGCACCGGGCCGCACGGAGAAAACATCCTCGACGTTCGCGTCGGCGTGGATTGGATTCGCCTGTTCACGTACGACAACGGATCCGGCGCCAGCGACCCACGTCCCCTCGCGGAGCAGGTCGTTCGGAACCTGACCGTCGGGCCGACCGCACCGCAGTAGTCGAGGCGCCGTCGGCTAGCCTGGCGGCATGGCTGACTGGATCCCGGATGTCCTCGGCGACGAGTTCGAGCAGCTGACGCTCGACCTCGATGCCGACGACGAGGGGCCCGTGGTCGCGACCCTGGTGCGAGCGCTTCCGCCGGAGCCCGCCTGGTGGGGGCGCCTCCTCGGGCGCCGGAGAGGGCTCCATGACGTCGACGTCCTCTATGTGCACGGGTGGTCCGACTACTTCTTCCAGAAGCGCCTCGCGCGGTTCTGGACCTCGAGGGGAGCGCGGTTCTTCGCACTGGACCTCCGCAAGTACGGACGCAGCCTGCGTGACGGCCAGACTCCCGGGTTCATCACCGACCTGGCGACGTATGACGAAGACATCGCTGCTGCGCTCGACGCGATGGGTCGCGGGGAGGACGGAAAGGCCGCAGGGCGACGGCTCGTGCTGCTCGGCCACTCGACGGGCGGTCTGACCCTCAGCCTGTGGGCGTCGCGGCATCCGAAGACGGCGGACGCCGTCATCCTGAACAGCCCGTGGCTGGAGTTCCAGGTCGCGTCCGCACGCCCGCTCATCGCCCCGGTCGCCGAGCTGCAGGCGCGCTGGGCGCCCCGGGACGTGGCGCCGCAGGTGGACCTCGGCTTCTACACGCGCGCGCAGCAGGAGGTCGCCGACGACACCGACCCCATGGACATCGATCTGACGTGGCGGCCGGCGCAGACGATGGCCGTGCACGCGGGATGGTTCCACGCCATCCTCGTCGGGCACGGAGCCGTGGCCGCGGGACTGGCGATCGATGTCCCCGTGTGCGTGCTGCTCTCCGCACGATCGGCTCCGCCGACCCGGTGGTCGGAGATCCTCACACGGGTGGACTCGGTCCTCGTGGTCGACGACATCGCTCGCGCCTCTCTCAAGCTCGGGCCGTCGGTCACGGTGGAGCGGATCGAGGGCGCTCTGCACGACGTATTCCTCTCCCGGCATGAGGCCCGCGAGGAGGCGTACGCGAGACTCGCCCGGTGGGTGACCGGCTGGTCAGCCACGAGCTGAGAGACGTCGGACGAGGGTCCCGGGTCAGACGTAGTGCATCGCGCGCGCCAGGCGCTCGGCCCGGTCTGCGTCGGCGGTCAGCACCGCTTCTCGGAAGTCGCGGTAGATGCCCAGCATCCGCTCGTGATCCGCAGCCGGTACGCGCCACGCGCGAAGGTTCCGTGCGAGCGCCATGCTCGCGTCGTTCAGCAGGAACTGGTGCTGCGCGTTGCGGCTGCGGCCACTCAGGAACGCGAACACGGCCCAGCGGCTCTCGAAGACGTGGTCGTGGGGGGAGACCCCTCTCGACATCTCGTCGATCAGCTCGGCGAGGCGGTGGCGTTCCTCGGGCGACATCCTGGCGACTCCCATCCGCGCCGCCATCCCGGCCTGATATCCGGCGAACTCGAGGGTCTGCTCGACCACCTCCGGCGATACGGCGGTCACCTCGGTGTAGCGGCTCGGGTACATCGTGACGAGTCCGAGGCGCTCGAGCCTCTGCAGCGCCTCGCGCACGGGAGTGCGGGAGACGTGGAGCTCTTCGGCGACGTCGACATCGCGGATGCGGTGCCCAGGTGGCAGTTCGCCGTCGACGATCTGAGCACCGATGTGCTGGAAGACCTCCTCGGCCAGGAGCTGCTTTCCCTCCCGCATGGTCTTCATCGAGTTGGTCCTGCTCTTCATGGATTTGTCCCCACCTACGTTCCCGGATCCGAGCCCCATGAAGCGCCCGGGACGGTCACTAGATCACGAAGTCGTTCGTCGTGCCAACGATCCACAGGTGCTCTCCGAGTGCGCACGAGGATGCGCTCACGGCGGGGCACCATCGTGGAACCACGCCGATGAGTCTGCGGTGGCGAGCGTGTCAGGAGCCCGCCAGTCGCAGACGATGCCGAGCGCGGAGTGCCGTGCACCTCCCCCCGCGAAGGGATCGGAGGAGCGCGAAGCCATGGAAGGACTCGCGGCATGTCGTGCCTCGACTCATCGTCGGCCGCATCAGGATGCGACGTTTCAAGTGTCGGGCACCACGACCCGTATATCGGTATGCGATCGCAATCTGTGGATAATGTGCTACCGCCGGGCGCGAAAAATCCTGGTGTATCGCTGGAGACGCGCGAAACGACCTGAGGTCGACCGACCGGCGAAGGAGGGGACGGTCCGGGTCAGCGGTAGTTGATGAACTGCAGGTCGATGTCGAGGTCCGAACCCTTGAGGAGGGCGATCACGGCCTGCAGGTCGTCTCGGCTCTTCGACTGCACGCGCAGCTCGTCGCCCTGGATCTGGCTCTTGACGCCCTTCGGACCCTCGTCGCGGATGATCTTGCCGATCTTCTTGGCGTTCTCCGAGGAGATGCCGTCCTTGAGCGACGACACGATGCGGAACTCCTTGCCGCTCGCGAAGGGGTCGCCCGACTCGAGGCTCTTGAGCGAGATGCCGCGCTTGATCAGCTTGGACTGGAAGACGTCGAGCACCGCGTTCGCCCGCTCCTCCGTGTTGGCGGTGATCAGGACCTGCTCGCCGCTCCAGGCGATCGTCGCCCCGGTGCCCTTGAAGTCGTAGCGCTGCTCGATCTCCTTGCGGGCCTGGTTGAGGGCATTCTCGGCCTCCTGGTGATCCACTTTCGAGACGATGTCAAAGGAACTGTCAGCCATAGGGAGAGTGTAACGATCGGAGACGCGGGAAGCATGCGTCGGCGTTGCTTCCTCCTTCCCGTCCGCGCCGGTCGTACCGTGAAGACATGGCACGGGTAGGGGGACGGAATCTGGCGATGAGCTGGATCGCGGGTGTGCTGTGCACGGGCGTGATCCTGGCCCTCCTCTGGTTCGCGATCCCGATAGTGCCGACGCTCGCGACGTTCGCCGGCGACACGCTGCGCGCCCTTCTCCACTGACGGGCCTCGAGCCGGTTCCCGCGCCGCCACGGGTCGGGCGACACGTCGGCACGCCTCCGAGGGCGGGCCGATGCGCGGCGGTAATCTCGCAGAGCACACATCCGACGAGAGGCGCACCCATGAGTGACCCCGATGTTCCCCAGCCCGAGCGGCGGAAGGACGTCGACGACGTCGTCGACAGCGCGAACGCTGGTCTCGACGCCGCCGAGGCCGCCCGCGCGGACGTCCCAGGTAGTCCGACGCCGGATGCCGCGACGGGCGATGCCCCCGCGCCGCGCACCGATCCCGCCGTCGAACCCGATCTCGCAGCCTTCGAGGCGGCCGAGCGCGAGCACCCCGGCACGTTCTCCACGCCGGAGCTGAACGACCTCGCGCGCTCCGAGGCACGCGACTCCTCCTCCTCCGAGCGGGATGCCGACGCCACGGCCGCACACTCCGCTCCGATCGTGCACGACGAGTCGAGGATGGCGTCCGCCGCCTACTCCGCACCCGACGACACCGAGACTCGCGTCGTGCCCTCGGAGCCTGTCGTCGCGGAGAGGACGGAGGTCGCGGAGCCCGTCGTCGCGCCGACGTTCGCCCAGCAGCCCATCTTCGTGCAGGCGCCCGAGCCGCCTCGCGAGCGCGGCAACCGCGGTACCGCCGGGGCGATCGGCCTCCTCGCGACCCTCGCTTTCGCGATCCTGTACCTCGGGACGACCCTCGGCCTCGGCGCGTGGTCCGGAGACGTCACCGCAGAGAACATCGGCGAGTCCGCCCTCGCCCCGCTGACCACCTGGGGCTTCTGGGTGCCCGTCGTGGTCTTCTTCCTCGGCTTCTGGCTGCTCGGCGCCTTCATCAACCGCGGCCGTTGGGGCCTGTGGGTGGTGTTCGGCATCATCGTCGGCCTCTTCGCCTGGGGCGGTCACCTGCTCGGCCAGCTGTTCGAGGAGCGGTTCTGGCTGCTCACCGCCCGCGAGGGAAGCGACCTGGTCGGCGAGCAGCTGTTCGCACCGCTCGCGATCGCCGCATTCGTCTTCGGCCGCGAGCTCACCATCTGGTTCGGAGCTTGGGTCGCCCGCAGCGGCGCCCGCAAGACCGAGCTGAACGCCGAAGCCCAGCGTGAGTACGAGCGCACGCTCGAGGCGGGTCCGACGCTGTCGAGGTGATGACCGACGCCCCGACGCCGAACCCCCGCGGACCCGAGTCCGCGGGGGTTTCGCGCGTCCTGGCGCTCACTCTCGCCACGATCGGGTTCTTCGCGCTGGCGGTCTTCGGGCTCGGCGCGCTCAGCGTCGCGACCGACGCCGACATCATCGCGGTGCGTGGGCTCGGTCAGATCCCGGGGGTGGTCGGGATGATCGCGGCTCTCCTCGCCTTCGCGCTCATGCTGTGGTCGTCGCTGCGCCGCGAGCGTCCGTCGTTCCTGTCCGTGCCCGCGACGGCTCTCGCCGCCGCGCTGTCCCATCTGATCGTGCTGTGGGCTGCGGTGGTGGTGGCTCGCGGCGATCTCGTGATCGCGACGGCGGTGGCCGGTGATCTCGTGCGTGGGGGAGCGAGTGCCGTGCTGCTTGCGGCGGCGGCGATCGCGGCGTGGGCCGGGGTGGCGCTCCGCCGCACCGGATCAGGACGCCCCCGGTGGCCGTGGGAGGACGAGGAGGCGGAGTGACGCCCCGCCGTCCAGCGCGAAATCGCCGCGCACGGCGCGCGTGCATCGTACGCTCTACGTGTGGAGCGCTCGCTGGAGACGCAGGTCGACCAGGCCGTCGAGGCCTGGCTGCGCTGGGTGCCGCGGTGGGAGCCGGCCACCCACCGGGGACGCGTCGCGCCCTGTCGGCGCTGCCTCGGGTCACCGATCCTCTCTGCGGCCGGCATCGGCGCGAACGCCCCGCACGGAGTGCAGCACGGTCTGTCGACCCGAATGAAGACCATCGTCGACCACGCCGTCGCCGAGTACACCGCGCGGAACCTCCCGATGCTGCAGCGGGAGCTCGATCAGCAGGCCGCCCGCAACCGCGCGCGCAGCTACCGCCCCGCCGACGACCTGGATCCCGAGTTCGACGGCCTGCCCCTCGATCCGGAGCCGGTGCCCGGCGCACCGTTCCTCTTCACGATCGCCGGCCTGGCCGACGACGAGTCCGCCGCGCTCCCGCCGCTTCCGCCGCTGACCGACGAGGCGAAGGCGGCGCTGCGGCAGGAGGTCGCTCTGGCCGACGAGTACGCGAACATGGTGGGCCGGGAGATCTGCGGCATCCTGCTTCGCCATCGCATCCGCATCCAGGCGGCCATCTCGCAGCACGTCGAGCCGCAGATCGAGGCGATGCTCGCCGAGCTGACGCAGTCGCTCGACTCTCCCTTCGACCCCGACCTGCCCTGATCGCTCGGCGCTCGGCGCTCATTTGACCGGTCAGGTTACGCGGCATTACACTTGATCAGGTGTGTGCACGTCTCGGCGTGCGCGCTGGGCGTCGGCTCCATGGCCGGTCCGCCCCCACGGCATACCCACCACCGCAAAAGCTCGCCGGTTCCGGCGTGCCGGTGGGTCATGATGTGAAACCCATCACGCTGTCACCGTGCAGCACTATGAGGAGAGAACGTGCCAACCATTCAGCAGTTGGTTCGCAAGGGTCGCTCGCCCAAGGTCTCGAAGACCAAGGCACCGGCGCTCAAGTCGAACCCGCAGCAGGCCGGGGTCTGCACCCGCGTCTACACCACCACCCCGAAGAAGCCGAACTCGGCGATGCGCAAGGTCGCTCGTGTGAAGCTCCGCAACGGCACCGAGGTCACCGCGTACATCCCCGGTGAGGGCCACAACCTGCAGGAGCACTCGCTGGTGCTCGTGCGCGGTGGTCGTGTCAAGGACCTCCCCGGTGTCCGTTACAAGATCGTCCGTGGCGCCCTGGACACCCAGGCCGTCAAGAACCGTAAGCAGGCTCGCAGCCGCTACGGCGCGAAGAAGGGCTGAGTCCAATGCCTCGTAAGGGTCCCGCCCCGAAGCGTCCCGTCGTCAACGACCCGGTCTACGGCGCTCCGATCGTCAGCCAGCTGGTCAACAAGATCCTGGTCGACGGCAAGAAGTCTCTCGCCGAGTCGATCGTCTACAACGCCCTCCGCGGCGTCGAGGCGAAGAACGGCCAGGACGCCGTCGCCACGCTGAAGAAGGCGCTCGACAACGTCCGCCCGACTCTCGAGGTCAAGAGCCGCCGCGTCGGCGGTTCGACCTACCAGGTGCCGGTCGAGGTCAAGCCTCACCGCGCCAACACCCTCGCCCTGCGCTGGCTCGTGAGCTACGCCAAGGGTCGTCGTGAGAAGACGATGACCGAGCGCCTGCAGAACGAGATCCTCGACGCGTCGAACGGCCTCGGTGCCGCGGTCAAGCGCCGCGAGGACACCCACAAGATGGCCGAGTCGAACCGCGCGTTCGCTCACTACCGCTGGTGACAGCTTCGCTCGCCCCCGGCCACCCGCCGGGGGCGGGCACCCCCTCTTCGCAGTACGACTGCACGAAAAGATAAGGACACTCCTGTGGCACAAGACGTGCTCACCGACCTGAGCAAGGTTCGGAACATCGGCATCATGGCGCACATCGATGCTGGCAAGACCACGACGACCGAGCGCATCCTGTTCTACACGGGCGTCAACCACAAGCTCGGCGAGACGCACGACGGCGCCTCGACCACCGACTGGATGGAGCAGGAGAAGGAGCGCGGCATCACGATCACGTCTGCCGCCGTGACCTGCTTCTGGAACAAGAACCAGATCAACATCATCGACACCCCCGGTCACGTGGACTTCACGGTCGAGGTGGAGCGCTCGCTCCGCGTCCTCGACGGTGCTGTCGCCGTGTTCGACGGCAAGGAGGGCGTCGAGCCCCAGTCCGAGACCGTGTGGCGTCAGGCCGACAAGTACAACGTCCCCCGCATCTGCTTCGTCAACAAGATGGACAAGCTCGGCGCGGACTTCTACTTCACCGTCGACACCATCATCAACCGCCTCGGCGCCAAGCCGCTGGTGCTGCAGCTCCCGATCGGCGCCGAGAACGACTTCGTCGGCGTCATCGACCTCGTCGAGATGCGCGCGCTGGTCTGGCCCGGCGACGCCAAGGGTGACGTGACCATGGGTGCGTCGTACGAGATCCAGGAGATCCCGGCCGACCTCAAGGACAAGGCCGAGGAGTACCGCCAGCAGCTGCTGGAGACGGTGGCCGAGACCGATGAGGAGCTTCTCGAGAAGTTCTTCGGCGGCGAGGAGCTCACGGTCGCCGAGATCAAGGGCGCCATCCGCAAGATGGTCGTCGCCTCGGAGATCTACCCCGTGCTCTGCGGCTCGGCGTTCAAGAACCGCGGTGTGCAGCCGATGCTGGACGCCGTCGTCGACTACCTGCCGTCCCCGCTGGACGTGCCCGCCATCGAGGCGCACGACCCGAAGGACGAGGAGAAGATCATCGAGCGTCACCCCGACGCGAAGGACCCGTTCGCGGCTCTGGCCTTCAAGGTCGCCGTGCACCCGTTCTTCGGTCGTCTGACCTACGTGCGCGTCTACTCGGGCGAGCTCGAGTCGGGCGCCCAGGTCATCAACTCGACCAAGGGCAAGAAGGAGCGCATCGGGAAGATTTTCCAGATGCACGCCAACAAGGAGAACCCGGTCGACAAGCTGACCGCCGGCAACATCTACGCCGTGATCGGCCTGAAGGACACCACCACCGGTGACACCCTCGCCGCGATCGACGCGCCGGTCGTCCTCGAGTCGATGACGTTCCCGGAGCCGGTGATCGAGGTCGCCATCGAGCCGAAGACCAAGGCCGACCAGGAGAAGCTGGGTCTCGCGATCCAGAAGCTCGCTGAGGAGGACCCGACCTTCCGCACGGAGCTCAACCCCGAGACCGGTCAGACGACCATCAAGGGCATGGGCGAGTTGCACCTCGACATCCTCGTCGACCGCATGAAGCGCGAGTTCCGCGTCGAGGCGAACGTCGGCAAGCCGCAGGTGGCGTACCGCGAGACGATCCGCAAGGCCGTTGAGAAGCACGACTACACGCACAAGAAGCAGACCGGTGGATCGGGTCAGTTCGCCAAGATCCAGTTCAACATCGAGCCGCTCGAGCTCGACGGCGAGAAGACCTACGAGTTCGTGAACTCGGTCACCGGTGGACGCATCCCGCGTGAGTACATCGGCTCGATCGACGCCGGTTTCCAGGACGCGATGAACGTCGGCGTGCTCGCCGGCTACCCGATGGTGGGCGTCAAGGCGACCATCGTCGACGGTGCGGCGCACGACGTCGACTCCTCGGAGATGGCGTTCAAGATCGCGGGCTCCATGGGCTTCAAGGAGGCCGCTCGTCGCGCCAACCCCGTGCTGCTCGAGCCGCTGATGGCCGTCGAGGTCCGTACTCCCGAGGAGTACATGGGCGACGTCATCGGCGACCTGAACTCGCGTCGTGGCCAGATCCAGTCGATGGAGGACGCCGCAGGCGTCAAGGTCGTCCGTGCGTCGGTGCCGCTTTCCGAGATGTTCGGCTACATCGGCGACCTGCGCTCGAAGACCTCCGGCCGTGCCGTCTACTCCATGGAGTTCGACAGCTACGCCGAGGTCCCGCGCGCCGTGGCCGACGAGATCGTCCAGAAGGCCAAGGGCGAGTAACCCTTCCTGGGAGCCGGGTTCCGGCCCGGCTCCCAGGTCACCTACAACTTCACATTCCCTCTCTACTAAACTGAGAATCACACCCGTAGAGAACCGGTCGCAATCCAGTGCCCGGCACCTCTACAACGACGTCCTGAGGAGGACCCAGTGGCTAAGGCCAAGTTCGAGCGGACCAAGCCGCACGTCAACATCGGAACGATCGGTCACGTCGACCACGGCAAGACCACGCTCTCCGCAGCGATCTCGAAGGTGCTTGCTGACAAGTACCCCTCCGACACCAACGTGCAGCGCGACTTCGCTTCCATCGACTCGGCGCCGGAAGAGCGCCAGCGTGGTATCACCATCAACATCTCGCACATCGAGTACGAGACCCCGAAGCGTCACTACGCTCACGTCGACGCTCCCGGTCACGCCGACTACGTCAAGAACATGATCACCGGTGCGGCTCAGATGGACGGCGCGATCCTCGTGGTCGCCGCCACCGACGGCCCCATGGCTCAGACGCGTGAGCACGTGCTGCTCGCCAAGCAGGTCGGCGTCCCGTACCTGCTCGTCGCGCTGAACAAGTCCGACATGGTCGACGACGAGGAGATCCTGGAGCTCGTCGAGCTCGAGGTCCGCGAGCTGCTCTCCAGCCAGGGCTTCGACGGCGACAACGCTCCGGTCGTCCAGGTCTCCGCTCTCAAGGCCCTCGAGGGCGACGAGAAGTGGACCGAGAAGATCCTCGAGCTCATGCAGGCCGTCGACGACAGCGTGCCGGACCCCGAGCGTGACCGCGACAAGCCGTTCCTGATGCCCGTCGAGGACGTCTTCACGATCACCGGTCGTGGAACCGTCGTCACGGGTCGCGCCGAGCGTGGCACCCTGGCCATCAACTCCGAGGTCGAGATCGTGGGTCTGCGCCCGACGCAGAAGACGACCGTCACCGGTATCGAGATGTTCCACAAGCAGCTCGACGAGGCATGGGCCGGCGAGAACTGTGGTCTGCTGCTCCGCGGCACCAAGCGTGAGGACGTCGAGCGCGGCCAGGTCATCGTGAAGCCGGGTTCGGTCACGCCGCACACCGACTTCGAGGGCACCGCGTACATCCTGTCCAAGGACGAGGGTGGCCGCCACAACCCCTTCTACACGAACTACCGCCCGCAGTTCTACTTCCGTACCACCGACGTCACCGGCGTCATCTCGCTGCCCGAGGGCACCGAGATGGTCATGCCCGGCGACACCACCGACATGACGGTCGAGCTGATCCAGCCGATCGCCATGGAGGAGGGCCTCGGCTTCGCCATCCGTGAGGGTGGTCGTACGGTCGGCGCCGGTACGGTGACGAAGATCATCAAGTAAGCATCTGCTTCCTGCGAAAGGGGTCGGACCTTCGGGTCCGGCCCCTTTCCTGTCCCCGCCTCGGGCGAGCGCCCTGAGCGCGGCGATCAGCTCCCGGGGTCCTCCGGCCGGTGCCGGGTCAGGCCGCTGTCGCCACGGAACGTGCAGCATGCGCAGGTGTACTACGCTGGCTTCGATCACCACGCATGTCGTGGCTGCCACGCGAATCGACTGGAGGATGTCGGGCATGAGCCAGCAACCGATCGGAGTGATGGGTTGCTATACCCGACTCCCCGCCGAGTTCCCGATCCAGATGCCCGAGAACGCGGGCAACATGATCCACGGTAATGCGCCGTTCGAGCTGTTCCCGGAGGCGGTCTTCTACAAGGATCGTCGCTTCGGGCCGGGGCGCCGGAACTTCGTCGAGTACGTCAACAATGAATGCAGCCACCTCGTGGTCACGGTGGCCAATTTCCTCAAGCTGAACGACGAGGACGGGGCGCGCTACAAGCGCTTCCAGGACTACCTGTCCCGCTTCACCGTCCCGATCGTGATCTTCGGGCTCGGCGCGCAGGCGCCCACCCAGGAGCTCGACGGCACGATGCCCCCTGAGGCTGTGGAGCTCATGAAGTTCCTGGGTGACAGGTCGGAGGCCGTCGGCGTCCGGGGCGGGTTCACCGCGGCGATGTTCGAGGAGTTCGCGGGAGTGTCGAACACCTTCGTCACCGGCTGCCCCTCGTTCTTCTCGCGCCCGCAGGCCTTCTCGCTCCTCGCAGAGGCGATCCGTGACGGCCGCGAAGGCCGGACGGCGTACAACGGCACCACCTACCATGAGCCCCTCGAGAACCGCATGCTGGTCCGAGCCATCCAGGAGGACAGCCATCTGATCGAGCCTGTGAACAAGTTCGCCGCGACGTATGCGTTCGAGCTCCAGCGGGGAACGAAGGACCTTCCGCTGCCGTGGTTCCTCAAGCGTCCGGTGAAGGAGGGGGCGCTGTCGGTGCCGCAGCTGGAGCGCTACTACACGAGCCGCTTCAACCTCTTCCGCGACCCGGACTCGTGGTACGCCTTCAACTCGGAGAGCGTCGGCTTCTCGTACGGCACGCGCTTCCATGTCAACATGGCGTCCCTGCTCAGCGGCGTGCCCGCGGTGTGGATCACGCACGACAGCCGCACGGAGGAGCTGACCAACGTGCTCCGGCTTCCCGCTCTCCCGAAGGAGCTGGTCGTCGACATGAGCTCGGAGGAGATCCATGCGCTGATGGATTACCGACCGATGTTCGACGCCCTGCCCGAACTCTTCGCCCAGTTCAACGCGTACCTGGACATCCACGGGCTTCCGACCGTCGATGCTCCGTCCGTCGCGAATCCCTACGACGCCGCGGTCCCCGCCGCCTCGCTGGCCTGAGCTCCCGCCGGGAGGAGAGCCGACTCCAGGATGTCCTCGATCACGTACAGGGGCGTCGACACGGCCGGACGTCGACATCTCTGACGCAACGGGGGCGGTGAGGGGTGCCTCAAGAATTCCGATACTCTGGGTCGACGAACGGAGTGGGGGACGAGTGGTCAAGCTTGTGAAGTCGGTCATGCCGGCGGTGTCTGTCGTGATTCCGATGCATAACGCGGAGAGACACATCAAAGACACCCTCGAGAGCCTGGCTTCGCAGTCTCTTCTGGACTTCGAGGTCATCGTCGTGGACGACGGGTCGACGGATCGGTCGGTGAAGATCGTGGAATCGTTCGTGAACTCGGACCGGCGCTTCCGTCTCATCGACGGACCTGCGATCGGGAGTGCCGGTGCGGCCCGCAACACCGGGCTGGGCATCGCCCGAGGCGAGTATCTCGGCTTCCTCGATGCGGACGACCTGTACGCGCCCAGCATGCTCGAGAAGCTCTACGCGAAGGCGAAGTCGGACCGAGCAGACGTCGTGCTCTCCGGCTACAGCACACTCGATGACGTCACAGGAACGCGCAAGTCCCAGCCCTGGGCGCTGCGCGTCGACATCATGCCGAAGGAGACTCCCTTCTCGCCGGAGGACGTCGCAGACCATCTCTTCTACTTCACCAACCCCGCCAACTGGAACAAGCTCTTCCGCAGGGAGTTCGTCGAGGCGGCCGGTATCGCGTTCCAGCCGCTGAGGCGCGCCAACGACGCGTACTTCACCTACATGTCTCTCGCCCGGGCGCAGCGGATCACCTACGTGGCCGAGGAGCTCGTGGAGTACCGCGTCAGCAACACCACGAGCCTGCAGGGCTCGGTTCACGAGACGCCCCTCGAGTTCGTGGAGGCGATCTCGGGGATCTACGATGCGCTGGTGGATGCCGGCATCTACGAGCGCCACGAACGTGCGTTCATGAACCTCGTGGCTTCGATGTCGGTGGGTGCGCTGTCGCGGGCCAAGACGGCCGATGCCTTCACGACGACCTACGACGCTCTGCGCGATGACGTCTTCCCCCGCAACGGGATCGCCGATGCGTCGAGCGGCGTGTTCCTCTCGTCGCATCTCCGGCAACGGGTGGCCGAGATCATCGCGAAGCCAGTATCGGCATTCCTGTTCGACCGTGCGGAGGCGCCCGGAGGCCCGCCGCTGCCCGAACCGGTGACGTCGCGGGAGATCGTCATCGACGCCGCCGGAGAGCCCGACCTCGAAGACCGACCTCGCGCCGTCGACTCTGCCGCTCCCGACGTGTCGGTGATCGTCCCCGTCTACAACGCCGCAGCGTGGTTGCACGAGTGCCTTCTCTCGGTTCTCGGTCAAACCGGAGTCTCCTTCGAGGTCATCTGCGTGAACGACGGGTCCACGGATGATTCCGCCCGCATCCTCCACGAGTACGCGACGAGCGATCCCCGCATCATCGTCGTCGATCGACCGAACGGCGGGCTCTCCGCGGCCCGCAACTCGGGCCTCGAAGTGGCCCGGGGCCGTTACGTCTGCATGCTCGACAGCGACGACTACTGGCGTACGGACGATCTGGCCAATCTGGTCGAGATCGCCGACCGTGACGCACTCGATCTGCTGCTCTTCGACGCGGAGGCGTTCTTCGAACCGGGGGTCTCCGAAGCCACGCACACCGCGTACGCGACGTACTACACGCGCTCGCGCGCCTATTCGACCGTTGTGACGGGCCCGCAGCTGATGGCGGAGCTGAACGGCGCGAGCGAGTATCGTCCCAGTGCGTGCCTGTATCTCGCTCGGACCGATCTCCTCCGAGAAGCGGAGCTCTCGTTCATACCCGGCATCATGCACGAGGACAATCCCTTCACTTTCGCTCTCTTCCTTCACGCAGCGCGAGCCGCGCATGTCGACAATCCGATCTACGCACGCCGGATGCGCCCTGGGTCGATCATGACGGCCGGTGCAGCCGAGCGATCGATGCGGGGATACTTCGCGGCCTACCTCGACATGAAGCGCCGTCTCGCACATCACCCGGTCGATCCGGAGTTGGCTCCGCAGATCGGAGATGTCATTCATCGGATGTTCGCGGCGACCCGGCGTCTCTTCCTCGAGCTCCCGGAGGACGCGGGTTCGCGTATCCAGGAGGTGGATCCGTCGCCCGAGGCGTACAGCATCTACATGATGATGCGTCACGAACGGAATCAGACCCTCAAGATCCAGCGGTTGACGAAGGCCGCCTGAGGTGCGGGTTCTCGTCACAGGAGGCGCCGGGTACGTGGGTTCCCACACGGTGCTCGCCCTCGTCGAGGCGGGGCACACGCCCGTGATCGCCGACAACTTCTCGAACTCGAGTCGAGGGGTCCTCGAGCGTCTCGAACTCGTCGCCGGTGTGCCGATCGAGTGCCATGAAGCCGAGCTCACGGATGTCGAAGCGACGGAGCGACTGTTCCGGGTCGAGCCGATCGACGCGGTCATCCACTGCGCCGGGCTCAAAGCAGTCGGAGAATCGGTGTCCGCACCGCTCGAGTACTACCGGAACAACCTCGTCAGCACCCTGACGGTCGCCGACGTGATGGCAAGGCACGGTGTGCGCCGACTGGTGTTCTCGTCGTCTGCGACGGTGTACGGCGCGAGTCATGCGTCTCCGCTCGGGGAGGACAGTTGGCCGTTGGAGTCGTCCAACCCCTACGGGCAGACGAAGGTGATCATCGAGCGGATGCTGACGGACATCGCCGCAGCCCACGTGGGCTGGAAAGTGGCGCTGCTCCGCTACTTCAACCCCGTCGGGGCGCACTCGTCCGGTCTGATCGGCGAGGACCCGCGCGGCATCCCGAACAATCTGATGCCCTTCATCGCTCAGGTCGCGGTCGGACGACGGGACCGACTCACCGTGCACGGCGACGACTACGAGACCATCGACGGAACGGGTGAGCGTGACTACATCCACGTCGTGGATCTCGCCGCGGGGCATGTCGCTGCGCTCGATCACCTCGATGCGATGACGACCGATGTGCGCGCGTTCAATCTCGGTACGGGAGCTTCGACGTCGGTCCTGCAGCTCGTCCGGGCGTACGAGCGTGCCAGTGGTCGGACGGTTCCGTACACGGTCGGTCCCCGCCGCGACGGCGACCTCGCGGTCGCGTACGCCGATCCGTCTCGCGCTCGCGCCGAACTCGGATGGATGGCGACTCGTTCGATCGACGAAATGTGCGCGGATTCGTGGCGGTGGCAACAGAACAACCCGTCGGGCATGTCATCGCGACTCGCGAACTAGCAATGTGGTCGGCCCTGGCGGGTCGCAACAGGAGGAACCAGATGCCAAGGCTCTCAGCGAGAGATCTCGCGACCATCGTCGTACTCGTCGGCTTCGCCGCGGCTGCGTCGTGCCTCGCCCTGATGGGGTACCTCGAGTGGGCTCTCGTCCTGATCGCCGCACTCGTGGCCGTCCTGGGTCTGATCTCCCGCATCGAGTTCGCCACGCGCCGCAGTGACGTGCGAGCTCAGATGAAAGACGTCAGGCAGTCGCGTCGCCTCGCCGAGCGGATCCTGCGCCTCGTGAAATCGACCAGAGACGACGTGCAGACCGCGTCGACGACGACGGCGCGCGCGATGTCCGCCGCCAACTCCTACGCACCGCGCCAGCCGCTGGGGCCGCGCGGCGCCGGGCCGTCGCCCGCGCTGATCGAGCAGCTGTCGCTGGACATGGCTGCGCTGAGGTCTGAGATCCGCGGCATGCGCGTGGCCCAACAGCTCCTGTCCCAGACGATCGTCTCGACGAAGGACGGGGTCGTCACCTCGGCCGAAGCGCTGTCGGACCTGTCCAGCACGATCACCCGCATCGATCGCCGTGTTCGGCGGATCGAGATCGAGAGCGTGAGTGAGGAGCAGGCGCTCCTCCAGCTTCTCGCGCGCTACACGCCCCGCACGCCGTTGCCGATCCTGTCGGGGTGGGCTCTGAGCCCGATCGGGGTGGTGTATCTGCTCGATGCGATCGAGCAGCGTGACGCCGTCTCCGTCGTCGAGTGCGGCAGCGGTACGTCCACCCTCTGGATGGCGCTCGCCATGAAGGCGAAGGGGGCGGGCAAGGTCTACGCTCTCGAGAACAGCGCGGAGTACGCCGCGGCGACTCGCTCCATGCTCGAGGCGCATGGTCTGAGTGACTGGGCGCAGGTATCCGTGTGCCCGCTGACCGAGCAGTCGACACCGCGTGGGGAGTTCCTCTGGTATGACCTCGAGCAGGCGGAGCTCCCCGAGGTCGTCGACGTGCTGCTCGTGGACGGCCCTCCGGGAACGAGCGGTCCTCACGCTCGTTACCCTGCTCTACCCCTGCTGCGCGCCAGACTCGCGGCGGACGCGCTCGTGATGCTCGACGACGCCGATCGGCCGGACGAGCGGGACGTGGTCGGCTTCTGGACGGACGAGGGGCTCGTCGGCGCCAGCACCGCCTCACCTCATCGCGGCATCAGAGTCTTCCAGGCGAAAGCCGGCGCCTGACATCAGCGATGTCTCGACAGCATCGCGTGCTTCGCCCGCTCCGCGAGCGGTCGGAGCCAGGGAGCGACCTCCAGAAGGGCCTTCGTGAGTGGGATCGCTCGTCGCACCGCCCATCGCAGGCGTGAGGCCCCCGGCACCTCACGTGCGCTGCCGTCGATCGAGGCACGTGGCTGTCGGGCCGTGCTGCTCGCTGTGTGATCCTCCGTCATCGTGATCATCAGGTCCATCAGCAGCCGCACGTTCTCGATACTCGGCTCGGCCGATAGCGCTTCGGGTAGGGCGTCCGCGGTCAACTCGCGGTACCGGACGCCGAGATCATGACGCAGCTCCCGCGTCGCGGCGATCAGCGATGCGGAGGAGAGGTCGATGTATCGGTCAGCGTCGCCCGTCGCCTCGGCGATCGCGTGGGCCAGGGCGCACGCATCCCCCTGCGCCACCGAGACGATGCCTGCGTTCCCCTCGACCACGGCCAGCCAGGGCAAATCGTACATGGCGACAGGAAGGCCTCGGGCCTGGGCCTCCGGGACGGTGAGGGGGTACCCCTCGATGATGCTGGTGTTCACGAAGATGTCCGACGAGTCGATCGCCGCCGTGAGCGCATCGCCTCGGAGCGGACCGACCGCCCGCACGCGGCCCGCCAGGCCGCGCTCGGCGGCCATGCTGTTCAGCCGGGCGGCCGTCATATCCCGCCAGTCGGGACCGACGATGCGGAGGCGGAAATCGACGCCCATGCGGTCGAGATGCTCCGCGACGTCGATCAGCTCGCTCACGCGCTTGGTGCGCTCCTGGAGGCGCCCCCACCAGATGAGCTCGATCGGGCGCCCTTCGGGGGCGCGACGCGGAGCGTCGAGGACGCCGGCGGCGAGCAGGTTCGGCGACGGCGGGTTGGGCAGATAGGAGACGCGCGGCATGCCGCGGAGCTTCCAGAATGCGACGTCGATCGGGGACAGCACGATGAGACGCGAGAGGAGGGGGAAGTAGAGAGGCGCGGATTCAAGGCGGTCGAGGCCGAACAGCAGTGATCGGCCGGCGAAGTTGTGCGACCAGCCGACGGTGGCGACCCCCTCGGCTCGCGCCGCGAGCGCGAAGGCCTGCCACGTCGGGGAGTACTGCCACTGATGGTCGATCACCAGATCCAGATCGTGCTCGGCGCAGACTCGCGCCCACTGCGCGAGGGAGTCGCCCAGTCTCTCCGCCGACACTTCGGCGAACGCGATGCCGGCGGGCAGCCCCGAGAGGTCGCTGCCCGGCTCCCGCGCGATCACTGTGACGCGGAAGCCCGCGTCCTGCAGCACCCGCGCCTGGGAGATCACGACGCCGGAGATGCCACCGGTGCGCAGGTGATTGGTCGCGAGCGCGATGCTGCGTGCCGGCCGGGCAGCCAGAGTGATCGCTCCGCCGTGCGCGGCGAGGGTGTCGATCGACTTCGGGAAGTACTGGGCGGTGGACAGCACGATGTCGCTGGCCGACGCGCGTGTGAAGAGATCGGCGAACACCGCATCCCGCAGGTCGGCGCGCGTATGCTCCGCCAGATAGTGGGCGGTGTAGCCGATGATCGCGCGGCGGACGGACGCATACGTGGTCAGCAACGGGTCGGGATCGACGCGGGACTCCGCGATGGTGCGCACGGCCGGCTCGATGGAGTCGATGGATCGTATGGCACCCGCGTAGAAGGCGGCGGTCGTCAGGTCGCGCACCTTCCGACCGCTGCCTCCGCGTCCGAAGTGGTAACGGTAGAGGCGGTCAGGGATCGACTCGAACCGAGTGGCGAGCGCGGCGGCGAGGAACGAGATCGGCAGGTCGTTGACCCTCGGCAGCACCAGGTCGGCGGGCATCAGGGCATAGGCGTCGGCGAGGAGCCGTGTGCGGAACAGATAGCGCCACAGTTGCCCCTGCGCAGGGCGATCGAGGGGGAACAGGCCGGCGAGCACTTCGGCTCCGCTGAGGGATGCATGCTTCGGCTGGAGGCGCGCCTCGAACCGCCCTCCGGTGCGTCCGTCGAGCTGGACCACTTCCACGCCGAACTGCACCAGGTCCGCCCCTGTCGCCGTCGCCGTCGCGAGCGCCGCTTCTGCGGCCGTCTCGGCGAGCTCGTCGTCGCCATCGAGGAACAGCAGGTGGTCGGCCGTCGCGGCGAGGATGCCGGCGCGTCGCGCTTGATAGGCGGAGGCGTTGCGCTCCTGTGGCACGAGTCGGATGCGAGGATCCCGAGCGCTGTAGCGCTGCACGATCGCGGCCGTGTCGTCGGTGGAGGCGTCGTCGACGACGATGATCTCGATGGACGCGAGTGTCTGACGAAGGCAGCTGTCGAGGGCGCTGACGATCACGTCTGCGTCGTTGAAGACGGGGATGACGATCGACACGAGGGGAGTCGCAGACATGGGGGTCACTCGCTATCGGCGCAGGAGTGCGCGTTTGATCTTGTTCGCGGCCGGTCGCAGCCACGGAGCTGTGTCGATGACCCGGTGCCCGATCGGGGTCAACGTGCGCTCGAGGCGCTCGCCCAGCGTGCGCACCTGTCCGCGCTGGCGGAGAGCGGCGGCCGCCGGAGCCGCGCGGGCGGGCGTCGGCCGCGGCGGCGGGGTGCTCCGCTCTGCGAAGAAGACGAGGAGGTCGAGCACCTCGCGTCCGTCCTGCAGGGTGGGGTCGGGGGAATACTCCGGCGGAAGATCCCCGCGGAGCAACCGAACGTAGAGATCGGAGAAGTCGTATGACGTGGCCTCGGTCGCCGCGGCGACCGAGGCGCGAGACATCGCCTCGTAGCGCGGAGCATCCGCGGCGAGCTCCGCCACGGCGTCGGCGAGGGCTTGCGGATCCTGCTGGGGGGTCGTGATGACACCGCCGTTGCCGTGGATGAGGGAGAGCCACGGCAGGTCATACATCACGATCGGGAGCCCGCGCGACTGCGCCTCGGGCAGCGTGAGCGGATACCCCTCGATGATGCTGGTGTTCACGAAGACATCGGACGAGTCGATGAGCTCCAGCAGATCGGATCCGTGTCGGGGACCCGTGAGCTCGACGCGGTCGGCGACCCCGCGGCTCGCGGCGAGGGCCCGCAGGCGTTCCGCAGTCATGTCCGCCCAGTCGGGGCCGACGATGCGCAGACGGAAGTCGACGCCGAGCCGCTGCAGCGCCGCCGCGACCTCCACGAGCTGGGTGACCCTCTTCGTGTGCTCCTCGAGACGCCCCCACCAGATGAGTTCGAGGCGTCGCCCCTGCGGTGCGCTCTTGGCCCCGGTGGTGTGCCCGGTGGTGAGGAGGAAGGGCGAGGGCGGGTTCGGCAGGTAGCTGACGTGTTCGATGCCGCGTAGCTTCCAGAACGCCACGTCGAGAGGGGAGAGGACGACCAGGTGCGCCAATGCGCGCAGATGGGTGCGGAGAAGCGTCTGCAGGTCGTTGCCGTTGTAGGTGGGGCGGCCGGCGAAATTATGGATCCAGCCGACCGTGGCCGACCCGGCGCTGCGTGCCGCGAGCGCGAACGACGGCCAATCGCGCGAGTAGAGGATGCGGTGATCGATGACGACATCCACCTCGAAACGCCGACAGAGCCGGGCCCACTGCCTCACGCGCTGCTCCCTCGTCGTTCCGGTCAGCTGCACGAGGCTCGCACCCTCGGGGACCAGTGACTCGGCGCTCCCGGGGCGGTGGGTGACGATCGTCACCCGGTGGCCGGACGCGATGAGGAGACGTGCCTGGGTGAGGAGGACGCCGGAGACTCCGCCGGTGGTGAGCACGTTGGTCGTGAGCAGCACGCTGCGTGCGTGCTCGCGGCCGAGCTCGAGTCTCTCTCCGTGCGCGACGAGAGCGGCGACCGTCCCCGGGGCGAACATCACGGCGGCCGAAACGAGGTCGAGATCGTCGACGCAGGCCCGGAGCTGCTCGTATCCGTGGGCGCGGTTCTCCGGCGGCTGCGCCGCGAAAGTCTCGAGCGCGTCACCGACGATGGTGAGATAGCCCGCTCGGTAGGCGTCGAGCAGCGGCTCGGGGTCGGCGCTGTGACGCGCATGCTGGCGCACGGTCGCTTCGGCCCCGCTGAGCGCCCTGACCCGATCCACCGCATCCTCGACACGCTGGTGGGCGTGGGCGTGGTCGCGCGAGGGCGAGGGCGACGCCTGACGGTACTCCACGGTGCTGACGGCCGCATAGGAGCTGGCCGCGGCGTACGCGAGGAGAACGACCGCGCCGTCATCGAGGAGATCCCCCGGAGAGACGGCGGATGCCGTGTACGCCCGCCGGAGCAGATCGGTGCGGATCAGCTGGCGGGAGAACCGCAGGTCGGCGCGAGCATCTCGAGGGACGAGGGCGCGGAGGATGTCCCCTCCGTGGAGCGGTCCGGCTTCCGGGGCGACGGTGGTGCCGCGGCGTCGCGCATCGGCCCGGACTCCGAACGCGATGAGATCCGCCTGCGACTCCGCAGCCGCGCGGTGAAGGCGTGTCGCAGCACCCTGGGTCACCGTGTCGCCGGGCTCCAGGACCAGCACGTACGGTGCGCGCGCGGCGTCGATGCCCGAGCGGACGAGCTGCGCGCGAGGCGTACCCACGGCATGACCGACCATGACGAGGCGTGCATCGGTGGGAAGCGCACCGCCCTCGCCGGCGCTGACGCAGACCACCTCGATCCGAGCGAGAGACTGTGCCAGGACGGACCGAAGACTGCGGTCGACGGCTGCGCTGTCGGCGTCGGCGTCCGCGGCGACGATGAACGAGATGAGCGGGGTCTGAGGGGTCGTCATGCGATTCGTTCCGGGTCAGCGCCTGGCCGCGGCGTCGCGATACACCGCGTGGTAACGGGCGCTGACGAGATTGGGAGCGCGCGCGTCGAGATTCGGTCGGCCGAAGGGCGGGTCGTCGCGGAACGCCGCGAGTGCCGTCTCGAGGGCGTCCGCGGTCAGCGGGCCGCTGTGGCGCCGTACCCAGGACGGACCGACCTCGTTCGCCAACGCCTCTGCCGGCGGCGAGTCCTCGATCAGCACGGGCCTGTCCAGCGACAGAGCGAGCATGATGATCATCTGCGCTTCCCTGGTCGTCGCGGCGGGAACGATCACCAGCTCGGCCCTGCTCACCTCGACGACGCTCTCCGCGTCCGAGAGCGCCTCGTCGCGAAGCGAGACAGCATCCGACTGATCCGCGAGCGAATGTGCGTACGCGGTCGCTTCTTCGGCCGCTATGCCACCGGCGACGCGCAGTGACCATCCCGGGACGTCGGCGACGCCGAACACACCCAGTGCGGCTCGCGTCGACGGATGCAGCGTGGTCAGCGCGGTGAGGAGCAGCCGTCCGGGAACACGATCCGCACGAGGGAAGCCGAGGAACCGGTCGCGGAGATGGCTGTGCTCGATGACGTGGATCGGCTTCCCGCCCGCGGACGACGACTCGACCACGGAGGTCACCGCGGACGCGGCGTCTCGGACGAGCTGCTCGGCGCGCGACGAGACGTCCGTCGCCTCCGCTCCGTCCACGGTGAGCACGAGCGGGAGGCGCCGGCGACGAATCATCCCGGTGAAGCGCTTCGCACGGCGCAGCCGCTGCCGCTCAAGGGAGTGGCGGGCGCCGAGCACGACCGTGAGGTCGGTGAGATGGATCACGTCCGCGCCGTCGGTGCGGAACGGGTCGGTGCGGAACTCGAGCACGACCTCTCTCGGCGCCTGGCCCTCGGAGTCGTCGCCGACGAGCTGATCGACGAAGTCGACCCGGTGGCGCGGAGGGCGTGCAGCGACCAGCACTGTCGGAGTCCTAATCGCGTCCTGCTCCGTCGCTGCCCCGGTCCTGAGCAGGGGCAGGGAGAACACAGAGCCACCATATAGTGGGGTGCAGTGATTGCGAAACCGACTCAGCAGGTGTTCGCCCATCTCAGCGGGCAGGACGACAACCTCGGCGACTCCGCCCTGCGGCTCGTGTACCTCGACGCACTGCGCGGAGCGGGCCGGCACGTCCACCTCTACCTCGGGGAGGCGACGAGCGACTTCACGGCGGGCTTCGCACCGGCATCCGACCTCACGATCCACCGCAGCAGGGCGGAGTGGGCCGCGGCGGAGGACGCGACCGCCCGCCCCGTGCACGCCTTCAACGCGGGCGAGATCAATCCCCGCGCCGGGCACTTCCCCGTTCCGCGCCGGGCCGCCGAATGCGCGCGCGTGCTGGAGGCCGGGGGAGCGCTGATCTTCGCCGGCATCGGGATCAAGGACGTCGACACGGCCCGGAGCGTCGCCTTCGACCCCGTCATGCGCGCGGCCTCGGTGATGTCGTGGCGTGACCGGGGTTCACGTGACGGCGCGGGGTTCGGCGACGTCGCCCCGGACTGGGCGTACTCGGAGGGATGGCACGTCGATGCGTGGGCGTCGGCGGAGGAGCGACCTCTCATCGCGGTGACGATGCGCTTCGACCGCGCCTGGCCCGGAGACGACTGGCTCGCCGCCGTGCGGGCGTTCGCTGTGGCGACTCAGACCCGCATCGTCACCGTC
Source organism: Microbacterium sp. CR_7 (assembly GCF_041954755.1). Classification (NCBI taxonomy): domain Bacteria; kingdom Bacillati; phylum Actinomycetota; class Actinomycetes; order Micrococcales; family Microbacteriaceae; genus Microbacterium; species Microbacterium sp. CR_7. The sequence continues at coordinate 93,304 of NZ_JAVAYF010000004.1, forward strand.
GCGCAGGTGGCGCGGGATGCGCCGCGCGCGATGCGCCTCGCGCAGGCGCTCGGCGGCGAATACGCGATGCCTCCGAGCATGCGGCACGACGTGCTCGACGAATACGTGCGCGAGGTGTACCGTCGATCGCTCGCCGTCATCAGCGACCGGGCGCACGGTCTCATCATCGGGGCCACGGAGGGAGCGTTCCCGCTCGGTTCCGGGAGCGATCCGCACAAGATCTCGCGGCTGCTCGGGACGGTCGGCCTCGGAGGCCTCGTCGGCGGATACGAGCAGTTCCACGGGTTCGCGCAGCGGTTCGAGACCCACCTCCCGACGCTCGCACCCGCGATCACGTCGGCCCGCGCGGAGATCGCTGCGCTGACGGCGCGGATCCACGCGGCGATGGAGGCCGTCGCCTGAGGCGCAGCCGGAGACCTCAGCGCGCGCCGAGCCATCCCTTCGCGCGATGCGCGAGCGGCTTCAACCCGGGCACCCGCCGTAGGGCCGCCCGTCCGAGCGGCGTCGCCGACCGCCACACCCGCTGTCTCCACGCCTGCGGGTCGGTCGGCGCGGTCGCCCGGCCGTCCGCCCGCTCCGCGAAGAACACGAGCAGACCGAGCAGCTCGTGCGCGTCGCTCAGGGTCGGGCGCGGGGAGAACTCCGGCGCGAGCGCTCCGGTGACCACGTCGCGGTACAGTCGTGCGAAGTCGTGGTCGACGGCCCTCGTCGCCGCCTCCAGCGATCCCTGCGACAGCCGCACGTAGTGCTCGGGGTCATCGAGAGCGTCCGCGAGCCGTGCAGCGAGTGCGCGCGCGTCGCCCTGTCGCACGGCGACGACACCGTCGTTGCGCTGCACGAGGGTCAGCCACGGCAGCTCGTACATGAACACCGGCAGTCCGCGAGCCTGCGCCTCGGCGATCGTGAGCTGGTACCCCTCGATGACGCTCGTCGAGACGAAGGCGTCCGCCGCATCGATCGCGCTGACCAGGGCCGCCCCGCGCAGCGGACCCACCGCCACGACGGCATCGCCGACGCCCCGCCGACGCGCCAGAGCGTTGAGCTTCCGCGCGGTGACGTCGTCCCAGTCAGGACCGATGATCCGCAGGGTGAACGACACTCCGAGCGCGCGCAGCTGCACCCCGACCTCGACGAGTTCGCGCACCTGCTTCGTGCGTTGCTCGAGGCGACCCCACCACGCCAGCTCCAGCCGGTCGGCGGGAGCGGCCTTCGGGCCCGCGTGCGCCGGCTCGAGCATCAGCGCCGACGGCGGATTGGGAAGGTGAGCGACGTGATCGATCCCGCGCAGACGGAAGTACGCGACGTCCAGCGGCGACAGCGTGACGAGCTGGGCGAGAGCGGCGCTGCACCGTTCGATGAGCGTCAGCCGGCCGTTGCCGTCGTATACGGGCCGGGCGACGAAATTGTGCAACCATCCGATGGTCGCCGCACCCTCGGCGCGCGCGACGAGCGCGAACTCGGGCCACGTGTCCATGTAGAGCACCTGGTGGTCGATCACCACGTCGACCTCGTGCTCTCGGCAGATCTCGGCCCATTCCGCCAACTGGGCAGGCAGGAGACGTGAGGTCAGTTCCCTGAACGGGATGCCGGCCGGCAGCGCGCTCGTCTCGCTGCCGCCGTTCCTCGCCACGACGGCCACCCGGAAGCCGGACTCGTGCAGATACCTCGCCTGTGCGGCGAGCACTGCCGACACGCCGCCGGTGCGCAGGGTCGACGTGACGAGCAGGATGCTGCGAACGGGACCGGCCGGCATGCCCTGCCAGGTCGCGTGGAACTTCAGGGCGCTGAGCGTCACGGGGTAGAACCGCGCGGCCGCCCTCAGGACGTCATCGGCGCTCGCCACCGTGTGCAGGTGCGAGAGCGCGTCGTCGAGGACTCCGTCGTCGCTGTGCTCCACGATCTGGAAGCAGACGTACCCGATGATCGACAGGCGCACCGAGGCATAGGTCTCGCGCACGAAGCCCGGATCCGCGTGCCCGTCGGCGAGCGCGTCGACCGCGGGTGCGATCGCATCGACCGAGTGGACCGCCCCGGTGTAGAACCGCGCTCGGTCGACGGTATCGATGCGGTGCCCGCTGCCGCCTCGACCGAAGTGGTAGCGATAGAGCTTCGTCGGCACCGCGGCGTAGCTCGTGGCGAGGGCCGCAGCGAGGAACAGCAGGGGGAGGTCGTTGACGCGCGTCAGCACGAGGTCGGTCGGCACGAGCGCATAGGCCTCGCGCAGGAGGCTCGTACGGAAGAGGAACCGCCAGAGCTGGCCCTGTGCCGGTCTGCCGATCGGGAAGAGTCCGCGCAGCACGCCGTCACCGGTGAACGGATGCGACGGCGGTTGCAGTCGCATCTCGTACGGACTGCCTGTGCGGCCGTCGCGCTCGACCACCGTGACCCCGAAGCCGACGATGTCGGCGTCGGTCTCGTCGGCTCTCGCAAGAGCGGTCGCCGCGGCATCCGGCATCAGCTCGTCGTCGCCGTCGAGGAAGATGACCCGCTCGGCGCGCGCCGCGAGGACCCCGATGCGCCGCGCCTGGAACGCCGAGAGGTTGTGGTCTTGGCGCACGACTCGCACCCGCGGGTCTCGACGCCGGAACCCCTCGAGCACGGCGGCGGTGCCGTCGGTGGAGGCATCGTCGACGCAGACGATCTCGATGTCGGCCTGCGTCTGCGCGAGTGCGCTCTCGATCGCCGTCGCGACGGTCTCGTCGTCATTCGAGACGGGCATGACGATCGTCAGGAGTGGGCGCGATGTCATCGCGCACGAGTCTATCCGTGCGTCGGGATAGCCTGAGTGCATGAAGATCGCCATTGCCGGGACCGGGTACGTCGGCCTGTCCAACGCCGTCATCCTCGCTCAGCACCATGCGGTCTCCGCCGTCGACATCGATCCCGAGAAGGTCGAGAAGCTCCGCCGCCGGACCTCGCCGATCGCCGACGTCGAGCTCGAGGACTACCTGGCGACGCGAGAGCTCGACCTCGCACCCACGACGGATGCCGCTGAGGCCTACCGCGACGCGGATTTCGTGGTCGTGGCGACGCCGACGAACTACGACGAGGTCACGAACTACTTCGACACCTCCTCGGTCGAGTCGGTCATCGACACGGTGCTGGAGGTGAACCCTGCGGCCGCCATCGTCATCAAGTCGACCGTTCCGGTGGGATTCACCGCGCGGATGAGGGCCGAGCGTCCGGGCGCGACCATCCTCTTCTCGCCCGAGTTCCTGCGCGAGGGACGCGCGCTGTACGACAACCTGCACCCCTCGCGCATCGTCGTCGGAGACCGAGGACCCGCGGGGCAGCGCTTCGCCGATCTGCTCGTCGAGGGCGCGATCGCGAGCGACGTGCCGGTGCTCCTCACCGATTCGACCGAGGCGGAGGCGATCAAGCTGTTCGCCAACACCTACCTCGCGCTGCGCGTGGCCTACTTCAACGAGCTCGACACCTACGCGGCCGTGCACGGGCTCGACACCCGGCAGATCATCGAGGGCGTGGGACTCGATCCGCGGATCGGCTCGCACTACAACAATCCGTCCTTCGGATACGGCGGATACTGCCTGCCGAAGGACACCAAGCAGCTGCTGGCCAATTACTCCGAGGTGCCGCAGAACCTCATCGCAGCGATCGTCGACGCCAACAGCACGCGGAAGGACTTCGTCGCTTCCGACATCCTCGCCCGCGGGCCACGGACCGTCGGCGTCTACCGCCTGGTGATGAAATCCGGATCCGACAACTTCCGGGCCTCGTCGATCCAGGGGATCATGAAGCGCATCAAGGCCAAGGGCATCGAGGTGGTCGTGTACGAGCCGTCGCTCGACGGCGACGAGTTCTTCCACTCGGAGGTGGTCCGCGATCTCGATGAGTTCAAGACGCGAGCCGACGTCATCATCGCCAACCGCTCGACGGATGCTCTCGACGACGTCGCCCACAAGGTCTACACGCGCGACATCTACGGCCGCGACTGATCGTCGCCTCGCGGGGCGGCGAAGGCCGTGGGGTAGCATATTCCGATATGCCGCCCTGGACCACGGAGATCTCGCACCAGGTCGGAGAGAGGTAGAGGATTCGGAATGGGAGCGATCGCTGCGCCCCTGACCACCGGGCTCAGTCAGGTGGGCAAGCGTCCTCGATTCGGTGACTATCTCGCCGACACCTGGCAGCTGCGGATGTTCGCCTTGCGGCTCGCAGGCAGCCGACTCATCGGAGGGCTGCTGCCGAACCGCCTCGGCGTGCTCTGGATCGTGCTCAAGCCCCTCGCGCTCGCGATCGTGTACGGCACGATCTTCAACTTCATCCTCGCCGGCGCTGCGCGCCCCGCGAACTTCGTGCCGTACCTGATAGTCGGCGTCTTCGTGTTCGAGTTCTTCACCGGATGCTTCGGCAGCGGCTCGAAGTCGATCACGAGCAACGCCAAGCTCGTGCAGAGCTTCGGCTTCCCTCGGATCCTGCTCCCCATCTCGGTGATCGCCGAGCAGGCGATGCGGATCGTTCCGGTGATGCTCCTGCTCGGGGTCCTGCTGCTCATCCTCGGCGAGCCGATCGCCTGGTCATGGCTGCTGATCTTCCCCATCCTCATGGTCATGGGCGTGTTCAACCTCGGCGTCGCGCTGATCGTCGCGCGGATCTCGGTGCGCACCCGCGACATCCAGCAGCTGGTGCCGATCATCAACCGCGTGCTCTTCTACGGCAGCGGCATCTTCTTCAACATCGACGGCGCGCTCGCCGGGTTCCCGACACTGCTGACGATCGCACACCTCCTGCCGACCTACGAGTTCATCGCCCTCGCCCGCGACGTGATGCTCGACAGCTACGCGGCTCCGTTGATCGCGTGGATCGCGGCCCCGCTCTGGGCGCTGGCCACCGTCATCGGCGGCACGATCTTCTTCTGGCAGGGTGAACCGAGGTATGGGCTCAGTGACTGACCTGCTGCTCCCCGGAACCCGGCCCGACGCGATCCACAACGCGCCGCGACCGATGATCGTCGCAGACAACGTGCACGTCAACTACCGCGTCTACGCCTCCGGCAAGAGGATGACGGCCCGCGAGTCCCTGACGAGCTTTCGGTCGATCCGGGGAGGACGTGACCTCCAGACCGTCCCCGCGCTGCGCGGAGTGAGCTTCACCGCCAGCGAGGGAGAGTCGATCGGCGTCATCGGCCACAACGGGTCGGGGAAGTCGACACTGTTCCGCGCGATGACGGGTCTCATCCCCCCGTCTGAGGGAGCGATCTTCGCCCGGGATCGTCCCGTGCTCCTCGGCGTGAACGCCGCACTCGTTCCCGAGCTCTCGGGCGAGAACAACATCAGACTCGGACTGCTCGCGATGGGCTTCAGCCCTGAGGAAGCGGCGGCGCGCGTCGACGAGATCGCGGATTTCGCCGAGCTCAACGACTTCATCTACCACCCCATGCGCACCTATTCGTCCGGAATGGGGGCACGCCTGAAGTTCGCCATCGCCTCGGCGAAGGCGCACTCGATACTCCTGATCGATGAAGCCCTCGCTGTCGGCGACCGGCGATTCCGTGCCAAGAGCGAGAAGCGCATCAACGAACTGCGCGACAGCGCCGGTCTCGTGATGATCGTCAGTCACTCCGTCGGCTCGCTGAAGCAGACCTGCGAGCGGGTGCTGTGGGTGCACAAGGGCGAGCTCATCGCCGACGGCCCCACCGACGACGTCATCGCCGAATACGTGGCCTGGACCAAGAACCCGGGCGCGAACGCCGTCGGCGCGGCCTCCGCACCCCGGCCCCAGACGAGGAACGCGCCGGTCGCCGTCGGGTTCGGAGCGGCCTCCGCAGCCGACGATTCGCCGCGCGGGTCCGCCGGGGGAGCCGTACCGCTGGTGACCTCCACATCCGCCGAGCCGCGCGCTCGGGCTCGGCGAGAGCGTCATCGACGTCTCGAACAGCGGACGAGGAAGCGGAGCGTCCTGCTCATGGTGCTCACGGGGGTGGCCGTGCTCCTCGCGGTGGCCGCGGGTGCCATCATCGGGACGCTCAGCACCGCGGCTGCGCCGGCGGACCCCGAGCCGTCGTCGCGCCCGACCGCCGCGCCGCCGACCGCCGTGGCCGATCCGGTGATCCAGAGCTTCACCGCCAACACGGCCACGGTCGAGTGCGCGTCGGAGGATGCCGAGGACGGACAGGTGCTGCTGAGCTGGCAGATCGACGACGCCGACAACGTCGCGATCGGGGCCGGCGACGCACAGGTCGACGCTCTGGAGCTCCCGATCGCCGCCGCGCTCCCGGCCGACCTCGCCGACCGCGCGGTCCCGTTCCCCTGTGCCGCCGAGTCAGTGGTCTACACGGTCACCGCGGAGAACGACGAGGGCGTGCGAGTCAGCGCCGCCCTGACGGTGGCGCGCGTGCTGCCGGTCGAGACCGAGGAGCCGGAGGAGAACAGGACTCCGGTGCGTCGTCCGTCGCAGGCACCGGCTCCCGATCCCGTTCCCGCCCCTCCCGTCCAGAGTGAGACCCCCTCGGATCCGGGGACGGATCCGGGAACGGGCACGGATCCGGGAACGGGCACGGATCCCGGAACGGGCACGGATCCCGGAACGGGCACCGATCCCGGAACGGGCATCGACCCGGGAACGGGAACGATCATTCCCTGACGGATCGGGTCGGCAGAGCCGCACGTGGCCCGAGCCGGTCTTTCCGGCGGACCGACTAGATTTGCCTCATGCGCCGCCGGAATCCACTCTCGTCGAGAGCGCCCCGGGTGAGGCAGACGTTCGTCTCCCTCACCGGCCCCGCGGGCAACATCGGTGATGCGCTGATCCGGCGCGAGACTCTGCACTGGGCGCGCGGGACGGGTGACGCCCTGGTGGCGTACACGGGAGACGCTCCCGATGCGTGGCTGGCGCAGTTGGGACTGCCTCCGGACGCGACCGTGCTGCGCGGCAAGACGTCGGTGCCGCGCTGGCTGCGACTTCTCATCGCCGCGCCGCGGCATCCGGTACTGGTGTTCGAAGCGGGCGAGATCCCGCTCGACCGCGGCAACGAACTCAGGGAACTCGTGTTCCTGGCCGAGACCCTCATCGTCCGGCTCAAGGGAGGGGTGGTCGTACGGCCGCCGCGGGGCATCCGCGCTCCGTCCTCGCCCGCCCTCGGCATCCATCGGCTCGCCGCCCGCCTGTCGCAGGTGACGTTGTGGCGCGACGAGGGGACGCTGCTGACGGCGCGCTGCGGGCGGCTCGCGCCCGACATCGGGTTCGGAGCGGGGACGCGGTCCGGTTCACCGTGGAGTGAGCGATCAGAGCTGCTCGTGAGTCTGCGCGGTGCGCGTCCGCTGCCGGACGCCGCGTGGGTGGCGACGGTGCGTGCGGCGGCGGCGGAAGCCGGCCTCACGATTCGCACCGTGGTCCAGGTGCGCGAGGACGAGGACCGCTCGCGCGAGCTCGCGCGGCTTCTCGGCGGGGAGTTCGACGCATGGGGGGAGACCGACCCTCTCGTCCACGAGGAACGCCTGCGTCAGCGTTACGACATGGCGCAGCTGGTGATCAGCGATCGCATGCACGTGCTGGTGCTCGCGTCGCTGAGCGGAGCGATCCCCGTCGAGCTCGTGCCCGACCCCACCAGGAAGATCGCGGAGGCGTTCGCGGCGATCGGCGTGCACGAGGTCTCCCTCGACTCGTCGACGAGCAGCCCCGATCGGATGCGAGCGGCGCTCCGTCCGGCGGCCGAGCGCGCGGCGGAGATCTCCGAACGGGTCCGCGACGCGGAGGTGACTCTCGCGGACCTCCGCGGCCGGATCGCCCGCGCCGTGCACAGGGTGCGATCGTGACTCACGGACCGGAGCGATCCGACACTCAGGCCGGGCGCGTTCTCTTCCTCTCGCACAGCCATCCGTTCGGGGCGTTCCGCGTCGGCAGCCACCACTACGCGCGCGTGCTCGCGCAGCGGGGGTGGGATGTGACGCACCTGAGCACTCCGATCTCGCTCGCCCATCGGCTGACGGGCCGTGTCGATCGGCGGGGGCTCGCCCTGGTGCCCGCGCACGCGCCGAAGGACGGCGACGGAGTGCGGCAGATCGTGCCGCGCACGATCCTGCCCGCTCCGTTGCGCACGTCGGGCGTGGTCCGCCTGCTCGCACGCGAGGGTGTGGCCGGGGATTTCGACGCCGTGCTCATCGACCAGCCGCTGTTGTGGGATCCGTCCGTACGATCGCTCTCCGAGCGCGTGATCTACCGGCCGACCGACCTGTACCCCGAGGGCGTGAAGAACGCACTGCAGCGGCGCATCCTCGGTGAGGTCGACGGGGTGATCGCGACCTCGGCTGAGGTGCTGCGCGGGCTCGGAGATCTGCGGATCCCGAGCATCGTGCTCGAGAACGGAGCGGATGCCGAGCGGTTCGCCCCGCCGGTGACGGAGGACCGGCCCCGCAGAGCGCGCTGCGTCTACGTCGGCGCACTCGACGACCGGTTCGACGGGGAGCAGGTCGACGCCTGGGCTCGATCCCGACCGGATGTCGAGTTCGTCATCGCGGGTCCGGGTGCCGGTCCGGCACCCGGCACACCGCCGAATGTCGAGTTCATCGGCGCGATCCCTTACGCCGACGTGCCGGCGCTGCTGCACACCGCCCGGGTCGGCCTGCTCCCGCTCACCGAGCACCCGCTCAACGCCGGTCGCAGTCCGATGAAGCTCTACGAGTACCTTGCAGCCGGGCTTGCTGTGATCGCGCGGGCGACGCCCGGCATCCAGGAGGCATCCGACCGAGGCATCGAGGTGTACACCGATCGTGGCGGTGCGGATGCCGCGCTCGACCGCGCGTTGCGTCACCCGTCGCCCAACCGCCCGGGTGCGCGGGCCGCGTCCGCCGAGTCCTGGGAGCGCAAGACCGACGCACTGGAGGACTTCGTCCGCTCGATTCCCCGCCGGCGACGCTGATCAGTCGAGGAGTCGCGCGATCGTCCGGGAGACGATGCCTGCGGTGCGGTCCCAGTCGTAGCCGTTCGGCGCATCCACGCGTCGCGCTGCAGTGAGCGCTCCGGTCAGCGCCTCGGCCCATTCCCGTGCGTCGGTGGCCGAGCTCACCGCGTCACCGCGAGTGCCGACGATCTCCGCGACCGACTCGCACCCGGCCCAGTGAACGACGGGGGTGCCGCAGCGGATCGACTCCAGGGCGGGGAGCCCGAAACCCTCGAGCGTCGACGGCATCACGGTCGCTGCAGCGCTCCGGTAGAGATCGGCGAGACCGTCATCGTCGAGGCCGCTGACCCAACGGACCCGCGCATCGATGCCGCGGCGCGATGCTCTGATTCGCAGGTCGCGGATCTCGCCCTCGGGAACGACGGCCACCATCCTCGCCTCCCGAGCGAGAGCGAGGGCATCGAGGACGACATCGAGGTTCTTGTGGGCTCTGCCGTTGCCGACGAACAGGATGTAGGGGTCGCCCTGCTGCGCGGCGTCCGCTCCCGGGTGGAAAGCAGCCGAGCATCCGTTGCCGGCGTTGACGATCTCGACGTCGTCGTCGTCGAGCCACGAGCGGAGCGCTCGCGCCGAGGTCTCCGAGACCGTGAGCACGACGCCGGCTCGACGCACGACGTTCCTGACCGGGCCGGCGTAATACGCGGAGAACTTCCAGCGGCGGATCCCGGGGGTGTGCAGCTGGATGAGGTCATGCAGGGTGAGCAGCTGTCGGGGAGCGCGAGCCAGCGCGCCGTAGCCGGGCGAGTACACGAGCGCGCCGTCACGCGCGCCCGTCGCGCGGAATGCGTCGACGGGGGAGAACGGGCTGCCGTCGAGCCTGAGCGGCTTCCAGGGCACCGTCAGCCGGGGGAGCACCTCGGCCGCGTACCGGCCGATCCCATGCCTGCCGCGGTAGCGGTCGTCCACGAGCACGGTCACGCCTGCCCCCTCTGGGACGCGCGCCGATCGCCGAGGGAGTACGAGACCCACGCCGTGATGTGCTCGGCGAAGACCGCCGCCGAGAACCTCTCGGCCTGTGCCCGGCACGCGTCCGGCGACAGTCCGGCGGCGGTCTCGACCGCTCGGCGCATCTCGTCGCGCGACCAGTGCTCGAGGAGCGCACCCGTGCGGCCGTCGACGACTGTTTCGGCGGTGCCGCCCACCGCGGGCGCGATCACGGGTCGTCCGGCCGCCATGGCCTCCACCGGGACGATCCCGAAATCCTCGACCGCGGGGAACACGAGTGCGATGCATCGCTGCAGCAGTGCCCGGTAGAGCTCGGATCCGGGGGAGTCGACGAAGAAGACACGGCCGGGCGCCTTCTCGTCTGCGAGCGAGCGGAGACGGGATTCGTCGCTTCCGGCGCCGGCCAGCACCACGGGCACATCGGCGGCGATGCCGGCTTCGATCACGAGCTCGAGTCGCTTGTAGGGGATGAACCGCGAGAATCCGAGAAGGAACGTGTCGGGAAGGCGCGCGAGCGCGGCGTCGTCGCGCTCGTCCGGTTCGGGTGGTCGCAGGAAGGCGGCGACGTCGACAGGAGGGTGGATCACCGTGCTCTCGCGGTGCCACGCCGCGGCGATCCGCTGCTGCACGAAGACGCTGTTCGCGGCGATCGCCACCGGCTCCTGGGCGCGTCTGCGATCGAGGCTCTTCAGCATGGCGGCGGCGGCTCTCACCGCGAGTGCGTCGCCGCGGACGTCGAGCTCGGGGTTCCAGATGTACCGAGCGGGGGTGTGGGCGTAGACGAGCTTCGACGCGCGGCGCGCCGCGCCGGCGAATCGGGCGTGATGCGCGAAGAGGTGGGAACTCGTGAGCACCCAGTCCGCGTCGATCGACGGCAGGGTCCGCCACGCGAGAGGCATCCACGGCACGGATGCCGCCTTGCGGCCGCGCAGCGGCGTGCGGGCGAGCCAGGTCTCACCGTCGACCTGGAACCGGCCGTCGCTCTCGTTCCAGAGGCAGTACCGCGCCGCATCGGGGAACACCCCTGTCAGGGCTTCGAAGACGTTCTCGGAACCGCCGCGGGGAGCGAGCCATTCGTGCACGAGCACACCGCTCACCGCGCCGACCTCGTTCTCGTCCGCGGGCCGCCGCGCCACATCGCCGGAGCCTCTGCACGCATGCGTCGAGTCTAGGGAGGTTTCCGGCGCTCGCCTCGGCTCTGTCAGGTTCTGCCCTCGTCGACCGGTTATCTTGGAAAGCACACACCCGGGGGAAGGTCACGATGGCTCTGCGCGCGACGAAGAAGACGATCATCATCGCGAGTGCGGTCGCCGTGCTCCTCGTCGGCGGCGGCGCCGCGACGGCGATGGTGATCGCGAATCAGCAGCAGGCGCCGCGCGCCGATCCCACCCCGGAGCCTTCGCCGTCACCGGTCGAGACCGAACCGGCGGTCGTGGTCCCCGTCACGAATGTCGCGCGTGCGTCGATCGACGGCTGGACCCTCGCCGACCGCGGTGTCGTCGGCGCCGTCCTCCCGGAGGTGGGCGATGCCGCGGAGGGCGTCGTCTCCCTGCGCGTGGACGCCCCCGCCGACGACGCCGACATCGTGGCCGCCTCCGCACCCGTGGCCCTGGCGCCGAGCACCGACTACACGCTCAGCGTCTCCGTGCGGGTGCTGTCGGACGAGAAGACCGAGACGGGGGTGCGTCTCACCGCGGCCGGTCAGACCTTCACCCTCCCCGAGCTGGACGCGGAGTGGGAGACGATCGAGTTCCCGTTCACCACCGCAGCGGATCAGGCTCCCGCGTCGACGCTCGACGTCGTGCTCTCGGGTGCCGTGCGCGGGTTCGGGATCGACGACGTGTCGATCACCGCCGACGGCGGCGATGACCTCGTACCGAACGGCTCCTTCGAAGCGGTGCAGACTCCCGGCGGCATCGTGAACGACTCTCTCGTGATGACCGACGAATCGGCTCTTCTCGCCGTGTCGCTTCCCGAGGGCGCCGCCCAGTGGAGCGCGACCTCGACCTCGGGCGGCGATCCGATCACGGGCGAGTTCACCGCGGCCGGACCTCTGTCGGCCGTACCTCTGACCGGTGTATCGCAGGGGCACTATTCGGTCGCCGTGAGCGACGCCTCGGGACGCCAGATCCAGACCGACATCGCGGTGATCGACGCCGACGGCTTCTCCGTGACCCAGGACGGGCGCTTCGGCGTGGGCGCCCACGTCGAGAAGGAGGCCTTCGTCGGCACCGGATCGCTGGCGGCGGCGATCGGATTCGCGGAGGTCCGGAACGACATCTCGTGGGAGCGGAACGAGAAAGTCGCCGGTCAGTACGCGTGGGACGAGAACTACGTGCGGGAGTTCTCGCGCATGCACGCGAACGATGTGAAGCTGCTGGGTCTCGTCGTGTACGGGAACAGGCTGTACGGAGCCAGGAAGGCGCCGGGGGACGACGCATCGATCCAGGCGTACGGCGCGTACGCCAAGGCCGTCGCGGACAGGTTCGACCTGGTCGGTCTCGAGGTGCTGAACGAGTTCAACCACCGGGAGAACGACACGGCGTGCGGTCAGGCCCCCGCGTGCTACGTGCCGATCGCGCAGTCCGTGCGGGATCACGTCAGCACGGCCTATCCGGATCTCCCGATCGTCACCGGGTCGACCGCGCTCTACGACCGGGAGTGGTTCGTCGGGTTCTGGCAGGCGGGCGGAATGGCCGTCACCGATGCCGCGAGCTACCACCCCTACGAGTCGTGGATCAACCGCGACGCCGACCTCATCGCCGGCACGGTTCAGCAGTCCTATGCCGACATGCAGGATGCCGCTGGCGAGACGCGACCCGTCTGGGTGACCGAGATGGGCTTCCCCACCCACCACGACGGCGTGACTCTCCTCGAACAGGGGCAGATGATGGTGCGCAATCAGGCGCTGGCGTTCGCCAACGGGGTCGAGAAGTACTTCTGGTACGACCTGGTGAACGACACCCCCGACCTCGCCGCGGGAGAGTCCAACTTCGGGCTCTACGAGAACGCTCCCCGGGAGAACGTCGTCGCCCTCGCCCCGAAGCCCGGAGCTTTCGCCCAGGCCCTGATGATCACGCAGCTGCGTGACAAGGCCTTCACGGCGGACGAGTCGGACGACACGACCTCGGTCGAGGTGTTCGGCGAGGCCGATCAGGTGACCCGCATCGCCTGGGCCAAGCAGGGTGAGGTGTCGCGCACCTTCGACAGCGAGGTGCCCCTCATGGTGACGGACATGTCGGGTCGGACGCAGTCGTTCGAGCCGGAGGACGGAGAGGTCACGCTGACCCTCGGCGCTTCTCCTGTCTTCATCACGGCGGAGGCGGAGTGAGCCCCGTCCGCCCGGGCGCCGGCCGTCGCCCGTAGAATTCCCGAGATCGTTTCAGCACGAAAGGTGAGTCCTTCATGAGCGCAGCGCGTGGAGATGCGACCGACATCGACGACCCGAAATCGGCGCGCCAGCAGCGGAGGCGGCGGGTCTGGACGGTCATCATCATCGTCCTCATCGCATTCCTCATCGCGGTCTGCTGGGTCGGGCTGCGGGCCATCACCGTGAAGGACGGGCTCACCCGGAGCCAGCAGCTCGTGAGCGAGCTTCAGAAGGGCGGCGACGTCGACGCCGTCCTCCCTGAGCTGTCCGAGAGCGCAGCCAGCGCGGGAGCCGCGGCATCCGACCCCGTGTGGTGGCTCATGGAGTGGGTGCCCGTCGTCGGCGACAACCTGAAGGGCGTTCGTCTCGCAGCCCAGTCCCTGGATGCGCTCGTCAACGGCGTCGCGCTCCCCGTGATGGGCGATGAGAACTCGACCGGGTCGATCACCCAGCGGCTCCTCGCCGCCACCGAGGATCAGGCCGATCGCATCACCGATCTCGCCGACGGGCTGGAGTCCGTGTCGAAGTCCCCGTTCCTCGTCTCGGTCGTGCGCGACGGCGTCGCCGATGTCGACGAGGTCATGTCCTCCGCTGCGCCGATGATCGGCGCGCTTCCGAGCATGCTCGGCGGGGACGGCGAACGCAATTACCTTCTGGTCTTCCAGAACAACGCCGAAACCCTCGCCCTCGGAGGCAGCGCCGCGGCGCAGACCCTGGTGCGGGTCGACGGCGGCTCGATCGAGATCGGCGGACAGGGCGACAGCGGCAACTACCAGAACGGCGTCGCCGTCGACGTCGACGTGCCGACGAGCGCGACCGATCTGTACACCAGCTACCTCGTCGATCACATCAACACGAGCATGAGCCGTCCCGATTTCCCCACCGCGGCCAAGATCATGCGGGCCTGGTGGCAGCGCGACATCGCCGACGACGAGATCTCCGGCGTGATCTCGATCGACCCGCTCGCCCTGGCGCGCATCCTCAAGGCGACCGGTCCGATCGACCTCGCCTCGGGAGAGATCCTGTCGGAGGAGAACGCGGTCTCGCTGCTGCTCAGCGAGGTCTACGGCCGCTGGGACTCCTATACGGAGCCCGAGCTCGTCGACGGCTTCTTCGCCGACACCGCCGCGGCCGTCTTCGACAAGGTCGCCAGCGGCGACTTCAATCTCAAGGACATGCTCTGGGCCATCACCGAGAGCGCGAAGCAGGGCAGTGTGCTGGTCTGGAGCGAGGACCCGCAGATCGCCGACGCGATCGAAGGCAGCCGGATGACCGGTGTGCTTCCGACGGTGAACTCCGACACCACGACGGTCGGCATCTACTTCAACAACACCAACGGATCGAAGATCGACTACTTCACAGAGACGGCGACGGGGGCGACCGCCACCTGCGACGGGGATGCCGCGACGTTCACCGCCACGGCGTCGCTCACGCTGCCGCTCACCCAGCGACAGGCCGAGGCGCTGCCCCGCTACGTGCAGAGCATGACGTTCGGCGCGCGCTTCCGCGACACCATCTACGTGTACGGCCCTCCGGGGACAACCCTGAGCGATGCGACGTCCACCGGCGACGAGATCTCGGTCACCCACCGCGACATCGACGACCTCGGTCGGCCGGTCGTGGCATTCGAGGCGTGGTTCGACCCGGGCGACACCGTCAGCGTGTCGGCGACCTTCGTCGGTCCGAACGGAGACTACGGGCCTCTGGCGGTCAGGACCAATCCGATGGTCAACGGAGCGAAGCCCACCGTCTCCGACGGCTGCGCCCGATGATCTGAGTCGCCGGCGGACGAGAGGACCCCGGGCCCGCGGTCCACGAGCGTTATACTTGCTCCCGTTCTGGCGTCAGCGAAGTCGGAGGGGGTGAGAGTCGTCGTCGTTCAACTCGAGCACGGTGACTCAGGCGCGTCGCGCGAACCGTCCCCCCCGCGGCCGGTGCGTGCGAGGAATGCGCGTCGGGCGGCATGGACTCGTCTCTACGCGAGTCGTCTCTTCTACAATGATCTCATCGTGGTGGTCGTCACGCTGACCGTCTCTGCGATCGCCGTGCTCCCGAGTCTGCTGACCGGGGTCTCCTGGCCGGGCGGTCCGCGCGTGTCCTATCCGCCGGTGCTCGCGGCGATCGGCATCCTCTGGCTGATCGCCCTCGATGTGGCGGACTCTCGAGACCGCCACACCGTCGGACACGGAGCGGACGAGTACCGGCGCATCGTCAACGCCACGATCGGCGTCTTCGCGGTCACGGTCGCCATCGCCTTCTTCCTCGGGATGGAGATCTCCCGCGCGCTCGTAGGGGTCGTCTTCACGCTGGGACTGGCGCTGCTCCTGCTGTCGCGGTGGATGTGCCGCCAGTGGCTGCGCAGTCGGCAGAAGACGGGGGAATACCTGCACAGAGCCGTGGTGATCGGTGAGCCGTCGAAGGTCGCCCTCGTGGGGCGCGAGATCCGACGGGCGAAGAGCAGCGGCTACGAGATCGTCGGGGTGATCACCGAGAACGCCTCCGAGGAGGTCATCGCGGGCTTCGAGGTGCTCGGCGACGTCGCCGACGTCGAGACGGTGCTCGACGAGGTGCGTTTCGACGCGCTCATCATCGTCGGATCGGACGACCTCGATCCGCTCACCATGCGCCGCCTGGGGTACTCGGTGTCCGATCGGGACATCCAGCTCATCATGGCGCCGGTGCTGACCGACATCGCCGGCCCCCGCATGCATGCGACGCCCGTCGCCGGGCTGCCGCTCGTGCACGTCGACTTCCCTCGTATGGAGGGCGCCAAACGCTTCCTCAAGCGAGCATTCGACATCGTCGGATCGTCGTTGCTGCTCGTCCTGCTCGCGCCGGTCCTGCTCATCGCCGCCATCGCCGTCAGAGTGGACGGCCCGGGAGGCGTCCTCTTCCGTCAGGACCGGATCGGCCGCAATGGGCGAGCCTTCGGCATGCTCAAGTTCCGATCCATGGTCGCCGACGCCGATGATCAGCTGGCGACGCTGCTCGACCTGCAGGGCAACGGCGGGACCCCGCTCTTCAAGATCAACGACGACCCACGGATCACCAGGGTCGGACGATTCTTCCGCAAGCACTCCATCGACGAGCTCCCTCAGCTCATCAACGTGCTTCTCGGGGATATGAGCCTCGTCGGGCCCCGCCCGCAGCGCGCCTCGGAGGTCGCGCTCTATGACGACTTCGCGCATCGCCGCCTGCTGGTCAAACCGGGCATGAGCGGTCTGTGGCAGGTGAGCGGACGATCGTCGCTGTCATGGGAGGAGACCATCCGCCTCGACCTCTTCTACGTCGAGAACTGGTCGCTCATGCAGGACCTCATCATCCTCTTCCGCACCATCCGCGCGGTCGTCGCTCCCGGGGCCAGCGCGCACTGACGCGCGTCCCATTCCGGCGACTGCCCGAGCGTCGTGCACGGAGTGCGCCCGGCGATCGGTACATTCAGGAACATGAGATCCCCCCTTGCGAAGCTTGGTGCCGCGGGTGCTCTGGCTCTGATCCTGCTCGGCGGCGCCGCGGGCTGCGCAGCGACGCCTGACGCGTCGACCCCGGTGCCGACCTCGACCCCCACGAATCCCGCGCCGTCCCCGTCGGCCACCGAGCCGGCACCCTCGCCGAGTCCGGAGCCCGCAGAGACGTCGTCCGCCGAGTTCGGCGAGTTCACCGGGGCCGAGCTGGCACAGATCTGCATCGATGCGACGCTCTCGGCGTTCCCCGCCGACGTGTCCTTCGCGCCCGAGACCACACGGGTCGAGCGACGAGAGGTCCCGCCCGAATGGCTCGTCCTGGTTCCTGCTCAGACGGCCGGACTCGAGGCCCAGGCGCAGTGCACGATCGGGGGCTCGCCCCCGGCACCGGAACTCGGCATGTCGTCGGCGTCGCTGGAGCCCCTTCCCGAG
The DNA here is from genome assembly GCF_041954755.1 of Microbacterium sp. CR_7. Taxonomy (NCBI): domain Bacteria; kingdom Bacillati; phylum Actinomycetota; class Actinomycetes; order Micrococcales; family Microbacteriaceae; genus Microbacterium; species Microbacterium sp. CR_7. The sequence goes on from NZ_JAVAYF010000004.1 coordinate 110,435, forward strand.
GAGCAGGTCCAGAACCTCATCCGCGGCGAGAACGAGGGTGGCGACCGATAGTGTGCGGTGCGGACGATGCTGAGGCTCTCGTCGCCGCAGGGTCGAAGCCGCTCTTCTCGCGCCGCGTGATCCTCATCGCGGCGGGTGCGGCGATCGGAGCATCTGCCATCGGACGAGAGCTGATCGCACCGACCACCGGCGCGGCCGCCGCAGGGTCGTACCTGCGACCATGCGGGAACGTGCCGATCTCGAGCTCGTGGCAGGGACACAGGAACCGCAATCCGCCGTCTGCGGAGCCGGGGACCGACTACGCGGTGATCACCGGAACGCAGATTCGGGCGGCGACGAACGGCGTGATCGTCGACCGGAAGGATTCCACGACCACTGCCACCGGGCGCTATCTCGCGCTGCGGGCCGACGACGGCAACTACATCCGCTACCTTCACCTGCAATCCAGCGCAGTTCCGCTCGGCGCGCGCGTGACGCGCGGGCAGGTGATCGCCTACTCCGGTGCTTCGGGCTTCGGGACGGACACCGGTTACGGCCCGCACGTCCATGTCTCCCTCTGGATCGGCGGCACGCCACTCCAGCTGGGTTTCGCCAATTCCGTCGACTTCGAGAACTACGTCGACCCCAGTCCCTACCCGCCGCCACCGGAGGATCCCGTGCCCCTGCACACGTCGACGAAGTACACATGGAACGCGCCCATCCCTGATGGCGTCTGGGCGAAGATACCGATCGCCGCGGACTCCAGTTGGCTGGCCGAGAGCAGCGCGGCCATCAAGGAGACCGGGGATCTCACCATCTACCTCACTGCGACCGGGGTGACGGCGGGGTTCCAGATCAGGGTGCTCGCCCAGGGGCTCGACTCGAGCGGAAACGTCGTGAGCACCTCACCGCAGCCCATCGTCGAGGTCGGGCCCACTGCGCAGACCGGCGCGAACGCGCTGACCTATGGCGAGTACTCCCTGCCGTACTTCCTCTCGGGCCCCCTCCGTCTGTACGCCCAGATTCGTGCTCTCAATCCAGGGATCCGGGTGCAGCAGGTACTGGTCAAGAAGAACTTCTGGCAGTCCTGATCCGCGCTCGTGCGCGGCGGCGTCTCGACGCTTCCGATCGCGTCGCGTTCCCGCCAGAATGTGAGTGCGCCGCGGCAGCGGCGCACTCACGAAAGCGAAAGGGGGCCCCATGGGTATCGAGGACGCCGTCAACAAGGGCAAGGACCTGTACGAGCAGAACAAGGACAAGATCGCCGAGGCGGTCAAGAGCGAGCAGGCCGAGGACATCAGCGACAAGGTCCTCGACGGCGTTGCCGACTTCGCGAAGAAGATCGCGCCCGGGGCTGCCGACAAGATCGACGAGATCCGCGACAGCGCCGACAAGGCCGTCGGCAACGAGTAAGCGGCGTCGCACAGACGCTGGGCGGCGGCTCTCCGGGGGAGGGGCGCCGCCTCTCTGCATCCGGGACCGGGTTTTCCACAGGGCGGTATCGCGTTTCGACGGACGATGCCTTTAGAATGAAGTCGACCGCCTGGGGAACATGCGGTCGGGGACGTCGAAGGGGTTCGACCTCCCATGTCTACGCGGCTCGTCCGCGTCACAACTGGGGAAACGATTTTGGGGATCATCGTGCGACGCGCGCACTCCGTGCGCCCTGGCGTCTTCCCGCCTGCACGGCGGACGCTCCTCCGTGCCCTCGGTCGAGGACTCCGGCGTCCCTTCACGTCGGGGTTCTCGCGTTCGGTGTGCCCCCTCGCACTGAACGCCCTCCCCAAGCGGGGCGAGGCATGGGGATGCCTCGCCCCGCTCTCCGTCTGAATCGCGGCTCGATCCTGCGCGGATGAGAGCGCCGCGCGCCCGCGACGGAGACGTTCAGCGGATGCTCAGCGGCCGCGACACGCCCGGGTTTGCAGAACGGAAATCCGCCGTGGCAGAATAGACAGGTTCGACATTTCGGCGCGCTCAGCGTGCGCCGGATCACCACCAGGGCAGTGCATAGGCGGCGCGACAGCGCAGGGACCTAGGCCGCGGGTGGCAGGACAACCCCGACACCTTCATCACGAGGGCTTCGCCGTGCGCGGCGGAGGTCGGCAATCCGCTCGCCGTGAGGTGTGCGGGCTGACAGCAGAACAGTGGTGCGCAGACCGGTTCGCAGAACCGATCGAGTGCCGAGGCGCGAACAGCGCCGACGTGCGTCCAATGCCCCTGGGTCACCCGGCTCAGGACGGTAAGACGCTTAAAGAGAGAGAGCAGACAATGGCGGGACAGAAGATCCGCATTCGCCTGAAGTCGTACGACCACGAGGTCATCGACACGTCCGCACGCAAGATCGTCGACACCGTGACCCGTGCGGGCGCGACCGTCGTCGGTCCCGTGCCCCTTCCGACCGAGAAGAACGTCGTGTGCGTCATCCGGTCGCCCCACAAGTACAAGGACAGCCGCGAGCACTTCGAGATGCGCACCCACAAGCGTCTGATCGACATCGTCGACCCGACGCCCAAGGCCGTCGACTCGCTGATGCGCCTCGACCTGCCGGCCGACGTCAACATCGAGATCAAGCTCTGAGGTTCGACATGGCTGACATCAACGCAAAGATTTCCAAGGGCATGCTCGGCACCAAGCTCGGCATGACCCAGGTGTGGAACGAGAACGGCAAGCTCGTTCCCGTCACCGTCATCGAGCTCGCCTCGAACGTGGTCACCCAGATCCGTACCCCCGAGAAGGACGGCTACAACGCCGTGCAGATCGCGTACGGCCAGATCGACCCGCGCAAGGTGAACAAGCCCCTGACCGCCCACTTCGAGGCTGCCGGCGTCACGCCGCGTCGTCACGTCACCGAGATCCGCACCGCGGACGCCGGCGACTACACCCTGGGCCAGGAGCTCACGGTCGACGGCACCTTCGAGGCCGGCCAGCTCGTCGACGTCGTCGGCACGAGCAAGGGCAAGGGCACCGCCGGTGTCATGAAGCGTCACAACTTCAAGGGCGTCTCGGCTTCTCACGGTGCGCACCGCAACCACCGCAAGCCCGGCTCCATCGGCGCATCGTCGACCCCGAGCCGCGTCTTCAAGGGCATGCGCATGGCCGGCCGTATGGGTGGCGAGCGCGTGACCGTCCTCAACCTCACGGTGCACGCCGTCGACATCGAGAAGGGTCTGCTGCTCGTCAAGGGCGCCGTCCCCGGTGCTCGTGGCCGCATCGTCTACGTCCGCAACGCAGTGAAGGGTGCCTGATCATGGCTGACTCCACTCTCGCGCTCGACGTCCTCAAGGCAGACGGCAAGAAGGCAGGCTCGGTCGAGCTTCCCGCCGCTCTGTTCGACGTCAAGACGAACATCCCGCTCATCCACCAGGTCGTCGTCGCGCAGCTCGCGGCGGCTCGCCAGGGCACGCACTCGACCAAGCGTCGTGGCGAGGTCTCCGGCGCCGGCCGCAAGCCCTTCAAGCAGAAGGGCACGGGTAACGCCCGTCAGGGCTCGATCCGCGCACCGCACATGACCGGTGGTGGCATCGTGCACGGCCCGAAGCCGCGCGACTACTCGCAGCGCACGCCCAAGAAGATGATCGCCGCCGCCCTCCTGGGTGCGCTGAGCGACCGCTTCCGCGGCGACCGCCTGCACGCCATCGACACGTTCGGCACCGACGGTGCTCCCTCGACCAAGGCCGCGGCGGGCTTCCTCGCCCAGGTCGCCACGTCGAAGAACGTCCTCGTGGTCATCGAGCGCGGCGACGAGCTCGCGCTGAAGAGCATCCGCAACCTCAGCCACGTCCACGTGCTGTCGTTCGACCAGCTCAACGCCTACGACGTGCTCGTCTCCGACGACATCGTCTTCACCCAGGCCGCTCTCGAGGCGTTCATCTCCTCGAAGTCCGGCGCCAACCAGGAGGTCTCCGCATGAGCGAGCAGGCATCTGTTCTCCAGACGGCCCTGAACAAGGACCCGCGCGACATCATCCTGAAGCCGGTCGTGTCCGAGAAGAGCTACGGTCTGATCGACGAGGGCAAGTACACCTTCCTCGTGGACCCGCGTGCTTCGAAGACCGAGATCAAGCTCGCCATCGAGAAGATCTTCGGCGTCAAGGTCGCAGGGGTCAACACCCTCAACCGCGTCGGCAAGGCTCGTCGCACCCGCTTCGGCACCGGCAAGCGCAAGGACACCAAGCGCGCCATCGTGACCCTGAAGTCGGGCACCATCGACATCTTCACGGCAATCGGCTGATCCGGGGGATAAAGGACAATCATGGCTATTCGCAAGTACAAGCCCACGACCCCGGGCCGCCGCGGCTCGTCGGTGGCTGACTTCGCCGAGATCACGCGATCGACGCCGGAGAAGTCGCTGCTGCGCCCGCTCGCCAAGACCGGTGGTCGCAACAACCAGGGCCGCATCACGACCCGTCACATCGGTGGTGGCCACAAGCGCCAGTACCGCGTCATCGACTTCCGTCGCAACGACAAGGACGGCGTCAACGCCAAGGTCGCTCACATCGAGTACGACCCCAACCGCACGGCTCGCATCGCGCTGCTGCACTACTTCGACGGCGAGAAGCGCTACATCATCGCGCCGAACAAGCTGAAGCAGGGCGACATCGTCGAGTCGGGCGCAGGCGCCGACATCAAGCCGGGCAACAACCTCCCGCTGAAGAACATCCCGACCGGTACGGTGATCCACGCGATCGAGCTCCGTCCCGGTGGCGGTGCGAAGCTCGCGCGTTCGGCCGGTGCATCCGTCCGTCTCGTCGCGAAGGACGGCCCCTACGCTCAGCTGCGTCTCCCCTCGGGCGAGATCCGCAACGTCGATGCGCGCTGCCGCGCGACCATCGGCGAGGTCGGCAACGCCGAGCAGTCGAACATCAACTGGGGCAAGGCCGGCCGCAAGCGCTGGCTCGGCGTCCGTCCCACCGTCCGCGGTGTCGCGATGAACCCGGTCGACCACCCGCACGGTGGTGGTGAGGGCAAGACGTCCGGTGGTCGTCACCCCGTCACCCCCTGGGGTCAGGCTGAGGGTCGTACCCGTCACGCCAACAAGGAAAGCGACAAGTACATCGTGCGTCGCCGTAACGCCGGCAAGAAGCGCAAGTAGGAGTAAGAGAAGATGCCTCGCAGTCTCAAGAAGGGCCCCTTCGTCGACGAGCACCTGCTTCGCAAGGTGATCGGTCAGAACGAAGCCGGCACGAAGAACGTCATCAAGACCTGGTCGCGTCGGTCCATGATCATCCCGGCCATGCTGGGTCACACGATCGCGGTCCACGACGGTCGCAAGCACATCCCCGTGTTTGTCTCCGAGACCATGGTCGGTCACAAGCTGGGCGAGTTCGCGCCCACCCGCACCTTCCGCGGCCACGAGAAGGACGACAAGAAGGGCCGCCGCCGCTGACGCGGGGGCGATAGAGGAGAGAGAAATGGTGGAGTCCATCGCACGCGTGCGACACATCCGCGTGACCCCTCAGAAGGCTCGTCGTGTCGTCGCGCTCATCAAGGGCAAGCAGGCCCAGGAAGCTCTCGCGATCCTGAAGTTCGCACAGCAGAGCGCCAGTGAGCCGATCTACAAGCTTGTCGCGTCGGCCATGGCCAACGCGCAGGTCAAGGCGGATCGTGACGGCGAGTACCTCGACGAGCAGGACCTGTACGTGAAGAACGCGTACGTGGACGAGGGCACGACGCTCAAGCGTTTCCAGCCCCGTGCACAGGGTCGCGCTTTCCAGATCAAGAAGCGCACGAGCCACATCACGGTCGTGCTCTCGACGCCTGAGGCGGCTCCGGCCGCTGCGGGCGACAGCAACAAGAAGGCGAGCAAGTAATGGGACAGAAGGTAAACCCGTACGGCTTCCGCCTCGGCATCACCACGGACCACGTGTCGCGCTGGTTCTCGGACTCGACGAAGCCGGGTCAGCGTTACGCCGACTACGTGGCCGAGGACATCAAGATCCGTCGTCTGCTGCAGACGCAGCTCGACCGCGCCGGCGTCTCGAACATCGAGATCGAGCGCACCCGTGACCGCGTCCGCGTCGACATCCACACCGCCCGTCCGGGCATCGTGATCGGTCGTCGTGGTGCAGAGGCCGAGCGCATCCGCGGCGACCTCGAGAAGCTCACGGGCAAGCAGATCCAGCTGAACATCCTCGAGGTGAAGAACCCCGAGGCCGACGCTCAGCTCGTCGCGCAGGGCATCGCCGAGCAGCTCTCTGCTCGTGTGGCGTTCCGTCGCGCGATGCGCAAGGGTCTCCAGGGCGCTCAGCGCGCTGGCGCCAAGGGCATCCGCATCCAGGTCTCCGGCCGCCTCGGCGGCGCCGAGATGAGCCGCTCGGAGTTCTACCGCGAGGGTCGTGTGCCGCTGCACACGCTGCGCGCGAACATCGACTACGGCTTCTACGAGGCCAAGACCACCTTCGGCCGCATCGGCGTGAAGGTCTGGATCTACAAGGGCGACCTGACCAACAAGGAGCTTGCTCGCGAGCAGGCCAACGCACCGAAGTCCCGTCGTGACGACCGTGGTGGCGACCGCCGCCGCGCGCCGCGCAACGAGGCTCCCGTCGCAGAAGGAGCGTCTGCCTGATGCTTATCCCCCGCAAGGTCAAGTACCGCAAGCAGCACCACCCGAAGCGCGATGGCCAGGCCACCGGCGGCACGAAGGTCTCCTTCGGCGAGTTCGGCATCCAGGCCCTCACCCCGGCGTACGTGACGAACCGTCAGATCGAGTCCGCTCGTATCGCGATGACCCGTCACATCAAGCGTGGTGGAAAGGTGTGGATCAACATCTACCCCGACCGCCCGCTCACCAAGAAGCCGGCTGAGACCCGCATGGGTTCCGGTAAGGGCTCGCCCGAGTGGTGGGTCGCCAACGTCAAGCCGGGTCGCGTCCTCTTCGAGGTCGCCGGTGTCAACGAGGAACTCGCTCGTGAAGCACTGACCCGAGCAATCCACAAGCTGCCGCTCAAGGCACGCATCATCAAGCGCGAGGAGGGCGACGCGTAATGGCGATCGGCACCAAGGAGCTCGCTCCGGCAGAGCTCGACACGTTCGAAGACCAGCGCCTCGTTGAGGAGCTGCGCAAGGCCAAGGAGGAGCTGTTCAACCTCCGTTTCCAGTCGGCCACCGGCCAGCTGGAGAGCCACGGCCGCATCCGCGCCGTCAAGCGCGACATCGCGCGCCTCTACACCGTGATCCGCGAGCGCGAGCTGGGCATCCGTGCGACGCCCGCTCCCGTCGAGGCTCCGGCCAAGAAGGCGTCCAAGTCGAAGGCGAAGAAGGCGGATGCCGCTGACGACGCCGTGAAGGAAGAGGCCGAGTGATGGCTGAGAAGAAGGCTGCAGCCGCTGAGGTCGAGCACGCCGCGCACGATGTGCGCGACGCCGAGGCCCGCGGTTACCGCAAGGCCCGTCGTGGCTACGTCGTCAGCGACAAGATGGACAAGACCATCGTGGTCGAGGTCGAGGACCGCGTGAAGCACCCGCTTTACGGCAAGGTCATCCGCCGCACCTCGAAGGTCAAGGCGCACGATGAGGCGAACTCCGCCGGCATCGGCGACCTCGTCCTGATCAACGAGACCCGCCCGCTGAGCGCCACCAAGCGCTGGCGTCTGGTGGAGATTCTGGAGAAGGCCAAGTGATTCAGCAGGAGTCTCGCCTCAAGGTCGCCGACAACACCGGCGCGAAGGAACTGCTCACGATCCGCGTCCTCGGTGGCTCGCGCCGCCGCTACGCCGGTCTGGGCGACACCATCGTCGCGACGGTCAAGGACGCGATCCCGGGCGGAAACGTCAAGAAGGGCGATGTGGTCAAGGCCGTCATCGTCCGCACGGTCAAGTCCACGCGCCGTCCCGACGGCTCGTACATCAAGTTCGACGAGAACGCCGCCGTGATCCTGAAGAACGACGGGGAGCCCCGCGGCACCCGCATCTTCGGCCCGGTCGGCCGTGAGCTTCGCGACAAGAAGTTCATGAAGATCGTCTCGCTGGCGCCGGAGGTTATCTAAGTCATGGCGAAGATCAAGAAGGGTGACCTGGTCCAGGTCATCACCGGACCCAAGGACGAGCGCGGCAAGCAGGGCAAGGTCCTCGAGATCCTGTCCGAGCGCAACCGCGTCGTCGTCGAGGGCGTGAATTACGTCACCAAGCACACGCGCGTCGGTCAGACGCAGCGTGGCACCAAGACGGGTGGCCTCGAGACTGTCGAGGCTCCCATCCACATCTCGAACGTCGCACTCGTCGACCCCTCGACCAAGAAGCCGACCAAGGTCGGTCACCGTGTCGAGGAGCAGACCAAGGACGGCGTCAAGCGCACCGTCCGCGTGCGCTTCGCGAAGAAGAGCGGTAAGGACCTCTGATGGCAGCTACTGACGCTGCGGAGGCTGTCAAGGTGCAGCCCCGCCTGAAGGCGAAGTACAACTCCGAGATCAAGAAGGCGCTGCAGGACGAGTTCGGCTACGCGAACGTCATGCAGATCCCCGGCCTGGTCAAGGTCGTCGTGAACACCGGTGTCGGCGAGGCAGCTCGCGACAGCAAGGTGATCGATGGTGCGGTCGACGACCTCACCAAGATCACCGGCCAGAAGCCGATCGTCACGAAGGCTCGCAAGTCCATCGCGCAGTTCAAGCTGCGCGAGGGTCAGGCCATCGGCGCGCACGTCACCCTCCGTGGTGACCGCGCGTGGGAGTTCGTCGACCGCCTGGTCTCGCTCGCACTGCCCCGCATCCGCGACTTCCGCGGTCTGTCGGCCAAGCAGTTCGACGGCAACGGCAACTACACCTTCGGTCTCCAGGAACAGAGCGTGTTCCACGAGATCGACCAGGACAAGATCGACCGGGTTCGCGGTTTCGACATCACCGTCGTCACCACCGCGAAGACGGATGACGAGGGTCGCGCCCTGCTGCGTCACCTCGGCTTCCCGTTCCGGTCGGACGACGCCCAGGCGTAACACCTTCGACGGGCTCAGCGGCCAGTGGTCACTGAGCCCGTCGTAGTGCACGTACAATTGAAGATTGCGTGCTCATCGCAGGCCGTCTGTCGTGTAACGGCAACCGGAACCTCATGAACAAAGGAAAACACCCATGACAATGACAGACCCGGTCGCAGACATGCTGACCCGTCTGCGCAACGCGAACTCGGCGCACCACGACTCCGTGACCCTGCCGTCGAGCAAGCTCAAGACGCACATCGCCGAGATCCTCCAGCAGGAGGGTTACATCGCCGGTTGGGAGACCGCTCCCGCCCGCGTCGGCACCAACCTCACGCTGCAGCTGAAGTACGGTCCCAACCGTGAGCGTTCGATCGCGGGCATCAAGCGCGTGTCGAAGCCCGGTCTCCGCGTGTACGCGAAGTCGACCGAGCTCCCCAAGGTCCTCGGCGGCCTCGGCGTGGCCATCCTGTCCACCTCCTCCGGTCTCCTCACCGACCGTCAGGCTGAGCAGAAGGGCGTGGGCGGAGAAGTTCTCGCCTACGTGTGGTGATCCCAGATGTCGCGTATCGGACGACTTCCCATCGACGTTCCCGCGGGCGTGACCGTTTCGGTCGACGGCCGTGAGGTCGCGGTGAAGGGCCCCAAGGGTGAGCTCACCCTCACGGTGGCCACCCCCATCGAGGTCGCGGTCGAGGAGAACCAGGTTCTCGTCACCCGTCCCGACGACGAGCGCGAGTCGCGGTCGCTCCACGGCCTGACCCGCACTCTCATCAACAACAACATCATCGGCGTGACCCAGGGCTACTCCAAGGGCCTCGAGGTCGTCGGCACCGGTTACCGCGTGGCGCAGAAGGGCAGCTCGGTCGAGTTCGCTCTCGGCTTCTCGCACCCGGTCCTCATCGACCCGCCCGCCGGCATCACGCTCACGGTCGAGGGCACGAACAAGCTCACCGTCAGCGGGATCGACAAGCAGGCTGTCGGCGAGGCAGCTGCCAACATCCGCAAGATCCGCAAGCCCGAGCCGTACAAGGGCAAGGGCGTGCGCTACGCCGGCGAGAACGTGCGTCGCAAGGCCGGAAAGAGTGGTAAGTAACCATGGCTCTCAAGTCAAAGTCTGACGCCCGCGCGCGTCGTCACGCCCGCCTTCGCAAGAAGGTCGTGGGCACCGAGGTGCGTCCGCGCCTCGTCGTCAACCGTTCGGCTCGCCACGTCTTCGTGCAGCTCGTCGACGACAGCAAGGGTCACACCGTTGCGTCGGCTTCGACGCTCGAGACCGACCTGCGCGGGTTCGAGGGTGACAAGACCGCCAAGGCCCGCAAGGTCGGCGAGCTCGTCGCCGAGCGTGCGAAGGCCGCCGGCGTTTCCGAGGCAGTGTTCGACCGTGGCGGCAACCGCTACGCGGGTCGTGTCGCCGCCATCGCCGAGGGCGCTCGTGAAGGAGGCCTGGCACTGTGAGTGACAACAAGGAGAACGAAGTGACCGAAGCGGCTGCTGCCACTTCCGAGACCGCTGCGGGCACCACGCAGTCCGAGCCGTCTCGCGACCAGCGCGACGGTCGCCGTGGCGGCCGTGGTGACCGCAACCAGGGCGGCCGCGACCGCAACTCGCGCGACCGCGGCGACAACCAGTTCCTGGAGCGCGTCGTCACCATCAACCGCGTCTCGAAGGTCGTGAAGGGTGGTCGTCGCTTCAGCTTCACCGCTCTCGTGGTCGTCGGCGACGGCAACGGTCTGGTGGGCGTCGGCTACGGCAAGGCCCGCGAGGTCCCTCTGGCGATCTCGAAGGGTGTCGAAGAGGCCAAGCGCAACTTCTTCCGCGTGCCGCGCGTCGCGAGCACCATCCCGCACCCCGTGCAGGGTGAGGCCGCAGCCGGCGTCGTGCTGCTGCGTCCGGCCGCTGCCGGTACCGGTGTCATCGCGGGTGGTCCCGTGCGCGCCGTGCTCGAGTGCGCCGGTATCCACGACGTGCTGTCGAAGTCGCTCGGCTCGTCGAACACGATCAACATCGTGCACGCGACGGTGGAGGCCCTGAAGCAGCTCGAGGAGCCCCGTGCGGTCGCCGCTCGTCGTGGCCTCGAGTTCGACCAGGTCGCCCCCGCGCGTCTTGTCCGCGCCGAGGCTGACGCCATCGCCGCACAGAAGGTAGGTGCCTGATGGCCGCCCGGCTCAAGGTCACGCAGATCAAGTCCAAGGTGAGTGAGAAGCAGAACCAGCGCGACACGCTGCGTTCGCTCGGTCTCAAGCGGATCGGTGACAGCACCGTCCGTCCCGACGACGCGCAGACGCGCGGCTACGTCAAGACCGTCGCGCACCTCGTGAAGGTTGAGGAGATCGACTAATGGCTGAGAAGAACGAAGCCGTCGAGGCCGAGAAGGCCCCGAAGAAGGCTGCCGCTCCCAAGGCTGCCGCCGAGAAGAAGCCCGCCGCCAAGAAGTCGTCCGCTGCTGCGGCCGACGCCAAGGCCGAGGCTCCTGCCAAGAAGCCCGCCGCCAAGAAGGCCGCGCCGAAGTCGGATGCTCCGGCATCTCGTCCCGGCGTCCTGAAGGTGCACCACCTGCGTCCGGTCCCCGGATCCAACACCGCGAAGACCCGTGTCGGTCGCGGTGAGGGCTCCAAGGGCAAGACCGCGGGTCGTGGTACCAAGGGCACCAAGGCTCGCAACACCGTTCGCGTCGGTTTCGAGGGTGGGCAGATGCCTCTGCACATGCGCACCCCGAAGCTGCGCGGCTTCAAGAACCCGTTCCGCGTGGAGTACCAGGTCGTGAACCTGGAGAAGCTCGCGGAGCTCTACCCCCAGGGCGGCGACGTCACGGTGAGCGACCTGGTCGCCAAGGGTGCGGTTCGCAAGAACGAGAAGGTCAAGGTTCTCGGAAACGGCGACATCGCCGTGAAGCTCACCGTCGCGGTCGACAAGGTCTCGGGTTCTGCCGAGCAGAAGATCGTGGCAGCGGGCGGATCCGTCAAGTAGCCACTTCATGAGAGGGGTCGGAGATTCTCCGGCCCCTCTTATGGGTTAGCCTGTTCTTTCAGCCGTCCCTCAGGGATCGGCAACCTTTTCAGGAGGAACGTCCCTTGTTTAGCGCCATCGCGCGGATCTTCCGCACGCCCGACCTGCGTCGGAAGATCGGTTTCACTCTCGCCATCGTCGCGATCTACCGACTCGGCTCCAACGTCCCCGCTCCGTTCGTGAACTTCCCGAACGTCGAGGAGTGCCTCGCTCTCAACTCGGGCACCGAGGGACTGCTGGGTCTGGTCAACCTCTTCTCCGGCGGGGCGCTCCTCCAGCTCTCCATCTTCGCCCTGGGTGTGATGCCGTACATCACGGCGACGATCATCACCCAGCTCCTGCGCGTGGTCATCCCGCACTTCGAGGCCCTTCACAAGGAGGGTCAGGCGGGCCAGTCCAAGCTGACCCAGTACACGCGCTACCTCACGATCGCCCTGGCGCTGCTGCAGTCGACGACGCTCGTGACGGTGGCCCGCAGTGGCCAGCTGTTCGGCACGACCGACGTGGCCGCGTGCCAGAACCTCCTGACGAACGACGTGTGGTGGGCGCAGCTGCTCATCATCATGGCGATGACCGCCGGCACCGGCCTCATCATGTGGTTCGCCGAGCTCGTCACCGAGCGCGGCATCGGCAACGGCATGTCGCTGCTGATCTTCACCTCCATCGCCGCCACCTTCCCCGGCGCCATGTGGCTGATCTGGGAGAGCCGCGGCTTCGAGGTCTTCCTGCTCGTGCTCCTCGTCGGCATCATCGTGATGGGCCTCGTGGTGTTCGTCGAGCAGTCGCAGCGGCGCATCCCGGTGCAGTACGCGAAGCGCATGGTCGGTCGCCGCACGTTCGGCGGCACGAACACCTACATCCCCATCAAGGTGAACATGGCGGGCGTGATCCCCGTGATCTTCGCCTCGTCGCTGCTCTACATCCCCGCGCTCATCGCGCAGTTCAACACCCCGCAGGACGGCTCCGAGCCGGCCGCTTGGGTCACCTGGATCAGCACGTACTTCACCACGGGCAACCACCCGATCTACATGGCGGCGTACTTCCTGCTGATCATCGGGTTCACCTACTTCTACGTCGCGATCACGTTCAACCCGGTCGAGGTCGCCGACAACATGAAGAAGTACGGCGGTTTCATCCCCGGCATCCGCGCCGGTCGTCCGACCGCCGAGTACCTCGACTACGTGCTCACGCGCATCACGCTGCCCGGCTCGATCTACCTCGGTCTGATCGCGCTCATCCCGCTCATCGCCCTGGCCACCGTCGGCGCCAACCAGAACTTCCCGTTCGGCGGCGCCTCGATCCTCATCATCGTCGGTGTGGGTCTCGAGACGGTCAAGCAGATCGATGCGCAGCTGCAGCAGCGTCACTACGAAGGGCTCCTCCGATGACAGCATCCGCTCGTCTTCTCATCGTCGGTCCGCAGGGCTCGGGCAAGGGCACGCAGGGCGTCCGCATCGCGGAGTCCTACGGCATCCCCGTGGTCTCGACCGGTGACATGTTCCGCGCGAACATCAAGGAGGGCACGCCCCTCGGCCAGCAGGTCACCGAGATCCTCGACAAGGGCGACCTCGTCCCGGACGAGCTCACGAGCGAGATCGTGCGCGACCGACTGTCGCAGGACGACGCGGCGAACGGGTTCCTGCTCGACGGGTATCCGCGGAACACGGCGCAGGTCGCGCACCTCGAGGAGTTCCTCGGCGAGCGTGGCGAGTCTCTGGATGCCGTCATCCTGCTGGACGTGCCGCGTGACGAGAGCATCTCCCGTCTCAAGCTCCGCGCAGCGGAGCAGGGACGCTCCGACGATACGGATGCCGCGATCGCGCACCGACTCGACATCTACGAGCACGAGACCGCGCCGATCCTCGAGGTCTACGGGGAGCGCGGCATCGTCGACCGGATCGACGGCGTCGGCTCGCTCGACGAGATCACCGAGCGCGTGTTCGCGGCGCTGGCTGCGCGCGGCCTCCGCCTCGCCGCCTGATCGCCTTCCGATGTTCCGCCGGTCGATCTACAAGACCCCCGCTCAGCTCCGCTCGATGGTGGAGCCGGGTCTCATCACGGCAGCGGCGCTGGATGCCGTACGTCCACTGATCCGTCCGGGAGTCACGACGCTCGAGCTGGATGCCGAGGCGAACCGCGTGATCCTCGAACGCGGCGCCGAGTCGAACTTCCAGCTCGTGCGCGGCTACCGTCACACGACCTGCATCTCGGTGAACGAGGAGGTCGTGCATGGCATCCCGGGCGAGCGCGTCCTCGAGGCCGGCGACATCGTCTCGATCGACTGCGGGGCGCAGTACCAGGGGTGGAACGGCGACAGCGCGATCACGGTCGTGGTGCCCGACGCCGAACGGCCTGAGCTCGTCGCCCGGCGCGCGGAGCTCTCGCGCGTGACCGAGGGGTCGATGTGGGCAGGTATCGCGGCGATGGCCACGGCGCGTCACCTCGGCGACATCGGCGCGGCGATCCAGGGGTACATCGAGGAGCAGGGCGTCTCGCCCGTCTCCGGCCGCACCTACGGCATCCTGCGCGAGTACGTCGGCCATGGCATCGGTCGCAAGATGCACGAGGCGCCGAGCGTGTTCAACTACCGCACCCCCGACCCCGGAGCGGAAGTCAAGCCGGGGCTCGTGCTCGCGATCGAGCCCATGGTGACCGCCGGGGGAGAGGAGACCTTCGTCGAGGACGACGACTGGACCGTCTCCACGACCGACGGCTCCGACGGCTCGCACTGGGAGCACAGTGTCGCCCTGCACGCGGACGGCATCTGGGTGCTCACCGCGTCCGACGGGGGAGCGGCCGGGCTCGCGCCCTTCGGCGTGACCCCCGCACCGATCGCGTAACGACGTCGTATCGGCCGCCGCCGTCACAACCGGCGCATAGGTTTCTGCGGGCACAATAGGTGTGTATGGGTGCGCATGCATCCGCAGACTTCACGCCGGATCCGCCGCGAGCGGACCTCGACAGAAACGGAAACCCCATGGCGGCCGCGAAGAGCAGCAACACCAACTGGTTCGTGATCGGCGTCTCGGCGGCCGTGGTGGTCGTGCTGGCCGTCCTCGCGTTCGTCGTCGTCCTCCTGAACAACCAGGCGACTGATCCCGGAACCGCGCCGTCCAGCGACATCGTCAATCAGGAGACCGGTGCCATCTCGTTCGGGTCGGGCGAGGACGAGATCGACACCTACGTCGACTTCATGTGCCCTATCTGCGGTCAGTTCGAGGATGCTTACGGCGAGCAGCTGCAGACCGCCGCAGCCAACGACGAGATCACTCTGAACATCCACCCCATCTCGATCCTGGACCGCGCGTCGCAAGGCACAGAGTTCTCGACTAGGGCGGCGAACTCGATGTACTGCGTGGCCACCGAAGCTCCGGATTCTGCTCTCGATTACTTCAACCTTCTCTTCGCCAATCAGCCTGAGGAGAACACGACGGGCCTGACCGACGACCAGCTGATCGACCTCGCAACTCAGGCGGGCGCGGACGCCGCGGCCGAATGCATCACGGACGGCACCTACTCCCGCTTCGTCGCGGCGCGCACGGACGAAACTCCTGTCGATCCGGCTACAGGGCGCTTCGGTACTCCCACGGTCGCCATCAACGGCGACCGCATTGACAACGCAGACATTCAGACAGAGTTCAGCAAGATCCTGGGATAACGCTTTTCGTCTCGATTCCCTGGGATACGGTCGTTTCGAATCAGTCGATTCGAAACGACCGGAGGAATTGACATGACGATTGAAACCAGTTCGCGCTCGAGTGGCCATGGGCAGAGGACTCGCAGAGGCGCCAGGAGGTTGTCGGTGGCCGGAGCTGTCGCCGCTCTCGTAGTCGGGTTGATCATCCCGATCGGGGCTGCATCTCCGGCTCAGGCCGCGGGACCCGCGTCCTGCTCCACTTTTAACTGGAGCTACGGGCGCATCATGGGGACCTGCTACAACAAAAAGTTCACGGTCATGTGGCAGTGCTGGCCGTCGAAACAGTGGCATTACAAGTCCTTGGGAGGCCCGACCGGCCTGAGCTTCAACTTCGACGCATGCGGCGTGTCTTGGGTGACTGACGCACAGGCGGTCGTCTGATCCGCAGACCGTCCCAGCGTTGCGTACAGGGGAGTTCCGGCATCCTGCTCAGGTTGCCGGAACTCCCTTCGTCGTCTAACATAGATCTTTGGTGCCTTGCGCCTTGATTCGGCGTGTCCGAGTCGGCGAGACGCCGCAATCCCACTCACAACGCAGATCGACCGGTCTGCAGAAGCGCAAGCGAGGCTATGGCTAAGAAAGACGGTGTCATCGAGATCGAGGGCGTGATCTCCGAGGCTCTGCCCAACGCGATGTTCCGCGTCGAGCTCACCAACGGACACAAGGTCCTGGCGACGATCTCCGGAAAGATGCGGCAGAACTACATCCGCATCATCCCCGAGGACCGTGTGGTCGTGGAGCTCAGCCCCTACGACCTGACCCGAGGCCGCATCGTCTACCGCTACCGCTGATCGGTCGAGAAGTAACACCCCAGGCATCCGTGCCTGCCCGGTGAAGACAGCGAACAGGAATCATCATGAAGGTCAACCCCAGCGTCAAGCCCATCTGCGATCACTGCAAGGTGATCCGCCGTCACGGCCGCGTCATGGTGATCTGCAAGAGCAACCCGCGCCACAAGCAGCGCCAGGGCTGATCACACAGATCTGACTCACAACTCAATACAGGTCGCGCGAGCGTCGAGGCGGTTCGTCTCGCTCCGCTCGCTCAACGGCCGAAAGATACTGGCAGGATCAGATCCCACTCCGGTGGGGGACACCTCGGGGCGGAGGCCCGGGCACCGATCCTGCTCCACACCTCCACCACACTCAGGAGAACCGCATGGCACGTCTTGCCGGCGTTGACATCCCGCGCGACAAGCGCGTGGTGATCGCCCTTACCTACATCTACGGCGTCGGCCGTACCCGTTCGGTCGAGATCCTCAAGGCCACCGAGATCGACGAGTCGATCCGCGTGAAGGACCTCTCGGACGACCAGCTCGTCGCACTCCGCGACTACATCGAAGGCAACTACAAGGTGGAGGGTGACCTGCGCCGCGAGGTCGCCGCAGACATCCGCCGCAAGGTCGAGATCGGCTCCTACGAGGGCATCCGCCACCGTCGTGGCCTCCCGGTCCGTGGTCAGCGCACCAAGACCAACGCCCGTACCCGCAAGGGCCCGAAGCGCACCGTCGCCGGCAAGAAGAAGGCCCGCTAAGCGCGGCCCCAGGGACTAGGAGAACACTTTCATGGCTGCACCCAAGGCCGCCGCGCGCAAGCCGCGCCGCAAGGAGAAGAAGAACATCGCGCTGGGCCAGGCCCACATCAAGTCGACGTTCAACAACACCATCGTTTCGATCACCGACCCGTCCGGCGCCGTCATCGCCTGGGCATCGTCGGGTGGCGTGGGCTTCAAGGGCTCGCGCAAGTCGACCCCGTACGCCGCCGGTATGGCTGCCGAGTCCGCCGCCCGTCAGGCCGCGGAGCACGGCGTCAAGAAGGTCGACGTCCTCGTGAAGGGTCCGGGCTCCGGCCGCGAGACCGCGATCCGCTCGCTCCAGGCCGCAGGCCTCGAGGTCGGCTCGATCTCGGACGTCACCCCGCAGGCGCACAACGGCTGCCGCCCGCCGAAGCGTCGCCGCGTCTGACCCGGCTCGTTGAGCCGTCTGCCCTCGAGGCGGGCGGCTCAACGCCCGTCAGCGGGCATCGCGCCCCGCTCCGCGGGCCACAGGTAACGTCACAACTCAAGACCTCACCCACCACATGTCATATAGCGGGCATGTGATCGAAAGGAACACAGAGTGCTTATTGCACAGCGTCCCACACTCACCGAGGAAAAGATCGTCGAGAACCGGAGCCGGTTCATCATCGAGCCTCTGGAGCCCGGCTTCGGATACACGATCGGCAACGCGCTCCGTCGCAGCCTGCTGTCGTCGATCCCCGGCGCTGCCGTCACGAGCGTTCGCATCGACGGCGTGCTGCACGAGTTCAGCACCATCCCCGGCGTGAAGGAGGATGTCACCGAGATCATCCTCAACATCAAGCAGCTCGTCGTCTCGAGCGAGCGCGACGAGCCCATCACCGCGTACCTGCGCAAGACCGGTGCCGGTGAAGTGACCGCCGCCGACATCTCGGCTCCGGCCGGTGTCGAGGTGCACAACCCCGAGCTCGTCATCGCCACGCTGAACGACACGGCGAAGTTCGAGCTGGAGCTCACGATCGAGCGCGGCCGCGGCTACGTCTCGGCGACGCAGAACCGCAACGAGTACGCCGAGGCCGGTCAGATCCCGATCGACTCGATCTACTCGCCGGTCCTCAAGGTCAGCTACCGCGTCGACGCCACCCGTGCCGGTGAGCGCACCGACTTCGACAAGCTCATCCTGGACGTCGAGACGAAGAACTCGATCAGCCCCCGCGACGCCGTCGCCTCGGCTGCCAAGACGCTCACCGAGCTGTTCGGTCTCGCCCGCGAGCTGAACGTCGAGGCCGAGGGCATCGAGATCGGCCCGGCGCCCGTGGAGGCTGTGAACTCCAGCGAGCTGTCGATGCCGATCGAGGACCTCGACCTGTCCGTGCGCTCGTACAACTGCCTGAAGCGCGAAGGCATCAACACCGTTTCGGAGCTCGTCGCCCTCTCGGAGACGCAGCTCATGAACATCCGCAATTTCGGCCAGAAGTCGGTCGACGAGGTGCGCGACAAGCTCATCTCGCTCGGTCTGTCGCTCAAGGATTCGGTGCCCGGTTTCGACGGCGCCCACTTCTACGGCGGCAGCGAAGACGAGTCCTTCTGATACCCGACCCTTCCTGACCAGGAGTTAGACGATTATGCCCAAGCCCACCAAGGGTCCCCGCCTCGGAGGCGGCCCCGCCCACGAGCGCCTGCTGCTTGCCAACCTCGCGGCGGCCCTGTTCACCCACAAGTCGATCAAGACGACCGAGACCAAGGCCAAGCGTCTGCGCCCGCTCGCCGAGCGCCTGATCACCTTCGCCAAGCGCGGAGACCTGCACGCTCGTCGTCGTGTCCTCTCGGTCATCGGTGACAAGGACGTCGTGCACACGCTGTTCGCCGAGATCGCTCCGCTCGTCGCGGACCGCGAGGGCGGATACACGCGCATCACCAAGGTCGGCAACCGCAAGGGCGACAACGCTCCGATGGCCGTGATCGAGCTCGTCCTCGAGCCCGTCACCCCGAAGGCGAAGTCGACCAAGAAGGCTGCTCCGGCTGCCGCCGCGCCCGCCGCCGAGGAGAAGCCCGCCGAGGAGGCTCCCGTCGAGGAGACCACCGAGGAGGCTCCGGCCGAGGAGACCGCTGCCGACGCCGGCGCCGAGTCGCAGGCCGAGGGCGAGGCCGCTGAGGCCGCCGCCGAGGACGCTGTCGAGAACAAGTAACCTCTCGCCTCACACGAAGCCCGCCATCCGTCCTGGGTGGCGGGCTTCGTCGTATCGTGGACGCTGTCGTGTCCCGATTCGCGGACGGCATCCCGATCTGCGGACGCATCGACGGGTTCGATCCGCGGATCGGGACCACGTCCGCAGATCGGGCCCGGAGCGGGGTCAGGGGCGGGCGCGAAGGTCTTTCCGGAGGATCTTGCCCGACGCCGACTTCGGGATCGCGTCGATGAACTCCACCTGACGCACCTTCTCGTGCGGCGCCACGTGGGCCGCGACATGGGCGATCACGGCATCCGCGTCGAGGTCGACACCCTGCTGCCGGACGACGAAGGCCTTCGGAACCTCCTGCCCCTCATCATCGGGGGCGCCGATCACGGCGGCGTCGGCGATGGACGGATGCTCCAGCAGCACCGCTTCCAGCACAGCCGGGGCCACCTGATAGCCCTTGTACTTGATGAGCTCCTTGAGTCGGTCGACGATGCGGAACACGCCATCGGCCGTGACCGTGGCGACGTCGCCCGTGTGCAGCCAGCCGTCGGCATCCAGCATCTCGGCCGTCGCATCCGGACGGTTCAGATACCCCGCCATGACCTGGGGACCGCGGATGAGGATCTCGCCGGGCTCGCTCGCGCCGGAATCCGGGATCTGCACGTCGCCGCCGTCGTCGGCGAGCAGACGTGCCTCCGTGTTCGCGAGCAGCAGCCCGACCGAGGAGCGGTCGATCTCGGGGCGGTCGTAGGGGATCGCGTGGGTCACCGGGCTCGTCTCGGTCATGCCGTATCCCTGGCACACGATGCAGTCGAGGCGAGTGGCGACGGCCGTCGCGAGCGCGCCGTCGAGCGGCGCTGCACCCGAGAAGATCACCTTCACCGACGACATGTCGTACTCGTCGACGAGCGGGTGCTTCGCGAGGGCGACGGCGATGGGAGGAGCGATGAACACCCAGCTCGTCCGATGCTCCTGCACGACCCGGAGGAAGTCCGCGAGGTCGAACTTCGGCATGGTCACGAGCGCCGCCCGCTGCCGCAGCGCGAAGTTCAGCAGCACGGTCATGCCGTAGATGTGGAAGAACGGGAGCACGGCGAGCACGCGGTCGTCGTCGGCGAGCGAGATCGTCGAGCGGCACTGGCTGACGTTCGCGACGAGGTTGCGGTGGGTGAGCATCACGCCCTTCGGCCGCCCCGTGGTGCCGGAGGAGTACGGCAGCACAGCGAGGTGCGTCGCCGGGTCGAACGACACCTCGGGCGCGCTCCGCCCCTCTCCGAGCAGAGCGGGAAGCGACGGGTGCCCGTCGGCGCCGTCGAGCACGATCACGTGTTCGGCGTCGATGCCGACGCGCTGGGCCGCGGCCCAGGCGCCGGGGAGCAGAGGCGAGACGGTCACGAGCCAGGTGGCTCCGGCATCCGTCAGCTGGTTCGCGATCTCTTCGGGCGTGTAGAGCGAGTTGATCGTCGTCGCCGTGGCGCCTGCGCGCAGGATGCCGTGGAACACCGTCGCGAACGCGGGCACGTTCGGGCACAGCACGCCGATCACCGTGCCGACCTCGACGCCGCGATGGGCCAGTGCGCCCGCGAACAGGTCGATCTGTCCGATGAGCTGCCGGTATGTCGTCGTCGCCCCGTTCGTGCCGTCGACGAGCGCGACGGCGTCGAGTCGGTCCTCGTCGAGGTCGCCGAACAGGAAGTCGTGGATGGACGTCGCGGGGATCTCGACGTCGGGAAAAGAACTGCGCACCATGAGATCTCCTTCGATCCGACTCGGACGGCCTCGTCCGGTGCGATCCAGTGTCGCATGAAAGGGCACTCGGTCCCAGGGTGATCTCGACGAGGATGCCGCGAGAGTAGGCTGTTCCGGTGAGTGAAGCGCAGACCCTGAACCGAGGGCCCCGCGCCGTCGTCTCCTTCGTCGTCATCGGCCTGACCGCCGGCCTGCTCTCCGGGCTGTTCGGGGTCGGCGGGGGCACGGTGATCGTCCCGCTCCTCGTGCTGTTCCTGCACTTCAACCAGCGGCTCGGGGCCGGCACGTCTCTGGCCGCGATCGTGCCCACCGCCACGGTCGGCGTCGTGTCGTACGCCCTGCACGGCTCCGTCGCATGGATCCCCGCGCTCATCCTCGCGGCGGGGTCGGTCGTCGGCGCGCAGATCGGCACCCGGCTGCTCCCGAGGATCTCGCAGACCGTGCTGCGGTGGTTCTTCGTCGGCTTCCTGGTGATCGTGATCATCAGCCTCTTCCTCGTGATCCCGTCGCGCGACGCCGCCTTCGACCTGACCGTGCTGAGCGGCATCGCGCTCGTCGTCGTGGGGGTCGCCACCGGCATCCTCGCCGGGCTCATCGGCGTCGGCGGCGGTGTCATCGTCGTCCCGATCCTCATGCTCGCCTTCGGCACGAGCGACCTCGTCGCGAAGGGAACCTCGCTGCTGATGATGATCCCCACCGCGATCTCGGGCACGATCGGCAACCTCCGCAATCACAACGTCGACCTGCTCGCCGCCGCGATCGTCGGCGTCTCGGCCTGCGCGACGACGGCGCTCGGCGCGTGGCTCGCGACGCTCATCGATCCCATGCTCGGCAACATGCTGTTCGCGGCATACCTCGTCGTGATCGCCGTGCAGATGGCGATGAAGGCGATCAAAGGCCGGCGGAAGGCCTGATCGCCCGGTTTCCCCCGGTCGCCCCGGTCTCGCCCGGATCCCCGAGAACGTAGGATCGAGGGGTGGCAGTGAACCAAGAACTGATCGGTCGGGAGTTCCCGCCGACCGCCCCCTACCTCGTCGGTCGTGAGAAGGTTCGCGAGTTCGCTCGCGCGGTCTTCGCCGACGCCCCGCAGCACACCGACGTCGACGCGGCTCGTGCGGCCGGTTTCTCCGACGTGGTCGCGCCCCCGACGTTCGCGATGGTCATCCAGGACCTCACGCTGCAGCAACTGCTGGGCGAGCCCGACTCGGGCATCGAGCTCGCTCGGACGATCCATGCCGAGCAGCGTTTCGCCTACACGCGGCCGATCGTCGCGGGCGACGAGCTCACCGCGCAGCTGCGCGTCACCGGCATCCGCATGATGGGCGGCAACGCCATGATCACCAGCGAGGCCGAGATCGCGGATGCCGAGGGCGAGCACGTCGTGACCGCCACGAGCGTTCTGCTCGTCGGTGCGGAAGAGGGAGCACAGTGATGTCGTACGCCGTCGGAGACGTCATCGCCGAGCGCACCGTCCACCTCACGCGCGAGTCCCTCGTGCGCTACGCGGGGGCGTCGGGCGACTTCAACCCCATCCACTACCGCGACGACGTCGCAGCGGCCGTCGGACTGCCCGGTGTGCTGGCGCACGGCATGCTCACCATGGGCATCGCCTCGTCGGTGGTGATCGCGGCGCTCGAGCCGACCGCACGCGTCCTCGACTACGGAGTGCGGTTCACCAAGCCCGTCGTCGTCGACCCCGAGAACGGCGCCGACCTGCACGTGCTCGCGACGGTGGGAGCCGTCGACGAGAACGCCACGCGCATCGACCTCAAGGTGACCTTCGGCGAGACGACGGTGCTCGTCAAGGCTCAGCTGCGCGTCGCCGCGTGATGGGGGAGGCGGTGGTGCGCGAGGTGGAGCCGTTGCGGCTCTCGGCGCTGACGACACTGGAAACCGGCGGCGCGCCGGAGCGGATGCTCGAAGCCACCACCCGCGACGAGCTGATCGGCGCGCTCAGGGAGGTGTGGTCGCGCGGCGAAGACCTGCTCGTGCTCGGCGGAGGGTCGAACCTCTTCGTCGGGGACGCGGCCTTCGAAGGCACCGTCGTCCGCGTCCTGACGCGCGGCATCGAGGAGCTGCCGTCGCCGCACCCCGGACGCATCCGTCTGCGTGTCGAAGCCGGTCACGGCTGGGACGATCTCGTCGCGTACGCAGTCGAGCGCGGGTATGCCGGACTCGAGGCGATGAGCGGCATCCCCGGCACCGTGGGCGCGGCGCCCGTGCAGAACATCGGCGCCTACGGGCAGGAGATCCAGGAGACCCTGGTCGAGGTCGACCTCATCGACGAATCCACCGGCGAGGTGTCGACCGTGGCGGCTGCCGATCTCGGTCTCGGCTTCCGCACATCGGTCTTCAAGCATCACTACGGCAGCGAGCCGGAGCGCCGCGCCGTCATCCTCTCCGTGACGGTCGACCTCCTCGTCGCCGGCGAGCGGGTCGTGCGCGGCGAGCAGCTGCGGCGTGCGCTCGGACTGACCTCGGACGAGCCCGTGCCTCTCGCGTGGGTCCGCGACCGCATCCTCTCCACGCGCGCCTCGAAGGGGATGCTGTGGGATGCGGACGACCCCGACACGCACGGCGTCGGCTCGTTCTTCCAGAACGCGATCGTGCCCGAATCCGTCGCCCGCTCGCTCCCGCCGGAGTGCCCTCGTTGGCCGGTGGCGCCCGATCTCGACGCCGTGACCGTGATCCCGCTGCACTCGTACGAGGGCCTCGTGCCCGCGGCGAAGACCGAGGTGCCGGACGTCAAGGTCAGCGCCGCCTGGCTCATCGAGCAGGCCGGGATCCGCAAGGGATTCGCGCTCCCGAGGTCGCGGGCGTCGGTCTCGACCAAGCACGCCCTCGCGCTCACGAACCGCGGCGGTGCGACGGCCGCCGAGGTGTCGGAGCTCGCTCGATTCATCCAGAGTCGCGTGCACGCCGAGTTCGGCCTCGTGCTGCAGCCGGAGCCGGTGCTGCTCGGCGTGGAGCTGTAGGCCCCGCCGGAGGTTCGCCGTACACTCGCCGCATGACCGGACTCATCCCGTACCTGCTGTTCCCCGGTAACGCCGCAGAGGCGCTGGAGCTGTACCGCGGGGTGTTCGGCGGTGAGCTCCACACCATGACGTACGCGGATGCCGGCCGGCACGACGGTCCGGCCGATGCGATCGCGCACGGCCAGCTCACGGGCCCGGTGGAGCTCGCCGGCGCGGATGCCGGCGCCGACGACGACGCGGTGCAGATGAGCGGCATGTTCCTGTCGCTGCTCGGCACGGCGGATGCCACGACGCTCACGAGCTGGTTCGATCAGCTGTCGGCGGGAGGACGCGTGATCGACGCGCTGCAGAAGCGCCCGTGGGGCGACTACGACGGCACGCTCGTGGACCGCTACGGCATCCGCTGGCTCATCGGCTTCCAGGAGGAGTGAGCGCCGGCGGGACAGCGCGTTCCGTCTCGGGTCTCAGGAGGCGAACAGGCGCTGCAGGCGCTGCACGCCCTCGAGCAGCTGGTCGTCTCCGAGTGCGTACGACATGCGGATGTAGCCGGAGGGGCCGAACGCCTCGCCGGGAACGACAGCGACCTCGGCCTGCTCCAGGATCAGGTCGGCGAGCTCGAGCGAGGTCGTCGGTGTCACGCCGCCCCAGGTGCGGCCCAGCAGGCCCTGCACGTCGGGGTAGACATAGAACGCACCGAGGGGGTTCGGCACCACGAGGCCGTCGATCTTCGACAGCTCCGAGACGATCAGCCGGCGGCGGCGGTCGAAGGCCTCGCGCATCTGCTCGGCCTCGGTCTGCGGTCCGTTCAGCGCCGCGATGGCCGCCTTCTGGGCGACGTTGTTCACGTTGCTCGACAGGTGCGACTGCAGGTTGCCGGCGATCTTGATGGCGTCGGCGGGTCCGACCATCCAGCCCACGCGCCATCCGGTCATGGCGTAGGTCTTCGCGACGCCGTTGACGAGGATCGTCTGGTTCGCGACCTCGGGGACGGCTGCGACGATCGAGGTGGCCGTCGCGCCCTCGTACGTGAGGTTCTGGTAGATCTCGTCCGAGACCACCCAGATGCCGTGCTCGAGGGCCCACTCGCCGATGGCCCTGGTCTCCTCGGCCGTGTACACCGAGCCGGTCGGGTTCGAGGGCGAGACGAACACGAGCACGGTCGTGCGCTCGGTGCGCGCGGCCTCGAGCTGCTCGACCGTCACCTTGTAGTCCTGGTCGGCTCCGGCGAAGACCTCGACCGGGGTGCCGTCGGCGAGGCGGATCGCCTCGGGGTACGTCGTCCAGTACGGGGCGGGAAGCAGCACCTCGTCGCCCGGGTTCACGACGGCCTGGAAGGCCTGGTACACCGACTGCTTGCCGCCGTTGGTGACGATGACCTGACTGGGCGAGACCTCAAGGCCCGAGTCTCGAAGCGTCTTGGCGGCGATCGCCTCGCGCAGCGCGGGCAGACCGGGAGCCGGCGTGTACCGGTAGCTGGCCGGGTCCGCGAGCGCCTCGGCCGCGGCATCCACGATGAACTGCGGGGTCGCGAAGTCCGGCTCGCCGGCGGCGTACGAGATGACGTCCTTGCCCTCGGCCTTGAGGGCCTTGGCCTTGGCGTCGACCTTGAGGGTCGCCGACTCTGCGATGGCGGACAGCTTGCGGGAGAGAGGTGCGCGTTCGGTCACGGTATCGAGCGTACCCGGGTCGGTGTCGCGCAGGAGGGGTGCGTCGACATCAAAAATGTCCGTTCTTTCGTGCTGAGCCGGTCAGACCGTCGCGAAGCCGTGGGCCCGGGCGACGGCATCCAGCGTGATGCGTCCGCCCTGTACGTTCAGGCCCTTCGCCAGCGACGGGTCGTCGGCCGCCGCCCGCTCCCAGCCCTTGCCGGCGATCGCCGAGACGTAGGGGAGCGTGGCGTTCGTGAGCGACCGGGTCGCGGTCTCGGGGACGGCGCCTGGCATGTTCGCGACGCAGTAGTAGATCGAGTCGTGCACGGCGAACGTCGGGTCGTCGTGGGTGGTGGGGTGCGAGCCCTCGAAGCATCCGCCCTGGTCGATCGCGATGTCGACGAGCACAGAGCCCGGCTTCATCGCCGCGACCATCTCGTCGGTGACGAGCTTGGGGGCCGCCGCTCCCGGAATCAGCACCGAACCGATCACGAGATCAGCGGTCGTGAGCGCCTCGGCGATGTCGTAGCGGCTCGACGCGCGGGTCTCGAGCGCGCCGCCGTAGCGGTGCTCGAGCTCGCGCAGCCGGGGCAGCGAGATGTCGATCACCGTGACCTGCGAGCCGAGACCGAGCGCGTTGGCCGCAGCGTGCTCGCCCGCGACGCCGCCGCCGATCACGACGGTCTTGGCACGAGGCGCCCCGGCGATACCGCCCATCAACACGCCGCGGCCGCCGGCCGAGCGCATGAGCGAGTACGAGCCCATCGTGACCGACAGGCGTCCGGCGATCTCGCTCATCGGAATGAGCAGGGGCAGGCTGCGGTCCGGCAGCTGCACCGTCTCGTAGGCGACGGCCGTCGTGCCGGCGTCGACGAGGGCGTTCGTGAGCGCGCGATCGGCGGCGAGATGCAGATACGTGAACAGCGTCAGGTCGTCGCGCAGGAAGCCGTACTCCTGAGCGATCGGCTCCTTGACCTTGATGAGCAGCTCCGCTTCGCCCCAGGTCTCCTCCGCCGTCTCGACGATCTCGGCTCCCGCGGCGCGATAGGCGTCGTCGGAGATGCCTGAGCCGACGCCGGCACCCGACTGCACGAGGACGCGGTGGCCCTCGTGCACGAGGCGGTCAGCACCCGCGGGGGTGAGCGCCGTGCGGTTCTCGTTGTTCTTGACCTCGGTGGGCACGCCGATCTTCATCGATCCTCCTGGTGACGCGGGGCGGTGCGGTGCACCCAGAATCGCAGAAACATCGGATTGGCAACAGAATCGGTGAAGAAGATTCGGTGATGCACGGCATCCTGAATAATCATTCGCATGGATGCCACCCCCGAACCCGCGCAGACGAACACTCTTCGGGCGCCTGCGCTCGATGCGACGGATGCCAGGATCGTGCAGCTGCTCAGCGCAGACGGTCGCATGACGAACGCCGAGCTGGCCGCGCACCTGGGCGTCGCCCCGTCGACGGCCCACACCCGGCTGCGCGCGCTCGTCGACCGCGGCGTGATCAGCGGATTCCACGCGAGCGTCGACGAGCGGATGCTGGGCGCCGGCCTCCAGGCCGTCATCGGCGTCACGCTGCGTCCGAGCGGTCGACGTGAGAGCATCGTCGAGTTCGCCGACCGGGTGCGCGTGCTGCCGCAGGTCATCCAGGTGTTCTTCCTCGGCGGCGACGACGACTTCCTGCTGCACATCGCCGTCGCGGACTCCTCCGAGATGCGGGAGTTCGTGCTGGAACATCTCTCGGCGCAGTCGAGCGTCGCCTCGACCCGCACGAGCATCGTGTTCGACTACCACCGCAATTCCGTGGCGGCGTCGTTCCGCTGAGCCGGGTCATCGGGGCCGGGATGCACGCCGGATGCGCGGATGCAGGTCGGCCTGACGGCATCCGACCTGCAACCGTGTTCCCGGCCTGCCGGTGGGCGGTGCGCAGCGCGGGTCGCGCGGGGCGTCAGCGGCGCACCACGGTGATCAGGTCGGTCAGGCCGAGGAAGGCGTCGCTGTCGCGGGAGACGAGCGTCAGCCCGTGCGCGAGTGCCGTGGCGGCCAGCATCCGGTCGGACATGTGCGGCCGCACCGGGACACCCTGGGCACTCAGGTGCGCGAGTACGCGATCGTAGGCATCGGCGCAGTCGTCGTCGAAGGGGATGCCGTCGCCGAACGTCGTTCGGAGCGCCGCCAGTCGCGCGGAACGCTGCTTGAAGACCTGCAGATCCTGTGTCGTGTGCAGGCCCTTCGCGAGCTCGACCCACGACAGCGTGCTCACCCGAAGATCCTCGAACTCGGACAGGTCGGCCGGAGCCTCGCCCTCGGCCCTCGACGCGATGAGGATGTCGGTGTCGAGCAATGCGATCACGCGCGCCACGGATCCCGCTCGTCGTCGAGGTCGGAGCGCTCGATCGCGATCTGCGTCGCCCATTCCGCATCGACGGGGGTGCGGGCGATCACCGCGAAGAGGTCGTCGGGTGTGACGCGGCGGCGGGCCGGCGGGGGGACGAGTCGAGCGATCTCCCGGCGGTGGCGCGTGACGGAGTATGTCTCTCCGTGTTCGACCGCGTCCAGGGCGGCGGTCGGGTTCTGACGCAGATCGCCCACGGAGATCGTCTTCATGAAGCGATTCTAGCAAATCTAGACAAATATCTAGATCGGCGGGATTCAGGCCCCGAAGGATGCCGGAAGGGCGCAGTAGTCCGCGAATCGACGCGAGGGATTCGCCGGATCGGTCAAGTCGACGAGCGCGGAGGCGACCGAGTGCGGCTGCTCGTCGCCGGCGAGCTGCCACAGCGTGAAGTTCCACAGGCCCCGCGACTTCTCGCTCAGCAGGGCAGCGGGTCCCGAGACGATGAGCACGGTGCCATCGGCGGCTCCCGCGCGGAACGGCGCGATCACGTCGGCGCGCAGCGCCTCGTCGTCACCCTCGGCGGTGTGCGCGCGTTCGACGGTCTGCCCCGCGTCGGTCAGCGCCGCGGCGAGGTCGTCGGCGGCGCGGCGCGAGCGCTCGGCATCCGCTCCGGCGACGGCGAGCAGTCGCTTTCCGCGCGGGTACAGGTGCAGGAACTCCGCGGCGATCCCGGTCCAGGTGTCGGTCATGGATTCAGGCTACGCCCGCACGGAGGGGCGGGGGCCGGGAACGAAGGAGGGTCCGGATGCCGTGCGGCCCCCGGACCCTCCTTCAGGGGGTCAGGCCTCGTCGACGAGGAAGCGAGAGTAGGCGCCGACCGTCAGGAAGGCGGGGAACTCCGGCTGCAGGGCCACCTCGCGGAAGACCTCGGCGGCGTCGTCGAAGCGGTCTCCGGCCGACCGCGTGGCTCGGGCGAGCACGTCCGAGATCAGCCCCTCGACGTACTCCGCCGTGATCGGCGTGCCGTCGTCGGTCGTGCGGTCCTGATGGATCCACTGCCACACCTGCGAGCGGCTGATCTCGGCGGTCGCGGCATCCTCCATGAGGTTGTCGATCGCCACGGCGCCGAGTCCGCGCAGCCAGGCCTCCAGGTAGCGGATCGCCACCGAGACGTTGTCGCGGACGCCCTGCGCGGTGATCGGGCGGCCGATGTGCAGGTCGAGCAGATCCTCCGGAGCGACCGACACCTCGGGCCGCTGCCGGTCGACCTGGTTCGGGCGGTCGCCGAGCACGGCGTCGAACTCGGCCTGCGCGGTGGGGATCAGGTCGGGGTGGGCGACCCACGTGCCGTCGAAGCCGTCACCGGCCTCACGCTTCTTGTCGGCGGACACCTTCTCGATCGCCCGGGCCGTGACCTCGGGATCGCGGCGGTTCGGGATG
Organism: Microbacterium sp. CR_7; assembly: GCF_041954755.1. NCBI lineage: Bacteria > Bacillati > Actinomycetota > Actinomycetes > Micrococcales > Microbacteriaceae > Microbacterium > Microbacterium sp. CR_7. The sequence continues at coordinate 139,865 of NZ_JAVAYF010000004.1, forward strand.
AACGCGCTCATGCCGCCGATCGCATACGCTCCCCGCTTGTGGCAGGTCTGCACGAGCAGCTCGGTGTAGGCCCGCATGAACGGCACCGTCATCGTCACCTCGCTGCGGTCGGGGAGCACGAACCGGGCGCCGCGCCCGCGGTAGTTCTTGATGATCGAGAAGATGTAGTCCCAGCGTCCGGCGTTCAGTCCGGCGCAGTGGTCGCGCAGCTCGTAGAGGATCTCATCCATCTCGAACGCCGCCGGCAGCGTCTCGATCAGCACGGTCGCGCGGATCGTGCCGTGGGGGATGCCGATGTACTCCTCGCTGAAGGAGAAGACGTCGTCCCACAGCTTCGCCTCCTCGCTCGACTCGATCTTCGCCAGGTAGAAGTACGGTCCGCGGCCGTTCGCGATGAGCTCCTGCGCGTTGTGCAGGAAGTACAGGCCGAAGTCGACGAGGGAGCCGGATGCCGCGGTGCGGCGCCCTGCGCGGTCGATGAAGGCGATGTGCTTCTCGGGCAGGTGCCAGCCGCGCGGACGCATCACGATCGTGGGGGTGCGCTCCGCCGTGACCCGGTACTGCTTGCCCTCGGGGGACGTGAAGGAGAGCTCGCCGCGGATCGCGTCGCGCAACGACAGCTGCCCCTCGATCACGTTCTTCCAGGTGGGGCTGGTGGCGTCCTCCTGATCGGCGAGCCAGACGCGGGCGCCGGAGTTCAGCGCGTTGATCGTCATCTTCGGGTCGGTGGGGCCGGTGATCTCGACGCGACGGTCCTCGAGCCCGGGGCCGGCGCCGGCGACCCGCCACGATGCGTCTTCGCGGATGTGCCGGGTGTCGTCGCGGAAGCGCGGGTCGTGGCCGTTGCCGATCTCGAAGCGCCGCCGCATCCGGTCGGCGAGGCGGTCGTGCCGACGCGAGGCGAAGCGGTGGTGCAGCTCGGTGAGGAACGCGATCGCCTCGGGCGTGAGGATCTCGTCGTACCTGGGGCGCGTCGGGCCGGTGATCGTGATGGCCGGGCCCTGCTGGGTGGTCTGGATGGGAGCGGTGGTCGGGGGAGCGGTGGGAGTGGTCATGATCGGTGTCCTTTGACGTGTCGGTGAGAGACGGCGGGTCAGTGGAACTGCGCGGTCTCTGTGGAGCCGGCGAGGGCGAGTGTCGCGCTGTCGGGGTTGAGCGCGGTCGAGATGACGTCGAAGTAGCCGGTGCCCGCCTCGCGCTGGTGCTTGGTGGCGGTGTAGCCGTCGGCCTCGGCGGCGAACTCGGCCTCCTGCAGCTCGACGTACGCGCTCATGGCGCGCTCGGCGTAGCCGCGGGCGAGGTCGAACATGGAGTGGTTCAGGGCGTGGAAGCCGGCCAGGGTGATGAACTGGAACTTGTAGCCCAGGTCGGCGAGCTCGCGCTGGAACGTCGCGATCTCGGCATCCGAGAGGTGGCGCTTCCAGTTGAAGCTCGGCGAGCAGTTGTACGCGAGCATCTTGCCGGGGAACTCCGCGTGGATCGCCGCCGCGAACTCGCGCGCCAGTTCGATGTCGGGCTCACCCGTCTCGACCCAGAGCAGGTCGGCGTACGGCGCGAACGCGAGGCCGCGGCTGATGACCGACTCGATGCCGGGGCGGATGCGGTGGAACCCCTCGGCCGTGCGCTCGCCGGTGAGGAACTGCTGATCGCGCTCGTCGACGTCGCTGGTCAGCAGGTCGGCGGCGAGAGCATCCGTCCGCGCGATGATGACGGTGGGGACGCCCGCGACGTCGGCAGCCAGACGGGCCGCGTTCAGCGTGCGGATGTGCTGCTGGGTCGGCACGAGGACCTTGCCGCCCAGATGCCCGCACTTCTTCTCGCTCGCGAGCTGGTCCTCCCAGTGGATGGCCGCCGCCCCCGCCTGGATCAGCGACTGCGCGAGCTCGTAGGCGTTGAGCGGACCGCCGAACCCGGCCTCGGCATCGGCGACGATCGGCGCCAGCCAGTCCTGGGTGATGTTCCCTTCGGCGTGCTCGAGCTGGTCCTGGCGCAGCAGTGCGTTGTTGATGCGGCGCACGACGGCCGGCACCGAGTTCGCGGGGTACAGCGACTGGTCGGGGTAGGTCTGACCGGCCAGGTTGCCGTCGGCCGCGACCTGCCAGCCCGAGAGGTAGATGGCCTTGAGCCCGGCCCGCACCTGCTGCACGGCCTGGCCGCCCGTGTAGGCGCCGAGTGCGCGCACGTACTCCTCGGTGTGCAGCAGGTTCCAGAGGTTCTCCGCACCCCGGTGGGCGAGGGTGGAGTCCTCCCGGACGGAGCCGCGGATGCGGATGACGTCGTCTGCCGTGTACGTGCGCTCGACGCCGTCCCAGCGGGGGTCGGTGTCCCAGATCTCCTGCAGCTCTGCGGCCGTCTGGACCTGGTCGCCCGCCCGCAGACCGGCGGGACGAGGGGTGCGGTTCTCAGCGGTGTTCGACATGGTGTCTCCTTCATCGGATTCCGGCGGCGGTGCCGGGTGGCGTATGACAACCATCCGTGAAGATCGACAGCAACCCAGGTCATTTATGGAGTGAAGATCATGCGAAATTCTGTTTCTGTGACAGAATCGCGGCCATGGATGCTCTCAGCGACGAGAACGAGACCGACGCCCTCACGATCGGGCGCCGCATCAGGCAGCTGCGCACCTCGCGCGGGATGACGCTCGACGACCTCGCCTCGGCGGTCGATCGCGCGCCGAGTCAGCTGTCGATGATCGAGACGGGCAAGCGCGAGCCCAAGCTCACACTGCTGCAGACGATCGCCCGCGCGCTCGGGGTCACGATCGACGCCCTGCTGGAAGGGGAGCCGCTCGACGAGCGGAGCGCTGCCGAGATCGCGCTGGAGCGGGCGATGAAGGGCCAGACGTTCCAGGCGCTGGGCATCGAGCCCTTCCGCATCGCGAAGAGCGTGCCGACGGAGGCGCTCAAGGCCCTGCTCGCGCTGCACGGCGAGATCGACCGGCTCCGCGATGAGCGGGCGGCGACGCCGGAGGAGGCGCGGCGGGCCAACGTCGAGCTGCGGCACCTCATGCGGCGGCAGGACAATCACTTCGCGGACCTGGAGGCCAAGGCGTCGGAGATCCTCGCCGCGGTGCGGCATCCCGGCGGCCCGCTCACGCAGCGGACAGCCTCCGAGATCGCCGCCTATCTCGGCTTCACGCTGCACTACGCGCCCGACCTGCCGCAGACCACGCGCAGCGTGGCGGACCTCGCGAACGGCCGCCTCTACCTCTCGAGCAGGGTGCCGGCCAAGGGCGACGCCCGCACCGCCGTGCTGCAGGCGCTGTCGAGCCGCATCCTCGGGCACGCGGAGCCGCGCAGCTACGCCGAGTTCCTGCGTCAGCGCGTCGAGACGAACTACCTCACGGGGGCGCTGCTCATGCCTGAGGCGCACGTCGTCCCGGCCCTGCAGGACGCGAAGGCGCGGCGGTCGATCTCCATCGAGGACCTGCGCGACGCCTACTCCGTGTCGTACGAGACCGCCGCGCACCGCTTCACGAATCTCGCGACGCGGCACCTCGGCATCCCCGTGCACTTCCTCAAGGTGCACGAGTCGGGCACCATCACGAAGGCCTATGAGAACGACGACGTGAACTTCCCGACCGACCGCCTCGGTGCGATCGAGGGGCAGATGTGCTGTCGGCGCTGGACGAGCCGCGTGGTGTTCGAGGAGGACGACCGGTTCAACCCGTACTACCAGTACACCGACACGGGGAACGGGACGTACTGGTGCACCGCCCGCGTCGAGGCGTCGAGCGAGGGGCTGCACTCGGTGAGCGTCGGCGTGCGCTTCGACGACACGAAGTGGTTCGTCGGACGCGACACCCCGCACCGCGGCGTCTCGAAGCACTCGATCGAGGTGTGCTGCCGTCGCGCGCCCGCCGAGCTCGAGGAGCGCTGGCGCGAGCACTCCTGGCCGAACGTGAAGACGCCGCGCACGTTGCTCGCGACGCTGCCGACCGGGTCGTTCCCGGGGGTCGACACGACCGACGTGTACGAGTTCCTCGACGCGCACGCGCCGCGCTGAGCGTGTCGCGGGGGTCGCTCTCGTGCGGCTGCCGCGTGCGCTGTGCGGCGTGTGCTCCTGCATTCGTCGAGACCCACCACGCGCGTCCAGACCCACCTTCGCCAGCGTCCGGGGTGGTGGGTCTCGACGCGCGTGGTGGGTTTCGGCGTCGGGGAGAGGGGTTGAGTGAACACCGAACACGTGTTAGGTTTTCACGAATCGGAGCGCTGCGATCGGCGGCGCCGTTCTCGACGAGGAGACACGATGAAGCGATGGATGAGCGCACTGGCGGCGACCGGACTGGTCGTCGCGGGACTCGCGATCGCCGGCCCCGCGGTCGCCGGCGGCAATGGCCACGGCGGCGGCAAGCCCGGCACCGAGGAGCTGAACCGTTGGGCGGTCGACACCTGGCGGTCCCTCGACGCGATGACCGATGAGCAGACGGGTCTGCCGTCCGACAACATCACCGGCGATCTGCAGACGCCGGGCGCCTACACCTCGCCGACGAACATCGGCGGGTACCTGTGGTCGACCGTCACGGCGCGCGACCTCGGCATCATCGGCGACGACGAGGCGCACGAGCGCCTCGCCACGACCCTCGACACCCTCGCCGGTCTCGAGCGCAACGACGCGAGCGGCATGTTCTACAACTGGTACTCGCCCACCACGGGGGAGAAGCTCACGACCTGGCCGGACTCCGGCGACCCGGTGTACCCGTTCCTCAGCACGGTCGACAACGGATGGCTCGCCGCATCCCTGCGCATCGTGCGCGAGGCCGAGCCCGACCTCGCGGAGCAGGCGGACGCGCTGTACGACTCCATGGACTTCGGAGCGTTCTTCGACCCCGCCGGCGCCGCGGGGCTCCCGGCCGGCACGAACCGCGGCGGGTTCTGGGACGCGGCCCCGCCGGACTGCAGCGTCGAGGCGCCGATGTACAACGGCTCAGGAGAGACCGCGTACTACACCTGCCACCACTACGACACGACCGTGAGCGAGAGCCGCATCGCGACGTACCTCGGCATCGCGAACGGACAGATCCCGGCGACCGCGCTGTCCGGCACGCATCGCACCATGCCCCCGGGGTGCGACTGGGCGTGGCAGGAGCAGCTGCCCCAGGGCGAGTACCGCACCTACGACGGCGTCGAAGTCTGGGAGGGCACGTACCAATACGGCGGGATGTCGTTCGTGCCGAGCTGGGGCGGCAGCATGTTCGAGTCGCTGATGCCCGACCTGCTCGTGCCCGAGACGAAATGGGGTCCGAAGTCGTGGAAGCTCAACCACCCGATCACGGTCGCCGTGCAGAAGCAGCACGGCCTCGACGAGGCGGGCTACGGCTACTGGGGCTTCTCCCCGGCGAGCGACCCGTTCGGCGGTTACGCCGAGTACGGCGTCGACATCGCCGGCATGCGGTCGGACGGCTACACCTCGGACGCCGAGAAGACCGATGTCGACGTCGACCGCCCCGGATGCTCGACGGGCAGCAACCCCGACCCCGAGTTCGGTGACGGCGTCGTGACACCGCACGCCGCGTTCCTCGCGCTGCCCTACGACCGGCAGGGCGCCCTGAGCAACCTCGAGGGCATCGAGAACGACCTCGGCGCGTACGGGCCCGGCGGCTTCTACGACGCCGTCGCGGTGAAGAGCGGCACGATCGCCGAACGGTACCTGTCGCTGGACCAGTCGATGATCATGGCGGCCATCGGCAACGAGCTCACGAAAGATACACTCAAGGACTACTTCGTGGACCGCGAGATGGAGCAGACGCTGCGGCCCGCGATGAAGCAGCAGGTATTCGGCTCGTCGTGGGGAGCGGGGCACGGCCACGGCGGCTGAGGCCCTCGCCTGCGTCGGCGGACGGGAGCGGGCAGTGGGCACGGATCAGCAGCCGGTCGTCGGGCGTGGGCGCCGCGGCCCCTACGCGGCGGGTCAGGCCCGACGGCAGGCGATCGTCGACGAAGCGCTCGCGGTGTTCTCCCGCACGGGATTCCACGGCGGATCGTTGCGGGAGATCGCCAAGCGCGTCGGCGTCACGCCCGCGGGTCTGCTGCACCACTTCGCCGACAAGGAGGAGCTCTTCGCCGAGGTGCTGCGACAGCGCGACGAGAAGGTGCGCGCCGCGGCGGGGGAGCCCGCCGAGCACACGCTCATCGAGCAGGCGAAGCGCGTCGTCTCGCACAACCAGACCTCTCGCGGCCTCACCTCGCTGTACGCGATCGTGTCGGCGGAGGCCACGGATCCCGACCACCCGTCGCACGCCGACTTCGCCGCGCGGTACCGCGAGCGGGCGGCCGAGGCGGAGGAGATCCTGCGCCGCGGACAGGATGCCGGCGAGGTGCGCGCCGACATCGACCCCGCCCATGCGGCGCGCCTGATCAGCGCGGTGATGGACGGCATCCAGCTGCAGTGGCTGCTCGACGATTCCGTCGACATGGTGCCGCTGTTCGAGGAGTTCGTGGGGCGGTATCTGAACCCGGCGCCCGGTACGGACGGCTGACCGATCCCCGCCCGGCTGGCCGGATCCCGTGCGCCGGCCGGCCGGGCGGGGAATCGCCAGCCATCCGGCCGCGAAGGGCGCGGCGTCAGTCGCGCGCCGTCTGCAACAGCGCCCACAGCTCGGCGCGGGCCGGGAACGACGACAGATCGACGCCGAGCAGCGCGCCCGCCTGAGCGATGCGCGACCGCAGCGTGTGGCGGTGCACGCCCAGAGCCGCGGCGGCAGGCTCGGCCTTCGCGTCGTGCTCGAGCCACACCCGCACGGTCTGCTCCAGGTCGCCCGCCGCGCGGGCATCGTTCTCGCGCAGTGGCGCGAGACGGGACTCGGCGAGCAGACGCGCCTCGTCGGTCGCGAGCGCGCTGAGGATGCTGGAGCCGACCGCGTCGGCATAGCGGTGGACGCCGGCGTCCGTCTGTCGGCGCAGCGCCGCGACGGCCTGCGCGTGGGCGCGCGAGAAGGCGTCGTACGATTCCGATCCCGACGCGCCGATGCGGATGTCGAACCGATCGGCGACCTCGTCGAGCAGCCCTTCGTCGGCGGCCGACACGCACAGCGTCACACCGTCGTCGGACTCGGCGACGAAGGACGCGGTGCCCTCATCCGTGCGGCGTCGCTCCCACCAGTCGGTCAGCGGTCCGGCCGGGGCGTCGGCCGCGACCGCGACGACGATCGGGGCCGGCGGCAGTGCACCGAGCACACGACGTGCGAGCGCCGGGTCGTCAGCCTGCAGCGATGACAGCAGCTGCGAGTGCAGGCGCCGCCGGCTCCGTGCGAGCTGCTCGCTCTGCTCGAGCGCGAGCCCGGCCATCGCGATGACCGAGGTCACGACGGTGCGCGCCTCGGGGTCGAGGCCGTCGATCCCGAGTGCGATGACCCCGCGCAGGCGGCCGCCGCGTCCGATGGTGAACAGCATGAACGAACGGTCGCCGACCGTGAACGACTGCCCCGCCTCGAGTCCGCGGGTCAGCACCTCGGCGACGTGCTGCCCCAGCACGTCCTGCGCGGCGTCCGCGAGCTCGTCGACCGGGTGCGACGACTGCAGCGCCCCCGAGGCGTCGTACATCCCGACCCAGACGCCGAGGCGTCGGCCGAGCTCGGCGAGGGTCGCGTCCAGTCCGCGGGGGCGGAGCGCCGCGAGAGCGAGTGCGCGCTGGGTGTCGAGGGCCCAGGAGCGCCTCGCATACGCCTGGGCGGCGATCGCCTCGGAGTGCGCGCGCGCCACGGCGATGAACGGCGTGCGATAGGGGACCTCGAAGAGCGGCATCCCCCGTCTCGCGCACGCGAGGACGAGCTCGTCGGGGATGCCGGCGCGATGCACCTCCGTTCCGAAGCCGAGTCCGCGCACACCGCGGTCGGCGAGTCGGTCGACGTACACGTCGACGTCGGTGTCGGCGTCGAACTGGACCCCGGTGGTGAGCAGGGCGAGGTCCTCCGAGAGGAACGGCGTCGGGTCGGCGAGGTCGGAGCTGTGCACCCAGCGCAGCGGGCTCGCCAACGCGTCCCCCGGGAGTTCCTGCGGGTCGGAGACGAGGCGCAGACCGAGGTCACGACGTCGCAGCAGCGCGCGCAGTGTCGGTTCGTCGGCGATCTCCATCGCGCCCTTCTCTACCGGAATATACGCTGAGGCGAATCTCTCGTTCAGATTGTACAGTCCGGCGAATGCCAGCGCGCGGACGGCGGTCGTACGCTCGCGACATGGCTCTCCTCGACACCGACACCGCGACCGTTCCCCTCGGCGGACCCGACCTCCCCCAGGAGCGTCGGCTCGTGACCGAGCTCCCCGGGCCCCGCTCGGCCGAGATCCTCGCCCGTAAGGCCGAGGCCGTGCCCGCCGGAGTCGGCCACACGGTGCCCGTCGCGGCCGTCGCCGCGGGTGGAGGCGTCGTCGTCGACGCCGACGGCAACTCGCTCATCGACCTCGGCTCCGGCATCGCCGTGACGACCGTCGGCAACGCGCACCCCAAGGTGGCCGCCGCCGTCGCGGCCCAGGCCGCGCAGTTCACGCACACCTGCTTCATGATCTCGCCGTACGAGTCGTACATCGAGGTCGCCGAGGCGCTCAACCGCCTCACGCCCGGCGACTTCGCCAAGAAGAGCGCGCTGTTCAACTCCGGCGCCGAGGCCGTCGAGAACGCGATCAAGATCGCGCGCAAGCACACCGGTCGCCAGGCCGTCGTCGCGTTCGACCACGGCTACCACGGCCGCACCAACCTCACCATGGCGCTCACCGCCAAGTCGATGCCCTACAAGAGCGGCTTCGGCCCGTTCGCGCCCGAGGTCTACCGCGCACCCATGTCGTACCCGTTCCGCGACGGTCTGTCGGGCCCCGAGGCCGCAGCCCGCGTCATCCTGCAGCTCGAGAAGCAGGTGGGGGCCGACAACCTCGCCGCCGTCATCATCGAGCCCATCCAGGGCGAGGGCGGGTTCATCGTCCCCGCCGACGGCTTCCTCCCCGCGATCCTCGACTGGTGTCGCGCGAACGGCGTCGTCTTCATCGCCGACGAGGTGCAGACGGGCTTCGCCCGCACCGGCCACATGTTCGCGAGCGAGATCTTCGGCATCGAGCCCGACCTGATCACCACCGCCAAGGGCATCGCCGGCGGTCTGCCCCTGGCGGCCGTGACCGGTCGCGCCGAGATCATGGACGCCTCGCACACGGGCGGCCTCGGCGGCACCTACGGCGGCAACCCGATCGCGTGCGCGGCGGCGCTCGCCGCGATCGACGTGTTCGAGAACGACGGCGTGATCGAGCGCGCCCGCGAGATCGGCGAGATCCTCAAGAGCCGCCTCACGTCCCTGCAGCAGGGCGACGCCCGCATCGGCGACATCCGCGGTCACGGCGCGATGATCGCCGCCGAGTTCGTCGACCCCGAGACCCAGGCTCCGGATGCCGCGCTCACGGCCGCCGTCGCCAAGGCGGCGATCGCGAAGGGCGTGATCGTGCTCACCTGCGGGACCTACGGCAACGTCATCCGCTTCCTGCCCCCGCTGGCGATCGGCGACGACCTGCTGAACGAGGGCCTCGACGTCATCGCCGAGGCGCTCGCGTCGGCGTGAACCAGGGCCGCTGAGGCGGCCCCACACACGTCCGGCCGCGACTCGTATCGGGGGATTTCGAGTCGCGGCCGGCAACCTTTCCAACGAAGGAGAAGCAGATGGCTGAGATCACCCGTGACGTGCTGATCGTTGGCGCCGGAGCCGCAGGGCTCACCGCCGCGAACGACCTGCGCAAGGCCGGCCTGTCGGTGGCCGTCCTGGAGGCCCGCGACCGCGTCGGCGGCCGTCTGTGGACCGACGTCATCGACGGAGCGATGCTCGAGCTCGGCGGTCAGTGGGTCTCTCCCGATCAGGATGCGCTGAAGGACACCCTCGAGGAGCTCGGCCTCGAGACCTACAGCCGCTACCGCGAGGGCGACAGCGTCTACGTGGGACCCGACGGCCAGGTGCATCGCTTCACGGGCGAGATGTTCCCCGTGTCGCCGGAGACCGAGAAGGTCATCGCCGAGATCACCGACCGCCTCGACGAGATGGTCGCGCAGATCGACCCCGATCGCCCGTGGGAGCACCCGCAGGCGAAGGAGTGGGACAGCGTCACGTGGGACGCCTGGCTGCGTCAGCAGACCGACGACGACGAGGCCGTGCGCAACCTGGCCTTCGCCACCGGGTCTGCGATGCTCACGAAGCCGACGCACACGTTCTCGCTTCTGCAGTCGCTGCTCATGGCGGCATCCGCCGGGTCGTACTCGAACCTCGTCGACGCCGACTTCATCCTCGACAAGCGCGTGGTGGGCGGTCTGCAGCAGGTGCCCATCCTGCTCGCCGAACGCCTCGGCGACGACGTGCTGCTGGGCCAGCCGGTGCGCACGCTCGAGTGGGGCGACGACGGCGTGGTCGCCACGACCGACGGACTCACCGTCCGCGCACGCTTCGCGATCCTCGCGCACGCGCCCGTGCTGTACGACAGGATCTCGTTCGTGCCGCCGCTGCCGCGCCGCCAGCACCAGCTGCACCAGCACCTGTCGATGGGTTTCGTCATCAAGGTGCACGCGGTCTACGACCGCCCGTTCTGGCGCGAGCAGGGACTCAGCGGCACCGCGTTCAGCCCGTACGAGCTCTCGCACGAGGCGTACGACAACACCAACCACGGCGATGAGCGCGGAACCCTCGTCGGGTTCGTCAGCGACCAGAACGCGGACGATCTGTTCGCGCTGAGCGACGAGGAGCGCAAGGAGCGCATCCTCGAGTCGCTCTCGCACTACTACGGACCCGAGGCCAAGAACCCTGTCGTCTACTACGAGAGCGACTGGGGCACGGAGGAGTGGACGCGCGGCGCCTACGCCGCGAGCTTCGACATGGGCGGTCTGCACCGGTACGGCGCCGACCTGCGCACGCCGGTCGGACCGATCCACTTCGCCTGCAGCGACATGGCCGGCGCGGGCTTCCAGCACGTCGACGGTGCGATCCGCATGGGTCACCTGGTCGCCTCGAACATCGTCGAGTCGACGAGGGATGCGGGCGAGACGGCCGAGGTCGGCTGATGACCGGCTCGATCGTCGTCGGCTACACGGCGACGGATGCCGGAGCGGATGCCGCCGCGCTCGGCGCTCGTCTGGCGCGCAGCCTCGGCGCGACGCTCCGCCTGGTGATCGTGCTGCCCTCGGAGGGCACGCGCAACGCCGCGGTCGCTCCGGAGCGCGCGTACGAGGAGCACCTGCGTCGCCAGGCGACGCAGTGGCTCGAGGATGCCGTCAGCGGCCTGCCGCAGGAGCTCGTCCGCACGGGGCACGTCCGTTTCGGAGAGTCCTTCGCCGAAGGACTCATCGCGGCGGGCGAGGAGTTCGGCGCACGCCTCATCGTCGTCGGCGCCGCGAACGGCAGCCTGTTCGGGCGTCACCGCCTGGGCAGCGTCGCCTCGGAGCTGCTGCACTCCTCGACCATCCCGGTGGCACTGGCCCCGGCCGGCACCTCGACCGAGGACGACCACGTCCTGCCCCGCGTGACGGTCGCCGTCGGCACCCGCCCCGGCGCGGAGAACCTCCTCGACGAGGCGGCGACGGTCGCCGCCGATGCGCACGTCGGCCTGAGGCTCGTGTCGCTCGTTCCCTTCGACGTGCCTCCCGGCCTCGACACCGGTTCGATCCGTCTGGCGGGCGACGAGCACTCCCGCGAGGTGCTCGCCGTGGCATCCCGGCTCCTGCCCGACACCCTCGACGCCGTCGCCGAGGAGGCCCCCGGCGACTCCGTGGAGGATGCGGTCGCCCATCTCTCGTGGCTCCCCGGCGAGGTCGTTCTCGTCGGCTCCAGCCGTCTGGCGCAGCCGCGCCGTCTCTTCCTGGGTTCCACGGCGGCGAAGATGCTGCACGAGCTGCCCGTCCCGATGATCGTGGTCCCGCGTACGCGGGCCGAAGCAGGAGTCCGATGATGAGCAACTCGAACCGGGCGACGGAGCCCGTATCCGGCGTGACGACCGGCATCTCGCAGAAGGGCCTCAGCGCCGGGGCGGTCGGCGTGCTCGGCGCCGTCGTGATCGGCGTGTCGACCATCGCCCCCGCCTACACGCTCACGGCGTCTCTGGGCCCCACCGTTGCGGTCGTCGGCACGCAGGTCCCGGCCATCATCCTCGTCGGCTTCATCCCGATGCTGCTCACGGCCTTCGGCTACCGCGAGCTCAACCGCGAGATGCCCGACTCGGGGACTTCGTTCACCTGGGGCGTCCGCGCGTTCGGCCCCTGGATCGGGTGGATGACGGGCTGGGGCCTCATCGCCGCCACCGTCATCGTGCTGTCGAACCTCGCGGGCATTGCCGTCGAGTTCCTGTTCCTGCTCATCGCGCAACTCTCGGGCAACCCCGACATCGCCGATCTCGCCTTCAACCCGTTCATCAACGTCGTCGTCTGTCTGCTCTTCATGCTCGGCGCGACGCTGGTGTCGTACCGCGACATGCAGACCACGCAGAAGTTCCAGTACATCCTGGTCGGCTTCCAGGTGCTGGTGCTCGTCGTCTTCTCGGTCGTCGCGATCGTCAAAGCCGTGGACGGCGAGGCTCCGGACCCCACCGCGTTCTCGTGGTCGTGGTTCAACCCGTTCGAGGTGCCGACCTTCAGCGCCTTCGCGGCCGGTCTGTCGCTGTCGATCTTCATCTTCTGGGGCTGGGACGTCGTGCTCACCATGAACGAGGAGACGAAGGACCCGGCGAAGACCCCCGGTCGGGCCGCCATGGTCACGGTGTTCGTCGTCGTCAGCCTGTACCTGCTCCTCGCGATCGGCCTCATCATGTTCGCCGGCGTCGGCGACGGCGAGCTCGGACTCGCGAACGAGGACATCTCGGCGAACGTGTTTTTCGCGCTGTCCGATCCGATCCTCGGGCCGCTCGCGTTCCTCGTGTCGCTCGCGGTGCTCTCGAGCTCCGCCGCGTCGCTGCAGTCGACCGCTGTCGGGCCCGCGCGCACGCTGCTCGCGATGGGACACTACGGTGCCCTGCCCAAGAAGTTCGCGAGGGTCAGTCCGCGGTTCTTCACCCCCGGGTACTCGACGATCGTCTCGGCCGTCGTCGCGTCGGTGTTCTACGCCGTGATGCGACTGGTCAGCGAGAACGTGCTCACCGACACGATCCTGTCGCTCGGCATGATGATCTGCTTCTATTACGGACTCACCGCGTTCGCGTGCGTGTGGTACTTCCGTCGTCAGTGGTTCGACTCCGCACGCAGCTTCTTCTTCACGTTCCTGTTCCCGTTGGTCGGCGGCGCGATCCTCGCCGTGCTCTTCGTGACGACCCTCATCGACTCCATGGACCCCGCCTACGGCAGCGGATCGAGCGTCGGCGGCGTCGGACTCGTGTTCGTCCTCGGGGTCGGCATCATCGGCATCGGCATCGTCATCATGATCTGGCAGGCGATCAAGCGCCCCGCGTTCTTCCGCGGAGAGACGCTCACCGCCGACGCACCGCCGAGCCTCCGCCGCCGCTGACCGGAACCACCTCCAGACCTACGCCCCACAGAGAGAGAACCCATGAGCACTCAGACAGAGCAGGCGCTGCTCGACAGCATCCCCACCGGCCTCTTCATCGGCGGCGAGTGGATCGACGGCGAGACCGGCGCGACCTTCGACGTCATCGACCCCTCGACGGGAGACGTGATCCGCACGATCGCCGACGCGACGCCGGCCGACGGCATCCGCGCCCTCGACGCCGCGGTCGCCGCGCAGGACGCCTGGGCGGCGACCGCGCCGCGCACCCGGAGCGAGATCCTTCGCAAGGCCTTCGACCTCGTGCAGGAGCACAAGGAGGACCTCGCGCTGCTGATGACCCTCGAGATGGGCAAGCCGCTCGCCGAGGCGCGCGGCGAGGTCGTCTACGGCGGCGAGTTCCTTCGCTGGTTCAGCGAGGAGGCCGTGCGCATCAGCGGCCGCTACGGCATCAACCCCGAGGGCACCGGCCACATGGTCGTCTCGCAGCGTCCCGTCGGCCCGTCGTTCTTCGTGACCCCGTGGAACTTCCCGTTCGCGATGGCGACCCGCAAGATCGCGCCCGCGCTCGCCGCCGGCTGCACGGTCGTCATCAAGCCCCCGGCACTCACCCCGCTGACGACGATCTTCTTCACGAAGCTGCTCGAGGAGGCAGGTCTCCCGAAGGGCGTCGTCAACGTCGTGCAGACCTCCAAGTCGTCGGCGCTCTCCGCCCCCATCATCGCCGACCCGCGGCTGCGCAAGCTGTCGTTCACGGGCTCGACCGAGGTGGGCCGCAAGCTCATCGCCCAGGCCGCCGAGGGTGTGCTGCGCGTCTCGATGGAGCTCGGCGGCAACGCGCCGTTCGTGGTCTTCGACGACGCCGATCTCGACAAGGCCGTGGAGGGCGCGCTGCTGGCGAAGTTCCGCAACATCGGCCAGGCCTGCACGGCCGCCAACCGCTTCATCGTGCACCAGGACGTCGCGGACGAGTTCGCGAAGCGCGTCACCGAGCGCGTGCAGGCGATGAAGGTCGGCCGCGGCACAGAGGACGGCGTCGCCATCGGCCCGCTCATCGACGAGGATGCCGTCGCGAAGGCCGAGGAGCTCGTGGGCGACGCCGTGGAGCGCGGCGCCACACTGCTCGCGGGAGGCAAGGCGCTGGAGGGCGTCGGCACCTACTACGAGCCCACCGTGCTCACCGATGTCGTGCCCGGCTCGGCGATCCTGCGCGAGGAGATCTTCGGCCCGGTGCTCGCGATCTCGACCTTCGCGACCGAGGAGGAGGCCGTGCGCCTCGCGAACGACACCGAGTACGGACTGGTGTCGTACGTGTTCACGGAGAACCTGCAGCGCGGTCAGCGGATGATCGACGGCCTCGAGACGGGCATGATGGGACTGAACGTGGGCGTCGTGTCGAACGCGGCGGCTCCCTTCGGCGGCGTCAAGCAGTCGGGTGTCGGCCGAGAGGGCGGCTTCGAGGGCATCCACGAGTACCTGTCCACCAAGTACACCCTGATCCCGGTCTCCTGACCGAGCCGAAGGAGGACGAAATCATGACCGACTACGCCGTCATCAACCCCGCCACCGGAGAGACGCTGAAGTCCTTCGACACGTTCACCGACGCACAGATCGAGGAGGCCGTCGCAGCGGCGGACCGCGCGCACCGCGAGTGGTCGCGCTCGTCGACCGTCGCCGAGCGCGCCGCCCTCATCCGTCGGATGGCCGAGCTGCACCGCGAGCGCCGCGAGGAGCTCGCCGACGTGTTCGTGCGCGAGATGGGCAAGCCACGCGAGGCCGCGCTCGGAGAGGTCGACTTCGCGGCCGACATCGCCGAGTACTACGCCGACCAGGCCGAGGCCATCATGGCCGATCAGCCGATCGACATCCTCGGAGACGGCTCGGCGATCATCCGCCGTTCGTCGCTCGGACCGCTCGTCGGCATCATGCCGTGGAACTTCCCGGCGTACCAGATCGTGCGCTTCGCGGCCCCGAACCTGATCGTCGGCAACACGATCCTGCTGAAGCCCGCACCGCAGTGCCCCGAGTCGTCGTCGGCGATCGCCGCGATCTACCGCGACGCGGGCTTCCCGGAGGGCGCCTATCAGAACGTGCTCGCCACGAACGAGCAGATCGCGACGATGATCGCCGACCCGCGCGTGCAGGGCGTGTCGCTCACGGGCTCGGAGCGCGCCGGTGCCGCCGTCGCCGAGATCGCCGGTCGCAACCTGAAGAAGGTCGCGCTCGAGCTCGGCGGATCCGACCCGTTCATCGTGCTATCGACCGACGACCTGGATGCCACCGTGCAGGCGGGCGTCGACGCGCGCCTCGACAACAACGGCCAGGCGTGCAACGGCGCCAAGCGGTTCATCATCGTCGACGACCTGTACGACGCGTTCGTCGAGAAGTTCACCGCCGCTATGGCGGCGGTCGAGGCGACCGACCCCATGCTCGACGACACCGTGCTGGGCCCCGTCTCCTCCGAGACGGCGGCCCAGAACCTGCAGAAGCAGATCGACACGGCCGTCGAGCAGGGCGCGACGCTGCTGACCGGCGGCACGCGCGACGGGGCGTTCTTCGCGCCGACCGTGCTCGCCGACGTCACGCCCGAGATGGACGTGTACCGCGAGGAGCTCTTCGGCCCCGCGGCGGTCGTCTACCGCGTCGCCGACGAGGACGCCGCTGTCGCGCTCGCGAACGACACGACCTTCGGCCTCGGCTCGTACGTCTTCACGACCGACGAGGCGCAGGCCGAGCGGGTGGCCGACAAGATCGAGGCGGGCATGGTCTACGTCAACCTCGTGCTGGCGGACAGCCCCGAACTGCCGTTCGGCGGCATCAAGCGCAGCGGCACGGCGCGCGAGCTCGGCCACCTCGCCGCCGACGAGTTCGTCAACAAGAAGCTCATCCGCATCGGCTGACGCGGACGGAGAGGGGCGGATGCTGCGGCATCCGCCCCTCTCTCACCGTCCGCGAGGTCTCGTCAATCCGCGAGGTCGAGGTACGCGAGCACGGCCAGAACGCGGCGGTTGACGGCCGAGCCGGATGCGACGCCGAGCTTCGTGAAGATCGTGTTGATGTGCTTCTCGACGCCGCTCTGACTCATGTACAGCCGCTCGGCGATGCCGGCGTTGCTGTGGCCCTCGGCGATCAGCTCGAGCACGGCTGCCTCCCGCTCGCTGAGCTCGCCCATGCGCTGACCGGGGCCCGACCGGTCGGCGATCAGGCGGCTGATCACCTCGGGATCGAAAGCGACCCCGCCGTCGGCGATCCGCACGATCGCGTCGAGGAAGCCGGCGATGTCGGAGACGCGGTCCTTCAGCAGATACCCGACCCCGCCGCGGCCGTCGAGCAGCAGCTCGCTCGCATAGCGGCGCTCGACGTGCTGCGAGAGCACGAGCACCGCCACACCGGGGTGGTCTCGACGGATGCGGAGAGCGGCCCGGATGCCCTCGTCGACGAAGTCGGGCGGCATCCGCACGTCGACGATCACGAGGTCCGGCGCGTCGGCCGCGATCGCGGCGAGGAGGGCGTCCGCATCGCCGACGGATGCCGTCACGACGTGCCCCTCGGCGACCAGCAGCTGGGCGATGCCCTCGCGCAGCAGCGTCGAGTCCTCGGCGATGGCTATCCGCACGGGATCACCGCCTCGACCACGGTCGGTCCGCCCACCGGGCTGTGCACCCGCAGCCGGCCGTCGCGCGCCGCCACCCGGGACGCTATCCCCGAGAGCCCGGTGCCCGCGGCATCCGCCCCGCCGACGCCGTCGTCCTCGACGCGGACCGACAGCAGCCCGTCGCCGCTGCGCACGCGGATCGTGATCGATGCGGCATCCGCGTGCTTGATCGCGTTCGTCACCGCCTCGCTCGCGACGAAGTAGGCGGCGGTCTCGGCCGCTCGGTCGGCGATCGGCGCCGCCTCGACATCGAGGTGCACGGGCATGGCCACGCGGTCGCGCAGGGCACGCAGCGCCACCGCCAGTCCGTCCCGCTGCAGCATCTCGGGGTACGTGCGCCACGCGACGTCGCGCAGGTCGTCGAGGATGTTCTGGGTCTCGTCGCGCGCGGTGCGCAGCAGAGCCGCGCCCTCGGCGGGATCCGAACGCTCCACCCTCGCGAGCAGGATCGACAGCGCCACCACCCGCTGCTGCACGCCGTCGTGGATGTCGCGTTCGATGCGCCGTCGCTCGGAGTCGACGGCGTCGACGACCTCGTCGAGGGTCGTGTGTAGTCGCACCACCTCCTGCGACAGCTCGCCGGCGCCCGGCCGCTGGAACGCGTCCCAGACGCGGCGTTCGAGCCAGGCGATGCCGCCGAGGCCCGAGAGCGCGAGGAACAGCAGCACCAGCCCCGGCGCGACGAAGAGGCCGACCGTCGCCCAGGTCACGCGCCCCGGCCGGGCGCTGAACAGAGCCACCGGGCCGCCGGTCGCGGCGGCGACGAGCATCTGGATTCCGACGACGACACCCGCGGCGATGAGGGCGAGGATGCAGAGCACGACCAGCTGCAGCAGCGCCGAGAGGGCGAGCAGACCTCTGGTGCGGCGGGCCGGCGGGACGCGGCGGGGGATGCCGTCCATCCACGTGAGTCGGGTGGCGAGGGCGTCGAGCACCGTCGGCGCCGGGCGACGCGGTGTCGTCACGACCGCGACGAGCGTCGAGGGAAGCATCGCGATCCCGGCGGCGGTGCCGCCCAGCATCCGCAGCACATCGCGCACGATCGGCCGGGACGTCATGAGTCCATTGTGCCGGTCAGGCGACGCTTTCGAATCGCGCGACTGGCAACCTTCGGGCGGCGAAAATGGTCATTTGCGCGATTCGACGGTGGCGGCGGGAGTGCCCTGCACCCGCTGACGCACGCGCAGCACGACGAAGAGCGACACGGCGGCGATGACCGCGGCGACCACGACGAGCTGCAGACCGTCGGCGTACTGCTCGATGCGGTGCCACTGCTCGCCGAGCAGGAACCCCGCCATCACGAACACCGTGTTCCAGATCGCGCTGCCGGCCGCCGTCAGGAGCGTGAAGCG
Source organism: Microbacterium sp. CR_7 (assembly GCF_041954755.1). Taxonomy (NCBI): domain Bacteria; kingdom Bacillati; phylum Actinomycetota; class Actinomycetes; order Micrococcales; family Microbacteriaceae; genus Microbacterium; species Microbacterium sp. CR_7. Next base: position 158,313 of record NZ_JAVAYF010000004.1, read on the forward strand.
CAGCAGCGGCATCCGCTGGATCCCCGCGGGAATCGAGATGAGGCTGCGGAAGATGGGGATCATGCGACCAAAGAACACCGCCTTCGAGCCGTGCTTCGCGAACCACGCCTCGGCGCGATCGACGTCGCTGACCTTCATGAGGGGCATCCGGTCGACGATCCGCCGCAGCCGCGCGGGGCCGAGCCAGGCGCCGATGCCGTACAGCGCGAGCGCGCCGACGACCGAGCCCACCGTCGTCCACACCAGGACCTGCCACAGCACGATCGAGCCCTGGCTGGCGGTGAACCCGGCGAGCGGCAGGATCACCTCGCTGGGGATCGGCGGGAACAGGTTCTCGATCGCCACGGCGACACCGGCGCCGACGCTGCCGAGCGTCTCCATGAGGGCGATCGCCCAGTCCGCGAACAGGCCCAAACCCTCGGAGGTATCCATGCCATCGACGCTACGGAGCAGGACGGATGCCGTCACTGCGGCTGCCCCTCCGTCGAGGTGCGGAAAACCGGAAACCGGGCTCGTTCTCGGTTGCTTCCCTCGGCCTTGTGCGTCTCCCGCGGCCTCATTCCGACGGGATGGCCGAGCGAAGCGCACGAGGCCGAGCGAAGGCCCCGGCACCGTCGCCCGGGCGTAGGGTCGAAGCATGGCCACGGTTGCAGAGAACATCGTCAAGACACTGGGAGCCAACGGGATCGAGCGGGTGTACGGACTCCCGGGCGATTCGCTGAACGGCTTCACCGACGCGCTGCGCAAGGACGGCGGCATCCGCTGGGTCCACGTGCGCCACGAGGAATCGGCAGCCTTCGCCGCCGCAGCGGATGCCGCGCTCACGGGCGACCTGGCGGTGGTCGCCGGCTCCTGCGGCCCCGGGAACCTGCACCTCATCAACGGCCTCTACGACGCGAACCGCTCCCGCGTGCCCGTGCTCGCGATCGCCGCTCACATACCGACGAACGAGATCGGCACGGGGTACTTCCAGGAGACCCACCCGCAGGAGCTGTTCCGCGAGTGCAGCGTGTACGTCGAGTACGTCGCCGACCCGCGGCAGATGCCCCGTCTGCTCGAGATCGCGATGCGCGCGGCCATCGAGCAGCGCGGGGTCGCCGTGCTCGTGATCCCCGGCGACGTCGCACTCGCCGAGATCGCCGACGACCGCGCCGTCGTGATCGAGCGCACGCGCCCCGTCGTGACGCCGAGCCCCGACGAGCTCGAGCGCGCGGCCACGCTGCTGAACGCGTCGTCCAAGACGACGATCCTCGCCGGAGCGGGGGTCGAGGGCGCGCACGACGAGGTCGTCGCGCTGGCCGACCGGCTCGGTGCTCCGATCGTGCACGCCCTGCGCGGCAAGGAGTTCATCGAGTACGACAACCCGTTCGACGTGGGCATGACGGGACTGCTGGGCTTCGCGTCGGGGTACCGCGCCATGGAGGCGGCCGACACCCTGCTCGTGCTCGGCAGCGACTTCCCCTACGAGCAGTTCTACCCGGAGCACGCGACGACGATCCAGGTCGACATCCGCGGATCGCAGCTCGGCAAGCGGCATCCGCTCGACCTGGGCCTCGTCGGCGACGTGCGCGCGACGGTCGACGCCCTGCTGCCGCGGCTCGCCGCGAAGACCGACCGCGGGCACCTCGACGACGCGGTCGCGCACTACCGCAAGACCCGCGCGAAGCTCGACGACCTCGCGACGCCCACCAAGAAGGGGCGCCCGATCCACCCGCAGTACCTCGCCCGCGTGCTCGACGAGCAGGCGACGGATGACGCGATCTTCACGGCCGACGTCGGCTCGCCCACCGTGTGGGCCGCGCGCTACCTGTCGATGACCGAGGGACGCCGCCTGATCGGATCGTTCACGCACGGATCCATGGCCAACGCCCTGCTGCACGGCATCGGAGCGCAGGTGTCGCACCCCGACCGCCAGGTGGTCGCGCTCGCCGGGGACGGCGGGTTGGCGATGATGCTCGGGGAGCTGCTCACCGTCACCCAGAACGGGCTGCCGGTGAAGACGGTCGTGGTGAACAACTCCTCGCTGAACTTCGTCGAGCTGGAGATGAAGGCCGCCGGGTTCGTGAACTACGGCACCGGTCTCGACAACCCCAGCTTCGCCGCGATCGCCGAGGCCATGGGCATCTTCGGCCGTCGGGTCGAGAACAGCGAGGAACTGCCGGATGCCGTGCGCGAGGTGCTCGCACACGACGGCCCCGCTCTGCTCGACGTGGTGACCGAGCGCCAGGAGCTCTCGATGCCACCCGCGATCGAGGCCGCACAGGTCAAGGGCTTCGCGCTGTACGCGATCCGCACCGTCATGTCGGGCCGTGGCGACGAGCTGCTCGACCTCGCCAGGGCCAACTGGCGCCAGTTCCTCTGACGCCGCGTCGCGGCATCCGCACCCTCGACTTCTTGCGTGCCCCTCGCGCGGAGAGATGCGCTTCCCTCGGACGATCTGCAGCAGAACAACCGAAAGAAGCGCGTTTCTCCGAGGGAAGAGCAGGGATGCCGCGACTCAGCTGTCGAGCTGCGCCCGCACCTCGGCGGCCTCGGTGTGACGCCCGAGTCCCTCGAGCACGTCGCCGAGCTCGAGCGCGGCGACCTGCAGGAGGGGCGGGTGTCCCGCGGCGTGCTCGATGACCGTGCGGTAGATCGCCACGGCATCCTCTGAGCGCTCGTGCGACGCGAGCAGTCGCGCGGCGAAGAGCTCCGAGCCGCCCGCCGAGCCGAGGTCGCCGAGCTCCGCGAAGCCGTCGGCGGCCGTCAGGGCCGATGACACGGCCTCATCGGTGCGGCCGAACGAGGCGAGCGCACGGGCACGGGAGTCCTGTACGTCGGCGGCCAGCCAGCCCGCGTCGTGCTCCCGGGCCAGCGCGGCGACCTCGTCGAGCAGCGCGAAGGCGCGTTCGTCGTGCTGAGCGCCGTACGCCTGCCCCAGGTTGTGCAGCACCTCGACCCGCGCGCCGACGGCGTCCGGCACGGCCCGGACGATCTCGGCCGCTGACTCGAGGTCGACGATCGCGGCGTCGTGCTCCTCGAAGCGGGCGAGGATCTTGGCGCGCTCGGTGAGCGAGACGGCCTGATCGGCCGGCTCCTCGCCCTCGCCGAACAGCTCGGCGGCGTAGCCGTAGGCGCCGACGGCCTGTCCGAACTCGCCGGCGCCTGCCAGGGCGCGGGCGAGCAGCGAGGCGGTCATGCCACGGGACGCCGCGTGCACCTCCGCCTGCTCCTCGCGCTCCAGCACCTGACCGAAGAGCTCGGCGGCCTCGGGAGCGTCGCCCTGTGCGAGCATGGCGCGCGCGAGGCGGAAATCCGCGCCGACCTGATCCCCGCCCTCCTGTGCGGCGATGCGAGACGTCACCCGGTAGCGGGCCACGGCCTTGTCCGGCTCGCCGGCGTCCTCCCAGAGCGCACCGGCCAGCAGATGCGCGGTGCCGAGAGCCCGGGTGGCTCCGAGCCCGGCCAGCAGTCGGCACGCCTCATCGGCATCCGCCGCGCCCTCCACGAAAGCCTCCTGCCCGCCGCGCACGCGCGCCCTGGTCTGCAGCGCCTGAGCGCGATGTCCGTCGCTCAGGTCGTCCTGCGCGAGGAGCCGATCGAGCAGGGCCGTCGCCGCCTCCACGTCGCCCTTCTGCAGCATGGACGCGATCGCGATGAGCGTGGTCGTGTTCGACAGTCGTGCGTCGCCGGCCTCGGCGAACGCCCGCGCCGCGAGTTCGGCGAGGTCGAGCGCGGCGTCCGGCTCCTCGGCGTGCATGTGCAGGGAGGCGCGGCTGATCGCCAGGTCGCCGCGCGACCATGCGGGAAGTGCGTCGGATGCCGCGAGCGCGTCCTCGAGCGCGGCCACCGTCTCGGGAGTGTTCAGGCCGAAGGTCGCGAGGCCCAGGCGCTGCTCGAGATCGGCCTGCTCGTGGCGTCCGGCCGCTCGCAGCGCCTCGATGCGCGCGGGCAGGAGGTCGGCCGCCTCGTCGGCGCGATCGAGCGCGACGAGGATGCCGAGGCGCATCGAGATGAGCTGTGCGACCTTCGCGGGATCCTCGACGGCCAGCGCCTTCGGCAGGGCCTGCAGCGTCTCGTGCTCTGCGCCGAACTGCGCGAGGTTCATGGCGCGGTCGAACCAGCCGTCGGCATCCGTCGGGGTCGCCGCATCGGCGGTCGCGACGAACGCGTCCGACCGGATCGGCACGTCGTACCGCTCGCCCTCGAGCGCGCGGAGCCGCGCGATGCTGCGCGCGTGGCCGTCGCTGCCGTCGCGGCGGTCGAAGTCCGCGCCGATGCGCTCGGCGGCGGCCCATGCCGTGGCGGCGAGGTCGGCGGCGCTCCACTGCCCCTCGTGCGGTCCGAAGAACGCCTCCAGCGCCGGGGTCTCCGCTCCCCGCACGGGGGTGTCGCCGTGTCCCGCGAGCGTGACCCGGTCGAGCGCGAAGGCGATCGCGCCCAGCGCGGCGAAGTGGGCGTCGACGTTGAGCCCGTCATGCGCGAGCCAGCCGATGTGGCGCTCGACGAGGGCGAGGGCGCGGGCCTCGTTCCCGGTGATCGCGGCGAACACGAGGTTGTTCGCGACGATGCGCAGGTTGTCGGGGTTGTCCTTCGCGAGGCGGTAGCTGCGGAGGTGCGCGCTCTTCGCCTCGTCGAAGCGGCCGGCGCGCAGGTAGGGCAGGAGCACGCGCGACAGGGCGTGCTCCGGCTCCTCGCCGCAGGAGTACCCGCCCTCGAGCATCTCCTCGACGAGTCGGATCGCCTCGGCATCCCGATCCGTGTCCGCGAAGAACCCCGCGAACTGGCTGCGTCCGCAGGCATCGCAGTGGCTGTGCTCGTCGCGGGGCGTCGCCTCCAGGCGCACGCGCAGGGCTTCCGCGTCGTCCATCCTTCCGGCGTCCCACGCATCCTCGAAGCGCGCGGTGAGCACGCCGCTGAGGCCGAGGCCGCCCGCGCGGTAGTGGGTCTCCATGTCGTCGAGCACCGCGGCGATCTGCTCGCCGGAGAACGCCGGAGACGACCGCAGCGCCGACGCCATCCACTTGAACTGCCACATCAGGTCGGCGCCGCCGTAGTCGAGGTCGGCGGGGAACCGCTGCGGGTCGGCGTCGTGCCTGGCGAGGCACCACGCGAAGGAGTTCAGCATCACGTCGGTGGCGCCGTTCATGTTCGCCGACGCCGTCTGCCGCATCCGTGCCTCGTACTCGAGGCGCTCGTCGCCGAGCTCGACGGCGAGGGCGACGGCCTCTGCGACGAGCGCCTGCTCGGCCGGGCCCCACGGGGTGCGGTCGATCTCCTCGATGAGCTGCTGGAAGCGCTTCTGCGGACGTGCCATGGTGGCCCCTTCGGACGGGTCGGTGGAGACGTGCGGACGGGTGGTGGTGACGGACGGAGGCTCAGACGACGTCGTCGAACGGGACCGCGTCTCCCTCGATCCCGGCGGAGAGCGAGACGAGGTCGGTGAGCGCGGTGGTCATCAGCGCGCGATCCGCGTCGGAGAGCGGGTGGTGGCCGGCGAGAAGCGCCTGGATGTACAGCAGCTGCACGGTGCGGGCGAAGACCGCATCGTCCTGCACCCGTACGAGAGCGCGCACGACGCGGTTCGACCAGTTGAGGCAGAGGCGGGCGCTGAGGTCGTCATCGCGGGATGCCGACAGGGTCGCGTCGATGCGATCCAGCACGCCGCCCCACAGCGCACCGGTGAAGCCCTTGGTGCGACCACGGTCGAGGCGGCGGAGCACCTCGGGGTCGGCGACGTACAGCGCGGCGAGCTCCGGCTGATCGATCGACCGCACGGTCACCGAGCAGTCGGATGCCGCGAGCACCCCGCCCGCACGGGCTTCCAGCGCGACCGCGGCGTCGCGATCGTCGAGCGGGGGAGGGTCGAGGCGGTCGAGCTCCCCGCCCACGTCGACGAGCTCGACGGACACCTGCGGGTACAGGTCCGGCAGCATGCGCACGAGGTCGGCGTCGTACAGGTAGCCGCCGTTGACGAGCACCTCGGAGGCGGGTGAGATGCCGGCGACCTGCCGGAACTCGTCGACGGTCTGCGCGAAGCGGATGTGCGGGAAGCGCTCGACGAGATCGCCGATGCGCAGGGTTCCGTGGGTGGTCTCGAGCGTGAGCCACCGCGTGATGAAGCGGGCGAGCTCCTCGTCGTGGCGCACCAGAGACTTCAGCCCCACCTCGTGGATCGCGACGAACTGGGCGAGGCGATGGGGCTCTCGGAGGCCGAGATCGAGCACCCACCGGCGGATGCCGGCGCCGAGCTGCTCGCGCACGTGCTCCAGAGCGGCGTCGTCGACGAGCGACTCGCGGCTCGCGGTCGGCGCCAGGCCCGTCGAGTCGACGACGGCTCTGACGAAGAAGGCCCAGTCGGGCAGCACGTCGTCGGCGCGCTCCGACAGCAGCATCCGGCCGATGTACATGCGGGTCGCCTGCCGAGCGCCGGGAGGGGGCGCGTAGGGGAGCACGTACGCGAGGCCGCGCGTGCCGGTCGCCGGTTCGCCGATCTCGATCACGTCGAGGGGCGCGGCGCCGAGCAGGTCGCGTCCGTACTGCACCGCTGCCTCGGGGTCGGTCGCCGCGTCGAGGAATGGAGCCGCCCTCGTGATGTCGACGTCACCGCCGGGGGCGTCGATCGTGACGCGCACCGGCAGGAACTCCGCGAAGGCGGTCGCCAGCTCCCGCACGGCGGCGGGGCGCAGCAGCTCGTCGGCGTCGAACCGCGGCGCGAGGTGCACGCTCGTGCCGATCGGCAGCTCGTCGTCGATCTCGGTCACCCGGAACGTGCCGTCGGCGCTGCCGGTCCACTCCACGGCCGGTGTGCCCTTCGCGCTCCGCGAGCGGATGACGATGGTGTCGGCGACCATGAAGCAGCTGAGCAGCCCGATGCCGAACTGGCCGAGGTAGTCGCTGCGGGGCAGGTCGAAGATGTCGCGCTTCGAGCTGCGGCCGACCGTCGCGAGCAGGTCGGCGACCTCTGCCGCCGTCAGTCCGATGCCGTCGTCGCGCAGCACGAACTCGCGGCTCTCGTCGGTGAGCGGGGTGATGCGGATGCTGCCGCCGGTGCCGTCGAGCTCCCGGCGGGCCGTGACGGCGTCCCTCGCGTTCTGCAGCAGCTCGCGCAGGTACACCCGAGGACTCGAGTAGATGTGCCGGCTGAGGAGGTCGACGACCCCGCGCAGATCCACCTGGAACTGCTGCACGTCAGAGCTCACCGCATCCCCTCCCGTTGCGTCCGCCCGCCGAGCCTAGCAACAGCGCGGTCCCTCCGCCGGTTCGGCACCTGCCGACGGATGCCGTATGCTTGACCAGCAGTTGTTGTCTGCATTCTTTCGCCGTGCCCCGGCCCACACGACCGGGCCGGATGGCAGGATGGAGACGACACCCCGAGACCTCAGGGTCTCTAGGGCGGTAGCTCAATTGGCAGAGCAGCGGTCTCCAAAACCGCAGGTTGCAGGTTCGATTCCTGTCCGCCCTGCGCGTCAGCCAGGCGCTGACACACGAAAGGTACATTCAGGATGGATCAGGACGAACCGCGCGGCGAGGTCGTCGCGGCCGGCGCCACCCGAGAGAAGACGGGCAACCCCATCTCCCGTTTCTTCGGGAGCATCGCCCTGTTCTTCCGTCAGGTCATCGCAGAGCTTCGCAAGGTCGTCACTCCGACCCGCAAGGAACTGTTCAAGTTCACCGCGGTGGTGCTCGTCTTCGTTCTGATCGTCATGGGCATCGTCTACGGGCTGGACACCTTGTTCGCGTGGCTGACGCACATCGTGTTCGGAGTTCCGGACGCTTGACGCCCTGCGGCCCTGGTCGCAGTGATTGGAAAGAAACACCGTGTCTGAACGATATTCCGACGACGCCGACTGGGCGACCGCTGCCGAGCAGTCCAGCGAGGAGGACGAGGCCCAGGAGGGCAACGTCCTCGCCGCAGAGGAGTTCTCCGTGACGTCCGCCGAGCACGTGGCTCTCCACGTCGAGGACGTGGACGGCGACGACGAGACCGGCACGGAAGAAGACACCGACATCGACATCGACGACCCGGAGGCGGATGCGATCGTGAACGACGCTCTCAACCTGGACGAAGCGGCTGAGACCGAGGCTGCCGCTGAGGTCCTCAACGACGCTGTGGCAGAAGAGACCGCAGAGCAGGAAGCGGAGGCGGCCGACGAGGTCACCCCGTACGACGGCCCCGACGTGAACGGCGAGGACGACCGCCCGGTCGCAGACGCCGACGACGCCGACGACCCCGTGGTCGCGGCCGTCGAGGCCGAGGAAGCCGCGGAGTCCGACGACGCAGGCTTCGAGGAGGACCCGTACGAGGCCTTCCGCATGGACCTGCGCATGCTCCCCGGCAAGTGGTACGTCATCCACTCGTACGCGGGCTTCGAGCGCAAGGTCAAGGCGAACATCGAGCAGCGCAAGTCGACGCTCGAGGTCGAGGACGAGATCTACCAGATCGAGGTCCCGATGGAGGACGTCGTCGAGATCAAGAACGGCCAGCGCAAGATGGTCACGCGCGTGCGCATCCCCGGCTACGTGCTGGTGCGCATGGAGCTCACGGAGGACACCTGGTCGGTCGTCCGTCACACGCCCGGTGTCACGGGCTTCGTGGGCAACGCCCACAACCCGACGCCGCTGCGTTTCGAAGAGGCCTTCAACATGCTGAAGTCGCTCGTCGAGGTCAAGGACGTGCCGACCGCCAAGAACATCGCGGCCAAGGGCGGCGTCGCCGTCGCACGTCCGCTGCCGGCCGAGGTCGACTTCGAGGTCGGCGAGACCATCACGATCAAGGAGGGCTCGTTCGCGGGTCTGCCCGGGTCGATCAGCGAGATCAAGCCCGAGAGCGGCAAGCTCACGGTTCTCGTGTCGCTCTTCGAGCGCGAGACCCCGGTCGAGCTGTCGTTCGACCAGGTCACCAAGATGATCTGACGACCGCGAGTCGCATGAAGAAGGCCGCCCCTCGGGGCGGCCTTCTCCCGTTACCGGAGAGCCCCGGGATCGGGTAGACTGTTGTGGTTTGTGCGCCGCTTTCGCGTGCGTCCAGACGACCACGGTCCGGAGATGCCGGATCTGTGGGAGAAGCGGGTGCTGTGGCATCCGATTCGATGAAAGGAAAGAGAATGGCACCGAAGAAGAAGGTGACCGGCCTGATCAAGCTTCAGATCAACGCCGGTGCAGCCAACCCGGCGCCGCCGATCGGCCCCGCGCTCGGTCAGCATGGCGTCAACATCATGGAGTTCTGCAAGGCGTACAACGCCGCGACCGAGTCGCAGCGCGGCAACGTCATCCCCGTCGAGATCACCGTCTACGAGGACCGCAGTTTCACCTTCGTCCTGAAGACCCCGCCCGCGGCGGAGCTCATCAAGAAGGCCGCCGGCGTGCAGAAGGCTTCGGCCACCCCGCACACCGTCAAGGTCGGCAAGATCACCAAGGACCAGGTCCGTCAGATCGCCGAGCAGAAGCAGGCCGACCTGAACGCGAACGACATCGAGGCCGCCTCGAAGATCATCGCCGGCACCGCCCGTTCCATGGGCATCACGGTCGAGGGCTGAGGGAGATAATCATGGCTACGAAGTCCAAGGCTTACCGCGCTGCCGCAGAGAAGATCGAGGCAGACCGTTTCTACACTCCCGCCGAGGCTGTCGCCCTGGCCAAGGAGACCGGCTCGTCGAAGTTCGACGCCACCGTCGAGGTCGCGCTGAAGCTCTCGGTCGACCCGCGCAAGGCCGACCAGATGGTGCGCGGCACCGTCATCCTGCCCCACGGCACCGGCAAGACCGCCCGCGTCATCGTGTTCGCCACCGGCCCCGCGGCCGAGGCTGCGATCGCCGCAGGCGCCGATGAGGTCGGCGGCGCCGAGCTCATCGAGAAGGTCGCCGGCGGCTGGACCGCGTTCGACGCGGCCGTCTCCACCCCGGAGCTCATGGGCCAGGTCGGTCGTCTCGGAAAGGTCCTGGGTCCGCGTGGACTCATGCCGAACCCGAAGACCGGCACGGTGACCCCGAACACGGCCAAGGCCGTCGAGGACATCAAGGGCGGAAAGATCGAGTTCCGCGTCGACAAGCACGCCAACGTGCACTTCGTCGTCGGCAAGGCCTCCTTCTCCGCCGAGCAGCTGAACGAGAACATCGACGCAGCGCTCGAGGAGATCGTCCGCCTCAAGCCGTCGAGCTCGAAGGGCCGTTACATCCAGAAGGGCGCCGTGTCGACCACGTTCGGCCCCGGCATCCCGCTGGACGTCAACGCGATCTGACGCTCGCGCGCTCACAGGAAGGCCCCCGCCTCGGCGGGGGCCTTCCTCGTTGCATACACCACGGCGACATCCGACGTCATCCGACTGGGCTGCCGGAGAGATCCCGCGTACTGTGGGTGAGTTCCGCGCACCACAGCATCCGCGCACCGCATCACCCCAGGAGGGTTCACCCATGTCCCGTCGCCTCATCGCCGTCACCGCGCTTGTCCTCGGCGCCGCCGCGCTCACCGCGTGCAGCGGCAGCACCGCTCCCGCCGAGAGCGGCTCATCGTCGGAGGAGGGCTCGAACGACTTCGGCCTCGTCAAGGACGGCACGCTGACGGTCGCGACCGAGGGCACGTACCGCCCGTTCAGCTTCCACGGCGACGGCGGCACCGGCGACCTCACCGGCTACGACGTCGAGATCATCCAGGCCGTCGCCGACAAGCTCGACCTCGAGGTCGACTTCAAGGAGACGCAGTGGGATGCGATCTTCGCGGGTCTCGACGCCGGCCGCTTCGACGTGATCGCCAACCAGGTCACCATCAACGACGAGCGTGAGGCCGCGTACCTGTTCAGTGCGCCCTACACGGTGTCGCCCGGCGTGATCGTCGTGGCCGAGGACGACGACTCGATCTCGTCGTTCGACGACCTGGAGGGCAAGACCACCGCCCAGTCGCTCACCAGCAACTGGAACGACCTCGCGAAGGAGTCGGGCGCGAACGTCGAGGGCGTCGAAGGGTGGGCGCAGGCCGTCGAACTCCTCCGCCAGGGCCGCGTCGACGCGACCATCAACGACAAGCTCACGTTCCTCGACTACGAGAAGACGAACAGCCCGACCGGTCTGAAGATCGCGGCGGAGACCGAGGACGCCGGTGAGCAGGCCTTCGTGTTCACGAAGGACAAGGAGTCCCTCGTCGAGGCCGTGGACGCCGCGCTCGAGGAGCTGCGCGCCGACGGCACGCTCGCCGAGATCAGCGACAAGTACTTCGGCGCCGACGTCACGCAGTAACCCATGGAGAGCCCCTGGCAGCTGTTCCTCGACTCGCTGGGGCCGATCGCCCTCGCGGGGCTGACGGCCACGGTGCCGCTGGCGCTCGTCTCCTTCGTCATCGGTCTTCTCATCGCGATCGGCGTGGCGCTCATGCGGATCTCGGTGAACCCGGTGGTGTCCGGCATCGCCCGGTTCTACATCTCGGTGATCCGCGGAACGCCGATGCTCGTGCAGCTCTTCGTGATCTTCTACGGGATGCCGTCGATCGGCGTGACGATCGATCCATGGCCCAGCGCGATCATCGCGCTGTCGCTCAACGTCGGCGGCTACGGTGCCGAGGTGGTGCGGGCGGCGATCCTCTCGGTGCCGAAGGGGCAGTGGGAGGCCGCGTACACGGTCGGCATGAACCGCACTCGGACGCTGACGCGCATCATCCTGCCGCAGGCCGCGCGGGTATCGGTGCCGCCGCTGTCGAACACGTTCATCTCGCTCGTCAAGGACACCTCGCTCGCCTCGCTGATCCTCGTGACCGAGCTGTTCAAGGTCGCGCAGCAGATCGCGTCGACGACGTACCAGTTCATGGTGCTGTACCTCGCGGCGGCGCTGGTCTACTGGGTGTTCTGCCTCGTGCTGTCGTTCGGGCAGAGCGCACTGGAGAGGAGGCTCGATCGCCATGTCGCGCACTGACGGAACGGGTGAGGAACTGCTCGCCGCTCGTGGACTGCACAAGCGCTTCGGCGACAACGAGGTGCTGCGCGGGATCGATCTGACGTTGCACCGCGGAGAGGTCGTCGTGCTGATCGGTCCGAGCGGGTCGGGCAAGACGACGGTGCTCCGCGCGCTCAACGGACTCGAGACTCCGGATGCCGGAACGATCGATGTGGCGGGCGGGCCGCAGATCGACTTCGCCGACGCGGGCGCCCAGGGCAAGCGCAAGCGAGCCCAGCAGCGCCTGGCGCTGCGCGACCGGTCGGCCATGGTGTTCCAGCACCACAACCTGTTCCCGCACCTGTCGGTGCTCGAGAACGTCATCGAGGGACCCTGGCGGGTGCAGGGGAGGCCGAAGGCCGAGGTGATCGCCGAGGCGCGCACCCTACTCGCGCGCGTGGGGCTCGCCGACAGGGAGAACGCCCGCCCGCACCAGCTCTCGGGCGGGCAGCAGCAGCGCGTCGGCATCGTCAGGGCGCTGGCCCTACGGCCCGACCTGCTGCTCTTCGACGAGCCCACCAGTGCCCTCGACCCGGAGCTCGTGGGGGAGGTGCTGCTCGTCATCAAGGAGCTCGCCGACGAGGGGTGGAGCATGGTGGTCGTCACACACGAGTTGAGCTTCGCGCGCGAGGCAGCCGACCGGGTGCTGTTCATGGACGGCGGGGTCGTCGTCGAGGAGGGCGCTCCGCAGGATATCTTCGGCGCTCCGCGGCAGGAGCGCACGCAGCGGTTCCTGACCCGCATCCTGCGCCCACTCGACGGGGAGTGACGCTCGGCTCAGGCGAAGACGGGCAGGATGAGGCTGACCGCGAGCGCGATCATGACGACGGCGATGATCGCGTCGAGAATGCGCCACGAGCGCTCGGTGCGCAGCCAGCGTCCGAGATAGCGCGCGCCGAAGCCCAGCGCGGTGAACCACAGGATGCTGGCGACGATCGCCCCGGCCGCGAACAGCCAGCGGTCCTCGCCGTGGGTGGCGGCGATCGACCCGAGCATGAGCACGGTGTCGAGGTACACGTGCGGGTTGAGCCAGGTGAGCGCGAGGACGGTCAGCAGCACCGGGGCGAGCGCGGTGCGCGTCGCGGTGGCGGTCGTCGCGGTGGCGGTCGTCGGGGTGGCGGCCCTCGCGCCGTCGGGTGCCGAGCCCGTCGTCCGGGTGTCGTCGACGCGCAGCTGTTCACCCCCGCGCCAGGCGCGGCGTGCGGCGAGGATGCCGTATCCGAGCAGGAACAGGGCGCCGGCCCACCGGGCGACGACGACGAGCCACGGCGCGGCCGAGATCACGAAACCGAGGCCAGCGACGCCGGCGAGGATCAGTAGGGCGTCGGAGAAGGCGCAGACGACCACGACCGGCAGGACGTGCTCCCGACGGATGCCCTGGCGCAGCACGAAGACGTTCTGCGCACCGATGGCGACGATGAGCGACAGGCCGAGTCCGAGACCCGAGAGGACCGAGAGCATGTCTCCACGGTAGGGATGTTCAAGCATGAGTGCCAGCGAGGATTCCTTGTGAACCATTAGCCTGGCTTATGTGAGAATCGATCCCGAGCTGGCCGCCACGGTCGCCGTCGTCGCCGACGAGGGCACACTCGACGCGGCATCCCGCGTCCTGCGCATCACGCCGTCGGCGGTGAGTCAGCGACTGAAGAGCCTCGAGCAGCAGCTCGGGCGCGTACTCGTCGTGCGCGCGAAGCCGGCGCGGCTGACCGAGGCGGGAGAGGCCGTCGTGCGGCTCGCCCGCCAGACCGCGCTGCTCGAGCACGACGCGCTCGGCGGGCTGGGACTCGACGGTGACATGGTTCGCCCGCGGATCCCGCTCGCGGTGAACGCCGACTCGATGGCGACGTGGTTCCTCGCACCGCTCGCGCGTCTGTCGCGCACGCACGACATCGACGTCGACCTGCACCGTGACGACCAGAACTTCACCGCCCGGCTGCTGGAATCAGGCACGGTCATGGCGGCGGTGACGAGCGAGGCGACGCCGGTGGCCGGGTGCTCCGTCTCGCCGCTCGGAGTGCTGGAGTACCGGGCGATGGCGGAACCCCGCTACGCCGAGCGCTGGTTCCCGGACGGGGTGACCCGCGAGGCGCTCACGACGGCGCCGTTCGTCGACTTCGACCGTCGAGACACGCTGCAGCACGAGTGGCTGGCGAGGAGGGGTGTGACCGCTCAGGGCGTTCCGCGGCACTACGTGCCTGCATCCCATGACTATGCCCTCGCCGTCCGGCTCGGGCTGGGGTGGGGAATGGTTCCGCGGCTGCAGGACGAGGGCGGGCTGGTCGATCTGGGCGGGCCACCGCTACGTGTCGCGCTGTATTGGCAGCAGTGGAACCTGCGCTCGGCGCTGCTCGATGCGATCGCCGCCGAGGTGGCCGAGGAAGCGCATCGAGTGCTCGCCCCCTGACCGTTTCTCAGCCGTCTCCGCGGAGGGCGTTGCGCTCGAAGTTGAATAGGTATTCAATTTCAGGAACGGCATGTGTCTCGTAGGAGCGATTCCGACCGGGTGCATGCAAGACGAAAGAGTGCACGAGCAGGGGTCTCTGAGGAAGGATCGTCCATTCGTCCGCGCACTCTCGATTCCTGAGGGGGAAGAGGCATGGTCACCACGGACACCAGGAGGACCGACACCAGGAGGAAGGTTCTCGCCGTCCTCGCCGGAGGCGTCGTGCTGGGGGTGGGCGTCGGCGTGACGCTCGCCGCCTGGAACGACTCCGAATTCGCCACCGGCACTTTCGGCGCCGGGTCGTTCAACCTGGAGGGCTCGACCGCGAGCGCCACCACGGGGTACGACGATCACAACATCGACAACGGGGATGCCGCGGCATCCCTCGTGTTCCAACTGCCGGCCGTCGCCGCGTCGCTGTCGCCGGGAGACGTCGTCTACGCGCCGTTCTGGGTGCGACTCGACGCCACGACGACGAACGCGGCGACCCTGGTACCCGCCGGGATCACCGCGGGAACCGGCGGCAATGAGGCGAACCTGTCGTACACCGTCACCGCGATCGGCGCCGCGGCGACCTGCGGGGCAGGGGCCACCGGAACCGTCGTCGCCTCCGGAGCGACGCTCAGCGCCCAGACCGGAGCGACATCGGTGCCGCTCGCCGAGGGAACCGCCCCCGGCACGGCCGGCGCGCCCGTGCAGCTCTGCTTCGCCGTCACCGCTGGTGCCGCGCTGACCCAGGGCGCGACGGCGACCGCGACGTGGGAGTTCACCGCCACCTCCGTCGCCGATTGACCATGGTCGCCTGATCATGGCCGACACCCGCAGACGCATGCGGGAGAGGAAGCGACTGCGCTCCCGTCGGATCCGAGCCCTGCTCGCGGGTGGACTCGTGTTCGGCGTCGGCGTGACGATGACCCTCGCCGCATGGAACGACTCCGAGTACGCGTCGTCGACGTTCACCGCCGGACGCTTCGACATCGTGGGCGCGACCGACGGCGCGACGTTCTCGAACCATGCCACCACCGGGGCCGCCGCGGCGCTGAGCTTCGCCGTCGCACCGACAGCCATGGTGCCCGGCACGACGACCTACGCCCTGTTCAGCGTCAAGACGGCGAATCCGTCGGCCGCGGGGACGCTGCAGCTCACCGCCGGAACGCCGGGCGGCACCGGTCTCGCGACGTATCTGACGTACGGCGTGCGCCTCGTGCCGACGGCTGCCACGCCGAGTCAGTCCTGCACGGCCGCGACCTACGCCGCGGCATCCGGCGCCTCGAGCGTGATCGTCGCAGACGGATCCGCGCTCACGGTCGGGGGAGCGGCCACGACCTCCGTGCCGCAGGTGGTCACCGCGAACGGCGGCAACCAACTGAACTACTGCGTCGCGGTGACGCTTCCGACGACCGCGGTCAACGCCGCGCAGGGGCTGACGATGACGCAGACGTGGCAGATCCAGGGCACGTCGTCTTAGCGCGATCTCGAGGGCGACGCGTGCAGATGGGGCGAGGAGAGGAGGGGAGATGAGTACACCGGCCACGCGGCGCGAACGGCGCGAGCGCTCGGGTGAGCGTGTCGCTGAGCGCGCCACGGAGGCGCCGAGCGCGCGCGAGCGTCGTGGCGTGGGGCGCCTTCTCGCCGACTCCGCGCTATGGATCGCCGCCGCCGCGGGCGTGGTGTGCATCGCCCTGGTCGTGCTCGCCTTCGCAGCGCAGGTGACGCTCATCATGTTCCGCACAGGGTCGATGTCGCCGACGATTCCCGCCGGATCCGTCGCCGTCGTGCAGCGGGTCCCCTCGTCCGACGTGGCCGTCGGCGATGTCGTGACCGTCGACCGACCGGGGGAGCTGCCCATCACCCACCGGGTCACCTCGGTCGCCGACGGAGCCACCGATGACGAGCGCATCATCACGATGCGGGGCGATGCGAACACCTCCGACGATCCGTTCCCTTACGCGGTCACCTCGGTGCGGCGCGTGCTCTTCTCCGTGCCCGGCGTGGCATCCGTCATCGTCGCGCTCAGCGATCCTCTCGTGCTGGGCGGCATCACGGTCGCGGCCACCGTGCTCGTCGTCTGGGCGTTCTGGCCGCGGAGGCGGCCGGAGGAGGGACGGGGATGACGATTCGCCGGGTCGAGGTCGGCGGAGGGCTCGCCGTCGCGCTCGCCGCGGGGGTTGCCGCGGGGGTTGCTCTCGCAGCGGCGCCGGCCTGGGCGGCGCCGAGCACGGAGGTCGTGCAGGGGTCCGTGCTGCAGATCGTCTCCGTCGCGGACTGGAGCGATGCGGCGGACCTGTTGCCGGGTGAGTCGGTGCAGTGGGACGTGACGGTCAGTGCGGACGCCGATGTCGAACCCGGGACCGTGACGATCGCCATGAGCGCGACCGGCGCGGCCCCGCTGCTCGTCGACGCGGAACTCTGCCTGCAGCCCTGGACCGACGGCGAGTGCCCGGCCGGCGCGACAGTGCTCGCGACGTCGTGGACCATCCCGCGCGACGGCAGCGAGGCCGTACTCACCGACTTCCCGTCGACGCAGACCGCGCACCTGCGACTGCGGATGGCACTGGGCGGAGACGATGACCGGCCCGGTTTCACCGATGTTCGCGTCTCGGCCCGCGGCGTCGGCGATGCGGTCGCCGCAGGCGGGGCCGGTGAGCTGTCGGCGCTGCCGACCACCGGCGGACCGGCGCCCGTGGGGGTGCTCGTCGGCGGGATGGTGCTGGTCGGCGCCGGGGCGGCGCTGCTCGCGGGGCGGATCCGGTGGCGGGGGAGTGGCCGGCGGGATGCGCGGGATGCGCGGGATTCGCGGGATGAGGGCAGGGACGCGGGGGTCGCGCCGTGACCGTGCGAGTTCATTCATCACGGCGGCGGCTGCTCGCCGGCATCCTGGGCGTGAGCGTCCTCGCGGGTGCGAGCGTGCTCGCGGGCGCGCAGCCGGTCGACGCCCGCTTCACCGACCTCGAGTACGCGGCCTCCGGCACGTTCACGTCGTTCACGGTGCCGCCGGCCACCATCACCGCGTGCACGATCACGAACAACGCGGTCGGCATCTTCCAGAGCGTGACGCTCGTATGGACGTCGATCTATCCGGCCAGCGGGGTGCGACTGACGCTCACGCAGGGGGCCACGACGGCGGTGGTTCCGGCATCCAACATCGCGACGTCAGGTCCGAGCGGCGGGGTCTACACGCACACCGCGGTGCTGTCGCAGACTCTGCTGAGCAGCCTGCTCACGAACCTGCTGGGGAGCACGACGACGCTGACGGTCAACAACCTTCTCGTCGGCACCGCATGGGTCTCGGCGGGAGTGTCGAGGCAACTGTCGATCGGTCTTGCCGGGCTCGGCTCGACGTGCACCTGACGTCGACGCGCGGGTCTCAGTCGGCGAGTGCGAGGGCGCGGAACGCGTCGCGCTCGCGCAGGTGCTCCCGGCGGCTGGTCGTGGCGACCGGCATCCTGCGGGGGACCTGCTGACCGGTCGTCCGCCGGTACAGCTCGTCGATGAGCTCGGTCGCGAGGCCGACGAGCTTGGCGATCTCGCGGTCATCGCGGTCGATCCAGACGCAGCGGGGCTCGTCATGCACCGGGGCGAAGTCGACGTGCTCCTCCCACACGAACAGGGTGCGCTCGGCGCCGAGCACGTGCTGCTGCCACCACACCTGACGCAGGTATGTGCGGGGGATGCCGCGGAAGGCCTTGTTGGTCGTCTTGATCTCGGCGAGCTCGATGCGCCCGGCCGTGTCGACCGCGATGCCGTCGGGGGTTGCGAGGTGACGGTGCTCGACCTCGGCGCGGAACAGCGCGGACGAGGGGAGGATGCCGTGCGTCGCCGCGACCCAGGCTGCGATCTCCGGCTCGCGCCGGCGGCCGTGGTCGGTGTAGGCGTTGCCGCCGAAGCGCGGACCGCCGCCCAGCTTGGAGTCAGCGGCGCGCGCGATGGAGTTCGCGCTCGTGAGCCCTGCGACGTCGGTGGCGGTGATCCCGCGCGACCTCGCGCGCATCCAGGCGACGCGGTCGCGGGAGTCCGCAACGATGCGCGCTTGGAGTTCCGGGGTCACCTGACGAGCCTAACCCCGGGTGCCGACCCTCCCCGCCGTACACGCCGCCGCTCCGCGGCATCCCCTCCCTCCCGTCGACGCCCCTGCTCCGCCGAAACTCACCCTGCGCCGAGACCCACCCCCCGCGTCGAGACCCACCAAGCGCAACGTCGTGCGCGGTGGGTCTCGACGGGGGAGGTGGGTCTCGGCGATAGGGGACTCGCCCAGCACCTCTTCTGCACAAGACGAGGATGCGGTGTGATCACTGCACATCGCGCCCAGAACGCCCGCGGAGCCTGCAGGCTCGACAGGATGTCGGGATGCCGCGTGAACTCGCCATTCCGTCCGCCGAGCAGATGTTGCGGTCGCGATCGGAGCTGATCGAACGCGGCATGACCGAGCGCGACATCGCCGACGCCGTGCAGACCGGCGCACTGATCAGGGTGCGTCGAGGGTGGTACGTCGCGGGCGCTGACTGGACTGACCTCTGGCGGGAGGGGCGTCACCTGCTCGAGGTCCTGGCCGTGCGGCGCGAAGCGACGTATGCCGCGCCGCCCTTCTGTCTCGATTCCGCGGCCGTCCTGCACGGCTTGCCGCTGTACCGGACGCAGCCCTCGGCCGTGCACACACTCACAGCCCCGACCAGTCACAGCCGGCGGCGGTCCGGGGTCGCCCGTCACTCCCTCGCGCTCGGCGAGGACGATCTGACCGAGATTGACGGGATCGCCTGCACCTCTCTGGAACGAACGGTCGTCGATCTCGCCAGAACTCTGCGGCCCGAAGCGGCAGTGGCGAGTGCGGATGCCGCGCTGCGCCGCATCGCCGTGGTGGGGCACCGGCAGGACGAATCCGTCGCTGCAGCATGGAGGGAAAGGCTCGATAGTCGGATGAGCCGGTCGTCGAATCGCGGCATCCGCCAAGCGCGACGGGTGGTGGCGTTCGCGGACGGTCGGGCGCAGCTCCCCGGCGAGAGCGTCAGCCGACTGCTGCTGCACCGACTCGGCTTCCGCGACATCGAGCTCCAGTCGCGCGTCACCGCATCAGACGGCCGTGACTTCTGGCTGGACTTCGGATTCCCGCACGCACGCGCTTTCGGGGAGTTCGACGGCCTCGGCAAGTACGTGTCGCCGGAGATGCGCGGTGACAGGAGCATCGACGACGTCGTGATCGCCGAGAAGCGTCGTGAGGACGAAGTCCGCGGCGTCACAGGCTGGCGCGTCGTCCGATGGGGATCGGAGCATATCCGCAGCGAGGACGCTCTGGGCGCGAGGCTGGCCGCCTTCGGCATCCATCCTCGATGAGCGCACCGAAACCCAGCATTCGCGTCGAGACCCACCGGGCGCGACGTCTGTGGTGGTGGGTCTCGGCGCACGTGGTGGGTCTCGGCGCGGGGGTGGAAGGGGAAGAGGGGCAGGAGCAGGGGCCGGGAGCGGATTTGGGAGGGGAGCGCGCGTGAGGTAGAGTAGGGGCAACCGAAGACCGCTGGTCATCGTGCGTGTGCGAACACGAACGATCGAAGCTCTGCTCAGCAGGGGCCCGCGCAGGCGACGAACTTCCCGAAGCTCCGTGCGCTTGCGCCGGAGCTTTTCTGTTGCATGCGGTCGAGGTCGGTGCCTCACCGCCGTGAGGCGCCTCGTACACACCAAGGAGTGACCATGGCGCAGAAGGATGCATCGGTCGCCGAGCTCACGAAGTCATTCGAGGACTCGACTGCCGTTCTGCTGACCGAGTACCGCGGTCTGACGGTTGCCCAGCTGAAGCAGCTGCGCAACAGCATCCGTCAGGACGCTGAGTACGCCGTGGTGAAGAACACGCTGACCAAGATCGCCGCCAACAAGGCCGGCATCACCGCACTGGACGACGACCTCAAGGGTCCGTCGGCCGTCGCGTTCGTGCACGGTGACTTCGTCGCCACTGCCAAGGCTCTTCGTGACTTCGCCAAGGCCAACCCGCTTCTCGTGATCAAGGCCGGCATCTTCGAGGGCAACGCCCTCACCGCCGACGAGGTCAACAAGTACGCCTCGCTCGAGAGCCGTGAGGTTCTGCTGGCGAAGGCCGCGGGCATGATGAAGGCGACGATGGGCAAGGCTGCCGCCACCATCGACGCGCTTCGCGAAAAGCTCGAGACCGCCGACGCCGCGTAAGCGTCCGACGTTCTCGTACAACAACCCCATCTATTAGGAGATACATCATGGCGAAGCTTTCCACCGAGGAGCTGCTCGAGCAGTTCGCTGGCCTGACCCTCGTCGAGCTCAACGACTTCGTGAAGGCGTTCGAGGAGAAGTTCGAGGTCACCGCTGCCGCACCCGTCGCCGTTGCCGGCGCCGGTGGCGCTGGTGCTGCCGAAGAGGTCGAGGAGAAGGACTCCTTCGACGTCATCCTCGAGGCCGCAGGCGACAAGAAGATCCAGGTCATCAAGGCCGTCCGCGAGCTCACCTCGCTCGGCCTCGGCGAGGCCAAGGCTGTCGTCGACGGCGCTCCCAAGGCCGTCCTCGAGGGCGCGAACAAGGAGACCGCCGAGAAGGCCAAGGCCACTCTCGAAGAGGCCGGCGCGACGGTCACCCTCAAGTAATCCCGTCCGGGTCGAGGTGCTCGCACCTCCTCCTGAACGTCTGCGAAGGCCCCGGGTCACCCCGGGGCCTTCGTGCGTCTGCGGCGCGTCCCGGATGCATCAGCGCGGCGCGGCGGTCGAGCTGCGCACCACGAGCACGGATGCCGTCACGCACCGCTCCAGCGGCGAATCCGGCTTCTCCATCTGGCGCTGCAGCAGCCGCACGGCCTCGTGCCCCTGCTCGCGCGGTGACTGCTTGATCGTCGTCAACGCGAACATCTCCGCGTGCTGGTGGTCGTCGATCCCGACGATGCTGAGCTCGGTCGGAACGGCGATCCCGAGCCGTCTGGCGGCGATCATGGCTCCGATCGCGGCTTCGTCGCAGACACCCACCACGGCGGTGGGGCGCGCGCGACGATCGCCGAGCAGCTCGACCGCGGCCGCATAGCCGCCGGGCATGGTGGGCGGCGAGTCCGCGATGCGCGCGCTGTCCGCAAGCCCCGCGGCCGACAGCGCCTCGCGGTAGCCGTCGATGCGCCGCGCGTCGCCGAAGCTCAGCCGCCCCGGGTCATTCGAACCGCCGACGAAGGCGATGTCTGTGTGACCGAGGTCGATGAGGTGCTCGGTCGCGATGCGCCCGGCGGCGACGTCGTCGATCGACACGGCGCTCGACCCTTCGCTGTACGGACCGACGCTCACGAGCGGTCGCTCCGACCGGTGCAGCCGCTCGAGCTCCTGCGCGCTGGGTTGGATGCCGACCGCGATGATCCCGTCGAAGCGGCGCCCCGGCAGCACGGTGTCGAACAGGCGCTCGCGGGTCTCGCTGCCCTCGCGGATGCCGTACAGCGCCAGTTCGTAGTCGAGGGCGAACAGCGACTCCTGGATGCCGTCGAGCAGCTCCGCGAAGAACCAGCGGTCGACGGGAGGCATGATGACCCCGACGGTCTGCGTGCGCCCGGTGGCGAGGCTGGTGGCGGAGGAGTGGGCGACGTAGGCGAGCTCGTCGGCGGCATCCGACACCCGCTGCCTGGTCTCCTCTGAGACATAGCCGCGTCCGGTGAGAGCGCGACTCGCGGTGGCCTTCGACACGCCGGCACGAGCCGCGACGTCCGCGATCGTGCTCATCGGTCCTCCTCGACCCGTTCCGGTGCCCACGTCAGCGTGCGCGCGGATGACATGGTAGCCCGTCGCGCGTTCGAAAGGAACCGGTTCCACACAATCGTTGCGGGAGCGCTCCCATCCGCGGCGTCCGCGATCGCAGAATGGTTGCAAGCTTGTGATCCTCGTGTGTTGTGCCGGGAAGTGCGACGCCGGTATGTTGGCGTGGAATCGGTTCCCGATCCGTGCCGAGGGGCGGCAGGATCACCGAGGGGCCGTGAAACTCGAAGAGGAGAATTCACATGGGTCTGTCACAGCGTTCTCGGCGTTACGCGCCGATCGCCCTTCTGGGTGTCGCGGGCATCGCGCTCGCGGGCTGCGGTGCTCCCGGCGCACCGGGCGGCGGCAGCGGCGGCGACGGCGGCGGAGACAACACCGTCACGATCTACGGCACGATCGTCGACTCCGAAGCCGAACTCCTCCAGGAGTCCTGGAAGGACTGGGCCGAGGAGAACGACATCACCATCAAGTACGAGGGCAGCCAGGACTTCGAGACGCAGCTCGGCACCCGCGCCCAGGGCGGCAACCCGCCGGACATCGCGATCTTCCCGCAGCCGGGTCTGTTCGCGGACTTCGCGAACCGCGACTACCTGAAGCCCGCGCCCGAAGAGGTCGAGAAGAACGCCAACGAGTACTGGACCGAGGACTGGGTCAACTACGGCACGGTCGACGGCGAGTTCTACGGCGCGCCGCTCATGGCCAACGTCAAGGGGTGGATCTGGTACTCCCCGGCGAAGTTCGCCGAGTGGGGCGTCGAGGTCCCGACCACCCTCGACGAGATGCAGGCTCTGACGGAGACGATCCAGTCGAAGATCGGCGGACCGGCGTGGTGCGCCGGCTTCGAGTCCGGCACGGCCACGGGCTGGCCGGGCACCGACTGGGTCGAGGACTACGTGCTCCGTCAGGCCGGCCCCGACGTGTACGACCAGTGGGTGACCAACGAGATCCCGTTCACCGACCCGCAGATCAAGACCGCCTTCGACTCGGTGGGCTCGATCCTGCTCAACCCGTCGAACGTGAACGCGGGCTTCGGCGACGTGCGCTCGATCAACTCGACCGCCTTCGGCGACGTGGCTCCGGCGCTCGCGGAGGGCACCTGCGCGCTGACGCACCAGGCCTCGTTCCTGTCGGGCTTCTTCCCGGAGGGCACCGAGATCGCCGAGGACGGCGACGTCTGGGCGTTCATGCTCCCGGGCGAGTCCGCCGACGACAAGGCCGTCACCGGCGCCGGTGAGATCGTCGGTGCCTTCACCGACAAGGAGGCCACGCAGAAGGTCCTCGCGTACCTGTCGAGCCCCGAGTGGGCGAACAGCCGCGTGAGCCTCGGCGGCGTCACCTCGGCCAACAACGGCCTCGACCCGGCGAACGCCAAGGACCCGATCCTGCAGGAGACCATCAAGATCCTGCAGGACCCGGACACCACGTTCCGCTTCGACGCGAGCGACCTGATGCCCGGCGCCGTGGGCGCGGGCACGTTCTGGAAGGGGATCGTGGCCTGGGTCAACGGCACCTCGACCGACGAGGTGCTCACGCAGATCGAGACCGGCTGGCCGTCCAGCTGATCGGATGAGGAGGGCCGCCCCATCCCGGGGCGGCCCTCCCTCTCATCCCGTTGCCCGCACATCGACGTGCGGGCTGATCCGCAACGCGTCATGAAGGGGAATCCGTGAACGCGACAGCATTCTTCCAATGGATCGGGACTCTGCCCCAGATCCTCCAAGCAGTGGTCGTGGTCATCGCCTTCGCGGTGGTCGTGGCCGTCATCCTCCTCCTCGTGGACGTCGCTCCGCGCCGAGGAGCGATCTACACCTGGGTGCGGCTGGCTATGTGCCTGCTCATCCCGCTCGCCGTGATGTTCTTCTTCAGCTCCTACTACTGGGCGATGGGCGTCGCCGTCCTCGTCGGAGCCCTGTTCTTCTTCCTGGACTACCGATCCCGCGACGGAGCGGGATATCTGATCCAACTCGTGGCCTTCATGGCGCCGGCGCTGCTGCTCCTGCTCGTCGGACTCATCCTGCCGTCGATCCAGACCATGTACTCGTCGTTCCGGAACTCCTCGAACAGCGATTTCGTCGGATTCGCCAACTACGTGTGGATCTTCACGCAGTCCGACGGCATCACCTCGGTCGTCAACTCGATCATCTGGGTGCTGCTCGTGCCGACCGTGTCGACCATCGTCGGCCTCGCCTACGCCGTCTTCATCGACCGCACCCGCGGCGAGAAGATCTACAAGGTGCTCGTGTTCATGCCGATGGCGATCTCGTTCGTCGGCGCGAGCATCATCTGGCGGTTCATGTACGAATACCGCGGCGGCGACTTCAAGCAGATCGGTCTGCTCAACCAGATCCTCGTCTGGTTCGGCGGCACGCCGCAGCAGTGGCTGCTCAACGAGCCGTGGAACAACCTGTTCCTCATCGTCGTGCTCATCTGGGTGCAGACCGGTTTCGCGATGGTCGTGCTCTCGGCATCCATCAAGGGCGTCCCGGCCGAGCTGCTCGAGGCAGCCGAGCTCGACGGCGCGAACGCCTGGGAGCGCTTCCGCTCGGTGACCGTGCCGTCGATCCGCCCGGCGCTCATCGTGGTGCTCACGACGATCTCCATCGCCTCGCTGAAGGTGTTCGACATCGTCCGCACCATGACCGCCGGAAACTACGGCACCTCGGTGCTGGCGAACGAGATGTACACGCAGTTCTCGAAGTTCGAGGCGGGCCGCAGCGCGGCGCTGTCGGTGATCCTCTTCATCCTCGTGCTGCCGATCGTCATCTACAACGCGAGACAGATCAAGAAGCAGCGGGAGGTGCGATGATGAGCGACACGCTGAAGACCGAGACCCCCGCCTCCACCCGGGCGATCGCGACCGGCGGCGGACTGGATGCCGCGGCGGGGCGCGCGCGCAAGAAGCTGTCGCGTCCCTGGGCGTCGGTGGGCTCCATCCTCATCGCGGTGCTGTGGACGATCCCGACTCTGGGGCTGTTCATCTCGTCGTTCCGTCCGCGAGACGACATCCAGTCCAGCGGCTGGTGGGAGTTCTTCGCGAACCCTCAGGTGACCTTCGACAACTACGTGCAGGTGCTGCAGTCCGGCACCACGCAGCTGACCATCCTCGAATCGTTCATCAACTCGATCGCGATCACGATCCCCGCGACCATCATCCCTCTGATGATCGCGGCGATGGCCGCGTACGCGTTCGCCTGGATCGACTTCAAGGGCCGCAACGCGCTCTTCATCTTCGTGTTCGCACTGCAGATCGTGCCGATCCAGATGGCGCTGGTGCCGCTGCTCAGCTCGTTCTCGCGCGGCATCAACCTGTTCGGGCTGCAGGTGACCCTGCCGCTCGACGCCTCGCAGGGGTATGCGCAGGTGTGGATCGCCCACACGATGTTCGCGCTGCCGCTCGCGATCTACCTGCTGCACAACTTCATGTCGGAGATCCCGGGCGAGATCATCGAGGCCGCACGCGTCGACGGCGCATCCCGTGGGCAGATCTTCTTCCGCGTGGTGCTGCCGCTCACGATGCCGGCGATCGCGTCGGTGGCGATCTTCCAGTTCCTCTGGGTGTGGAACGACCTGCTCGTGGCCCTCGTCTTCGCCGACGGGGCCGCGGCGCCGATCACGAAGCTGCTGGCCGAGATCACGGGAACACGGGGCAACGACTGGTACCTGCTCACCGCCGGTGCCTTCGTGTCGATCATCATCCCGCTGATCGTGTTCTTCGCTCTGCAGCGCTACTTCGTGCGAGGCCTGCTGGCCGGATCCACGAAGGGCTGACCTTCCGACGAGGAGAGCCGATGACAGGATGCCGCGGCCGGGTGCAACACAGCCCCGGTCGCGGCATCCTCGCGTCTACCCTGAAGACATGAAGTATGCGGACTCGATCGTCGACCTCGTCGGCGACACGCCCCTCGTGAAGCTCCAGCACGTTACGGAGGGCATCGAGTGCACCGTGCTGGTGAAGCTCGAGTACCTGAACCCCGGCGGGTCGGCGAAGGATCGCATCGCCTCGCGGATCATCGATGCGGCCGAGGCCTCGGGTGAACTGAAGCCGGGCGGCACGATCGTCGAGCCCACGAGCGGCAACACGGGGGTGGGGCTCGCGCTCGTCGCGCAGCAGCGAGGGTACTCGTGCGTCTTCGTCGTGCCGGACAAGGTCGGCGAGGACAAGATCGATGTGCTGCGGGCCTACGGGGCCGAGGTCGTCGTGACGCCCACCTCGGTCGCGGCCGACAGCCCCGAGTCGTACTACAGCGTCAGTGATCGGCTGGCGCGGGAGATCCCCGGGGCGTTCAAGCCCAACCAGTACGAGAACCCGAACGGGCCGCGCAGCCACTACGAGACCACGGGACCGGAGATCTGGCGCGACACCGACGGCGAGATCACGCACTTCGTCGCCGGCGTGGGCACGGGCGGCACGATCACGGGCACCGGTCGGTTCCTGCGCGAGGTCTCCGACGGTCGGGTTCGCATCGTCGGCGTCGACCCCGAGGGCAGCGTCTACAGCGGAGGCACCGGTCGCCCGTACCTCGTCGAGGGGGTGGGGGAGGACATCTGGCCCGGTGCGTACGACCCGTCCGTGCCGCACGAGATCGTCGCGGTCGACGACGCGGAGGCCTTCGCGATGACCCGCCGCCTCGCCCGCGAGGAGGGCATCCTCGTCGGCGGATCGAGCGGCATGGCGGTCGTCGGTGCGCTGCGCGTCGCCCGCGAGCTGCCCGCGGACGCGGTGATGGTCGTGCTCCTGCCCGACGGCGGGCGCGGCTACCTGAGCAAGATCTTCAACGACGGCTGGATGCGCTCCTACGGCTTCAGCGACGTCGAGGACGGCGAGACGGTGGCCGACGTGCTGGCCGCCCGCGCACCGCGCCAGGGCGACGGCATCCCCGACCTCGTGCACGCGCACCCCACCGACACCGTGCTCGAGGCCATCGGCCTGCTCACCGAGTACGAGGTGTCGCAGCTCGTCGTGCTCAGCGCCGAGCCTCCCGTCATGATGGGCGAGGTCGTCGGCACGGTCGACGAGAAGGGTCTGCTCGACCTGCTCTTCCGCGGCGACGCCAAGCCCACGGATGCCGTCGGCGAGCACGTCGGGGAGAGGCTGCCGCTCATCGGCATCCATGCTCCGATCACGCAGGCGCGCGCCGCGCTCGCCGACGCTGACGCGCTGCTCGTCACGGAGGGCGGGCGTCCGCACACCGTGCTCACCCGGCAGGACCTGCTGTCGTACCTGTCGCGCTGACGCCCGGCGTAACGGGACGGCCGCCGTCGCGGCCCCCGACGTAGGCTGAGAGCATGTCCGAGCACTCCTTCGCCACCCGAGCCATCCACGCGGGCCAGGAGCCCGATCCGACCACCGGATCGATCATCCCGCCGATCTACCAGGCCTCCACGCACGTGCAGGACGGCATCGGCGGGTTCCGCGAGGGATACGAGTACAACCGTGCGGGCAACCCGACGCGCTCCTCGCTGGAGACGCAGCTCGCGGCGCTCGAGGGCGGCACGCGGGCGCTCTCCTTCGCCTCGGGGCTCGCCGCGGAGGACGCGCTGCTTCGCGGCATCCTCTCTCCCGGCGACCACGTGCTGCTCAGCAACGACGCGTACGGCGGGACCTACCGGCTGCTGACCAAGGTCCTCGCCAAGTGGGGGATCGAGACCACGACCGTCGAGCTGTCCGACCTCGATGCGGTGCGCGCCGGTCTCCGCCCCGAAACCAGGATCATCTGGGTCGAGACGCCCAGCAACCCGCTGCTGAAGATCGTCGACATCGCCGCTGTCGCCGAGATCGCGCACGCCGCCGGCGCCATCGCGGTCGTCGACAACACCTTCGCCTCGCCCGCGCTGCAGCAGCCGCTGTCGCTGGGCGCCGATCTCGTCGTGCACTCCACCACCAAGTACCTCGGCGGGCACTCCGACGTGCTCGGCGGCGCCGTGGTGTTCGGCGACGACCGGTTCGTCGACGACGTGAAGTTCCAGCAGTTCGCGGTCGGCGCCGTGTCGGCGCCGTTCGACGCGTGGCTCACGACCCGCGGCATCAAGACCCTCGCGGTACGCATGCGCCAGCACTCCGAGAACGCCCAGGTCGTGGCCGAGTGGGCAGCGGGCCGTCCGGAGTTCTCCGAGGTCTACCACCCCGGGCTCGCCGCGCACGCCGGTCACGACATCGCCGCACGGCAGATGAGCGGATTCGGCGGGATGCTGTCGCTCGGTCTCGCAGCGGGACCGGCGGCCGCGAAGGCGTTCGCCGAGTCGACCGAGCTGTTCCAGCTCGCCGAGTCGCTGGGCGGCGTCGAGTCGCTGATCGGATACCCGCCGGACATGACCCACGCCTCGGTGCGCGGAACCGAGCTCGCCGTGCCCGAGAACATCGTGCGGCTGTCGGTGGGCATCGAGGACGCCGGCGACCTCGTCGCCGACCTCGAGCAGGCTCTCGCCCGCATCTCGCGCTGACGGTCGCGGGGACGCGGCGGGCGGGGGAGTAGCATGGATGCTTCGCTCGAATCGATTCGAGACTCATTCCCCTCTCCGGAAAGCCCCTGTGTCTGACGCGCCCCGCACCGATTCCGTCCCCACCATCTCCGCGCCCGAGCGCACGGCGACCGGCAGCATCCGCGTGCCGTCGTCGACCGGCGCCATCCGCACGCTCGGCTCGAACCCGGCCACCGCGCCGATCATGCTCCACCCCGGAGACTCGATCTCGAACGGCCGACGCGCGCTGTACATCGTGCTACTGGGTGCCCTGACCGCGCTCGGCCCCTTCACGATCGACCTCTACCTGCCGGCGTTCCCGGTGCTGGAGGAGGACTTCCAGACCACCGCTGCCGCCGTGCAGCTGACCCTGACCGGCACCATGATCGGGTTCGCGCTCGGTCAGCTCGTCGTCGGCCCCCTGAGCGACAAGGTCGGCCGCCGGGTACCGCTCATCGCCGTGACCGCCCTGCACGTGCTGGCGAGCTTCGCGGCGGCCTTCGCTCCGACGCTGCCACTGCTCGGCGGGGCCCGCGTGCTCATGGGCGTCGGCGCCGCGGCCGGCGGTGTCGTGGCCATGGCGATCGTGCGCGACCTGTTCGGCGGCCGACGCCTCGTGGTGATGCTCTCCCGGCTCGCGCTCGTCTCGGGTGTCGCTCCCGTGGTGGCTCCGCTGATCGGGTCCTGGCTGCTGACGCTCATGCCCTGGCAGGGCATCTTCATCGTGCTGGCGCTGTACGGCGTCGTGATGCTCGTCTCCACGCTGATCTTCGTGCCGGAGACCCTTCCCGTCGCCCGCCGCCAGGAGAAGGGCGGCGCGACCGTCCTGCAGCGCTACCGCTCGGTGTTCTCCGACCGCGTCTTCATCGGCGTGCTCATCATCGGCGGCATGACGTTCTCCGGTCTGTTCTCGTATCTCTCGGCCTCGCCGTTCCTGTTCCAGCAGACGCACGGGCTCGACGCCCAGCAGTACGGGCTCCTGTTCGCCGTCAACTCGCTCGGCGTGGTGATCGGCGTGCAGACGGCATCCCGACTCGCCGCCCGGTTCGGTCCGCAGTGGGTCATGGCCTACTCGACGGCTGTGCTGCTGATCGCCGGTACCGCGATCATCGTGACCGATCAGCTCGGCCTCGGGCTGTGGGGGACCGTGGTGCCGCTGTTCTTCTTCATGACCGCGTGCGGGTTCACGTTCCCGAACGTGCAGGTGCTCGCGCTCGACCGCCACGGCAAGGCGGCAGGCACCGCGGCATCCGTCATCGGCGCGACGAACTTCGGCGTCGCCGGCCTCATCTCGCCGGTGGTCGGATGGATCTCGAAGGGCGCGGGGATCACCGCGACGACGATGGCGTCGGTCATGGTCGGCTGCGCCGTGATCGCCGTCCTGGCTCTCTGGTTCGTCGTACGCCCCCGGAGCGTCGGAATGCTCGCTCCCTGATCCTTCAGGATCGACCAGGCAGAATGGTGCGATGAGATCGCGCGCGCTGCTGTGGTGGGGACTGGGAACTCTCGCGGCGGCGGCGCTGCTGGGAGCGGCGATCGTCTTCGGCTACACCGAGCCTCCCGGCTTCGATCGATGGTGGAGCGAGGCGATCGTCGAGCACCGAGCCGATTGGATGCTGACGGCTGCGCTCGTGCTCGATCACATCGGCGGGGGATGGGTGGCGATCCTCGCGGTGCCGCTGCTGGTGATCATCGCCCTTCTGCTGGCGAGGCGCTGGCGCGGGGCCGTCTTCGCTGCCGCGACCTTCCTGGCGAGCGCCGCCCTCGTGCAGGTGCTGAAGAACCTCTTCGGCAGGGCACGGCCGGAGGACATGATCGTGACGAGCGACTTCGGCTCCTTCCCCTCCGGGCACACCGCCAACGCCGCGACCATCGCGCTCGTCCTCTATCTGCTCTTCCCGCGGGTGTGGGTCGCGATCGTGGGTGCCGCATGGATCGTGGCCATGGCCGTCTCGCGCACGCTGCTCTCGGTCCACTGGGCGACCGACACGCTCGGCGGTGCGCTCGTCGGCGCGAGTGCGGTGCTGCTCGTCGCGGCCATCATGCTGCCGTGGGCGCGCACGACGTCGAAGCGGATACCGAGGCCGATAGGCTGACGGCTTCCCCCCGCACTCACCGAGGAGTCGTCGTGCCCCGCATCCGCCCCTACCGCCCGTCCGATCGTGCAGCGATGTACGAGATCTGCCTGAAGACGGCGGATGCCGGCAAGGACGCGACCGGCATCTTCTCGGACGACGAGCTGTGGGGCGACCTCTTCGCGGTCCCCTACGTCGAGCGGCACCCCGATCTCGCCTGGGTGGTCGAGTCGGACGACGAGCGCGTGATCGGCTACATCGTCGCGACCGACGACACCGACGCGTTCCAGACGTGGTTCCGAGACGAGTGGTGGCCGGCGCTCGCCGCGAAGTACCCGCGCGCGGCCGAGCCGTCGACCCGCGAGGAGAAGATGATCGAGTACGGATATCGGCAGGCGCCGGGCACGAACGCGAATGCCGCGGAGTACCCCGCCCACCTGCACATCGATCTGCTCCCCGAGACACAGGGGCAGGGGCTGGGGCGACGCCTCATCGAGACGCTCTTCGCCGAGCTCACGCGGCGGGGCGTCCCCGCGCTGCACCTCGGGATGGACCCCGCGAACACGGGGGCCGCCGCCTTCTACGAGCGACTGGGCATGACGCCGTTGCCGGCTGAACCGGGCGGACAGGTGTACGGGGTGCGCTTCGCGCAGTAGCCGCGTCTCGCAAACGACGTCGTAAGTGGGGGTGCCCCGCTGGTCTGGGGAACCACGCGGGGCACCTGCCGGCTTCGCTGGGGACTCCGCCGGCCCGTGCTCTGGTCCGAAGCTCGGTGGACCAGAGGTCGTGTTACAGAGATACTCGCGCTCCGGCTCCGGCGTCAGGAGGGTTGATCTTCATGGCGACTCTGCACTATGGACCCCAGGAGCAGCCGATCCCCGTCTGGCGGTGACGGCGGGACTCCGCTCTTCGCTGCGCTCAGGGCTCCCCGAATCCCCAGTGCTCGATAGACGACTGAAGGGCCCCACTTCGTGAGGCCCTTCAGTCGTCTGGCGGTGACGGCGGGATTCGAACCCGCGGTTGCTTGCACAACACACGCTTTCCAAGCGTGCTCCTTCGGCCGCTCGGACACGTCACCAGGAAACAACCTCCCCAGTCTATCCGATCGGTCGAGGAGCGCATGACCAGCCCGGGTGAGGGTCGAGGAACGGCGATCCCCGCGGATTTCTCGACTCGAGTGAAAAATATTGATACACGAATGAGGTGTGTATAGCTTCAGATGAAGACGCACGGGCGTCGCAGAACATCGGGGGCTGAGGTGGATGAAGCGGAGATCGGGGCGCGCGCGCTCCGCGAGTTCGTCACGGGGGAGCGCAGTCGGTACCGCCGCATCTTCCTGGTCGATCCCGGTGCACCGACGGACGCCGTCCTCGATGCGGCGGGCGCTCAGGATGCGGTCCTCCTGCCGGAAGGTGAGAGATTCCCCGCTGTGTCCGCCGCACTCTTCCGCTACAGCGGGCGGCTCGATGAGAGCGGCGACGAGATGGTCCTCGGAGACACCACCGTCGAGCTGCAGGACTACGTCGCCGCGGCCTTCGTGCAGCTCGTCGGGCCGACGGTGGTCGCTGTGCTCGACATCCCGGGATGGGAGGCCTTTCTCGACGACGCGCGCCTCGCCCGCCGCACGGGTGTCTTCCCCTCGGCGCTCCTCGACCCGCGGGTCGTCCTCGCGGAGCGCTCCGCACTCGAGAGTCCTCGCGCGACGGAGATCCCGAATGCGATCAGGGTGCGCGCCGACGGCGCATTCACCGTCGGCATGAGGGGCGAGCCCGTCGGGCACATCATGCAGACGCCGGATCGACTCGCGGAGCCCGTCGAGCGGGGAGTGAGGCTCGGAGGCGCGCCATCGATCGAGGAGCTCACGGCCTCGGGGCCGGATCGTGGCGAGACGGCGCGCTACCTGCGGGCCATCGACCTTCTCAGGATGCTCCGGAACGCGAACGGAGTGCGGGTCGCCGGATTCGGCTGGTCGCTGATCGACGACGACGGAGCGGACGCCGAGCCGCTCCCCTCGGATCCCTTCCTCCTCGACACGGCCGAGGGCTTCGTGCTGGCCGATGTCGATTCACGCGGCCGGCGAGCCCTGTCGCGACTGACCGCCGTGGTCGTGGAGGCGACGCAGACGTCGAGCGGGTGGGACGTCGCCGCCGAGAGGGTCGCGCGGAGTCTCGCGATTCCCGAGCCGGATGCAGGTCGACTCTGTCGGGAGGCCATCGGGGCGCTGGGCATCTCCCTCGGGGCCTCGACCGAGGGAGCGGGAGCGGAGGCGGCACGGCGATGACCTCACCCCACGCGGTCACCTCACAGGGTGCAGTGACCTCACCGCACGCACTGTGGCCGGCGATGCTTCCGGCCGACACCGTCTTCACCCCTGCGCAGACCGCGGTCGGTGCCGCCGGCAATCGCATCCGCTACGCCGACGGGTCCTCGCGGCTGTGCGCGACGAGCGGGCTGTGGAACGTCCCGCTCGGATTCGGGAATCCGGCGGTATCCGAGGCCGTCGCCAGAGCGACACGAGACGCGTCGTACCTGACCCTGTTCCGATCCCCGAATCGGTATGCGCAGATCGCAGCGGAGAGACTGCTCGCGATCGCCGGCCCGGCGAGATACAGCCGCGTGATCTTCTCCACCTCGGGCGGGGCGGCGAACGACGCCGCGATGAAACTCGCGCGACAGTACTGGTCGCAGCGAGGGGCCGCCTCCCGGTCCCTCGTCGTCGGCCTGCGGGGCAGTTACCACGGCACCATGTACGGCAGCCATGCTCTCAGCGGCGACCAACTCCTGCAGGAGGCCTACGGCGTCGATCGCCGCTCGATCAGGCACGTGGCGCACGACGACGACGGAGAAGAGCTCGGCACGCTGCTGCGGCGCGAGGGATCGCGCGTCGCGGCCGTGGTCGTCGAGCCGGTTCTGGGAAGCGGTGCCTTCCCGCTGACGGATGCCTTCATCGCGCGCCTTCTCGCGCTGCGGGAGGAGTACGGGTTCCTCGTGGTCGCCGACGAGGTCGCGACGGGGTTCGGACGCACCGGCCGCATGTTCGCCAGCGACGCGTGGGCGGGCGCGCCCGATGTGCTGATCGTCTCCAAAGCGCTGACGAACGGCGCTATGGGGGCCGCCGCCCTCCTCGTCGGAGCGCGCGTCGCCTCGGAGTTCATGCGCGGCGGGTGGACGTTCGTGCACGGCGAGACGCAAGCGGGCACACCGGCGTGCGCGGCGGCGATCCTCGCGGTCATCGACGAGCTCGACCGCATCGACGTGATCGACTCGGTGCGCGCGCTCGCGGCCGACCTCGCCGGGATCGCCGATTCGATGAGGGCGGATGGGCTGATCACCCGCGTCACGGGGAGGGGATGCTTCCTCGGTCTCCATCTCCGCACCGATGACGGCGAGGCGCTGTCCGGGCGCGAGGTGCTCGACGTCGTGTCCGCCATCGCCGACCACGGCGTGCAGGTGCAGCCGGGCCCGAGCGGAATCGGGCTGATCCCCGCCTACGGATTCGACGCGGCCGACCTCCTCGAGTTGGATGCCGGCGTGCGGGCGGGTCTCGCGCAGGCGCGGAGCGTCTCGAGATGACGGACGGGTTCACGGCCCGCGTCCCGACGCTGTGGCACGGCAGGGGCATCGCTCGGACGATGACCGCACGACTGACCGCGTATCGCGCGACGATGGTCATCGCCGACTCGGCGGTGCGGGTCCCGTTCCTTCCCACCCGCCCGACAGACGTCGTGGAGCTCGACGCCACGGCGGTGGATGCCGAGGCGATCCTCGGCATCGCCGCGCGCATCGCGCGTCAGCGCCCCGAGGTCATCCTCGCTGTCGGCGGCGGAACCGTCCTCGACGCGGCCAAGCTCGCCGCGCTCGCACTGGCCCGCGATCGATCCCTGCAGTTCGCACTCGAACGCGCGCAGCGCGAGGCGCTCACCGTGCTGCCCGACGCGCCTCCGCCCGTCGACCTCGTCACCGTGCCCACCACGCTCGGCACCTCGTCAGAGACCAACAGCGTCAGCATCCTGACCAACACCCACGGTCACCGGCTCGTCATCGGTCGTGCGCTGAGACCGCGACACGCTCTCCTCGACCCGGAGAACCTCGTGACGTTGACCGCGACGCAGGTCCGTGACGGGGCGCTCGAAGCATTCCTGCGGCTCGCGGGCGCTTCGACCGGTCCGGCACGAAGCGCTCGCGCGCACGCCGACGCCGTGTCACTCGGCAGAGCCATCCTCGAGGCCGCGGAGGGGCGACTGGACTCCGACGACGTGCGTCTGAGACTCGCCCGTCTGAGCGCGGCGACTCAGCGCAGTGCGGCGCTTCGCGGATCGGACCCGTACGCCTCGCGTCACTGGTACGTCGCCAACGAGGTCGCCTTCCGCCTCGGGATGCGCAAGATGAGCGCGACCGCGGCGATCATCGCACCGGTGTGGCGGCGGATCTGCGACGGTGACGCCCAATGGGGCGACCGCGCGAGCCTCGAGGGGTTCTGGGCGTGCGTCTCCGCGCCGTTCCGTCTGCCGCTGGATCCTGCGCGGGGCATCGCCGAGCTCGTGACCCGGTGGGGCATCGCCCGGCCGCCGGCACCGAGCAGTCATGACATCGATCGCATCGCCGCTGCGATCGAGAACGCCTGGGGAGCTCGACGACCGATGCTTCCCGGTCTCGTCGCATCGGACTTCCGTGATGTGCTCCGCGCCTCCGCATGGAGCGACCGGAGGGGCGTGCCGTACGGCGTCCCCGCACCGCGGGAAGGGGGTGAACGACATGGACCGCGACACAGACTCGCGTCTCCGATTCGAGGAGCTCGATGAGATGGAGGCCCCCAGCTGGGAGAGCTTCTACCAGGGCGTGGGCAGCGCGCTGATTCTCATCGGCATCGGCGCAGCCGCCGCCACCTGAGCGACACCCGACCGACACCGGTTCACGAACGAAAGGACGCAGATGAACACTGCGACGCCCACTCTCGAGTTCATCGAGCTCGAAGCGATGGACGCTCCCGACGACGCTCTCGACTGGACTCGAGGCTTCGCCGTGGGAGTGATCATCGGGATCCTCGCGCTCACGTAGAGGCCCCTCTCTCGTCACCCTGAAGGAGGTGAGACGTGCACAAGGAATCGCTGGAGTTCGTGGAACTCGAACAGATCGATGCGCCGCTGGAGTGGTGGGAACACGCCGGTTACATCATCGCCATCATCGGCGGTGCAGCAGCGATCGCGACCTGAGCGGTCGCGATTCCGAACGGGATGCGGGCGGTCATGCTCCGCCCGCATCCCACGCCCCAGACGACAGACCCAGAGGAAGGGAGACGAGTCCATGGAGGATCTCATCACCGACTCCGTCCGCGCGCGGCTCGCTCTCGCGCGCGCGGATGCGAAGGAGCTCGACCTGTACTCGGGAGCGGGCACCGACTTCTACCAGCGGCTGGTGGGCGCCGACCGCGCGGAGATCCGGGAGGTGATGGCGCTCGCTCGCCGCACCGGCGGGCCGATCATCGACATCGCGGCGGGCAGCGGCCGCTTGACGATTCCGTTGGTGCGATCCGGGTACCGGGTGACGGCCGTCGACCTCTCCCACGACATGCTCTCCCACTTGCGGCGCGCGCTGCCCGATCACCCGTCACTGGACTGCGTCGTCGCCGATATGCGCGACTTCCGTCTGACGCGGCGATACGCACTCGCCGTGCTCGGAGCCACCTCCATCACGCTGCTCGACGAAGACGGGAGATCGCGTCTGTACCGGAGCGTGCGCCGGCACCTGGCGACTGACGGCGTCTTCGCCCTCACCGTCGCCGCCGGCACGTCGGCGGCGACTCTCTCCGTAC
Organism: Microbacterium sp. CR_7; assembly: GCF_041954755.1. NCBI lineage: Bacteria > Bacillati > Actinomycetota > Actinomycetes > Micrococcales > Microbacteriaceae > Microbacterium > Microbacterium sp. CR_7. The sequence continues at coordinate 194,738 of NZ_JAVAYF010000004.1, forward strand.
CTCAGGAGCACGAGATCACGGTTCCCGGTCCGGCGGGAGACGAGACCTACCTGTTCGCCCAGCAGATCGACGCAGACGGAGCGAGCCGTGTGGTCAACTGGCTGCGTCCCGCCGATCTCCGACGTGGCGGCGCGGTCACGGTCCTCACGAGCCGGCTTCGGGTGCTGCACCGTGACCGGCTCGCCCACGAGCTCGTGGAATCCGGGTTCACTCCGCCCCGCATCTCGCCGGTACGCACTCAGGACGGGCAGGAGATCGAGCTCCTCGAGACGACCAGGGCGGAATCACTGAGAGCGGCGCAGAGCGATGTCTAGCTCCCTGCGTCGCTCCGGGGAGGGAACGAGCGCTCCCCTCGACGGCGAGGCGCGCCCTCGGCTCGCGTCCGGCGTCACCTTCGAGCACACCGGCGACGACCGGTGGGTCACGATGCTGCACGGAGTGCCTTCGTCGCGCGTCTCACCCGCCGTCGTCGCTCTGCTGTCCTCGATGGACGGTGAGACGACGCTCCGCGACCTGCAGCTGCGCTTCGCACCATCCGACCCGACCCCCACATTCCTGGCGCTGATCCAGCGATTCCGCGACTGCGGTCTCCTCGCCGACGCGCCTCGGACCCCACCGGGTCGCGTGTCGTTCCGACCGCCGCTCACCGTCCAGTTCGCGACCATGCACGCGCCGGCGATCTTCGCGCGCCTGAGCGGGCGCGCAGCCCCGCTTCCGCTGTCGCGGCTCGCGGTTCCGCTCGGCATCCTCCTGTGCGCCGGGCTCATCGCAGCCGCCCTGCAGGCGCGAGACATCTGGCGGGTACTCACCTCGCCGTTGCCGCTGGTCGAACTGATGATCCTCGTCGCGGTCCTCGCCTGTCTGACCCTGCTCCACGAATGCGCCCACGGAATCACCTTGACGAGGTTCGGAGGCAGACCCCGGCGCGCGGGCTTCATGCTCATCTACCTCGCTCCGGCGTTCTTCGTCGATGTGACCGACGGGTGGCGTCTGGGCGAGCGGCGCGAGCGCGTCGCGGTCGCGCTGGCAGGACCGGCTGTGCACGGCGCCGTCGGCGCGGCCACGGCCCTCGCCGCGCTGGCGACACCGCCGGGGGAACAGGAGAGGATGCTGCTGCTTCTCGCCCTCTCCTGCGCAGGCATCGTCGTGGTGAACCTGATCCCGTTCGTGCGGTTCGACGGTTACCTGGCACTGATGAGCGCGCTCGACGAGCCGAATCTCCGGGACCGGGCCATGCACGATGCGCGGGACGCCCTGGCGCGCACGCTGTTCGGCGGCGCGCGGGCGGACAGGCGGCTCGGCCGGTGGTGGAGTGTGCCGTTCGGTCTCGCGAGCATCGTCACGCCCGTCGTCCTGGTGTTGACGGCGGTCGCTCGTATCGCCGATGCGCTCGCCGGATGGGGGCCGGTGTGGGGCCTGGTCACGGTCGCGCTGGGGGCGACCGTGACCAGTGTCGGCATCGTGATCCTCGTTCGCGGGTTGTGTCGCGTTCTGCGCTCGGGGAGCTCGCCCCTCCGTTTCGGGTTGGTCACGGCAGCGCTCACGGCGGCCGTGATCACCGCGGGAGCCGTGATCCCGGTACCGCTGTCGGCGACGTACGGCTTCGTCACCGAGCGCGGTCGAGTCGTCCTGGTGCAGGCCGGTGAGGCGCCGCGCGCCGAGATACCCGCGGCGGCGCCGGTCGCGCTGACGACCAACGGAATCCTCGGGCACGAGCGGATCGGCACGGGAACGGCGACACCGCGTGAACCGCGGTCGATCGCGGTTCCGGTCGAAGCTCTGCTTCCCGTGCTCGCGGGTAACGCGACCACGGACGCGGTGATCGTCGCGTACGTCGCCGTGGACGTCGAGGATCGCGGCGCGGTCGTCTCGGGCCGCGCGCGGGTCGACCTCGGGACGCGGAATCTGTGGCAGGCCCTCTGGGCGAGAGGCGTGGAGGCGCCTCTGTCGCCCCTTCTCAGCGACAAGTAGGAAAGGATCGAGATGGACAAGCATGCGATCGAGGTCAGCGGACTCACGAAGAGGTTCGGTCATCGCACCGCCGTCGAGGACGTGTCGTTCGCGGTTCCACGCGGGGCCGTGGTCGGATTGCTCGGTCCGAACGGAGCGGGGAAATCGACGACGCTGCGGGCGATCGTCGGGCTGATCGCCCCGACGAGCGGTCAGAGCGTCATCGACGGCGTGCCGTTCGCCGCGCTCGAGAATCCGGCGATCCATGTCGGCGTGCACATGGACGGCTTCGGGTTCGAGGGCGGCATCACGGCGAGACGCCACCTCGAGATCTGCCGGATCGCGACCGGAGCGTCGCGCCACCGGGTCGACGAGGTGCTCGAGGAGGTGGGTCTCGCGGCAGATGCCGGTCGACGCGTGAAGACGTTCTCGACGGGCATGGCGCAGCGGCTCGGACTGGCCGCTGCCCTCATCGGCTCGCCGCGCACGCTCATCCTCGACGAACCGGCGAACGGTCTGGATCCCGACGGCATCCGCTGGCTGCGCGGTTTCCTCCGCGACTACGCCGCCCGCGGCGGGACCGTCCTCGTCTCCAGCCATCAGCTGGCCGAGCTCGAGCAGATCGTGGACCAGGTCGTCGTCATCAAGCGCCGCGTCCTGTTCACCGGCCCGCTGGGAGACCTCGTCGTCGACGACGGCGACTCGCTCGAGAACCGCTACTTCGATCTCGTCGAGGGAGCCTCCGCATGAAGCACGTCGTCCGGAGCGAGATGCTGCGATCGGTCAGCGGGTTCTCCGTCACGGCGATCTACCTCGTCGCCGTCCTCATGCCCGTCTTCGTGCTGTTCTCGGATGGAACCCGATTCGAACTCGCCGGTCTCGATGCCGGCACCGCGACGATCCGCCTCCTCGAGCCGCTCGCCTGGTGCGCCGTCTCCGCCGCTTTCGTCGGGGCGTACGGGGTCACGCGCGAGTGCTACTACGGCTCGCTCGGGCGGACGCTCACGAGCGTCACGCTCTCTCGGGCGTTCTGGGGGAAGATCGTCGGCGGTGCTGTCGTGGGCGTCGGCACGGTGGTCGGCATCCTCGTCGTCTGGACGCTCGGCGTGGGTCTCGTCCTCGCCCGCTCCGGCCTCTCGCTCTCGTGGGATCCGAACGCGTGGCATCTCTACGGCGGGGCGTTGCTGGGCGCCGCCCTCGGCGCACCGATCGGAGCAGCGGTCGGCTGGATCGTCCGGAACTACTACGCGGCGGCCGCGCTCCTCATCGTCATCCCGCTGGCGCTCGAGTTCACCCTGCTGCGCGTGGCACCCGAGGTGGCGCGGTTCTCTCCCGGGCTGGCTCTGGCCGCTCTCGGCGTACCCGGCCACCAGAACCGGATGCTCGAGTTCGGCCCCGCGCTGGGCGTGGGGCTGGCGTGGGTCGTCGTGCTGATCGCCACGGCGTGGCTCGTCGCCGCGAGGAGGCGTCCGTGATCGGCCGCGCGTTGCGGATGCAGCTGCACAGCCTCCTCCACGACGTCGTGCTGCTGTGGGTGCTCGTCGCGGCGTTCGCGATGTCCGTGCTGGTCGCCGTCGGCGTGCCGGCGGACCTCGCTGACGCGCCGCCGCGCACCCGGGCGGCGCTCACCGCACCGTTCGGCGTCGTGGTGGCGGTGTACGGGGCCGTCCTCGCGGCCGTGTACGGGTCGTTCCGGTACACGGTCGATCGTCGAGACGGCGTCCTGGCTCAACGTCTGATGCTCGAGCGACGCCCTGCCGCTCTGCTCACGAGGGTGCCCGCCGCAGCGGTGGGCGGCGCGTGCGTCTCCCTGGCCGGTGTCGTCGGCGCGTACGCCGCGTTCGGCGTCGCCCTCGGCGGCCTCCCGCTCGACTGGTCGACCGTGGGCCGCATGTTGCTGCTCGGCGCCGTCGCCGGCGTCTACGGACTCGGCGTCGGACTCGTGGTGCAGACCCATCTCGTCGCTCTCTTCATCGCCCCGATGTCTCTCGCCGCGGGACTCCTCGTCGTGGCGGTCTGGCCGACGACGGCAGCCCATCTCCCGCTCTTCGCCCTCCTCGAAGCGCTCGGCTTCGATGTCAGCGCCGCGGGACTCGCACCGACCCACAGGCTCGATCGCCCCGTGGCCGTCCTCGTATCAGCGGGCTGGATGCTGATCGGTCTGCTCGGCGGCGGCATCCTCTTCCTGGTCCGCGATCTGCCGTGACCTCACTCCGGTGGTGCGCGGCGCGGGGCAGGCGGGCGCGAGCAGAGCAGCACCGGACCCGGCGTAAAATCTGGGAGTGGCAACACCCAAGATCGTGCTCTTCTACGTGTTCACCCCGCTCGCCGACCCCGAGGCGATCCGGATGTGGCAGCGCGATCTCGGCGACGCTCTTGGCCTGCGCGGTCGGCTGATCATCTCGAAGGATGGCATCAACGGCACGCTCGGGGGAGATCTGCCCGTGTTGAAGCGCTGGGCGCGGTCGTTCCGCTCCTATGAGCCGTTCCGCGATGTCGACCTGAAGTGGAGCGAGGGCTCCGGCGTCGACGCCGAAGGCCGTAGCCTCGACTTCCCGAAGCTCAGCGTCAAGGTCCGCGACGAGATCGTCTCGTTCGGTGCGCCGGGCGAGCTGCGAGTCGACCGGCAGGGCGTCGTCGGCGGCGGCACGCGCCTGAGTCCCGAGGCGCTGCACGAGCTGGTCGACGAGCGCGGCGACGAAGTCGTGTTCTTCGACGGCCGCAACGCGCTCGAGGCGCAGATTGGCCGGTTCCGCGGCGCGGTCGTGCCCGATGCCGACACGACCCGCGACTTCGTGCAGCTGCTCGACTCCGGTACCTACGACGACCTCAAGGGCAAGCCGATCGTCACCTACTGCACGGGCGGGATCCGCTGCGAGGTGCTGTCGAGTCTGATGACGTCTCGTGGATTCGGCGAGGTGTATCAGCTCGAGGGCGGCATCGTCCGTTACGGCGAGAAGTACGGCGACGACGGCCTCTGGGACGGCTCGCTGTACGTGTTCGACAAGCGCGGGTCGGTCGACTTCTCCGATCACGCGGCTGTCATCGGCGTCTGCGAGGGATGCGGTGCCGCGACCAAGCGCACCGCCAACTGCCCCGACCCCTCCTGTCGCATCCAGTTCGTGGTCTGCGAGGCGTGCCAGGCGGTCCGCTGCCGCGCGCACGCCGCCTGACTCTCGACACCGCGCTGCGGGACGAAGGATCAGGCCAGCAGGGGAGCGTCCGCGGCGCGCGTCGCGAAGAGCGACCGAGGAAGCAGGAACGCCTGCGTTCTCGACGGTCGTGAGACGCTGCGACGCAGGTCGGCGAGAACGCGACCGAGTGCCTCGTCGACGGCATCCGCCTTCTCCGCCGAGGGGCGGGCGTAGCTGGCCCGCTCGACCGCATCCGTCAGGATCCGCGCATCCTCGGCGCCGACACGGGCGTCGCGCACGAGGTCGGCGGCGCGCATGCGCGGTGTCTCGGCATCCGACACCGCGATTCCGAGGTCGAGCATGGTCGCCCTGAGCTCGCCCCACGCAGCCCCGGCATCGCCACGCCGCGCCCGGCCGCGCCGCGATGCCCGGACGGAAAGACGCACCAGTGCCGGGAGCAGCAGCACGACCAGCACGCCGAGCGTTCCGAGCAGGACGGGCGTCGGGTCGAGACGGTTCAGCTGGCCGGTGGCTCCGGCGTTGTCTCCGGCGTCGGGACGCTCGACCTCGGGTCCGGTGGTCTGCGGCGCCTCCGGCGCAGCCGACGGGGCGTTCGGCGTCGTACCGGTGCTGCCTCCGCCCGACGTCGACCCGGCGGCGAACGCCGTGGGGATGCCGAGCGAGGCCGTCGGCTCGAAGGGCACCCACCCGATCCCGGGGAACAGCACCTCCGGCCAGGAGTGCAACTGGTCGCTCGATACGGAGTAGACGGCTTCCTCGCCGCGCTGCGTCGTGGTGAGGGCGCCGGGCAGATATCCGACGACGATGCGCACCTCCATGTCGAGACTCTCGGCCATGAGTGCGAACGCCCCGGCGAAGTGGATGCAGTAGCCCGACTTCACGTCGAGGAACTGCGCGACCGCGTCAGCGCCCGTCCCGTCGAAGCCCTCATCGACCGGTGTCTCCAGGGAGTACGAGAACTCGCTGCGGAACCAGGACTGCAGGGCGATGAGGCGGTCGTAGTCGTTGGTCGCGTCGCCGGTCACCTCGTCGGCGGTCTCGCCGATCACGGCCGGCAGCTCCACGGCATCCTCGTCGGGTTCGACGACGAGAGGAGCCGCCGGCGTGGCTCTGATCTGCTCGAGCGTGGGGTCGACGTCGAGGGAGCGGACCGTGTAGTCGTTCCCCACCGCGTCGGCGCTGCGCGAGGCCACAGTGCGGTTCTCCTGGCTCACCCGCCACGACGACGGCACGCCCTGCAGCTCGGTCGCCGGGTACGGCACGGGCAGCCACGAGCTCGACACCCGGAGGACTCGGATCGACGTGCTCTGCTCCTCCACCGCGATCTCGGGGCTCCACTCCTCCGGCCCGAACCCCTCGTCCTGGGGTGCGAAGCCGCCGCGGTCCGGCTCCCAGACGCGGCCGTCGAAGTGCGACAGCGTCGTCAGGCGCAGATACGGGGCGGTGTCGGCCGTGGTCGCGAGCGTGAGCACCTCGACCGGGTTCGGCTGGCGCAGGTCGTCGCCGAGGCGCAGCGAGGCGTCCACCGACACGCCGGTGCCCGTCCCGGCCAGTGCTGTCGACACGGGCAGCACGGGGGCCACGACCACCGTGGCGGCGAGGGCCGCGACGCCCACGCCCGCGGCGACGGCGGTCGACGTGCGGCGCGGCGACTCCGGATGCTGGGCGGCCGTAGAGCGCAGCAGCAGGAGGAGGAGGATGCCGAGCATCACGAACCACACCACGTCCGCGCCGCTGACCGTGACGATCATGGGCATGGCTCCCACCGCCGCGGTCAGGAGGAAGGCGATGATCGCGCCGCGCTGGGCCACGAGCTGATCGAGCAGGATCGCGACGACCGCGAACCCGAGCCCCATCACTGCCTGCAGACCGGGCGAGGGATCGAGCGGGGCGGCGCCGAAGACGATCTCCTCGCCCGCCGCGGCGACGAGGGTCTGGAACGTGACGATCGTCGACTCGGTGGGCACGAGCCCGAACACCGCGGTGTCTCCCGCGACGAGCCGTGTGAGGGTCGCCACCGCCACGACGAGCTGCGCGGCGAGGGTGACGAGGTCGCGCACCCACGCGGGTCGGTGCTTCAGGATCGTCCGTGCGATGACCCCGGTGAGGGCGGTCACGACGATGACGACGAGCACGGTGGCGGACCAGGCGCCCGGCCGGATGACGGACGTGAACGGCCACATCGCCACGAGGGCGGCCGCGCCGGCCAGTGCCGCCGACACCCAGGCGCTCCGGGGGAGCTCCCTGTCGCGGTGCCAGGCAGGAGCCGCACGACGCTCAGCGCGTGCCATCGGCCGACCTCTCCGGCTCGACGGGCGCCGTGCTCACGCGGTCGGGCAGTGCGTCGTCCCAGGCGCCGGCGATGTCGTCTCCCAGGGTGGCGACGCGCCAGCCGTGCTGGGCGGCCGCTGCGGCGGCTCCGGCGAGCGGGCCGCTGGCGAAGAGCATGGGCGCGGCGGCGCCGGCAGGGCGCAGCAGCGCGGCATCCTCCTCGTCGATCTCGCCGGTGATGTACACGAGCGGCCCGGGCGGAGTACCGCCCACGAGAGCAGCGAGGTCGCGCGCGTCGCCGCGAGGGGTCACGAGGGCCAGTGCGACCAGCAGGCCGTCGCGGTCGTCCTCGTGACCGCGCAGAGTGCCGAGCAGCGCACCGGCGCTGTCGATCACGTCGACGCCGTACCCCTCGTGCATGAGGTGCACGGCGGCCGAAGCGCACAGCGACACCGCCGCCTCGAACGCCGGGTCGGCCTCGCCCTCGGTTTTCCGCCAGCGCGCGGCGCTCCGGTCCAGCACGACCAGCGCGTCCGGGCTCGACTCCTCCTCTTCCTGCCGCACCATGAGCTGGCCGCGGTGCGCGGTCGCCCGCCAGTGGATCCGCCGCATGGAGTCGCCGGGGATGTAGCCGCGGGGCGAGAGGTTGTCGCTGCCCTGGCCGAGTCTGCTCGACGAGGTCTGGGCGGTGCCTCCCGCTGCGCCGACCTTCACGGTGAGCGGGGACAGAGTGAACACCTCGGGCACCACGGTGACCGTGCGGGTCTCGCCGAACGCCTGCTCGCGCTGGGCGAGTCCGAACGGGTCGACCGTGCGCAGCATGAGCGGCCCGATCGGCCACACACCGCGGCGCACGCCGGTGAGGAGATAGGTGAGCTGACCGGTCTCGGGCGGGTACTCTCCGGCGGCGTCACCCGATACCGCGTCCGGGAGGACGTCACGCCACAGTCCCCGGGGCACGCGCAGTGCGCGCAGGGCGAACCGCAGGGTCACGCGCGACGTCTCCGACACGGTGATCAGATCGGTGGACACCTGCCTGGTGACCGAGCCGGAGCGACGGGGCGCCCGCACGGCGATCAGCGCGAAGACGGTCAGCGCGAGCAGCAGCAGTCCGATGTAGAGCAGGATCGCTGCGCCGACGAGATTGGCGGCCACGATGCAGCCGATGCCGGCGAGGAGCGCACCCGTGCCCCTCAGCGTCAACATCCGGCGGCGAGGCATCACAGATCCGGCTCAGGAGCGGACGGCCACGGGCACGCGCACGCGCTGGGCGATCTGACCCAGGGCCGCTTCGACGGGCTGAGCGCCGGCGCGGTGCGCGCCGCGTGCGGGGAGCAGACGATGCGCGAGCACAGGGATCAGCAGCGCCGTCACGTCGTCGGGGATCACGAAGTCGCGACCGTCGAGCGCCGCCCACACCTTCGCCGCCCTGATCAGCTGCAGCGTCGCACGCGGGCTCGCGCCGAGGTGCAGGCTCGGGTCGACCCGGGTGGCCTGGGCCAGGGCGACCGTGTACTCCTCGACGGCCGGAGCCACGTGCACGGAGCGCGCCCACGCGATGAGCGCCGTGATCGACGCGGCGTCGGCGACCGCGGTCACCGACGCGAGCGGATTGACCGTGTCGCGCTGCCGCAGCATCTCGACCTCGGCGGCGGGATCCGGGTAGCCCATCGAGATGCGCATCATGAAGCGGTCGCGCTGCGCCTCGGGGAGCGCATAGGTGCCCTCCATCTCGAGCGGGTTCTGCGTCGCGACGACGAGGAACGGGTCGGGGAGCAGATGCGTGGATCCGTCGACGGTGACCTGGCCCTCCTCCATCGCCTCCAGCAGCGCCGACTGGGTCTTCGGCGACGACCGGTTGATCTCGTCGGCGATCACGATGTTCGCGAACACCGCTCCGCGCTTGAATTCGAACTCGCGATCGACCGGGTTGTAGACGCTCACCCCGGTGACGTCGCCCGGCAGCAGATCGGGGGTGAACTGGATGCGTCGCACGGTGGCGTCGACGCTCGCGGCCAGCGCCCTGGCGAGCATCGTCTTGCCGACCCCGGGCACGTCTTCGATCAGCAGGTGGCCCTCGGCGAGGAGGCAGACGAGCGCGCTGCGCACGGCATCCGGCTTGCCGTCGATCACGCGACCGATCGAGCCGACGATGGCGGAGGTCTGCGCGGCGAAGTCCTGGGCGTCGATGATCGGCGTCATCGGGGGCGGGGTGTCTGGCATGCGTTCCCTCTCGCGTGGGCGCTGCGGTGCGCGTGAACCGATCGTAACCCGCGCGGCTGAGGACCGGCTCCGCATCGGCTAGACTGGATGACGGCTCTCCGCGTGGCGGCATCCAGGCCAATTCCCCCAGGGCGGAAACGCAGCAAGGGTAACCGGGCTCTGCTGGGTGCGCGGAGGGTCACTTTCTTTTTGTCAGCGTCCTCCTGGACAGTCCTGTCAGGATCGAGACGTGACGAGGCCCGACCTGACCAGCACCGCCGATTCCCCGCGCCGCAGCGCGTTCGGGCGCTTCGCGTCGCCGATCCTCCTTCTCGCCGCCATGTGGATCGTGCAGTTCGCGGATGCGGTCCTTCCGGGATCGTTCACCGGTTTCGGCCTGCGTTCGTGGGACCCGACCGGTCTCGCCGGCGTCTTCGTCGGCCCGCTGCTGCACGCGAACTGGGCGCATCTCATCGCGAACTCGGTGCCGTTCCTCGTGCTCGGCTGCCTCGTCGCCGTCGAGGGCGCCCGCAGGTTCTGGGCCGTCACGGCCTTCGCGGCGATCATCGGGGGAGCAGGGACCTGGCTGCTGAACGCCCCCGGGACGCTGACCGTCGGCGCCTCCGGACTCGTGTTCGGGTACTTCGGCTACACCGTGATGCGCGTGTTCGCACCGGGACGGGTGTCGCACCGCATCCTCTACGCGATCATCGCGATCGTCGTGATCGCTCTCTACGGCGGCTCGATGCTCGCCGGCGTCGTGGGCGTGCGGGAGGGCATCTCCTGGCAGGCCCACCTGTTCGGCGCGATCGGGGGAGGGCTCGCGGCCTTCGTCGGACGCGGCGCGAGCGGCGGACGCGGGCGGCCATGACGTCGACTGCGCGCCGGACGCGGGCACGCCGGGCAGTGCCGCAGCGTCGGCGCCCTCGTGCACGCCGACGGCTCACCCCGCGTCGTCGTGCGCAGCGGAGAAGGCAGCGGATGCGCCTCCTCCGGCGCATCGCGCTGTCGGCGGCGGGCGTCGTGGCCGTCGCGCTCGCCGCGATCCTGATCCCTCTCGGTCTCGCGCACGAGAAGCCGCTCGCGATCTGCATCGGAGATCCGAGCACCTACCCGGCGGCGGGCATCGCGGGGTGGGAGGGCGAGCAGCTGGAGAACGCCGCGACCATCATGCAGACCGCCTCGGCGCTCGGGTTCGGGCGCGACGGTCAGATCCTCGGCGTGATGACGGCGATGGGCGAGAGCAGCCTGCACAACATCGACTACGGCGACTGGGAGACGAGCGGGTTCACCAACCCCGACGGCAGCAGGACCACGAGCATCGGGCTCTTCCAGCAGCAGGAGTGGTGGGGCAGCGTCGAGCAGCGCATGGACCCGGCGACCGCGGCGACGCTCTTCTACCAGCGCCTCTCGCGCGTGCCCGACTGGCAGTCGATGGATCGCTCGCTGGCCATCCACCGCGTGCAGGTCAACCTCGACCCGACGTACTACACGCGGTACACCGAGGATGCCGTCGCGGTCGTCGACGCGATGTCGACACCCTGCTGATCTCCGCCCCCGGCATCCAGGATCCCGAGGGGGAGGTGCGCCTAGGCTGGTGCCGTGGCGCAGAGCATCTACATCACCTCGGCCGAAGGCCATACCGGGAAGTCCACGATCGCCCTCGGCGTGCTCGATGCGCTCATGCGCGTCACACCGCGCGTCGGCGTGTTCCGGCCGATCGCGCGCTCGGTCGCCGAACGCGACGACGTGCTCGAGCTGCTGCTCGCCCACGACGGCGTGCAGCTCGACTACGACGACTGCATCGGCGTGACCTACGACGACGTCCGCGACGACCCCGAGCGGGCGCTCTCGACCATCGTCGCCCGCTTCAAGGCCGTCGAGGCCCAGTGCGATGCCGTCGTGATCATCGGCAGCGACTACACCGACGTCGCGAGCCCCGCCGAGCTCGGCTACAACGCGCGGATCGCGGCGAACCTCGCTGCACCCGTGCTGCTCGTCCTCAGCGGCCGCGACCAGCAGCGCCAGGCCGAGCAGCTGGGCACGACCACGGCACGCACGCCCGAGGCCGTCGGTCAGATCGGCGCCCTCGCTCTGTCGGAGTTGGAGGTCGAGCGGGCCGAGCTGTTCGCGATCGTCGTGAACCGCGCCGATCCCGACCGCCTCGGCGACATCGAGCAGGCGGTCGCCGCCCTCCGCCCCGCTCGGACCACCCCGGTGTGGGCGCTCCCCGAGGACCGCACCCTCGTCGCGCCGTCGATCCGCGGCATCCTCTCCGCCGTCGACGGACGACTCATCAAGGGAGACCCCGACCGTCTCGGCCGCGAGGCTCTCACGATCGTCGTCGCCGGCATGTCGATGGTGAACGTGCTGCCGCGGCTCACCGAGGAGGCCGTGGTCGTCATCCCCGCCGACCGCACCGAGGTGCTGCTCGCGACCCTGCTCGCCGATGCCTCCGGCACGTTCCCCCGCGTAGCGGGGATCATCCTCAACGGTCCGTTCCCGCTGCCCGATCCGATCGTCCAGCTGCTCGACGGCTTCACCTCGACCGTGCCGATCATCGCCACCGACCTGGGCACGTACGACACGGCGGTGCGGGTCATGGGCGCCCGCGGCCGCATCTCGCCCGACTCGCGCGGCCGTTACGACCGCGCGCTCGGCCTGTTCCAGACCCACGTCGACGTCGCCGAGCTCACCACGCAGCTGGGCCTGGCGGAGTCGAAGGTCGTCACACCGCTGATGTTCGAGTACGGGCTGATCGAGCGGGCCAGGGCCGACCGGCGGCGCATCGTTCTGCCGGAGGGCGACGACGACCGCATCCTGCGCGCGGCCGCTACCCTGCTCGCGCGAGAGGTGGCCGACCTCACGATCCTCGGCGACGAGGCGGCGGTGCGGGCGCGCGCGGTCGAGCTCGGCGTCGACATCGAGGCGGCGCAGGTGCTCAGTCCCACCGACCCCGAGCTCGTCGAGCGCTTCGCCGCGGAGTACGCCAGGCTGCGCGCCCACAAGGGCATCACGCTCGCTCGGGCGGCGGACACCGTGACCGACGTGTCGTACTTCGGCACGATGATGGTGCACCTCGGCCTCGCCGACGGCATGGTCTCGGGTGCCGCGCACACGACGGCGCACACCATCCGCCCCTCGTTCGAGATCATCAAGACGAAGCCGGGCGTGCAGGTCGTCTCGAGCGTCTTCCTCATGGCCCTCGCCGACCGGGTGCTCGTCTACGGCGACTGCGCCGTCATCCCCGATCCGACCAGTGAGCAGCTCGCCGACATCGCGATCTCCTCGGCCGCCACGGCCCGGCAGTTCGGCATCGACCCCCGCATCGCGATGCTCTCGTACTCGACGGGGGAGTCGGGGTCTGGAGCCGACGTCGACAAGGTGCGCCACGCCACGGCACTCGTGCACGAGCGGGCGCCGGAGCTGCTCGTGGAGGGGCCGATCCAGTACGACGCCGCCGCCGACGCGGCGGTCGCGAAGGCCAAGCTGCCCGACTCCGCGGTCGCCGGGCGCGCGACCGTGTTCGTGTTCCCGGATCTCAACACGGGCAACAACACGTACAAGGCCGTGCAGCGGTCAGCCGGCGCCGTCGCGATCGGCCCCGTGCTGCAGGGACTCAACAAGCCGATCAACGACCTCTCGCGAGGCGCTCTGGTCGACGACATCGTGAACACGGTCGCGATCACCGCGATCCAGGCGCAGGGGGCGGACGCGTGACCACCATCCTCGTCATCAACAGCGGCTCCTCCTCCCTGAAGTACTCGCTCATCGACATCGAGGACGAGCGGGAGCTCGCGACCGGTCTGATCGAGCGCATCGGGCAGGACGTCGGCGCGGTCAGGCACACCGTGCGACCGGATGCCGCAGGCGACGCCGTCGTGACGATGCTCGACGCGACCTACGAGGAGGAGCGCCCGGTCGCCGACCACCGCCAGGCGTTCGCCGTCATGCTCGAGCAGTTCGCCGAGCACGGGCCCTCCCTCGACGAGCACCGGCCGGCCGCGGTCGGACACCGGGTCGTGCACGGCGGAGCCCGCTTCTACGCGCCGACCCTGGTCACGCCGGACGTCGAGGAGCAGATCGACGAGCTCGCGGTGCTCGCCCCGCTGCACAACCCCGCCAACCTCGCCGGCATCCGCGCCGCGAAGGCCGTCTTCGCCGATGTGCCGCACGTCGCGGTGTTCGACACCGCGTTCCACCAGACCCTGCCGCCGGCCGCGTACACCTACGCGATCGACGCCGAACTCGCCGCCGAGCACCGGGTGCGCCGCTACGGGTTCCACGGCACCAGCCATCAGTACGTGAGCGAGGCCGCTGCCGCCTTCCTCGGTCGCGACCTGGGCTCGCTGCGCCAGCTGGTGTTCCACCTCGGCAACGGCGCATCGGTCACCGCGATCGACGGCGGGCGCTCGGTCGAGACGTCGATGGGTCTCACGCCGCTGGAGGGGCTCGTGATGGGCACCCGTTCCGGCGACCTCGATCCCGCAGCGCTCGTGCACCTCTCGCGTCGCGCCGGCTACTCGATCGACGACCTTGACGCGCTGCTGAACAGCCGAAGCGGTCTCAAGGGACTCGCCGGACGCAGCGACATGCGCGACATCCTCGCCGGGCGAGAAGAGGGGGATGCTGCGGCCGCGCTCGCGTTCGACGTGTACATCCACCGCCTGCGGGGGTACGCCGGCGCGTACATCGCGCAGCTCGGCGGAGTCGACGTCATCTCGTTCACCGCCGGCGTCGGGGAGAACGCCCCGGCTGTGCGCGCCGAGGCCATGGCCACGCTCGGATTCGCGGGCGTCGAGATCGACCACGGCCGCAACGTCGAACGCCGCGCGGGCATCCGGCGCGTCTCGACGGACGCCTCGCCGGTCACCGTGCTCGTCGTCCCCACCGACGAGGAGCTCGAGATCGCGAGACAGACCTCGCGACTGCTCTGACGCAATACCCGGCTTCGGGGGTGACCGGCGGCGCCGTGCGGCACTACGCTTGCACAGTGGCACGGAGAGGTGCCGGAACCCTCGTCCTTCTCCTGGAGGCTCCTGTGCCCGAAGCACTGCCCGATCTGCTCCGCGCCGACGGCGTCCTGTTCGACCTCGACGGCGTCCTCACCCCGACCGCCGAGGTGCACATGCGCGCCTGGAAACTCGTGTTCGACGAGGTGTTCGAACGCTGGGGCCTCACACCCCCGTACAGCGACGCGGACTACTTCGACTACGTCGACGGCAAGAAACGCTACGACGGGGTCGCGAGCCTGCTGCACAGCCGCAACGTCGAGATCCCGTGGGGCGCGGTCGACGATCCACCCGAGGCCGAGACGATCTGCGGCATCGGCAACCGCAAGAACGCCGCGTTCGCCGCGTCGCTGCGGGCCGAGGGCATCGCCCCCTTCCCCGGATCGCTCGCCCTCGTCGAGAAGCTCGCGGCCGCCGGCATCCCGATCGGCGTCGTCTCCAGCTCGAAGAACGCCGAGGAGGTCCTCGGCGCCGCCGGGATCCGCTCGTACTTCCGTGTCGTCGTCGACGGGGTCGTCGCCGAGCGCGAGGGGCTCGCGTCGAAGCCCGCCGCCGACATGTTCCGCGCCGGGGCCGACGCGCTGGGTGTCGACCCGGCGACGAGCGTCGCCGTCGAGGACGCGACCTCCGGCGCGGCCTCGGCGTCGGCCGCAGGCTTCGGCGCCGTCGTCGGCGTCGATCGCGGCACCGGGGCCGACGCGCTGCGCGCCGCCGGCGCCACCGTCGTCGTCACCGACTTGGACGCCTTCCTGACCGACTCCGCACCCGCTGAGGCCCCCCGCCGCTCCGACTCCGAGGAGACCGCATGATCGACCGCGACCGCTTCCCCGTCGACCCCTGGCGTCTCATCGAGACGCGTTACTCCGAGGGCGGTGTGGGCGAGACGCTCTTCAGCGTCGGCAACGGGTACCTCGGTCTGCGCGGCAACCACATCGAGGGGCGAGGCGCCCACGAGCACGGCACCTTCGTGAACGGCCTGCACGAGACCTGGCCGATCCGGCACGCCGAGCAGGCGTACGGGTTCGCCGAGGTCGGGCAGACGATCGTCAACGCACCGGACGCGAAGGTCATGCGCGTCTACGTCGACGACGAGCCGATCTCGTTCGACGTCGCCGATGTGCGCGAGTACCGTCGCACGCTCGACATGCGGACGGGTGTTCTCGAGCGCGTTCTGCTCTGGGAGACCCCGTCGGGCAAGCGCGTGCGCATGCGCGACGAGCGCCTCGTCAGCTTCGAGGAGCGCCACCTGGCCATCCTGCGTCTCGAGGTCGTCGTCGAGAACTCCGACGCGCCCGTGACCATCAGCTGCCAGCTGCTGAACCGCCAGGACGGCGCGGGCGTCTACGCGGGCACGCCCGTCGAGGCGAAGAAGGGCTTCGACCCGCGCAAGGCCGAGAAGATCACCGAGCGGGTGCTCGAGCCCGCCGAGCACTGGCAGGACGGCCTGCGCTCCGCGCTGTCGTACTCGGTCGCCGCATCGGGGATGACCGTCGCGGTCGTCGCCGACCACATCATCGAGACCGAGAACGAGTACACCTCGCGAACCCTGATCGATCCCGACATCGCGAAGAACGTCTTCCGCGTGCAGGCGAAGGTGGGTGTGCCGATCACGATCACGAAGCTCGTCAGCTACCACTCCTCGCGCGGCGTGCCGCCGCGCGAGCTGGTCGACCGCTGCCGTCGCTCGCTCGATCGCGTGATGGCCGAGGGCGTCGACTCGCGATTCACGCGGCAGGCCGAGTGGCTCGAGGCGTTCTGGGACCGCAGCGATGTGCAGATCGGCGGACGCGACGACATCCAGCAGGCGACCCGCTGGTGCCTGTTCCAGCTCGCCCAGGCGTCGGCGCGCGCGGACGGCAGCGGTGTGCCGGCGAAGGGCCTCACCGGTTCCGGATACAGCGGTCACTACTTCTGGGACACCGAGATCTACGTGCTGCCGTTCCTCACCTACACGTCCCCGCAGTGGGCGCGCAACGCACTGCGCGCACGTGTGCACATGCTCCCGGCTGCGCGTCGGCGCGCGGCGCAGCTGAACGAGGCGGGAGCGCTGTTCCCGTGGCGGACGATCAACGGCGAGGAGGCGTCGGCCTACTACGCCGCGGGCACGGCGCAGTACCACATCAACGCCGATGTCAGCTTCGCCCTGGGCAAGTACGTGCGCGCGACGGGTGACGAGGACTTCCTGCGCCGTGAGGGAATCGACGTCGCGATCGAGACGGCCCGGCTCTGGGCGACCCTCGGCTTCTGGCGCACCTCGCAGGCGATGCCGGGCAGCGACGGCCACGACGGGGTCGAGACGTTCCACATCCACGGCGTCACCGGGCCCGACGAGTACACCACCGTCGTGAACGACAACCTCTACACGAACGTCATGGCCCGCTACAACCTGCGCTACGCGGCGCGGGTCGTGCGCGAGGCGCAGGAGGCGAACGGCGAGGAGTTCGCGAGGGTCGTCGAGCGGACGGGACTGGGCGAGGGCGAGGCGGATGCGTGGGAGCGCGCCGCCGACGCCATGTTCATCCCGTACAGCGAGGCGCTCGGCATCCACCCGCAGGACTCCCTGTTCCTCGAGCGCGAGGTCTGGGACCTGGCGCACACGCCGGCGGACCAGCGCCCGCTCCTGCTGCACTTCCACCCGCTCGTCATCTACCGGTTCCAGGTGCTCAAGCAGGCCGACGTGGTGCTCGCGCTGTTCCTGCAGGGCAACCACTTCACCCCGGAGGAGAAGAAGGCCGACTTCGATTACTACGACCCGCTGACCACGGGCGACTCGACGCTGTCGGCGGTCGTGCAGTCGATCCTGGCGGCCGAGGTGGGGTACCAGGACCTCGCGCTGCGCTACTTCGAGCAGTCGCTGTTCGTCGACCTGCACGACCTGCACCACAACGCGTCCGACGGGGTGCACGTGGCATCCGCCGGTGGCGTGTGGACGGCACTCGTGAGCGGATTCGGCGGCATGCGCGACTGGGCGGGCGAGCTGAGCTTCGATCCGCGACTTCCGGCGGACTGGACGTCGCTGTCGTACCCGCTGCAGTGGCAGGGGTCTGCGCTCCAGGTCACGCTCACCGCTGACCAGCTGCGGGTGCACGTGCGAGTCGGCGAGCCGGTGCCGTTCACGGTGCGCGGGGAGGCGTACATCGCGTCGGCGGGCGAGGACGTCGTGGTGCCCCTCGCCGATCAGGGCCCCGTGATCCCGGGGCGTCCGACGCTCCGCCAGTTCGCGAACGCGGTGCGGGAGGACGGCACGCTGCTCTCCGCATCCGTTCCGGTCATCACCACGGCCATCCCCGTGATCGGCGCCGACGACTGAGTCTCTCGCGGCCTTCGCGCCGAGCCACCCCTTCCGTATCGAGCCACCCCGCTGCGTGCGCTGCGCAACGGGGTGGCTCGGGCGGAACGGGGTCGTTCGGCGACGGCGGACGGGACGGGCGGATGCCGGAATCGAGGGCTGCCTCGATGTCGGCGGTACGCCGTAGGCTGTTCTGGTGACCACAGCCCTCTACCGCCGCTACCGCCCCGAGTCGTTCGGCGAGATGATCGGGCAGTCCCAGGTGACCGAGCCGCTGATGACCGCGCTGCGCGGCGACCGCGTCGGCCACGCATACCTGTTCTCGGGACCCCGCGGCTGCGGCAAGACGACGTCGGCTCGCATCCTCGCGCGGTGCCTGAACTGCGCCGAGGGCCCGACCGACACGCCCTGCGGCACGTGCGACAGCTGCGTCGAGCTGTCGCGAGCGGGCGGCGGGTCGCTCGACGTCGTCGAGATCGACGCCGCGAGCCACAACGGCGTCGACGACGCCCGTGACCTTCGCGAGCGAGCGACGTTCGCCCCGAGCCGCGACCGCTACAAGATCTTCATCCTCGACGAGGCCCACATGGTCACGCCGCAGGGGTTCAACGCGCTGCTCAAGCTCGTCGAGGAACCCCCGCCGCACGTGAAGTTCATCTTCGCGACCACCGAGCCCGAGAAGGTGCTCGGCACGATCCGCTCGCGCACGCACCACTACCCGTTCCGGCTCGTGCCGCCCGCCGCCATGCTCGAGTACGTCGAGAAGCTCTGCGCGGAAGAGGGCGTCGTCGTCGAGAAGGGCGTGCTGCCGCTGGTCGTGCGCGCAGGAGGCGGATCGCCCCGAGACACGCTGTCGCTGCTCGACCAGCTGATCGCCGGGTCCGACTCTCCGGCCGGCTC
Source organism: Microbacterium sp. CR_7 (assembly GCF_041954755.1). Taxonomy (NCBI): domain Bacteria; kingdom Bacillati; phylum Actinomycetota; class Actinomycetes; order Micrococcales; family Microbacteriaceae; genus Microbacterium; species Microbacterium sp. CR_7. The sequence continues at coordinate 213,517 of NZ_JAVAYF010000004.1, forward strand.
CGAGACCGTGACGGTCGCATACGAGCGCGCCGTCGCGCTGCTCGGCTACACGCACGCGACCCTGCTCGACGAGATCGTCGACGCGCTCGCCGCGGGAGACGCCGCAGCGGCGTTCCCCGCGATCGACCGCGTGGTGCAGACGGGGCAGGACCCCCGGCGCTTCGTCGACGACCTGCTCGAGCGGCTGCGCGACCTCATCGTGATCGCCGCGGTGGGCTCCGGCGCCTCGGCGGTGCTGCGGGGGATCGCCGACGATGAGCTCGCTCGCATGCGCTCCCAGGCGGAGGCGTTCGGCTCCGCGCGCCTGTCGCGCACGGCGGACGTCGTCAGCGCCGCCCTCGACGACATGTCCGGTGCGACCTCGCCCCGGCTGCACCTCGAGCTGATGGTCGCCAGGGTCCTGGCGGGGCCGACGGATGCCGGAACCGCCGCGGCGGCCGCGCAGCCCCGTGCGGCTGCCACTCGGGCCCATGCATCCTCGGCCCCGGCACCTTCCGCGCCGGCCCCCGCCGCCCCGGCCGCCGGCGCCGCCCCGGCCGCTGAGCGTGACGACGCATCCTCCTCTCCGGTCGCTCCGCGAGGGAGCGCAGCGACCGAGACCGAACGCGCCGCATCCTCCGAAGCGTCCACTCCGGCATCCGACACCTCGGCACCCGAGACCTCGACATCCGAGACCTCGGCGCCCGAGCCGACGACACAGCCGGCAGCCCCGCCCTCGGGTCCGGTCACGTTCGAGCGGATCACCTCGTCCTGGGCGGCCGTCCTGAAGCGCCTCGAAGACATCAGCCGCAGCTCCTGGCTGCTGGCCACCGCCGTGCAGCCTCTCGCCTACGTCACCGAGACCGACGTCCTCACCCTCGGGTTCACGAGCCAGCACGACGTCGCGAAGTTCAAGGGGACGACTCCGGGATCGGGACCGTCCGATCATCTGCGCACCGCGATCGAGCAGGAGCTCGGCGTCCGCGTCAAGTACGTGCCCGCACCTATGCCGCAAGGCGGTGCGCCGCGGCAGCCGTCCTCCTCGGGCGGGTCGGCATCGAGCGACTCCTCCGCTGCCGGCGCACCCGCATCGGAGCCTGCGTCAGCGGGGTCGACGCGCACCCAGGCCCGCAGCGACTCCGCCGCACCCGTGACCGAGTGGGCGGTCGCGCCGATCCCCGTGTCACCTGCCGTGGAGCCGGCCGCACCGGCGGCACCGGTGACCCCGGCGGCCGCGGCGACCTCCGCTCCCGCAGCTTCGGCTACGCCGGCGACCATGGTCTCCGGCGCGACCGCCACGTCCGGAGTCGCGAACGACACGGCCCGGCATGCGGCCGCGGCGCCGACGGTCACGCGCGAAGGGGATCCCACCCACGACGCGCCCCCGCCGTACGACGACGAGCCACCGCCCTACGATGACGAGCCGCCCTACGACCCGTCGTACGAGCCGACCCCGTCCCGGATGCCGCCGCGTCCCTCGCCGCAGTCCTCCGCCCCGGCGGCACCCGCACAGGCCGCCCCCGCACCTCGGTCGGCACCGGCATCCACCCCGGTCGTCACCGAGCGCACCCCGAGCGGGGGAGTGCAGCGCTACGGCGAGGCCGTGATCCGCCAGGTGCTCGGCGCCACGTTCGTGCGCGAAGAGCCCTACGAGCCCCCCACGAGGTTCTCCTGATGTACGACGGAATCGTCCAGGAACTGATCGACGAGTTCGGCAGGCTGCCCGGCATCGGCCCGAAGTCCGCGCAGCGGATCGCGTTCCACATCCTCCAGACGCCCACGTTCGATGTCGCGCGTCTGTCGGAGCTGCTCACCGAGATCCGTGTGCGCGTGCGCTTCTGCGAGATCTGCGGGAATGTGGCCGAGCAGGAGCGCTGCGCGATCTGCCGCGATCCGCGCCGCAACGGAGCCCTGATCTGCGTCGTCGAAGACGCGAAGGACGTCGCCGCGATCGAGCGAACGCGCGAGTTCCGCGGCCTGTACCACGTGCTCGGCGGGGCGATCAGCCCGATCGCGGGCATCGGCCCCGACGACCTGCGCATCGCTCAGCTCATGACCCGCCTCGCAGACGGCACCGTGCAGGAGGTCATCCTCGCCACCAACCCGAACCTCGAGGGCGAGGCGACGGCGAGCTACCTCAGCCGCCTCCTCACGACCATGCAGATCACCGTCTCGCGTCTCGCCTCTGGTCTCCCCGTCGGCGGCGACCTCGAATACGCCGACGAGGTCACCCTCGGGCGCGCGTTCGAGGGCCGGCGCGTGCTGTGAACGCACAGGGCGGCTTCTCCCGTCGAGGCTGGCTGCTCTTCGGGGCGATGGCGCTCCTGTGGGGCGTGCCGTACCTGTTCATCAGCGTCGCGGTCGAATCGTTCTCGCCGCCCGCGATCGTCGCCGGCCGCACGCTCATCGCCGCCCTCCTTCTCCTCCCGTTCGCGATCCGCGGCGGCGCTCTGAAGGCGGCGTGGAAGCACTGGCCGTGGGTCCTCGCTTTCGGCATCGTCGAGATGGCGGGTCCGTTCGTGCTGCTCGGCCACGCCGAGATGACTCTGCCGTCCGGCATGACCGGTCTGCTCGTGGCCACTGTGCCCCTGTTCGCCGCGCTCATCGCCCTCGGCGGCGGCGACCGCGGCGTCCTGCGCCCCGCGCGGGGGATCGGCCTCCTCGTCGGCTTCGTCGGCGTCGCGATCGTCGTCGCCGGGCCCGGCCTCTTCGGCGGTGACGTGAGCCTGCTCGCCGCGGGAGAGGTGCTCCTCGTCGCGGTCCTCTACGCCATCGCGCCCTTCATCGTCGCGCGCAAGCTCGCCGACGTGCCGTCGCTCGGCACGATCACGCTCTCGCTGCTCATGATCGGGATCCTCTACCTGCCGATCGGTCTGCTGACCCAGCACGAGGTGCCGACGATCACCTCGATCGCAGCGCTGCTGGCGCTCGCGGTCGTGTGCACCGCCGTGGCGTTCCTCGCCTTCTTCGCCCTCATCCGTGAGGTGGGCCCGGTGCGCGCCCCGCTGTTCACCTACGTCAACCCGGTGGTCGCGATCGTCCTCGGGGCGATCGTCCTCGCCGAGCCGCTCACGCCGGGACTCCTCATCGGCTTCCCGCTCATCATCGCCGGATGCTGGTTCGCCGCGACCGGCGGACGGCTGCGTCCCCCGGCCTCCACCGCCCCCGACCTGGCCGCGGCCCCGCCAGCGCCCTGAGCGGGGCGTCACATGCGCGGTCGGGTATACGACCCGATCGTAGAATGAGCGTGGGCGGATCCGCCCGACATCCCAGGGAGTGAACGTGGCCCTCATCGTGCAGAAGTACGGCGGCTCGTCCGTCGCCGACGCAGAGAGCATCAAGCGCGTCGCGAAGCGCATCGTCGACACGCGTCGTGCCGGACACGATGTCGTCGTGGCCGTCAGCGCGATGGGCGACACCACCGACGAGCTGCTCGACCTCGCGAACGAGGTCGCCCCGATCCCCGCTCCCCGAGAGCTCGACATGCTGCTCTCGAGCGGTGAGCGCATCTCGATGGCGCTCCTCGCGATGGCCATCCACTCGATGGGGTTCGAGGCGCGGTCGTTCACCGGCAGCCAGGCCGGCATGATCACGGATTCGCAGCACGGCGCCGCGCGCATCGTCGACGTGACCCCGGTCCGGCTGCGCGAGGCGCTCGACGAGGGCGCGATCGTCATCGTCGCCGGCTTCCAGGGGTTCAACCGCGACACCCGCGACATCACCACGCTGGGTCGCGGCGGATCCGACACCACGGCCGTGGCGCTCGCGGCGGCACTGTCGGCCGACGTGTGCGAGATCTACAGCGACGTCGACGGCATCTTCACCTCCGACCCGCGCATCATCCCGAAGGCGCAGAAGCTCGACCACATCTCGAGCGAGGAGATGCTCGAGCTGGCTGCCAACGGAGCCAAGGTGCTCTACATCCGTGCTGTCGAGTACGCGCGCCGTCACGGCGTCCTGATCCACGCCCGTTCGACGTTCTCGTCGTCGGAGGGCACCTACGTTCTGGGCGAGGGCATGAAGAACCCCCGCGAAGCCGAGGGAGCTGAGATGGAAGAACCGATCGTCGCCGGAGTCGCCACCGACTTCAGCCAGGCCAAGATCACGGTCGCCGGAGTGCCGGACGTCCCGGGCAAGGCCGCCGAGATCTTCAAGATCGTCGCCAAGTCCGGCGCGAACGTCGACATGATCGTGCAGAACGTGTCGGCGACGGGTCGCACCGACATCTCGTTCACTGTTCCCAAGGCGGATGCCGCGGCGGCACTCAAGGCGCTCGCCGGCGACCAGACCGAGGTGGGATTCCAGAACCTCATCCATGACGACCAGATCGGCAAGCTGTCTGTGGTCGGCGCGGGCATGCGCACCCACTCCGGCGTCTCGGCGATCCTCTTCGAGGCGCTGTCGGCCGGCGGCATCAACATCGAGATGATCTCGACGTCCGAGATCCGCATCTCTGTCGTGCTGCGCGACAGCGACCTTGCGGAGGCCGCGCGCACCGTGCACAGCGCCTACGGACTCGACGGCGAGATCGAAGCCACGGTCCACGCCGGTACCGGTCGCTGACCGGCACGGTAGACTCACCCACACCCTGACATCGGCGCCAGGCGCGGCATCCGCACCCCGACGCCGCGCCTGAAGCCTCGCCAGCAGTACTGCTCGACGCCAAGGAACATCATGACCCGCATCTCCGACTCAGGACTCTCCGTCGCCATCGTGGGCGCCACCGGCCAGGTGGGCACCGTCATGCGCGAGATTCTCGCCGAGCGGTCCTTCCCGATCCGCGAACTGCGCCTGTTCTCGTCGTCGCGCTCGGCGGGCACGACGATCGAGTTCGGCGGAGCGACCGTGATCGTCGAAGACGTGGAGACGGCGGATGCCGCGGGCATCGACATCGCCCTGTTCTCGGCCGGGGCCACCGCCAGCCGTGCCTACGCTCCGCGGTTCGCCGAGGCCGGTGCCGTGGTCGTCGACAACTCGAGCGCGTGGCGCAACGATCCCGAGGTGCCCCTCGTGGTGAGCGAGGTCAACCCGCACGCGATCGACGACCGCCCGCGCGGCATCATCGCGAACCCGAACTGCACGACCATGGCTGCGATGCCCGTGCTCAAGGCGCTCGACGCCGAGGCCGGCCTCGAGCGTCTCATCGTGTCGACCTACCAGGCCGTCTCCGGCTCCGGCCTCGCCGGGGCGCAGGAGCTGCTCGGCCAGGTCGAGGGCGTCCTCGCGCAGGGCGACACGCTGCGCCTCGTGCACGACGGGTCCGCGATCGACTTCCCCGAGCCCGAGAAGTACGTCGCGCCGATCGCGTTCGACGTGATCCCCTTCGCCGGAAACCTCGTCGACGACGGTGAGAACGAGACCGACGAGGAGAAGAAGCTCCGCAACGAGAGCCGCAAGATCCTCGAGCTCCCGGGCCTCCGCGTCGCAGGCACCTGCGTGCGCGTGCCCGTCTTCACCGGTCACTCGCTCTCGATCAACGTCGAGTTCGCCCGCGACATCACGCCGGAGCGGGCGCGCGAGGTGCTCGCCGCTGCTCCCGGCGTCGTGCTCGACGAGGTGCCGACTCCGCTGCAGGCCGCCGGCAAGGACCCGAGCTTCGTCGGCCGCATCCGCGCGGACCAATCGGCCCCAGAGGGCAAGGGCCTCGTGCTGTTCATCAGCAACGACAACCTGCGCAAGGGCGCGGCTCTGAACGCGGTGCAGATCGCCGAGATCCTCGCCGAGCGCCTGGCCGTCATAGCCTGACGGCATCCCCGCCATGCGGATCCGGTCTCGTCGAGCCGGCCCGCGTGGTCTGCCGTGCCGTGCCCGCGAACTAGACTGTCCTGGTGACAGAAACAGTCGATGTCGTCCTGATCGGCGGTGGCATCATGAGCGCCACCCTGGGTACCCTGCTGCACGAGCTGCAGCCGGACTGGAAGATCGTCGCCTTCGAGCGACTGTCGGACGTGGCCCAGGAGTCCTCCAACCCCTGGAACAACGCTGGTACCGGTCACGCCGCCCTGTGCGAGCTGAACTACATGCCGCAGCAGAAGGGCGCGCCGCTCGATCCCGCGAAGGCGATCTCGATCAACGAGCAGTTCCAGCAGAGCCGCCAGTTCTGGTCGTCGCTGGTCGAGAGGGGTGTGCTCGACGAGCCGTCGACGTTCATCAACGCGACGCCGCACATGACCTTCGTGCGCGGCGAGAAGGATGTCGCGTACCTCAAGGACCGCTACGAGGTGCTGAAGAAGCAGCCGCTGTTCGCGGGCATCGAGTACAGCGAGGACTCGCGCGTCATCAACAAGTGGGCGCCTCTGCTCATGCAGCAGCGCCGCAAGGGCGAGCCGTTCGCCGCCACACGCGTGCCCGCGGGGACGGACGTGGACTTCGGTGCGCTGACGCACCAGCTCTTCGACCACCTCACGAAGTCGGGCGTGTCGCTGCGCACGAACCACGAGGTCCGCTCGCTGAAGAAGCAGAAGGACGGCTGGCTGGTCAAGTACCGCACGACCGTCGGTCGCACCCCCGCCGAGATCAAGGCGCGCTTCGTCTTCGTCGGCGCGGGCGGCTGGGCGCTCAAGCTGCTGCAGCGCTCAGGCATCCCTGAGATCAGGGGCTACGGCGTCTTCCCGATCGGGGGGCAGTTCCTCAAGACGAGCAACCCGAAGATCGTGTCGCAGCACAAGGCAAAGGTGTACTCGCAGGCGTCTGTGGGCGCCCCGCCCATGTCGGTGCCGCACCTCGACACGCGTGTCGTCGACGGCGAGGCGTCGCTCATGTTCGGTCCGTTCGCGACGTTCAGCCCGAAGTTCCTGAAGAACGGGTCGCTGCTCGACATCGTCACGCAGGTGCGACCGCACAACCTCATGCCGATGCTGCGCGTCGCCTTCGCCAACCCCGATCTCATCACCTACCTCATCGGCGAGCTGCTCAAGAACCATGCGAAGAAGGTCGACAGCCTGCGCACGTTCATGCCGACCGCGAAGGACGAGGACTGGACGCTGATCGACGCCGGTCAGCGCGCGCAGGTCATGAAGAAGGACCCGAAGAAGGGCGGGGTGCTGCAGTTCGGCACCGAGGTCGTCGCATCAGCCGACGGCTCGATCGCCGGGCTGCTGGGTGCGTCGCCCGGTGCCTCCACGGCGGTGCCGATCATGCTCGATCTGCTGAAGAAGTGCTTCCCCGACGAGTACCCGGGCTGGGAATCCGAGCTGCGCCAGCTGATCCCGACGTTCGGGGAGAAGCTCAACACACAGCCCGCTCTGGCTGCGTCGTCGACGTCGTCGACGGCAGCCACGCTCGGCATCGACGAGTAGCGGACCGGTGGCGAAGCTCTACTTCCGCTACGGCGCGATGAACTCGGGCAAGTCCACCGCTCTGCTCCAGGCCGCCTACAACTATGAGGAGCGCGGCCAGCACGTGCTGCTCGCGAAGCCGGCGATCGACACGAAGGGCGCGTCGGAGATCTCGAGTCGCCTGGGCATGACGCGCGAGGTCGACTTCCTGATCGGGCCCGACGACGACGCGCGGGCGCTGTTCGACGCGCAGCGCGATCGTCTGCGGCGAGCTGCCGAGGGGGAACTGATCCCCGAGGGACCGGTCGACGTCGCGTGCCTCCTGATCGACGAGGCGCAGTTCCTCACGGCGGAACAGGTCGACGATCTGTTCCGCATCGCCATCGAAGACGGCATCCCGGTCATCGCCTACGGCATCCGCAACGACTTCCTCACCCACGCCTTCCCCGGTTCCGCCCGTCTGCTCGCGATCGCACACTCCCTGGAGGAGCTCAAGACCATCTGCCGGTGCGGGCGCAAAGCGGTGTTCAACGGCCGGGTGATCGGCGGGAGCTTCGTGTTCGACGGCGACCAGGTCGCGATCGACGAGGGCGCCGAGGGCGCCTCCGCGCCCGAGCTCACCACCTACGAATCGCTCTGCGGCGCCTGCTACCTGCAGGAGTCCGGCGGTCGCCTGGGCTGACAGCCTCCCCTCGTCTGTCCGCGGCCGCGTGGCAGGTCTCGCTTGCGTGGTCTGACCACACTCTGTAGTGTGGTCAGACCACATGAGCGGAGGAGAGCGGATGCCGGAGCAACCCGCGCGCGCCTGGCACCTCGTGCTCGAGCACGTCGAGCGCGAGCTCCTCGACGGACGTCTCGGTCCGGGCGATCGGCTCGCCTCCGAGCGCGATCTCGCCACAGAACTCGGCGTCGGGCGATCCAGCGTCCGCGAGGCGCTGCGGGTCCTCGAGGTCATGGGGCTGATCCGCACGGCCACCGGTTCGGGCCCGCAGTCGGGTGCCATCGTCATCGCGACGCCGACGGGCGGCATGTCGACACTGCTGCGCCTGCAGGTCGCCGCGCAGGGGTTTCCGCTCGACGACGTGGTCCGCACCCGCTTGGTGCTGGAAGACGCCGTCGCCGCTGATCTCGCATCGCAGTCCGCTCCGGCGCTCGACGAGGTCGGGCGCGTGCTCGACGCGATGGACGCCCCCGGTCTCGCCCCCGCGGAGTTCCTCGCGCTCGACGCGCAACTGCACCTCGCCCTCGCCGAGGCGAGCGGCAACACGGTGGTCGCCGCGATGATGGCGGGGCTCCGCACCGCGATCGAGTCGTACGTGCAGCGGGGCGCTGCGGCGATCCCCGACTGGAGCGCGATGGCCGACCGTCTGCGCGCAGAGCATAGCGCGATCGTCGCGGCCATCGCTGCGGGCGACACCGAGGGTGCTCGATCGCTCGTCCACGCCCACATCACCGGCTATTACAGCGCCACGGGGCTCACCCGCGGCACCGCATCCACCGACTGAGAGGTCAGAGCATGGTCCAGCGCCAGTTGCCCAACCCCGCCGAGCTCCTCGAGCTCATGAAGTTCAAGAAGCCAGAGCTCGACGGCACCAAACGGCGGCTCGACGCAGCGCTCACGATCGCCGATCTGCGCACGATCGCGAAGCGGCGCACACCCAAGGCCGCGTTCGACTACACCGACGGAGCCGCGGAGGGTGAACTGTCCCTCCGGCGTGCGCGGCAGGCGTTCCAGGACGTCGAGTTCCACCCCGGCATCCTGCGCCCGGCGCCGCAGGTCGACACGTCGGTCGAGATCCTCGGCGGGCCGTCGGCGCTGCCCTTCGGCATCGCTCCGACCGGGTTCACGCGCCTCATGCAGACCGAAGGCGAGGTCGCCGGAGCCGGCGCCGCGGCGGCGGCCGGCATCCCGTTCACGCTGTCGACCCTCGGCACGACGTCCATCGAGGGCGTCAAAGCGGCCAACCCCCACGGTCGCAACTGGTTCCAGCTGTACGTGATGCGCGATCGCGAGATCTCCTACGAGCTGACCCGCCGCGCGGCCGCGGCAGGCTTCGACACCCTGCAGTTCACGGTCGACACCCCCGTCGCAGGGGCGCGCCTGCGCGACAAGCGCAACGGCTTCAGCATCCCGCCGCAGCTGACACTCGGCACGATCATCAACGCGATCCCGAGGCCGTGGTGGTGGTACGACTTCCTCACGACGCCGAAGCTCGAGTTCGCCTCTCTCAGCACGACGGGTGGCACGGTGGGCGAGCTGTTGGACGCCGCGATGGACCCGACCATCAGCTACGACGACCTCGCCGTGATCCGCGACCTGTGGCCGGGCAAGATCGTCATCAAGGGCGTGCAGAACGTCGAGGACTCGGTGCGACTGCGCGACGCGGGCGTCGACGGCATCGTGCTGTCGAATCACGGCGGACGGCAACTCGACCGTGCGCCCATCCCGTTCCACCTCCTGCCGCAGGTGCGCCGTGCCGTCGGCGACGACTTCACGGTGATGATCGACACGGGCATCATGAACGGGGCCGACATCGTCGCGTCCATCGCACTCGGTGCGGATTTCACGCTGATCGGGCGGGCGTACCTCTACGGCCTCATGGCCGGTGGCCGACGAGGCGTCGATCGCACCATCGCGATCCTGCGCACGGAGATCGAGCGCACGATGCGCCTGCTCGGTGTGGCGTCGCTGTCCGAGCTGGAGCCCGCGCACGTCACTCAGTTGACGAGACTGGTGCCCGTCGCGAAGAGCGTGTCGGACGCCGTCGTCCGCTGATCGTCGCGAGTGGGAGCGACGCGGCGGATCAGAGCGAGGCGAGCAGCTCGTCGAGCTTGTCGGCCGTGTCCTCCCAGCCTTCGACGGCGATCGAGGGGACGCCGAGAGCGAGCACGGGGTAGTCGTTGCCGCCCTCGTCCAGTCGGTCTCCGTAGAAGAGCATCGACGCGAGCGGGATGCCGGTCAGCTCGGCGAGACGCTGCATGCCGTAGGCCTTGTCGATCCCGGCGCGGGTGATGTCGATCGACGTCGAGCCCCCGGACCGGACCTCGAGTCCGGGAAGGCGCGCTGCCACGGCATCCCGCAGAGCTGCGCGTTTCGAGCCGTCTGGGTCCCAGCCGTGCTTGGCGTCGCGCGGAGCCTTCTGGCCCAGTGCGGAGAACGTGATCTGCGATCCGCGGTCCTCGAGTATGTCCCCCCAGGGCTCCGGCTCCCACAGTCCGAGGCGTTCGGCCTCTTCGCGGAGTGCCGTCAGGGCGGCATCCTTCTCGTCGCTGCTGAGGTCGTGTGCGTAGACCGGGGCGAAGTCGACACCGTCGTGGCGCAGGTATCGGGTTCCGCAGGTCGGCAGCAGGTGCAGCCGGGCTAGAGTCGTCGCATCGACCGCCGCGAGTCGCGCGACGACCTGCGAGCGGAACTGCTGCTCGTTGCCGCCCGAGATGATCGCGACGTCGCCGCGCTGCAGGAGAGCAGTCAGGAGGGCAGCTATCCGGTCGCTGATGAGGCCTTTGGACGGTGCGAGCGTGTCGTCGAGATCGAAGGCGACGAGGGCGGGCGCGGTCATGATGTCTCCAGCCTACGGGTTGGACGGTTCGTCGTCGGCGCGAAGAGCAGGGTGCAGGCGATCGCGAGGAACACGCCTATCAGCGCACCGCCCGAGTTCGCGACGACGTCGCTCACGGTCGCCGCGCGGTGGGGGAGCGCAACGCGCTGCGCGATCTCGATGGCGACGGAGATCGCCGGGCCCAGCACGACGGCGACCGGCCAGATGCGGCGCGGTACAAGAAGGAAGGCGAAGACGCCGACCGGAACGAACACCAGCACGTTCGCGATGATCTCGAGACGCGTGAAGTCGAGCCAGTTCCAGCCCGCCCGGTGCGCGGTCGTCAGGACGAGGTCGAGAAGATTCGGCATCGACTCCTCGACGCGGGACGGCGTGAGCGTCAGGACTCCCAGTCCGGCCAGGAACGGGACGCCGAGAAGCGCCGCGAGGCCCCGGGTCCGGCGCTGCGGAGCAGGGAGCAGTGCGCTCACGCGATCCCCTTTCGCCGCATCCTGATACAGAGAAGGCCGCCCGTGCGGGCGGCCTTCCTATGTCACTGGTCGGGGTGACAGGATTTGAACCTGCGACCTCTTCGTCCCGAACGAAGCGCGCTACCAAGCTGCGCCACACCCCGTTTTGCAACCCTCCGAGTCTACAGGGAAAAGCCCGCAGCGCCGAATCGAGGTCACGAGGCGACGATGATCATCGACACGAGAACGCCCAAACCGATCGGGCCGAAGGTGGCCAGCGCGATGGTTCGAACGAGCGGCCGGGGTAGGAGCGCGGCGAGAGCGGAGAGAGAAGTGGCCCACATGCTCACCGACGCGGTGAGGAGGACCGCAGCGAGTCCATCCGGCGAGTCGAGCAGCGGGATCCGGCCACCACTCGCCCCGAGGGTCAGCGCCCAGCCGAGGAACAGCATCCAGATCGCACACGTGAGCGACGAGATCGCCGCGAGAATCCGAATCGCGGCGCGCGGAAGTAGCCGTGACACCCGAGGCGCGGCCGCAGATGCGGGTAGCGCGAAGCAGATCAGATACACGGAGACGAGAGCGAGCGAGCCACCTGGGTGGACGCCAACCGGCGATGTCGTCGTGGCGAGCACGGGCGCGATGAGTCCGAGAGCTGTCACGAGGGGGAGGAGGACGTAGATGAGTCCGACCGGCGTTCGTCGGCCCGTGCGCGGAGGCTGATCCTGGATGAGGTCTCGCATGTCTCGCCGTTCGTCTCCTCGGATCGAAGCGGCGAGCTGACGTCACTCGCGTGTCGCGTGAGTCGAGGTCAGCGGCGCGCCGTGAGGGTGAGCAGTGTCGCCTCGGGGCGACACGCGAAGCGGACGGGGGCGTAGATCGAGTGACCGCAGCCGGCGCTCACGTTGAGCGGCACAGAGCGGGCGCCGTGCGTCCAGGTGCTGAGTCCCTTCGCCTGCTTCAGCGGGATGTCGCAATTGGCGACCAGAGCGCCGTAGCCGGGGAGGCACACCTGCCCGCCGTGCGTGTGCCCGCCGAGGATCGCGTCGGCGCCGACGTCGACGAAGGAGTTCAGCACCCGCTGATAGGGGGCGTGCGTGACGCCCAGCACCGGCGTTCCGGGTTCGCGCGGTCCGAGGGAGTCGATGGCCGCGGGGAGCGCGTCGAGATCGTCCCAGTCGCGGTGGGCGTCGTTCACCCCGAAGAGGTCCACCGCAGTGCGGTTCACGTCGATGCGGGCGGCGGCGTTGTTCAGGTCGACCCAACCGAGATCGTCGGTGAAGTAGTCGTCCATCGCCGCCGTGTCGAGGAGCGGCACCGGCAGATCGTTCTTCTTCGACGGGCCTGCGAAGTACAGGAAGGGGTTGCGGGGAGACGGTGCAAGCACGTCGTTCGAGCCGTGCACGAAGACACCGGGGATGCCAGCGAGAGGATCGAACGCGCGACGGATTCCCGCAAGGCCGTCGCGGTGTCCGAGGTTGTCGCCGGTGTTGACGATGAGATCCGGCTTCAGCTGAGCGAGCGACGCGAGCCAGTCCTGTTTCCGGTGCTGCCACGGCGCCATGTGCGCATCCGAGAGGTGCAGGATGCGGATCGGCGCGGAACCCTTCGGAAGAGCGGGTGCCGAGACTTCGCGCACGGTGAAGAGGTACCGCTCGATGCCGAAGCCCCACACCGCCGCGGCAGCACCGACGGCCCCCACCGCGCCGAGCGCGATGAGGGCCGGGTGAGCCGTGCTGCGGGACGTCACTGGCAGGCGACCGTGATCGGCGTGGACTTGTTCGCCGCCGTGTTCGCCGCCGGGTTGGTGGATGCCACGACTGCTCCGTTCGGGTTGCAGGAGTTGTCGAACGAGATCGAGGTGAATCCCGCGGCGAACAGCGTGCTTCCCGCGGCCGTCTTCGACTGACCCGTGACATCGGGAACGTTCGCGCCCTGTCCGTTGCTGGGCGAGATCGTGACGGTCGCGCCGCTCGGGGCCTGGCCGGAGGGGTCCTGCGCGACGATGACGTCACCTGCCGGGCCATCCACGGCGGGGCCGACGACGACCTGGAAGTCGGCGTTCTGCAGGGTGGCCGTCGCCGTGGCCGTGTCCATGCCGACGACGTTCGGCACGTCCGTCAGCACCTGCTTGCTCAGGTTCGCGTCCGGCTGCGGGAAAGCATCGCCGCCGTAGATGTCGTTGGCAGTGCGCTGCATCGTTCGCGCGAGGCTGTAGCGCATCTCGTTGAGAGGCGTGCCGCCCCAGGACTGACGCAGAATGCTCGCCTGGCCCTGCGAACGACCGACCCAGACCGCGGTCGTGACCTTCGTGCTCGACTCGATCATCATGGTCCCCCAGGACTCGTGGGTTCCCGTCTTGCCGATCAGGGGTGTTCCGTCGTTCGTGTTCGCCTTGCGTCCGGTTCCCCCGTTGATGACGCCCTGCAGTGCGAACGCTGCTGTGTTGGCGACCTCGGGCGAGATCACCTGCGAGCACTTCGACTCGGGGACGGGGAGCTCCTCGCCCTCGGCGTTCACGACGCGGTCGATCGCCTTCGGCGTGCAGTGAACGCCGTTGTTGGCCACCGTGGCGTATGCGCCCGCCATCGCCAGAGGCGAGATGTACTTCGGGCCGAGGATGTCATATGGAGCGGCGGGGTCATCGGTGGTCTTGCCGCCGTTGGCGAGCGTGACACCCATACGGTCGGCCACGGCGTTGATCTTGCAGAGGTCGAGCTTCTCGGCCATGGCGAGGTAGCCGCTGTTGAGCGAATCGGCGGTGAACTTCATCACGGTTCCCGTGTACCCGCCCTGGTTCCCGAAGTTCTGGATCTTCGTGTTGTTGCGGATGCGGTCGTCGCCGCACTTGAAGTTCTGGAACACCCGGTTGTTGCCGTTCAGCGTCTCGCGCACCGAGTGGCCTTCCTCGAGCCAGTCGATCAGCGTGAAGAGCTTGTAGGTCGATCCGACGGAGAAGCCGTTCGATCCTCCGTGAGCCTTGTCCGTGGCGAAGACGAGCGAGGTGTATGCCTGGTCGCCCTGGATCGTCTCGCTGAAGGTCGTGTTCTGCGTGATCGCGAGCACGCGCCCGGTCGTCGTCTCGAGCGAGACGCCGGCGGCACCGAAGTACTGGTTGTCGTAGTTCCCCGGAACCGTCTCGAGCATCGCCTGCGCGCCGGCGTTCTGGATGTCGATGTTCATCGTCGAGTAGATCTTCAGTCCGCCCTGGCGGAGCAGGTCGCGTCGCGCTTCGGGGCTGTCGCCGAAGGCTGGGTCGTTGAGCACGACCGACTTCACGTACTCGCAGAAGTAGGCGCTGCGCGCGATGTCGTTGGCGGCGACGCAACCCTGCGTGGGAGTCGTGATGGCGGGTGTGATCGGCGTGGCTTCGGCCTCGTCGTACTGGGCCTGCGTGATCTTGCCGTCGGTCAGCATGCGACCGAGCACGTAGTGCCGACGCTCGAGCGTGTCGGCATATCCGTCGGCCTCGGTGTTGTGGGCGACGCCGTCGTCATCCGTCCACGTCCCGTTCGGGCGGTCGATGCGGTACTGGTTCGGGTTCTGCACCATGCCGGCGATCGTCGCGGCCTGCGCGACGGTGAGGTTCGCGGCGGTGGTGGAGAAGTAGTAGTTCGCAGCCGACTCGATGCCGTACACGGTGCCGCCGAAGTTCGCGATGTTGAGGTACCCGAGGAGGATGTCGTTCTTCGAGTACTCCTTCTCGATCTGCAGCGCGTATCGCATCTCCTGGAGCTTGCGCTCGATGCCCTTCGAGCCGGACGCGTTGGTCGCGTCCAACCAGCACTGCTGCAGGTCGTCGGCGTACGTCCCGGAGGCCGGGTCGGCCTTCTGCTCGCACTCCTGGATGAGCACGTTCTTCACGTACTGCTGCGTGATCGTGGATGCGCCTCGGTCGCTGGTACCGCGGAGGTTGTCGACGAGGGCCTTCGCGGTCGCGCCGACGTTGACGCCGCCGTGCGTGTAGTAGCCCTTGTCCTCGCTGGAGAGAACGGCGTCGAACACGACCGGGTTGATCTGCTCGAACGTCACGGGGACGCGGTTCTGCTCGTAGAACGACGCCAGCTCCACCGTGGAGCCGTCGGCCGCCGTGGCGTAGATCGTGGACTGCTCCATCGGAGCGGTGACGTCGAGGTTGGCTGGCAGGTCTTCGAAGATCGTGAGGGCCTGCGAACCGGCGATACCCGTCATGGCGAGGACCGGGGTGACGCTGGCCGTGACGAGGAGGCCGGCGACCGCGCTCAGGCCGACGAGTCCGAGGACCCCGCCGAGCGCACCCTTCACCGTGCGATTCTTTAGAGGCATACGCTGATCGTAGGGGAGTTCCCTGAAAAACCACCTTTGACGCATCCGCGCGCGGATGCCGCCAGACAGGAGAGCCATGACCACGTGGGAGTACCTCACGACGCCGCTGCTGATCCACAACACCGCCGCGATTCTCAACAACTGGGGCAAGCAGGGCTGGGAACTCGTCCAGGTCGTGCAGGGACCGGAAGGCGGACTCGTCGCCTACTTCAAGCGCCCTGTCACCACGGATGCGGCGGGCAATGCCGGTCTCGCGGCCGCCGAGCAGGCGGCGCGCCAGTTCGAGGGAGGCGCCGCGTGAGCATCTCCGCACGCCTCGCAGAGCTCGGCATCGAGCTGCCCGCGGTCGCCGCCCCCGTCGCGGCCTACGTCCCCGCGGTCGTCCGCGACGGCCTCGTCTACACCTCCGGCCAGCTGCCGTTCTCCGACGGTGCCCTGCCGGCCACGGGGAAGGTGGGAGCCGACGTGGCCGCCGACGACGCGAACGCCTACGCCCGCACCTGCGCGCTGAACGCCCTCGCCGCCGCTGCGGATGCCGCGGGCGGTGTCGACCGGATCGCCGGGATCCTGCGGGTCGGCGGCTTCGTGGCATCCACCCCGGATTTCACCGGCCAGCCCGGCGTCATCAACGGCGCGAGCGTGGTGCTCGGAGACATCTTCGGCGACGCGGGACGCCACGTCCGCGCCGCCGTGGGCGTGCCGGTGCTTCCGCTGGACAGCCCGGTCGAGGTCGAGGTCACCTTCATCCTGGCGTGACGTCGCCGCACACGCAGAACGCCCCCTCCCGACCGGGAGGGGGCGTTCTGCATCCGTCCTACTTGACCTGCGCCGAGATGATGCTCATCACCGCGGTGTCCGCGAGCGTCGTCGTGTCTCCGACCTCGCGTCCTTCGGCGACATCGCGCAGCAGTCGCCGCATGATCTTGCCGGACCGGGTCTTCGGCAACTCCCCGACGATGTAGACGTCGCGCGGACGCGCGATCGCTCCGATCTGCTCGCCGACCCAGAGTCGCAGCTGCTGGGCGAGCCCCGCCGGGTCGTGCGCCGAGAGGTAGCTCTCCTTGATGATGACGAAGGCGACGACCGCCTGACCAGTGGTCTCGTCGGAGGCGCCGACGACCGCGGCCTCGGCGGTGGCCTCGTGCGCGACGAGGGAGCTCTCGATCTCTGCGGTCGACAGGCGGTGCCCCGAGACGTTCATGACGTCGTCGACGCGGCCGAGCAGCCACAGGTCGCCGTCGTCGTCGAGGCGCGCACCGTCGCCCGCGAAGTAGTACCCCTGCTTCTCGAACTTCTCCCAGTACGTCTCCTTGTACCGCTCCGGGTCGCCCCAGATGCCGCGGAGCATGCTGGGCCACGGCTCGGTGATGACGAGCAGGCCGCCGTTGCCGTTCCCGACCTCGGTGCCGGACTCGTCGACGACGTCGATCGAGATGCCCGGCAGCGGCACCTGCGCGGAGCCGGGCTTGGTCGCCGTCACGCCGGGAAGGGCCGACACCATGATCGCGCCGGTCTCGGTCTGCCACCACGTGTCGACGATCGGGGTCTTGCCCGCTCCGATCACGTCGCGGTACCAGATCCAGGCCTCGGGGTTGATCGGCTCGCCCACGGAGCCCAGCAGCCGCAGCGACGAGAGGTCGAACTTCTGCGGGACGCTGCGGCCGATCTTCATGAACGAGCGGATCGCGGTCGGCGCCGTGTAGAAGATCGAGACCTCGTACTTCTCGATGATCTCCCACCAGCGACCGGGGTGCGGCGAGTCGGGCGTGCCCTCGTAGATGACCTGGGTCGCGCCGTTCGCGAGCGGCCCGTACGTCACGTAGCTGTGGCCGGTGATCCATCCGATGTCGGCCGTGCACCAGTAGACGTCGGTCTCGGGGTGCAGGTCGAAGACGTACTTGTGCGAGTACGCCGCCTGGGTCAGGTAGCCGCCGGAGGTGTGCAGGATGCCCTTCGGCTTACCGGTGGTCCCGGAGGTGTAGAGGATGAAGAGCGGATTCTCGGCGGGGAACGCCTGCGCTTCGTGTTCGGCGGATGCCGCTGGTACGGCGTCGTGCCACCAGATGTCCCGGCCCTCCTCCCAGTCGACCTCGTTCTCGCCGCGCCTCACGACGAGGACGTGCTCGACGGTCTGCTGCTCGCCGTCGCCGCGGTCGGACAGCGCCTGGTCGACTGCGGGCTTGAGGGCGGAGACGCGCCCCTTGCGGTAGCCGCCGTCGGCGGTGATGACGAGCTTGGCTCCCGCGTCGTCGATGCGTGCGCGGAGGCTGTCGGCGCTGAATCCGCCGAAGACCACGGAATGGATCGCGCCGACGCGGGCCACCGCCAGCATCGAGGCCACCGCCTCGGGGATCATCGGCAGGTAGATCGCGACCCGGTCGCCGTGTCCGACGCCGAGTCCTTCGAGCACGTTGGCGACGCGCTTGACCTCTGCGGTGAGCTCGGCGTAGGTGATGGTGCGCGAGTCGCCCGGCTCGCCCTCCCAGTGCAGGGCGACGCGGTCGCCGTTGCCCGCTTCGACGTGGCGGTCGAGGCAGTTGTACGCGACGTTGAGGGCGCCGTCGTCGAACCACTTCGCGAACGGCGGCGTCGACCAGTCGAGGACCCGGGTGAACGGAGTGTTCCAGCTCAGGAGCTCGCGGGACTGCTCGGCCCAGAACGCCTCGCGGTCGGCGGCGGCGCGCTCGTACAGTTCCGGCGACGAGACCGACTGGGCGGCGAACTCCTCGGACGGCGGGAACTTGCGGGTCTCGTCGAGAAGGTGATCGATCTGACTGCTCATCGGCAGGCGCTCCTTTGCGGCGTGCGGGTCGTGCGGGCGCGACCGAGCCGATGCTCGACCGCGTGAGGGCGAATCTAGTCCCGGCCGATGCCAACGCATACTGCCGAAAGTCGGTACCCGAGCCGGTTTTGTGAGGACGGTCGCCTTGCGTACACTCGACGACAGCCGAATTCTTCATTCCGGCCTTGGCGTGCCCGATTCCCCCGAAAGGGCCGCCGTCGGCGGCATCTCATTCCCCCCGTGAGGTGCCGCCTTTCTCGTGCCTGGGAGGGTCCGGATGCATGACCGTCTCCGCGCCGCGTCCGCGCCGCCTCTGCACGGATGATGCCGCGGAGACGTTCTGCACAGCTTCCGCGGATGCCGGAGGATCGCCCGATCCCGCTCCGCTCGCGCTGTCTAGCGTCGAGCCATGAGCCACGGATTCGTCATCGAACCGCGCGACGCGGTCGCCCGCCCAGGGGCCGGCGATGCGGCGACTCGCGCGCCGCTCGACCCCGCCTTCGGGCCCCTCGCCGAGTTCTGCGGCGATCACGATGTCACCGACGTGTTCGTGAACGGCTCGTCCGGGTTGTTCGTCGACCGGGGGAGGGGAACGGAAGCCGTGCCGGGGTGGCGGGCCTCGGAGCGAGAGGTCCGCGATCTCGCCGTCGCTCTGGTGGGCCTCGGTGGACGCCATCTCGACGACCAGGCGCCGTGCGTCGACGTGCGGCTGGCGTCGGGGATCCGCGTCCACGCAGTGCTCGCACCCGTCTCCGCGTCCGGCACCGCCCTGTCGGTGCGAGTGCCCCGAGCGGGGGTGGCCGACCTCGATGCGCTGGCCGCGCTCGGGTCGATCGACGACGCGCAGAAGCGCTGGCTGCTCGGCCTCGTGCGGGATCGTACGAACATCCTCGTCTCCGGGGGAACGGGCACCGGCAAGACCACCCTGCTCTCCGCCCTGCTGACCGCAGTGCCCGGGAACGAGCGGATCGTCACGATCGAGGACGTCGCCGAGCTCTCCCCTCGGCATCCGCATCACGTGGCCCTCGAGGCGCGGCAGCCGAACCTGGAGGGTGCGGGCGGCATCAGTCTCGCTCGCCTCGTGCGCGAGTCGCTCCGCATGCGTCCCGACCGCCTCATCGTGGGGGAGTGCCGCGGCGAGGAGGTGCGCGAGCTGCTCAGCGCCCTGAACACCGGTCACGACGGCGGCGCGGGAACGCTCCACGCCTCGGGGCTCGGCGATGTGCCGGCTCGCCTGGAGGCGCTCGGCGCGCTCGCCGGGCTGGATGCCACCGCCCTCGCCCGACAGGCTGTCAGCGCCTTCGGGATCGTGCTGCACCTGCACAGGGACCCCGACGGGATGAGGCGCATCGAGCGCGCGGGCACGCTCACCGTCGAGGGTGACCGGCTCGGTATAGAAGAGGTGCGGCCGTGGTGAGGTTCCTGCGCCGCAGATCGACGCCGCAGGGCACGGATCCGGCGACGACCGTGCAGACACTTGCCGTGCTGCTGCAGGCCGGCGCCGTTCCGATGGTCGCGTGGCGGCACATCGCCGACCTCGGCGACCCGCGCGCGGTGTCGATCGTCGAGCGCGTCGACTCGGGGGAACCGCTGGTGTCCGCGATCGAGGCGCAGGGAGGAGCCTGGCGCGACCTCGCGGCGGCGTGGGAGGTCGCGACGACCGTCGGTGCGCCGCTCGCCGAGGTGCTGCGGATGATCGCCGACACCCTGCGCGATGCCGCCGCCGCTGCCGACGACGTGCGGATCGCCCTCGCGGAGCCCGCGGGTACTGCGCGATTGCTGCTGTGGATGCCGTTCGCCGGTCTGCTTCTCGGTTTCGCGCTGGGATTCGACACCCTCGGCATCGTCACCACGAGCCCCGTCGGGGCGGGATGCGTGGTGGCCGGGCTCGTCCTCGTGCTCGCCGCCCGCGCGTGGACGGCCCAGTTGCTGAAGCGGGCACGCCCGCGGCCTGGCACACCGGGGATGCAGGCGGAACTGGTCGCGGTGGCGCTCTCGGGAGGTGCGTCTGTCGACCGAGCGCTCCGGCTCGTCGACCACACCGGAGCGTCGCGGCTCGACGACGGGCACCGACTGCGGACCGTTCTCGATCTCTCTCGATCCGCGGGCGTGCCTGCCGTCGAACTGCTCCGGGCGTCGGCGGCGCAGGACAGGCACGCATCGCGCGTCGAGGGGCGACTGCGCGCCGCGCGACTCTCCACCCGACTCCTGATCCCGCTCGGGGTCTGCACCTTGCCGGCTTTCCTCCTGCTCGGCGTCGCCCCGCTGCTGCTCAGCGTGCTCGCCTCGACACCCCTGCCGTTCTGACCGCACTCACGAGAAACACCCAGAGAAAGAGAGACACCATGACCACGATCCCCACACTGACCCGCCGTCGCGCGGCATCGCTCTTCGGAGACGAGAGCGGAGCCGCGACAGCCGAGTACGCCATCACCACTATGGCGGCGGTCGCCTTCGCCGGCTTGCTCGTCGTCATCCTGCGCTCGGGTGAGGTGCGAGGCATCCTCACCGATATCGTGCGCCGCGCACTCAGCGTCTCATGATGCGTCGAGCGGGCGGCGATCGCGGGTCGGTCGCCGCGGAACTCGCGCTGGCGCTGCCGGCCGTACTGCTGGCCCTCCTGCTGGGTGCCGGCGCTCTCGGCGCAGCGTCACGGCAGGTCGCACTGCAGGACGCGACGGCCGACGCTGCCCGACTGCTCGGGCGGGGTGAGGACGCGGGAGCGGCGGCGGTGGCGGTGGCGAGGGCCGTCCCGGGCGCAGGCATGGCGAGTCGCATCGCCGGCGATATCGTCTGCGTCACCGCGCAGAGCGAGGTCGCGATCGCGGCGGTCCGCCTTCCTCTCCGCGCGTCGAGCTGCGCCCTGACCGGGGGTCTGTGATGGACGCGCGTGTTGCTCTCTGCGGGAAACGGTGATGGCGGGCGCAGCCCTGGGGGCCGGACTGCTGGCGGTCACGGCGACCCTCTCCTTCGGACTGGCCGCCGTCGGAGGTGCCGCGGTCACCGCGCAGCGCGTCGCGGGGGCCGCGGATGCCGCGGCGCTCGCCGCAGCGGATGCCGCGAGTGGGGCCGTGGTCGCAGCGGAAGATCCCTGCGCTGTCGCCGCGCGCGTCGCGCTGGCATCCCGTGCTCGCGTGACGAGCTGTGCGCTGGTCGGTCTCGTGGCGACCGTGCAGGTCCAGGCGGCGTACGCTGGACTCGCCGCCGTCTCCCGCGCCCGTGCCGGGCCACCCGAGGAGAGATGAGGTCGGCGCGAAGCGCGGTCCCGCGAGAACGCAGGTCGCCGCTGTGACGAACCCATCACGGCGGTGTGTATGGTGTGCTTCGGAGAAAGGATGCACCCTTGGCTCAAGGCAAGAAGCTGGTCATCGTCGAGTCCCCGACGAAGATGAGGTCTATTCAGGGGTACCTCGGTGACGGCTACGAGGTGCTCAGCTCGGTCGGTCACATCCGCGACCTCGCCGACAAGAAGGACATCCCCGCCGCCGACAAGCAGGCGTACGGGAAGTACTCGATCGACGTCGACAACGACTTCGATCCGTACTATGTCGTCTCCGACCGTAAGACCAAGACCGTCGCCGAGCTCAAGCGCGCGCTGAAGACCGCCGACGAGCTCCTGCTCGCCACTGATGAGGACCGCGAGGGCGAGGCCATCGCGTGGCACCTGCTCGAGACCCTCAAGCCGAAGGTCCCGGTCAAGCGCATGGTGTTCCACGAGATCACCAAGGACGCGATCCAGGCCGCCGTCGGCAACACCCGCGAACTCGACACCGACCTCGTCGATGCTCAGGAGACGCGCCGGATCCTCGACCGCCTGTACGGGTGGGACGTCTCCCCGGTCCTCTGGTACAAGGTCAAGACCGGGCTGTCCGCCGGACGCGTGCAGTCCGCCGCGACCCGCATGATCGTCGAGCGCGAACGCGAGCGCATGGCCTTCGTCTCCGCCGACTACTGGGACGTCGAGGCGCTCGCGTCGTCGACATCGGGGTTCCGGGTGCGGCTCGTCCGCGTCGACGGCGGTCAGCTCGCCCGCGGCACCGACTTCGACGACGCCGGAAAGCTCAAGAAGGCCGTCGTGGTCCTCGACGAGAAGAAGGCGGCAGCCCTCGCGCTCGCGGTCGACGCCGCCGGCGTGGGCACCGTCTCCAAGGTCGAGGCGAAGCCGGGTACGCGCAGCCCCTACGCGCCGTTCACCACCTCCACGATGCAGCAGGAGGCGGGGCGCAAGCTCTCGATGAGCGCGAAGCAGGCGATGAGCGTCGCCCAGCGTCTCTACGAGAAGGGCTACATCACCTATATGCGCACCGACTCCACGGCGCTGAGCACCCAGGCGGTGCAGGCGGCGCGGAGCCAGGCGGTCGCGCTCTACGGCGACAGCGCCGTGCCCCTCAAGCCGCGCGTCTACAAGTCGAAGAGCAAGAACGCCCAGGAGGCTCACGAGGCCATCCGCCCCTCCGGCGAGACCTTCCGCACGCCCTCGTCGGTGTCGTCGGAGCTCGACCGCGAGGAGTTCCGCCTCTACGACCTCATCTGGAAGCGCACGGTCGCGAGCCAGATGGCGGACGCCAAGTACGAGACCACGACCGTCACGATCGTTGTCGACACGTCGGCGTCGGGCGTCGACGCGCAGAGCATCGAATTCACGGCATCGGGCACCGTCTACACCTTCAAGGGCTTCCTCGAGGCATACGAAGAAGGACGCGACGAGAAGCGGAACTCGCAGGACACGTCCGACGAGCAGTCGCTACCCGTCGTCGCGGTCGGCGACGAGCTGCGGATGTCGGATGCCGAGGCCAAAGGGCATCGCACGACGCCGAAGCCGCGCTACACCGAGGCGTCGCTCGTGAAGGCGCTCGAGGAGCACGGCATCGGTCGCCCCTCGACGTTCGCGAGCATCATCGGCACCGTGATCGACCGCGGCTACGCCACGAAGCGCGGCCAGGCGCTCGTGCCGACCTGGCTCGCGTTCAGCGTCGTGCGCCTGCTCGAAGAGCACTTCGCCGACCTCATCGACTACGACTTCACGGCAGCCCTGGAAGACGACCTCGATGCGATCGCACGTGGCGAGCAGAAGCGCGTCGAGTGGCTGCGCTCCTTCTACTACGGCTCCGACCAGCAGGTCGGCTTGCGTCAGGTCGTCGACAACCTCGGCGAGATCGACGCCCGCGCGCTCAATTCGACGCGCATAACCGACACGGCCACGCTCCGGTTCGGCAAGTACGGTCCCTATCTCGAAGTGGTCGACCCCGCCGCGCCCGATGAGAAGCCGCGCATCGTCAATGTCCCCGAAGACCTCGCCCCCGACGAGCTCACGGCAGAGAAGGCTCAGGAGCTCATCGACGCACCCGTCGCGGGCGACCGCGTGCTGGGCGTGAACCCCGAGAACGGCAAGGTGATCGTCGTCAAGGACGGCCGCTTCGGACCGTACGTGCAGGAGAACGACCCGGTGTCCGACGACGCCGATGTCGACGAGTCCACCGGCGAGGTCGTCGAGAAGCCGAAACCCAAGCGCGGAGCGAAGAAGGACGCCGCGCCCAAGCCGCGCACCGGCTCGCTCTTCCGTTCGATGTCCGTCGACACGATCGACCTCGACACGGCGCTGCAGCTGCTGAGCCTGCCGCGTGTGGTCGGCACCGACCCGGAATCCGGCGATGAGATCACCGCGCAGAACGGTCGCTACGGTCCGTACCTGAAGAAGGGCACCGACTCGCGGTCGCTCGAGAGCGAATCGCAGATCTTCGACGTCACGCTCGAACAGGCACTCGAGATCTACAAGCAGCCCAAGTACGGCGCCGGAGCGCGCCGGGCGTCGAGCGCCCTGGCGGAGTTCGAGGCCGATCCCGTGAGCGGCAAGCCGATCCGCATCCGCGACGGCCGGTTCGGCGCCTACGTCACCGACGGCGAGACGAACGTCACCATCCCGCGCGGGCAGAAGCCCGAGGACATCACGTTCGAGATCGCGGTGCAGATGCTCGCCGACAAGCGAGCCAAGGGCCCGGCCCCGAAGCGCGGCGCACGCGGTGCCGCAGCGAAGAAGGCCCCGGCGGCGAAGAAGGCGCCCGCCAAGAAGCCTGCAGCGAAGAAGCCCGCGGCCAAGAAGCCGCAGACGGATGCCGAGAAGGCAGCCGCTCGCTCGGCGGCGGCCAAGAAGGCCGCGGCGACCCGTGCGGCGAACGCCGCGAAGAAGCGTTCCGAGTGAGCCGACCCGTCGACGTGAGGGGCGGTTCGTGACGCCGGAGCGCGGAGTCTGGATCACGCTCGAGGGCGGGGACGGCTCCGGCAAGACCACGCAGACGAACCTGCTCGCGGAGTGGCTGACCGGAAAGGGTCGCGCGGTCGTCCGCACCCGCGAACCGGGAGGCTCGGAGGTCGGTCAGCTCATCCGCGACATCGTGCTGCATCACCGCGGAGACATCGCTCCGCGCGCCGAGGCGCTCCTCTATGCCGCCGATCGCGCGCATCATGTGTCGACGGTCGTCCGCCCTGCGTTGGCGCGCGGCGAGATCGTGCTCCAGGATCGCTATCTCGACTCGTCGGTCGCCTACCAGGGCGCGGGCCGTGTGCTCGACGCCACCCAGATCAGAGACCTCTCGCTGTGGGCGGCGGAGGATGCGCTCCCCGACCTGACGATCCTGCTCGACCTCGATCCCGACGCGGCCCGGAAGAGGCTCGACTCCGCCGACAAGCCGTTCGACCGCCTCGAAGCCGAGAAGGGCGAGTTCCACCGCCGGGTCCGCGAGGCGTTCCTCGCGCTCGCGGCCGAGGAACCCGAGAGATTCCTCGTGCTCGACGCCGCCGAGGCCCCGGAACGGATCGCCGCCCGCATCCGTGCCAGGGTGCAGGGACTGCTGGGCTGACGACCGGGATCCGACGCACTCGGACGTCGGTGCCGCCGATTAGGCTGAGTGCATGCCTCAGACCGTGTCACCGCCCTTTCCCTGGGCCGACGTCTGGGGGCAGGACGCGGCGGTCGAGACACTCCGTGCTGCGGCCTCAGATCCTGCGGCGCTCTCGCACGCCTGGCTGATCACGGGTCCGCCCGGTTCCGGCCGCTCCACGCTCGCTTACGCGTTCGCGGCTGCGCTGATCGCCGATCGCCCGGACGACGAGGCCACGATGCGGCAGGTGCTCGCAGGCACCCACCCCGACGTCACCGCACTGCGCACCGACAAGGTGATCATCACGATCGCGGAGGCGAGGTCGCTCGTCGAGCGCTCGTACTTCGCGCCCTCCGCCGGCCGCTACAGGGTGATCGTCGTCGAGGATGCCGATCGCA
This sequence comes from Microbacterium sp. CR_7, assembly GCF_041954755.1. Classification (NCBI taxonomy): domain Bacteria; kingdom Bacillati; phylum Actinomycetota; class Actinomycetes; order Micrococcales; family Microbacteriaceae; genus Microbacterium; species Microbacterium sp. CR_7. Next base: position 239,145 of record NZ_JAVAYF010000004.1, read on the forward strand.
TGGTCGAGCGCACCTCCAACGTGCTGCTCAAGGCGCTGGAAGAACCTCCGGAGCAGACGGTCTGGGTGCTCTGCGCGCCGAGCGAGGCCGACCTGCTGCCGACCATCCGGTCGCGCGTGCGGTCGCTCCGCCTCCGCGAGCCCGACGTCGCCGACGTGGCGCGCCTGATCACCCTCCGCACCGGCGTCGACGCAGCCGTCGCCGAGCAGGCCGCGCGCCATGCGCAGCGGCACATCGGCATGGCCCAGCGACTCGCCACCGACGACGCGGCGCGGCGTCGCCGCGACGAGACGCTGCGCTCGGTGATCGGCGTCCGCGGCGTCAACGACGCGGTCGAGGTGGCCGGGCGCATCATCCAGGCTGCGACCGACGACGCGAAGGCGCTGACGGCCGAGCGAGACGCCGCCGAGAGGGCCACCCTCCTGCGCACCGTCGGCATCGCCGAAGGGCAGGCCGTGCCGCCGGCCCTGCGGTCGCAGATCTCGGCGCTCGAAGACGAGCAGAAGAAGCGCGCGACCCGCAGCCTGCGCGACGGGATCGACCGCGTGCTCACCGACCTGCAGTCGCTGTTCCGTGACGTCGTCATGCTGCAGTTCGGGCGAAACGACGAGCTGATCAACAGCGAGCTCCACGACGAACTCGCCGCGCTCGCGTCCGCGTGGCCCGAGACACGTACCCTTGTCGTACTTGACCACCTTGCCGAGACCCGCCAGTCGCTGGAGCGCAATGTCGCACCGCTGCTCGCCCTGGAGAGCTTGCTCGTGACCGTCACGAGCGGGAGGACACCGTGACCGACCGACAGACTTCCCGCCTCCGCCGCGTCCTCGCGACAGTCGCCGGCCTCGCCGTGGCATCCGTCGCGCTATCCGGCTGTCTCTACGCCATGATCCCCGAGGGGGCGGAGCCCAAGCCTTCCGTGACCAACGAACCCGACACCGAGGGCGTCAGCGAGGACCTCCTGCCCTTCTACGGACAGACCCTCAGGTGGACCGAGTGCGGCACGGGCTTCGACTGCACCGACGTCACCGCGCCGCTCGACTGGGAGAATCCGACCGAGGGCGAGATCACGCTCTCGGTCGTCCGGCACCAGGCGACCGGAACCGCGAAGGGCTCGCTGCTGACCAACCCCGGCGGTCCGGGCGCGAGTGGCGTCGACCTCATCCGCGACAGTCTCGATTTCGCGGTCGGCGCCGATCTCATCGAGAACTTCGACGTGATCGGCTTCGACCCGCGAGGCGTCGGGCAGTCGACGGCCGTGACCTGCTTCGATGCCGCGGGCATGGACGAGTACCTGTACTCGATCCCCTCCGCTCCGCGCGGAAGCGCCGAGTGGGAAGCCGAGCTGCTGGCGGCGCACAAAGAGTTCGCCGACGCGTGCGAGGCGAACAGCGGCGGCATCCTCCCGTTCATCACGACGATCAACGCCGCGCGCGACATGGATCTGATCCGCGCGGTTCTGGGCGACAAGCAGCTGAACTACCTCGGGTTCTCGTACGGGACGTTCCTCGGCGCGACGTATGCGAACCTCTACCCCGAGAAGGCCGGTCGGCTTGTGCTCGACGGCGCGATCGATCCCTCGGTGTCCGGACTCGACGTCGGTGCGACGCAGGCTCTCGGCTTCGAATCCGCGCTGCGCGCGTACATGCAGGACTGCCTCGAATCGGGCGAGTGCCCCTTCAACGGCTCGGTCGACGAGGCGATGGCCGACCTCGGCGCGCTTCTCGCGAGTGTCGACGCGGTGCCGCTCAAGAACGGCGACGGGCGGATGCTGGGAGCCGACGCCCTCATGACCGCGATCATCGCCGCCCTGTACTCGCAGGACAGCTGGACGTATCTCACGCAGGCGTTCGACGAGGCGCTGCAGGGCGATCCGTCGACGGCCTTCCTGCTCGCGGACTTCTACAACGGGCGGGAGAACGGCAGCTACATCGACAACTCCTCGGAGGCGTTCCGCGCGTACAACTGCATGGACTACCCCGTCGAGGACGACCCGGCCGCGGAGGCGGCGACGTCCGCCAAGATCGCCGAGGGCGCCCCGACCATCGCGCCGTACTGGGACGGACCCGACTCGTGCGAGGTGTGGCCGTACCCGCCCACGGGCACTCGCGGGGAGATCGCCGCGGAGGGTGCCGGGCCGATCGTCGTGATCGGCACCACCAATGACCCCGCCACGCCGTACGAGTGGTCGGAGTCGCTCGCCGACCAGCTGTCCGAGGGTGTTCTGGTCACTCGAGTGGGCGAGGGGCACACCGGATACAACAAGGGCAATGCGTGCGTCGACGGCGCCGTCGAGGCCTTCCTGCTCGACGACACCGTGCCCGAAGACGGTCTGCGCTGCGAGTGATCTCGATCACGCGCGCGCGGATCGGGGCTCGATTCGCGGTGCGCGTCCGGAACGGGTAATATCGATGATCGCGCCGCTTTAGCTCAGTCGGCAGAGCATTTCACTCGTAATGAAAAGGTCGTCAGTTCGATTCTGACAAGCGGCTCCACCAGGCCCCGTGATGCGAAGAACATCACGGGGCCTTCTGGTTCCCCGCACCGACTCGCTCCGGCGTACGCTCGGAACATGAGTAGAGCGCTCCTCATCGTCGACGTGCAGAACGATTTCACCGAGGGCGGTGCGCTGGCCGTCGCGGGTGGGGATGCCGTGGCATCCGCCGTCTCCGCGTACCTCGTCGAGCATGCCGGCGACTACGAGGTGATCGTGGCGTCGCGCGACTGGCATGACGCCGAGGGGGACAACGGCGGGCACTTCCACCCCGAGCCGGATTTCATCGACTCCTGGCCCGTGCACTGCGTCGCCGGCACGGAGGGAGCCGCGTACGACCCGCTCCTCGACACCGATGCCGTGACCCACCACGTGCACAAGGGGCAGGGCATCCCGGCGTACTCGATGTTCGAGGGCCGCACCGAGAGCGGCGAGACGGTGGGCGACATCCTCACGGGGGCGGGCGTGCTCCAGGCCGACGTCGTCGGGATCGCCACCGATCACTGTGTCCGGGCATCGGCGCTCGATGCGATCGCTCATGGCGTGCAGGTGCGGATCCTCACGGACCTCATCGCCGGTGTCGCCCCGGAGCCGAGCCGGTCGGCGCTGGCCGAGCTGGCGCATGCTGGCGCCGTGCTCGCTGAAAGCCGCGACGTATGACCCGCAGCGTCCTGCTGCTGCGGGCCGTGAACGTCGGCGGTCGGTCAAAGGTGCCGATGGCGCGACTGCGCGAGGTGCTGGCGCCCGAACTGGGCGATGACGTCTCGACGTACATCGCGAGCGGCAACGTCATCTGCGAGAGCCCGTCGGACCCGGATGCCGCCTGCGGCCGCGTCCGCGCGCTCATCGCCGAGCAGTTCGACGTCGACACCCCCGTCATCCACCGCTCCCACGCCGAGCTGGCCGCGGCCCTGGCGGAGCACCCGTTCCCTGACGCGGCGGAGAAGATGCTGCACGCGATGTTCCTCGAGGGCGACGCGCACGACGGGGCCGTGGCGGCGTTGACGGAGCGGCTCGTGCCGGGGGAGCGCATCGCGCTCGTGGGGCGCGAACTGTGGGTGGACTACGGAGAGGGCGGCGTGCAGAACACGCGCCTCACGAAGGCCGTGCTCGACAGGGCGCTGGGCGTAGCGGGCACGGCCCGCAACCTGCGGACGATCCGCACGCTCGTGGAGCTGACCGCCTGATCTCCGCGCTGCCTCAGCGCGCGTGGAGTTCGACGCTCAGGGGCGCAGGAGGCATGGCGGAGAACGTCTGCAGGTCGACGCGGCGGGTTCCGCAGTCGCCGCATCGGACGTAGAGCAAGACGCCTTCGCTGGTCGTGTGGCGCGACTCGATCAGCCATGCGTGCTCGTGTGCCGTCGAAGTGGGATGGGGTACCGGGAGGGTGTGCAGCGAGGTCATGCTTCCAGCGTGATGTAATGGCCTTATGCACCTCAACCCTTACGGCGAATACGCGGTGCTGCTGGCGGCCTCCCTCGCGAACGACTGGCCGGCCGATCGCGCAGCCATCGAGGAGCGAACGCTGTCGATGGGGATGACCATGGTCTTCCCACCGGCGCCCGACGACCACGAGCGTGTGCGCGACGTGATCGACGACTGGCTGGAGGTCGTCGACCAGTCCGATCCGGGGGAGCGGGCCCGACTCCTGAACGACCAGATGGCCGAAGCCGCCGCCTACCCTCGCCTCACGAATCACAGCGGCGAGGGCTGGCACCTGCACTACCGGGACGACGTACCCTCGCTGCCTTTCGTCCTGCGAGGCATCATCACCGTCGGCACGTCTCTGCATCTGGTGACCCGGGGCATGAACCGCCTCGGCCGGTGCGAAGCGTCGCCGTGCACCAATGTGGTCGTCGACATCACCCGCAACGGTCGGCAGCGTTTCTGCTCGGTGCGGTGCGCGAACAGAGCGGCGGTCCGGCGCCATCGCGCTCGATCGAGCGCGTGACCCCGGACCGCCGGTTCGTAAGAGGGGAGATCAGGCCGTCTGGCCGGCGTGCTTGCCCTCCGCCACCTCTTCGACGAGCTTCGCGTTGAACGCGGGCAGGTCGTCGGGGGTGCGACTGGAGACGAGGCCGCTGTCGACCACGACCTCCTCGTCGACCCAGGTGGCGCCGGCGTTGCGGAGGTCGGTGGCCAGACTCGGGTAGCTCGTGAGCGTGCGGCCGTCGACGACACCCGCCTCGATGAGGATCCAGGCGCCGTGGCAGATGACGGCGACGGGCTTGTGCTGCTCGAAGAACGATCGTGCAAGGGCGATCGACGGCTTGTCGAGACGGAGGTGGTCGGCATTCACGACGCCGCCCGGCAGGACCAGTGCGTCGAACTCGTCGGCCTTCGCCCCGTCGGACGTCAGGTCCACGTGCTGCACGTGCCCGTTCTTGCCGGTGATCTGCTGGCCCTCGGGAGCGATGAGGGTCGCGCTCGCACCTTCGGCCTGCACGGCCTCCCACGGGCTGGTCAGCTCGCTGTCCTCGAATCCATCGGTCGCGAGGAATGCCACGCGGCTGTCGGTCAGAGTCGCCATGATGCGTCCTTTCGTGGAGGTCTGGGTTCCCGGGTCGGGAACTCTTCGAGCCTCTCGCGAAGGGGGCGACACGAGGAAGGGGGTGGCCGGATCGCGAGGTGGATGCTACGAGCGCTCGCTCATGATGCGCGAGCGCCAGTTCGTCCCCATCCGCTCGTAGGTCACCACTGCGTGGCAGTTGCGGCACCTCACGTCGCACTTGGCGATCTCGTCGGTGAGCGCCTTCAGCCCGAAGCCGTTCGGAACCATCGCCATCACGGCATCCTTCTTCGCGGTCCCCGGCCGGTGGTCGAAGTCGAGCACCCGTACGTCCGAGACTCCGCAGTCCACGCACGGGTGCGAGAGCAGATGCGCTGCGACGACGTCGAGCGAGGCCGCACGCTGAGCCTGGGTGCGTGCGCTGATGATGCGGAGATGGTGTTCGCGATTTCGTCGGTAGTAGCGGCGCGAAGACGCTCGATTGCACTCACGGCAGACCTCTTGGAGCCCGTCTGCGCGGGAGGACTTGCGATTGAACTCCGAGGGAGGCTTGTGCGCCACAGCTGCTACAGCGGCGCAACGGCGCAGCGACTCCCGTCGGAGCTGCGATTCGTCGGTCGGTCATCTCGTCCTCGCTTCCGAGACGACCGTAGCGAAGGGGACCGACACCCGGGTCGGTGCAGTGGTGGGCCCTGTGGGGATCGAACCCACAACCCGCGGATTAACCTGCCACTTCGGCTTTCGCCGCCATCCTCTCGGATGTTCGTGGTCTGGACTGTCCCTTCACCGTGGCTTGCGCTGTAGGTGCCACCCGTCCAGTCTCTACACCTTCCGGACGAGGTCCGGCTTGGCTCGGGATCGCCATCTGTCTCCAGGAAGGGTTCCCCGACTTTGAGTGGTGTCATCCCCGGGGTTTCCCCCGAGGCGCTCCTATTTCGTTGAAGTCCGCTGCTCTGCCAATTGAGCTAAAGGCCCGTGCATCGACCGCGAGGCCGACCTCCTCATCCTAGCTTGCATCGCCGGCTCGCCCCGAAGCGTGGGAGGCGCGAAGAAGGGGCCGCCGACGATTCGCATCGTCGACGGCCCCTGGATCATCTCACCGCCCTCCCCCTGGTGGCGAGACGGTCACCGAGAGTGCTCCTCGGTATGACGGGATCACATCGGGGGCATCAGCACCGAGTCGATGAGGTACACCGTGGCGTTGGCGGTCTGAACGCCACCGCAGATGACCGCGGCGGAGTCGTTGACCATGATGTCGTCGCCGCTGCCGGTGACGGTCAGGTCAGCGCCCTGCACGGTGGTGTGCGTGCCGTCGATGTCGGACGGGGCGATCTGACCGGGGACCACGTGGTACGTGAGGATCGAGCTCAGGGTCGCGCTGTCGGTCTTGAGCGACTCGATGGTCGCCGGGTCGATCTTGGCGAAGGCGTCGTCGACCGGAGCGAAGACGGTGAACTCGTCACCGTTCAGGGTGTCGACGAGGTTCACGTCGGGGTTGAGCTGACCGCTCACCGCTGCGACGAGCGTGGTGAGGAGCGGGTTGTTCGACGCGGCGACTGCGACCGGGTCCTTCGACATGCCCTCGACGGAGCCGGCGCCGTCCGGAACCTGCTCGGCGTATGCGGCGCAACCGGGGCCGACGAGGTCGCCAGCCGGGTCCATCGTCTCGGGAGCCGTCGACTCCGACGTCTCGGGTGCGGACGACTCGGCGGGCTCGTCGGTCGAACCGCCGCCCATGGAACATCCGGCAAGGATGAACGCGCTTGCCAGACCCAGGGTGATCGCTGCGGTGACCTTCTTCTTGGTGCTGAACATCTCGTGCTCCTTCAGAAACTGTGCCACGGCCTCTCCGTGGCGTTGACAGCTGTTCGGAACCCCTTCGAGATCGGATGGGAAAAAGTTCGGACGGATTTCGGGAGCCCCGATTCCAATCCGTTTCCGGTCCGGGTCACGAACACATCACGAGCAGTTCTTTTCCCTCACGTTCCGGTGACGGATGCGCGGGAAAGGCAGGAGGATGCGGCATGCTTGTAGAGATGGTCATCGACGGGATGGACGTACCCGAGGACGGTACGGCGAGGGATGCTGTCGCCGACCTTCTCATACGCATAGGCGAGGGCGACGAGCGCGCGCTCGCGGAGCTCTACGACTCGCTCTCCTCCCGCGTGTTCGGCCTCATCCTGCGCGTACTGGTGAACCGCTCGCAGAGCGAGGAGGTCCTGCAGGAGGTCTTTCTCGAGATCTGGCAATCCGCTACACGGTTCGCTCCGAACAAGGGGCAGGGAAGAACCTGGGTCATGACGATCGCGCACCGCCGTGCGGTCGACCGGGTCAGAGCATCCCAGTCCAGCGCGGACCGGGATGTGAAGGCCGGGTACAGGGATATCGGGGTCGCGCACGACAGTGTCGCGGAACGGGTCGAACTGGGCATCGAGGGCGAGAAGGTCAGGAACGCCCTCGCAGGTCTTCCCGAGGCGCAGCGCGAAGCGCTCGTCCTCGCCTATTTCGGCGGATACAGTCAGAACGAAGTCGCGGTGCTCCTCGGAGCCCCGCTGGGGACCATCAAGACACGGATGCGAGACGGGTTGAGCCGTCTGCGCACAGCACTGGGGGTGACAGCATGAACGAGAACGAATTCGCAGAGCTCGCGGCAGGAGCCGCGCTCGGCGCGCTGTCGCCCGACGACCAGCAGCGCTACCACGCTGCTCTCGTCGCGAACCCGGAGTGGCAGAGGATCGCCGACGCGGATGCCGCGGTCGCGGCGATGCTGGCCGAGGGTGTCGCCCCGGTCGCGCCGCCGGCCGATCTCCGCTCGTCGCTGCTCGCCCGGATCGCGACGACGCCCCAGAACGGCGAGGTGTTCGTCGAACCGGCGGCCGCTGCCGGCTCCGCCCGGGAACCGGACTCCGAGGAGGGCGATGATCAGGCGTCCACCGAATCGAGCCACCGTCCCGCCGTCGGAGGGGAGACCGGAGCCAAGGCGCCGGCTCGACGTCTGCGCGTGCTCTTCGCGCTCGCTGCCTGCCTGGCGCTGCTCGTGGGAGTCGGTGTCGGCACGGTCGCGCTCAACGACTACCTGAACCGCCCGGCGAGCGTCGTGGCGCTGCAGGAGATCCAGTCCGCCGACGACGCCCAGCAGGCCAGCGTGGAGCTGGCCGACGGCGGAACGGCCACGGCCCACTGGTCGGCGTCGGTCGGCGAGGCCGTGCTCGTGGCGGACGGGATCGCCACGCTGCCCGACGACCAGGACTACGAGCTGTGGTTCGTTCGCGGAGACCAGCCGATCTCGGCGGGCGTCTTCGAGGCCGAGGACGGCGAGGCCACCGCCCTGCTGTCCGGCGACATGCACGAAGGCGATGTGATCGCGGTCACGATCGAACAGGCGGGCGGCTCGCCGGACGGATCCCCGACGACCGACCCGGTCATCGCGATCCCCACCGCTTGACGCCGAGTCGCGCGTACCCTGGAGTGATGCCCGAGCAGCACTCCCGCCCCGTCCGTCGTCCGAGCAGCGCCTTCGACAACATCGTCGGTCGTCATGATCCCGCAGAGGAGACGCGGGTCGCGCACGCCACGGCATCCGCTCTCCTGACCCGGGTGCGCGCCGACGAGAGCGGGGTCAGTGCGGACCGCCTAGTGGCGTTCACCGACGAGCACGGCATCGACGAGATCGCCGAGCTGTGGTCGAAGGCGCCGTCTCGCACGCTGCCCGGAGCCCTATGGCGCCTGTATCTGCTGCAGCTCGCGATCCACTCCGATCCGCAGACCGCCGCGCTGCTCTACGAGCGGGGGAGGGTCGAGCTGCCGTCGGCGGATGCCGTCATCGCCGGCGCTCCGGTGCCGGCCGACCCCGACGAGCTCGTCGTGCTGATCGACACGATCCTGCGGGGAGCGTTCCGCGGCGACTTCGCGGTGGCGCTCGACCGCGCCGCCGCCTTCTGCCGCGTGCAGGCGTCTGGTGCGACGCACACCGCCGACGACTACGAGGTGACCGAACCGGCGAGGGCGAGCGAGCTGACCACGCGGGCGCTCCGCCTCAGCAGCTATGCGCAGGATCTGTCCGCATCTGCCGTGCTGTGGCGCCAGGGGGCGCTGGCCTGACAGCCGGACTCGGCGTGGGCGTCGCGTCCGAGCCCGGACATGAGAAGACCGGGCCGCAAGAACGCCTCTCGGCGGAAGGCCGCTCGCAGCGGCGAAAATTGGAGCCCGGGGTTATGCGGCCCGGCCTGTACCAGTGTAACGCGATGCGGCGGCGGGTATTCCCAGGGTCGTAGGCTCTCATCATGGCTCAGCGATTCGCTCTCATGATCGACCCGGCAGAGTTCGACGCCGACCGCGCCGATTTCGCAGACACCTTCACGAAGGTCGACGCCGCCGCTCCCGCGCTGAGCGTGGGGGAGCTCAGCACTCAGCGCGGCGACGGGGTGTTCGAGTCGATCGGGGTCGTCGATCGGCATGCGCAGGAGGTGGTCCCGCACCTCGAGCGCCTGGCTCACTCGGCTCGCCTGTGCGACCTGCCGGTGCCCAACCAGGCGCAGTGGCGCCAGGCCATCGAGGTGGCCGCTGCCGGCTGCGGGGAGGGCGAGTACGTCATCAAGCTCATCCTCAGTCGCGGGGTCGAGCACGGGCCGACGCCCACCGCCTGGGTGACCGTCGCCCCGGCATCCGATTTCTCCGGCGTCCGCCGGAACGGTGTGCGCGTCGTCACGCTGGACCGCGGCTACGACCTCGATGTCGCGCAGCGAGCGCCCTGGCTGCTGCTCGGCGCCAAGACGCTGTCGTACGCCGTGAACATGGCGGCGCTGCGCGAGGCCCGCCGCCGCAGCGCCGACGACGCCATCTTCCTCTCGCGCGACGGCTACGTGCTGGAGGCGCCGACCGCGTCGCTGATCCTGCGCAGCGGCGACCGGTTCCTCACCCCGGCGCCGAACGGCGGCATCCTGCACGGCACCACGCAGCTGAGCGTGTACGAGCACTTGACCGCACGGGGTTTCACGGCCGAGTACGACCGAGTCCCGGCATCCGATCTCACGTCTGTCGATGCCGCGTGGCTCGTGTCGAGCGTCCGCTTGGCCGCGCCGATCACGGCCGTCGACGGCGTCGAGATCCCGGTCGACCACCCCCTCACGGCCGAGCTGAACGAGTACCTGCTCTCGCCCCGCGACTGACCCCCGGGAACATTCGCTCCTTCCTTCGGCACGGACTTCGGAGACGGGGATCAACCCGCCGTTCGTCGGCGTCATTCGGCGGCGTGTCATCCCGGAGATCCGAACCTGTGCTCGCGGTCCAGCGGACGCAACTTCATCATCTCCATGACCGCGCGCTCGACGAGATCCCAGTCGTGCACGATCATCGCGTAGTCGAAGCGCAGGGTCGGATGTCCCCAACCTGCGGCCGTCGCGTCACGCACCAGATCGCGGTGTCGATGTGACGGGCCGTCGTGGTTGTCCTTGCCATCCGCCTCGATGATGAGCCAACCGTCGACGAGGACATCCACGCGACCTGTTCCCACGATCGGCGCCTGGGTTCGGACGGACCACCCGTGACGACGTGTGCGCAGTCTGACGAGCGATTCCAGCCCGCTGTCCGCGTCATCGCGCGAGAAATCGATCAAGTCCGCCCCACGCGCATCGATGGTCTCGCGCAGCCATGCCAGCTCTGACACGGGCAGCAACCCCTGCCGGCGCGCCGATTCGAGCGCCACGAAGAACGCCTCGTCCCCACGGCAGCGGTAGATCTGGAGCAGGATGCGCGAGACGGTCGGCGCGCCGAACGTCGACGTCGATCCACCGTCGTCCCAATGTCGGACGCAGGCGCACCGAACGGACTCCGCCGGATAGTGGTGTCTGCCGGAGCGCAACCAGACGTGGACCTTCGCATCGTCGAGAACCCAGATCCCGAGGTGGCGAGCGGCCGACTCGCACCCCAGCGATCCGCCGTGACGAGCCGCCTCCATGGCGACGTCGCACGCGGCGAGCGATGCGTAGACACCTCGGCGGATTCGGCGCAGCTCACCGCGGCGGATGCGTCGGTCGAGCGTGCTGCGTGAATCTCGGGCGCGGAGCTCGCGCCAAGTCCAGATCTCAACGGATGACGTGCGGCACATCACGCCAGAATGCGGGCCTCGACGTCCTTCCGTCGGCCTTCGGATGCCGTGCACACGCGATGTGTGGATAAGCCGGGAGGGTCCCGAACCGTGGAGGCAGAGTGCGCTGCGTGCCGCCCGTGCACGCCTTCGGACTTCGGGTGCGACACGCCGTGCGACGAGGGGGCCGCACGGCGTGTCCTCGTCAGCATCCGAAGTTGTGCTCGGAAGCCAGGACCGAGACGGGTGCTCAGCCGAAGCGACCGGACACGTAGTCCTCGGTCGCCTGCACCGACGGGGTCGTGAAGATCGTGCTCGTGTCGTCGTACTCGATGAGCTTGCCCGGCTTGCCGGTGCCGGCGATGTTGAAGAACGCCGTCTTGTCGGAGACGCGGCTCGCCTGCTGCATGTTGTGCGTGACGATGACGACCGTGTACTCCTGCTTGATCTCGGCGATGAGCTCCTCGATCGCGAAGGTCGAGATCGGGTCGAGCGCCGAGCACGGCTCGTCCATGAGGATCACGTCGGGGGAGACGGCGATCGCGCGGGCGATGCACAGACGCTGCTGCTGACCGCCCGAGAGGCCGGAGCCCGGCTTGTCGAGGCGGTCCTTGACCTCGTTCCAGAGGTTCGCGCCGCGCAGCGACTTCTCGACGAGGGCGTCCTGATCGCTCTTCGCCATGCGGGAGTTGTTGAGCTTCACGCCCGCGAGGACGTTCTCCTTGATCGACATCGTCGGGAACGGGTTCGGGCGCTGGAACACCATGCCCACCTGGCGGCGCACGAGCACCGGGTCGACGCTCGCGCCGTAGAGGTTCTTGCCGTCGATCAGCACCTCTCCCTCGACGCGAGCGCCGGGGATGACCTCGTGCATGCGGTTCAGAGTGCGCAGGAACGTGGACTTGCCGCAGCCGGACGGGCCGATGAACGCCGTCACGGTGTTGGGCTTGATGTCGATGTTGACGCCCTCGACGGCGAGGAAGTCGCCGTAGTAGACGTTGAGGTCGTTGACTTCGATGCTCTTGGACACGAGTGATCCTTCTGTTCAGTCGGGTGGGGGCGGCTCAGCGGCCGGCAGTCTTGGGGGCGAACACCTTGGCGATGATCCTCGCCAGCAGGTTCAGGACCATGACGATGAGGATGAGGGTGAGCGCGGACGCCCAGGCGCGCTCCAGGTAGGCATCGACGGGGATGCCGGGATACTTGGCCTGCATGTACGAGAACACGGGCAAGGTGGCCATCTGCCCGCTGAACATGTTCGTGTTCATGCCCTGCACGATGCCGACCGTGAGCAGCAGCGGAGCGGTCTCGCCGATGACACGGGAGATCGCGAGCATGATCGACGTCGTGATGCCGGCGATCGCGGTGGGCAGCACGACCTTGAGGATCGTCAGCCACTTCGGCACGCCCAGCGCGTAGGCCGCTTCGCGGAGCTCGTTCGGGACGATGCGCAGCAGCTCCTCCGAGCCGCGCACGACCACCGGGATCATGAGCACCGACAGGGCGAGCGAGCCCATGATGCCCATGCGGGTTCCGGGGCCGACGAGGAGAGCGAAGACCGAGTAGATGAACAGACCGGCGACGATCGAGGGGATGCCGGTCATGACGTCGACGAGGAACGTGATGCCTCGGGCGAGCTTGCGGCCTTCGCCGTACTCCACCAGGTAGATCGAGGTCATCAGCCCGATCGGCACCGAGATGATGGTGGCGCCGAGCGTGATCAGCAGGGTTCCCCAGATGGCGTGCACGGCGCCGCCGCCCTCGCCGACGATGTTGCGCATCGAGAAGCTGAAGAACTCGCCGTCGAAGCGGGCGAGGCCGTTCACCACGACCGTGTAGAGCAGCGAGACGAGCGGCAGGAGCGCGACGACGAAGGCGCCGGAGACCAGCGCGGTCATGAGGCGGTCGACGGCGTGACGACGGCTCTCGACCACGGAGGAGACCACGAAGATCAGCACCATGTAGAGCAGCAGTCCGACGACGAGCGTCAGGGCGATGTTGAAGTCGGCGGGGTCGCCGCCGGCGTTCATGAAGGCGAAGATCGTTCCCGACACGACGAACGCCACGAGCAGCAGAGCCCACGGCATCCATTTGGCGAGGTGCCCCGCCGAGGTCGTGTGCGTGGTCGCCGCGACCGGGGTGGGGGTCAGGGTGGCGGTCATGTCAGTTGGCTCCCGAGAACTCGGCGCGACGCGAGACGATCCAGCGGGCGATGAAGTTGACGACGAAGGTGACGATGAACAGGATCAGACCGGCCGCGATCAGGGTGTTGACACCCTCGTCATGCGCCTCGGGGAAGCGCAGGGCGATGATCGCGGGGATCGTCGTCGGGTTCTCCGGGTTGATCAGGTTGAAGGTGATGATGCCGAGCGGCGAGAGCACCAGCGTCACCGCCATCGTCTCGCCCAGGGCGCGGCCGAGGCCGAGCATCGCGCCCGAGACCATGCCGCTCCGGGCGAAGGGCAGTACGGCCATGCGGACCATCTCCCAGCGCGTCGCCCCGAGCGCCAGGGCGGCCTCCTCGTGGAGCTTCGGCGTCTGCAGAAAGACCTCGCGGCAGATGGCGGTCATGATCGGCAGGATCATGACCGCGAGGACGAGGGACGCCGTGAGGATCGTCTTGCCGGTGCCGGACGGCGTGCCGCTGAAGAGCGGGATCCAGCCGAGGTTCTCGTTCAGCCACTTGTAGAAGGGCACGAGCATCGGCGCGAAGGTCAAGGCGCCCCAGAGGCCGAACACTACCGACGGCACGGCGGCCAGCAGGTCGATGATGTAGCCCAGCACGCCCGCGAGTCGACGCGGTGCGTAGTGCGAGATGAACAGCGCGATGCCGATCGCGATCGGTGCGGCGATGATGAGTGCGATGAGGCTCGCCCAGAGCGTGCCGAAGACGAACGGCCATACCCAGGAGAGGAAGGACTGCCCCTCGAGGATGTGGTTGTTCGAGGTGTCGGGCGACAGTGCGGGGATCGCCTGCACGATGAGGAAGATCGCGACGGCGGCGAGGGTGATGAGGATGACGATGCCTGCTCCGAGCGCGGTGCCGGAGAAGACGAGGTCGCCCCGTCGGCGCAGGGCGGTGCGCGACCCGGGTGAACGGGTTTCTCGGCCCGTTGTGGTGGTGGTCATCTGAGCGGCTCCACGGTGTGCTCTGAGGGGCTGTCGGGTGTTCTCATGCGGGTGCCCCCGGGTGTCGGTCGAGGTCCTGTCGACCGACACCCGGGGGCGCCGGGACCGGAGCTCAGCGCCTGGCTGAGCTCGCGATCACTCGGTGACGATCGCGTCGATCGCGGTGTTGATCTGCTCGCGCAGGGTGTCCGAGATCGGCGCGCTGCCCGCGGCCTCGGCGGCGGCATCCTGACCCTCGGCCGAGGCGACGTACTCGAAGTACGCCTTCACGAGGCCGGCGGTCTCGGCGTCGTCGTACTCGACGCAGCCGATGAGGTACGACACCAGGGCGATCGGGTAGGAGCCGGCGGGTGCGGCTGCCGGGTCGACCGCGTAGGCGAGGTCGTGGTCGGAGCGGCCCTCCTCGAGCGGCGACGCCTCGACGAGCGCGGCAGCGGCCTCGGCGGAGTACGCGACGTACTCGCCCTCGACCTCGACGGCGACCTGTCCGAGCTCCGAGGTGCGCGAGGCGTCGGCGAAGCCGATGTAGCCCGAGCCGTTGGTGATCGCGTCGACGACGCCCGAGGTGCCGTCTCCGGCCTCACCCGACGACAGCGGCCACTCGTCGGCGGCCTCGTAGGTCCACACGTCGGGGGCGACGGCGCTGAGGTACTTCGTGAAGGTCTCCTGCGTACCCGACGCGTCGGCGCGGTGCACCGGCACGATGGCCTGGTCGGGCAGGTCGACGCCCTCGTTCTGGTCGGCGATGGCCGGGTCGTTCCACTTGGTGATGGTGCCCGCGAAGATGCCGGCGAGCGTCTTGCCGTCGAGGTTCAGCTCGTCGATGCCCTCGAGGTTGAAGGCGACGGCGACGGGCGAGATGTAGACGGGGATCTCGACGATCTCGTCGGAGGCGCAGGAGCCGAAGCCGCCCGTGGCGAGCTCGTCGGTGTTGAACGCGCGGTCCGATCCGATGAAGTTCGAGGAGCCGGCGATGAAGTTCTCGCGGCCCGTGCCCGAACCGGTCGCGGTGTAGTTGACGGTGACGTCGGGGTTGGCCGTCTGGAAGGCGGCGACCCAGGACTGCTGCGCGGCCTCCTGCGAGGACGCGCCGGTGGCGTCGAGGCTGCCGGAGAGGGTGGAGTCGCTGGGGGCGTCGGACGACCCGCTGCCACCTTCGTTCGCGGCACAGCCGGCGAGCGCGAGAGCGGCGACGGCGCCGATGGCGCCGATACGTGCGATTCGGGAGATCTTCACTGTGGATCCTTCGATCATGGATGGGTGGGGCCCGGTGCAGGGCACACAGTGACGCTAGGTGCGGCGGTTAACGAGACTCGACCGCGCAGGTGAACGGAAGGTGAACGAACGGCGACTCTCTGGAGACGATCCCCGTGATCATGCGGAGAATCCGGGTACCCGTTCCCCGCGGCCGGTCGTCAGACCTTCGGGCTGTGCGTCTCGATCGCGATGATCCCGGATCCGGGGTTCGACGAGGAGAGGTGCACGACCGAGAACGCTCCCGGCTCGAGGTCGGCCGCGCTGCTGACGTACGATCCCTGGATCGTGCCGGTCGCCAGGGCGATCTCGGAGAGGATGCCGGGCAGCACGGGCCCGTGGCTGCAGACCACCGAGGGCTTGCCGGAGCGGACCCGTCGACCGATCACGGATCTCAGGTCGTCGGTGTCGTCCTCCCAGGCGTCCTGGCTGATCTTCGCGGTCTTCACGGACTTGCGATCGAGCGACTTCGCGAGGGGCTTCACGGTCTGCACGCAGCGCACCGCGTCGCTCGTCACGATGCGCCGCACCCCGAACGCTCGCAGCGGGCCGACGATCGAGTCGGCCTGGCGTCGTCCCCGCTCCGTGAGCGGGCGAGCCGCGTCCGCGCCATCCCATTCCGACCGGTGCAGCGCCTTGGCGTGCCGGAGCGCGATCACGGGGAAGGTGCGCAGAACACCGTCGTCGACGAGCTTCGCGAAGAAGTCGAGGATCTCGTGATCGACCGGGTAGCTGAGTCGGGCGCGCGCCTTCTTCAGCGGCACCCACTCGAGCGCGGCGATCTCCTTGTTCGGTACGAACGTCGATTCGCGGATCGCGCTGTCGGTGGCCTCGGCCGCCCAGTAGTGCACGACCTTCTGCTTGCTCGACGGGAGGTGGTAGCGGCTCACCCCGACGGGCACGCCGAGCGAGACGCGGATGCCGGTCTCCTCATGCACCTCGCGCACGGCGGTCTCGGCGAGCATCTCGCCCGGATCGACCTTGCCCTTGGGCAGGGTGACGTCGCGGTACTTCGTGCGATGGATCAGCAGGATGTGCAGCTTGTCGTCGACGAGACGCCACACGACGGCGCCGGCCGCGTACACGGCCTTGTCCGTCCACTTCGAGCGGATCGCCTGCGCCGTGGGCTGCGGAGTCATCGCGCCGCCCGTGCGCGCCGGCGTCGCTGGATCGAACCCATCGTCTTATCCTGCAGGTCGACGAGCGGCTTGCCGTCGGCGTCCTCGGCGTGGCGCGTCCACACCCCCTCGGGTCCGAGGTGCCACGATGACGTGCCGGGGGCCAGGGCGAGGTCGAAGAAGGCCAGCAGCTCCTTCATGTGGTTCGCGTCGGTCACGCGCACGAGCGCCTCGACGCGTCGGTCGAGGTTGCGGTGCATCATGTCGGCGCTGCCGATGTACACCTGCGGGTCGCCGTCGTTGTCGAATGCGAAGATGCGGGAGTGCTCCAGGTACCGACCCAGGATGCTGCGGACGGTGATGTTCTCGCTCACGCCCTCGAGGTCGGTGCGCAGGCTGCAGATGCCCCGCACCCAGACGTCGACCTTCACGCCGGCCGCGCTCGCGCGGTAGAGGGCGTCGATGATCTCCTCGTCGACCATCGAGTTGACCTTGATGCGGATGTGCGCCGGCTTCCCCGCCTCGGCGTGCTTGCGTTCCGAGTCGATCAGGCGGACGAGACCCTTGCGCAGGTGCAGCGGAGCGACGAGCAGCCGCTTGAACTTCTTCTCGATCGCGTAGCCGCTCAACTCGTTGAACAGGCGGGTGAGATCCTTCCCGACCTGGGGGTCGGCGGTGAAGAGCCCGAGGTCCTCGTAGATGCGACTGGTCTTCGGGTTGTAGTTGCCGGTGCCGATGTGGGAGTAGTGGCGCAGCACGCCCTCCTCCTCGCGGATCACGAGCGCGAGCTTGCAGTGGGTCTTGAGTCCGACGAGCCCGTAGACGACGTGCACGCCCGCCTTCTCGAGCTTGCGCGCCCAGACGATGTTGTTCGCCTCGTCGAAGCGCGCCTTGACCTCGACGAGCGCGAGCACCTGCTTGCCGGCCTCGGCTGCGTCGATCAGCGCCTGAACGATCGGGCTGTCGCCAGAGGTGCGGTACAGGGTCTGCTTGATCGCGAGCACGTGCGGGTCGCGCGCCGCCTGCTCGAGGAACGCGACGACGCTGGTCGTGAACGACTCGTACGGGTGGTGCACCAGCACGTCGGACTTGCGGATCGCCTTGAAGATGTCGGCGCGCGTCTCGTTCCCGCCCGGTTGGAAGGCCACCGGGGTCGTCGGCAGGTGCGGCGGGTAGCGCAGATCCGGGCGGTCGATGCGGGACAGGTCGAACAGTCCGCGCAGGTCGAGCGGCCCGGGGAGTCGATAGACCTCCTGGTCGGTGATGTCGAGCTCGCGGGCGAGCAGGTCCATCGTGACCTCGTCCATGTCGTCGGTGATCTCGAGGCGGATGGGCGGGCCGAAGCGGCGCCGCAGCAGTTCGGCCTCGAGCGCCTGGATGAGGTTCTCGCTCTCGTCCTCCTCGATCTCGACGTCTTCGTTGCGGGTCAATCGGAACGCGTGGTGGTCGAGCACCTCCATGCCCGGGAACAGGTCGCCGAGATGGTTGGCGATGAGCTCCTCCAGGCGCAGGAATCGCTTGATCTCGCCGCTCCCTGGGACCTCCACGAAGCGGGGCAGCATCGGCGGCACTTTGAGACGGGCGAACTCCTGCCGCCCGGTGCGGGCGTTGCGGATGCGGATCGCGAGGTTGAGCGAGAGCCCCGAGATGTACGGGAACGGGTGCGCGGGGTCGACCGCGAGCGGCATCAGCACGGGGAAGACCTGCGCGCCGAAGTACTCCGAGAGCGCCTCGCGCTCGGCGTCGGTCAGGTCGGACCACTCGGTGATCTCGATGCCGGCATCCGCCAGAGCCGGACGCACGAGGGAGGTCCAGGCATCGGCATGGCGCAGTTGCAGGGCGTGGGCCTCACGGGAGATGTCGGCGAGAGCGTCCACGGGCGAGCGGCCGATGTTGGTCGGCACGGCCAGACCGGTCACGATGCGTCGCTTCAGCCCGGCGACGCGCACCATGAAGAACTCGTCGAGGTTGCTCGCGAAGATGGCGAGGAAGTTCGCACGCTCGAGCTCCGGAAGGCTCGGGTCCTCGGCCAGTTCCAGCACTCGCTGATTGAAGGCGAGCCAGCTCAGTTCGCGGTCGAGGTATCGGTGGTCCGGCAGCTGGGAGTCCGGGGCCTCGATGGCGTCGAAGTCGTCGTCTTCGGCATCACCGAGACCGGCGTCGGCGAGAGCGGGATCGATCATGGGGTACATCTAAGCACCGCGAGGTGTCGCGCGTGTGAACGGGCGCGCCTGCTCAGCGGGTCGCCGGGACCGTCTCGTCGTCGTACACGTTGAAGCGGTAGCCCACGTTGCGCACGGTGCCGATGATCTGCTCCTGATCGCCGAGCTTGGCGCGGAGGCGCCGCACGTGCACGTCGACCGTGCGCGTGCCGCCGAAGTAGTCGTATCCCCACACCTCGCTGAGCAGCTGCTCGCGGGTGAACACCCGCGACGGGTGCGTGGCGAGGAAGTGCAGGAGCTGGAACTCCTTGTACGTGAGGTCGAGCGGACGGCCGTGCAGCTTGGCCGAATACGACTGCTCGTCGATCGAGACGCCCGACGCCTGCACACGGCTGGGCTCGGCGACCTCGTCGCGCCGAGCGAGCGCGAGGCGCACCCGCGCATCGGTCTCGGCCGGCCCCGCGGTGGCGAGCAGCACGTCGTCGATGCCCCAGTCTCCGGAGAGCGCGCTCATGCCGCCCTCGGTGACGACGAGCAGGAGAGGGGCGTCCTGTCCGGCGGCGCGGAGCAAGCGGCACAGCGACTTGGCGCCGACGAGGTCCTGACGGCCGTCGACGATCACGACGTCGTAGTCGGGAGCGCTCACCAGCTGCGCCGGCTCGGCTGCGATCTGCCGCACGCGATGGCTGAGCAGTTCCAGGGCGGGAAGCACCGGCTCCGCAGTCGGAGCATTGGTCAACACCAGCACCTGGGCCACACGCACTCCTTCCAGACGGCGGGGTACGCCGTGGAGCCATGATACCGGGCGTGGATGGGTGAGAATGGAGTCATGACGGAACCTGCGCTCGCACCGAGGAACGCGTTCGTCGGCGTGCTCGTGGTCTGGGCGGTCGCCTTCGCGGCCTCGATCGCCATCGGCATCCTGGTCCCGGAGGAGTGGCGCGTGCCATGGCTCGTCGTCGCCTTCGGCGGCGTCGTGCTGCTGTCGTTCGCCGTGCAGCTCGGGTACGGACGCACGCAGGGATACATCCTGCGGGTCGCCGGCGGGGCTCTCGGCGCGCTCCTCGTGATGGGCGTGATCTCGGTCGGGTTCGGCCTCGCCGCCCTCGTCTCCTGATCGCGCGACAGCAGCCCGCACGGAGGGTAGTGTGGAGGTCATGGACCTCATGGCTCTCGAACTCTTCTACATCGGCCTGCTGGGCCTTGCGAGCCTCGCGATCGTCTTCGTCTCGGTCGTCGTGCTACGCAACCTCTTCCGCGGCCAGCGCTGAGCGCGATGCTCGAGCTGCCCGTCGACCTCCCCGCAGATCTCGCCCCCCTCGCATGGCTGATCGGCGTCTGGGAGGGCACCGGCGTCATCGACTACCCCGTCGGTGACGAGCGGCTGCAGGGTGAGTTCACGCATCGCGTGAGCTTCAGCCACGACGGCGGCCCCTTCCTCAACTACGCCGCGACCGCCACCTTCACGGGTGACGACCACGCCGTGTCGATCCCGCTCATCGCCGAGTCCGGATTCTGGCGGCTCAGCCGTCCCGCGACCGACGCGGATGCGGGTCCCGGTCTGCTCCCGCCGCGCGGAGAGGACGTGCCGCGAGGCGTCGACGACGTGGAGGCGCTGCGCGCAGCATCCGGTGGCTTCCCTCTCGAGGTCTCGATCGCGCACGCCGACGGGATGCTGGAGCTGTACCTGGGGGAGATCAACGGCCCGCGCATCGACATCGGCACGGATGCCGTGGTCCGCGCAGCGGGCGCCAAGGATTACGCCGGCGCCTCGCGCATGTACGGCCTCGTCGACGGGCATCTGCTCTGGGCCTGGGACATCGCGGCGCTCGGCACGCCGCTGCGTTCGCACGCCTCCGCGCGACTGGCGAGGGTCTGACGTGGCCGGATTCGCCGACATCGCAGGTGCCGTCGCGGGTGACGCGGGGATCGTGCACTTCGGCGACGCCTTCCGCGAGCAGCGCCGTCTCGCCGCCGGCGATGCGATCGTGCCGCTCGACGACCGCACGGTGATCGAGGTCGCCGGCCCCGAGCGCCTCAGCTGGCTCGACTCGATCACCTCGCAGGCGCTCGGACGGCTGGCCCCGGGAGAGAGCACCGAGCTTCTCGTCCTCGATCCGCAGGGGCGTGTGGAGCACGCCGCCGGCGTGGTGGACGATGGCGCCTCGACGTGGCTCATCGCCGACGTCGGAGACGCCGACGCGCTCGCGACCTGGCTGCAGCGCATGAAGTTCCGCACCCAGGCGACCGTCGAGGTGCGGCCGGAGCTCGTGCTGCTCGGCGTCGTCGACGGCGGTGCCGCCGCGCAGCGCGTGCTGTCCGTCGCATCCCGCCCGGCCGGCGTGCCGCTGCTGTGGGTCGACCCCTGGCAGTCCGTGAGCGCGGGCGGGCACCAGTACTCCGAAGTCCCCAGCCACCCCGGTGCGGACCTGGCCTGGCGGGTCGCGATCGTGACACGTGAGGATGCCGAGGCGCTCGCCGCCACCTTGCAGCCGGAGGAGCTCGCGGGACTGCTCGCTGCCGAAGCCCTGCGCATCGCCGCCTGGCGACCGCGCTGGTCGGCGGAGGTCGACGAGCGCTCGCTGCCGCACGAGTCCGACTGGCTCCGCACCGCCGTGCACCTCGACAAGGGCTGCTACCGCGGTCAGGAGACCGTGGCGAAGGTGCACAACCTCGGCCACCCGCCGCGCCGACTCGCTGCCCTGCACCTCGACGGCAGCGAGGCCGTGCTGCCGGCTGCGGGTGACCCCGTCTTCGCCGGTGACGACGAGGTCGGGCACATCACCTCCGTCGCTCGCCATCACGAGGACGGTCCGATCGCCCTCGCTATCCTGTCCCGTCGCGCACCCGTCGGCGACCTCGTCGTGCGCACCGAGGGCGGCGACATAGCCGCCGCGCAGCAGGTCATCGTCCCCGCGGATGCCGGTGCGACCGCCGACATCCCCCGGCTGACTCGTCTGTCGCGTCGGCCCAGCGCCCCGGATCCACGCCACGCCGGCTGAGGCGCCACCCGGTCGGTGGCGTTCCGCGGGTCGGTGAGCGAGGAGCGCAGCGACGAGACGAACGCGGTGAGATCAGTCGGCAGGTGCGACCGCCGACCACGGCACCGTGAGTTCACCCAGTCGCCACCGCGAGCGCCCGCCCTCGACCGGCCACCCCTGCGCACGCAGCGCGGCCACGGTGGCGAGGAACCGCTGCGTCGCGCCGAACGTGGAGAGGGGTGCCGCACGGTCCCACTCGCGGTCGAGGTCGGCGAGCAGCGCGTGCACCCGTTCGCCGGGGACGTTGCGGTGGATCAGCGCCTTGGGCAGTCGTTCGGCCACGATGCCGGGGTGCTCGAGTTCCGACAGTCGCAGCGAGATCGTGAACCGCAGCGGAGCTCCGGTCGCATCGACGTCGACCCAGCTCGCGATGCGCCCGATCTCGTCGCACGTGCCCTCCACGAGCACTCCGGTCGGCGCGAGGCGCGACGTCATCGTGCGCCACGCGTCCGGCACGTCGGACTCGTCGTACTGCCGCAGCACGTTCATCGCGCGGATGACGGATGCCGTGCGACCACCGGGCAGGGGCACCTCGAACCCGCCGCGTCCGAACGACACCCGCAGGTCGGCGGGGAAGGGTGTCCGGCCGGCACGCACCTCGGCGAGCTGCGCCTCGGCTGTCGCGACGCGGGCGGCGTCGAGCTCGAGACCGCGCACCTCCGCATCCGGTCGCACGCGACGGAGCCGCTCCGCGAGCTCGAACGCCGTGACTCCGCTCGCGCCGAAGCCCAGGTCGACGACCAGGGGGTCTGCTGCCCGGCGGAAGGCGGCGCCGGCTGCGATCCAGCGGTCGATGCGGCGCAGACGATTGGTTCCGGTGGTGCCCCGCGTCGGTCTGCCGAGGGGAGAGGACGCCATGCTCCCATCCTCCCAGCACGGACGAAGGCGTTCGACTCCTGCCGTCACCGCACGACCGTGCGCCGATAAACTGGCGGCATGACTGCGACGCGTACCCTGATCCTGCTCCGCCACGGCCGGAGCGAGTGGAACGAACTGAACCTCTTCACCGGCTGGGTGGACGTCCGCCTCAACGAGCAGGGCCGGAAGGAGGCTCGTCGCGGCGGCGAGCTGCTCGCCGAGTCCGGCATCCTCCCCGACGTGCTGCACACCTCGCTGCTGAGCCGGGCGATCCAGACGGCGAACATCGCGCTCGACGCCGCCGACCGCCTGTGGATCCCCGTGACCCGCTCTTGGCGTCTCAACGAGCGCCACTACGGCGCGCTGCAGGGCAAGGACAAGGCGCAGACGCTCGAGGAGTTCGGCCCGGAGCAGTTCCAGCTGTGGCGTCGTTCGTTCGATGTGCCGCCGCCCGTGCTCGACGACGAGAGCGAGTTCAGCCAGGTGAACGACCCGCGCTACGCCGGCATCGACGGCGAGGTGCCCCGCACCGAGTCGCTCAAGCTCGTGATCGACCGCCTGCTGCCCTACTGGGAGAGCGCGATCGTGCCCGACCTCGAGGCGGGCAAGACGGTGCTCGTCACGGCGCACGGCAACTCGCTGCGCGGTCTCGTGAAGCACCTCGAGGGCATCAGCGACGCCGACATCGCCGAGCTCAACATCCCCACCGGCATCCCGCTGGTCTACGAGCTCGACGAGAACAACGTGCCCACCGGCCCCGGCCGGTACCTCGACCCCGAGGCCGCAGCCGCCGGCGCCGCCGCGGTCGCCGCTCAGGGAAAGAAGTAGCACCGGGCAAGAACTAACCCCGCACGCGGGAGAGACAAAAGGGGGCGGATGCTGCGACAGCATCCGCCCCCTTCCTCTTGCCGGGTCAGGCGTGCCCGTGCTGCTCCTGCTGCTCGACGACGAAGGCGATGTCCTCCTCCTGCACCTGCCAGTCGCCTGTCGCGAGGTACACGACCTTCTTGGCGACCGCCACGGCGTGGTCGGCGAAGCGCTCGTGGTAGCGGCTGGCGAGCGTGGCGTCGACGGTGGCGGTCGCTTCGCCCTTCCAGTTGTCGCTGAGCACCTTCTCGAAGACACTGGCGTGCAGCTCGTCGATGTCGTCGTCGGTGTTGCGGATCGTGTCGGCGAGACGGAGGTCCTGCGTGCGCAGCAGCTCGGTGAGCGTGCGGGAGATCTCGACGTCGAGCTCGCCCATCTTCGTGAACGTCCCCTTCAGACCGCGCGGGATGGCGCGCTCGGGGAAGCGGAGGCGAGCGAGCTGGGCGATGTGCTCGGACATGTCGCCCATGCGCTCGAGTGACGCGCTCACGCGCAGTGCGAAGACGACGATGCGCAGGTCGCGGGCGACCGGCTGCTGACGGGCGAGGATCTCGATGGCCTGCTCGTCGAGGGCGACAGCGAGCTCGTCGATCTTGGCGTCGTCGGCGATCACCTCCTCGGCGAGGGCGACGTCGCTCGTGGCGAAGGCACGGGTGGCCTTGTCGATCGAGACCGTGACGAGGTCGGCGATCTCCACGAGACGGGACTGCAGGTCCTCGAGGGACTGGTGGAAGACTTCGCGCATGGGAGGCGCAACCTTTCATTCGGGTCTCGGCTGAGGTGCCAGCGCGAGACGGCTGGGTCGTTCGCGCGTGAGAGAGGACCGCGCTCCCGCACAGGCCCGAAGCGATTGTCCGCCCCGAAGGTTAACGAACGGTGCCCAGCACGTGAATAGTAGTTCTCGTGTCGGCTGAGGGGCGGGCGAACCCGCCGATCGACAGGTGAACGCACTCTACGCTGGTGACATGACCCTGCCGCAGATCGCGCTTTTCGCGCTGTTCGTCGGTCTCGCGATGGGCGTCGGGCTCTCGCTGGTCGTCGCGTGGGCGTACCGCACGAGGGCGCGCATCGAGAGCGAGACGTCGCTCGTCGTTCCCGAGGGCGTCACCGCGGTGCTCGGCAGCATGGACGACGCCGCCTGCGTCGTCGACACCTCGGGCTTCGTTCTCGCTGCGTCGAAGCCCGCAGCGCGTTTCGGCATCGAGGTCGGTGCGCCTCTGGACAACCCGGAGCTCCGCCAGCTCGTGCGCAGCGTACGCACCGACGGGGCACCGGCGACGGAGTCGCTGAGGCTGACGCGAGGCGGTCTGAGCCTCGATCCGCGGCTCGTTTCGGCCAGGGCCAGCGCCATCAGCCCGCGCATGTCGCTGCTCGTGATCCGCGACGTCACCGAGCAGGAGCGCCTCGACCAGATGCGCCGCGACTTCGTCGCCAACACGAGCCACGAGCTGAAGACACCGGTGGGCGCCGTCACCCTGCTCGCCGAGGCGATCGAGTCGGCGTCGGACGACCCCGCGCAGGTGCGGCACTTCGCCAGCCGGATCTCGGCCGAGGCGGCACGTCTCGGCCAGCTCACCGGGCGCATCATGAGCCTCTCGCGTCTGCAGGCCGACGACGCGCTCTCCGATGCGCGGCCGGTGTCCATCGACGAGGTGCTCGCGTCGGCGATCGAGGCGCACGTCGTGCAGGCCGATTCGGGCGGTGTCGAGATCGCCCGCGGTGGCGACCGAGGGGTGTGGGTGCGCGGCGACTCGCAGATCCTCATCGAGGCCTTCGGCAACCTCATCGCGAACGCGATCGCCTACTCGCCGCGTGGCTCCCGCGTCGGCGTCGGCGTGAAGGCCGACGGCGAGGTCGTCGAGATCGCCGTCTCCGACCAGGGCATCGGCATCGCCGAGGCCGACCGCGAGCGCATCTTCGAGCGGTTCTACCGCGCCGATGAGGCGCGATCGCGCCGCACCGGCGGCACCGGCCTCGGGCTGTCGATCGTCAAGCACGCGACGCAGCGTCACGGCGGCGAGGTGCTGCTGTGGTCGAGGCCCGGACGGGGATCGACCTTCACCATCAGGCTTCCCATGATCGATGCCCCCTCGGGACTGGATCAGGGCAGGAAGAGCAAGAAGAAGCGCGAGCGCAAGGCCGCCAAGGCCGCTGCCCGCGTCCGGAACGGAGAGAACGAATGACCCGCATCCTTCTCGTCGAGGACGAACCCGACCTGGCCGACCCGCTCGCGTACCTGCTGCGCCGCGAGGGCTACGAGGTGGAGATCGCCGAAGACGGACCAGGCGCCCTCACGGCCTTCCGCGAGCGCGGTGCCGATGTCGTGCTGCTCGACCTCATGCTGCCGGGGATGCCGGGCACCGAGGTGTGCCGTCAGATCCGCTCGACCTCTGCGGTGCCGATCATCATGCTCACCGCCAAGGACTCGGAGGTCGACATCGTGGTCGGTCTGGAACTGGGCGCCGACGACTACATCACGAAGCCGTACTCGTCGAGGGAGCTGCTCGCCCGCATGCGCGCGGTGCTGCGACGTGTCGTGCAGGCCGAGAGCGAGCTCGACGAGCGCGTGCTCGAGGGCGGTCGTGTGAGCCTGGACATCGATCGGCACACGGTCTCGGTCGCCGGCCAGCAGATCAACATGCCTCTCAAGGAGTTCGAGCTGCTCGAGGTGCTGATGCGCAACTCCGGGCGTGTGCTCACCCGCGGGCAGCTCATCGACCGCGTCTGGGGGAGCGACTACTTCGGCGACACCAAGACTCTCGACGTGCACATCAAGCGCATCCGCTCGCGCATCGAGGAGAACCCGGGCGAGCCCGTCATGCTCGTCACCGTGCGCGGCCTCGGCTACCGCTTCGAAGGCTGACCATTGGAACGCGAGAGGCCGGCACCCTCCGGGGTGCCGGCCTCTCGGACGTTCGCGGTCGACTCACTCCTCCGGAGCGGGTGCAGCGGTGTCGCTCGGCGTGGGCGTCGGCGAGGGCGTGCTCGTGGCCGTCTCGGGCACGAGGTCGGCGTAGTAGGGGAGCGTGCCGTCGAGCACGGGGATCTGGGTCTTGGTGCCGGCGCCGTCACCGGACTGGAAGTGCATCTCGACGGTGGCACCGGGCCGGGTGTCGAGGCCGACGATGCGCAGCGGGTCCTCGTCCTTCGTCCCGAAGCTGATCGTCTTGCCGGCGGGCACGGTGACAGTGAGGGGATCGATGCCGGCGATCGTGATCGTGAGCGTCGCCTTGTCGGAGGTGGGGTTCACGACCGCGCCGATGAAGTTGCCCACGGTGCCCTCTTCATTCGCCACGATGAACGCGTTGCGGACGTCGAGCGGGCCGTCGGTGTCGGAGACGTTCACGCCGTCGGAGGCGGAGTACTCGATCTTCGTCGACTGCGGCGTGATGAACGTGCAGCCGGTCGCGCCGAGCAGAACGAGGGCGCTGATGGCGGCAGACGCGACAAGGCGCGATTTCACGGGTCCTCCTGAGGTCCGGCGGGATATCCGCATCCATTCTATGCGTATGCGGAGAGGCCGCCGTGGACCAGGGGGCGCGAACCTTAGCGCATATCCCCTGTGGTATCCTTGAGGTTGCCGAAAGGACACGTTTTTATGCTTTTTGAGGTTGGCGAGACCGTCGTCTATCCGCACCATGGCGCTGCGACCATCATCGAGGTCAAGGAGCGCATCATCAAGGGCGAGACGAAGAAGTACCTGAAGCTCAACGTCACCCAGGGGGACCTCATCATCGAGGTGCCCGCTGAGAACGTCGATCTCGTGGGAGTTCGCGATGTGATCGGCAAGGAGGGCCTCGATCACGTGTTCGAGGTCCTGCGCGCGCCGTTCACGGAGGAGCCGACCAACTGGTCGCGCCGCTACAAGGCGAACCTCGAGAAGCTCGCTTCGGGTGATGTCATCAAGGTGAGCGAGGTCGTGCGCGACCTGTGGCGCCGCGATCAGGATCGCGGCCTGTCGGCCGGAGAGAAGCGGATGCTGGCCAAGGCCAGGCAGATCCTCATCTCCGAGCTCGCGCTGGCCGAGAAGATCGACGAGGACAAGGCGGGCGCACTGCTCGACGAGGTCCTCGCCTCCTGAGCGCTCTTCGACGGAAGGCGGATGCTTCGGCATCCGCCTTCCGTCGTTTCCCGCCGGTAACGTGAAGGGCGTGACCCTGATACCTGTCCCGGACACCGCGATCATCGTCGTGGCCGCCGGCTCCGGCACCCGCCTCGACGGCGGGGCTCCCAAGGCGTTCGTCGGGATCGACGCGCACTCGATCCTGCACCACGCGCTCGACGGCGTCTTCGCCGCCGCTCCCGCCCAGGTCGTCGTGGTCGCCCCGGCGGGATTCGAGGGCGACGCCGAGACCGAGCTGCGCGAGGCCGCGGGAGACCGTGTCGACCTCGGCCGTGTCGTCACCGGAGGCGACACCCGTCAGCAGTCCGTCGCCGCCGGACTCGCGGCGCTGTGGGGCGACGTGCGCACCGTGCTCGTGCACGACGCGGCCCGCGCTCTGACGCCGCCCGAGGTCATCGACGCGGTGCGCGATGCCGTCGACGCCGATACCGGCATCCTGCCGACGCTCCCGGTCGTCGACACGCTGAAGCGGGTGGACGGGGATGCCGTGGTCGGACCCATCGACCGCTCCGAGCTCGCCGCGGCGCAGACGCCGCAGGGCTTCCCGCGCGCCCTTCTGGAGCGCGCCTACGAACGGGCGTTCGCCGACGGCATCGAGTACACCGACGATGCCGCGCTGTTCGCCGCGGCCGGCCACCCGGTACGGCACATCACCGGGTCAGCGCGGGGGTTCAAGATCACCACCCCGGCGGACCTGGAACGCGCGCGGCATCTGCTCGCGGAGGCGCGGCCGGCGTCGGCACCGGCTGCCGGTCGCCGGGCCTCGCCGGTTTCGCGCGTCGGCATCGGGACCGACGTCCACGCGTTCGGCGGGGAGGGGCACCTCTGGCTCGCCGGACTCGAGTGGCCGGACGAGCAGCCCCTGTCGGGGCACAGCGACGGCGACGCCGTCGCGCACGCCATCGTCGATGCGCTCCTCGGGGCCGCAGGACTCGGCGACATCGGGGAGCACTTCGGCACGGCGCATCCCGAGTACGCCGGCGCCCACGCGGCCGTCTTCCTGGCGCGGACGCGCGAGCTGCTGGCCGACGCCGGCTTCGAGATCGGCAATGTCTCGGCGCAGTTCCAGGGCAACCGTCCACGATTCAGCGCGCGCCGTGCCGAGGCCGAAGAGGTGCTCTCCGCCGCCCTCGGCGGCGCACCCGTGTCGATCACGGCCACGACCACAGACGGACTCGGGTTCATCGGGCGGGGCGAAGGCATCTCGGTCACCGCGATCGCCATGATCCACAGCGACGGCCGTCCGGCCGGGAAGGAGTCGTGATGAAGGTCCTCGTCATCGGAGCGCACGGAGCGGTCGGCCGCACCGCCGTCGCCGCCCTCGACGGCCACGACATCGTGAAGGCGTCGCGCAGCGGCGACCACCCGGTCGACGCCACCGATCCGGCATCCATCGAGCGCCTGTTCACCGAGGTCGGCGACGTGGATGCCGTGGTCGTCGCGCTCGGGAGCGTCGCGTTCCACCCGCTCGCCGAACTGAGCAGGGACGACTATGAGTCGGCTTTCCGCAGCAAGGTGCTCGCCCAGCTCGACGTGGTTCGGATCGGCACGCCCTTCGTGCGCGACGGCGGGTCCTTCACGCTGACCTCCGGCATCCTCGCCCGCGAGCCCATCGCGACGGGCGCCGCCGCATCACTCGTCAACGGCGCCCTCGAGTCCTTCGTCCTCGCCGCCGCGACCGAGCTGCCGCGGGGGATCCGGATCAACGCGGTGAGTCCGTCGGTGCTCGAGGACGCCCCGTCGTACCACTCGTCGTTCCCGGGCTTCGTCCCCGTCTCGTCGTACCGGGTCGGGCAGGCCTTCGCGAAGAGCGTGCTCGGAGTGCAGACGGGACGGGTGCTCGCCGTCGATTGACCATCGTGACGATCTCCCGGGTTCGCGATCACCCCGCCCGGTAGGCTTGTCCGGTGACTCTGCGCCTCTACGACACCCGCGAACAGCGGCTGCGTGAATTCGTGCCTCTCGATCGCGAGAACATCACGATGTACGTGTGCGGACCCACGGTGCAGTCGGGGCCCCACATCGGGCATGTGCGCGCGGCGCTGAGCTTCGACCTCCTGCGTCGCTGGCTCGAGCTCCGGCACGGCCGCGTCACCTTCGTGCGCAACGTCACCGACATCGACGACAAGGTGCTCGTGAACGCGACCGATGCCGAGCCCTGGTGGGCGCTGGCGTATCGGATGGAGCAGGAGTTCAGCCGGGCGTACTCGGCGATCGGCATCCTGCCGCCCACGTACGAGCCGCGGGCGACGGCATCCGTCCCGCAGATGCAGGAGCTCATCGCGACGCTCATCGAGCGGGGCCACGCGTACCCGGCTCCGGACGGATCCGGCGACGTCTACTTCGACGTGCACTCCTGGCCCACCTACGGCGAGCTCACGAACCAGTCGGTCGACGCGATGGAGGCGGCGGAGGACGCGGACCCCCGGGGCAAGCGAGCACCGCAGGACTTCGCGCTGTGGAAGGGCGCCAAGCCGGACGAGCCGGCGGATGCCGTGTGGCAGTCGCCCTGGGGCGCCGGCCGGCCCGGCTGGCACATCGAGTGCTCGGCCATGTCGCGTCGCTATCTCGGCGACTCCTTCGACATCCACGGCGGGGGACTGGACCTTCGGTTCCCGCACCACGAGAACGAGCTGGCCCAGTCGACCGCGGCCGGACTCGGCTTCGCGAACTACTGGGTGCACAACGGACTCGTGACCGTCGACGGTCAGAAGATGTCCAAGTCGCTCGGCAACTTCACCCTCGCCGCCGACGTGCTGAAGGAGCACGACCCGCTCGTCGTGCGGTACGCGCTCGCCGCGGCCCACTACCGCTCGAGCCTCGACCTCTCCGAGTCGTCGTGGAGCGAGGCGGAGGCCGCTCTCGGCCGGATCGGCGGGTTCCTGCAGCGCGTCGGTCGAGTCGCCGGCGGCGGCATCGGCTTCCTGGCGGAGCAGAGCATCCCCGACGCCTTCGCGGAGGCGATGGACGACGACCTCGGCGTGCCGCAGGCGCTCGCGGTGCTGCACGAGACCGTGCGGGCCGGCAACTCCGCGCTCGACTCCGGACAAACGGATGCCGCACTCGCCGCCGCTCGCGCGGTGCTCGCGATGACCTCGGTGCTGGGGCTCGTGCCGTCGTCGGCGTCGACGGCGTCCACCGCGCACGCGACGGCGCTCGACGCGCTCGTGCAGGAGATGATCACGCAGCGTGCGCAGGCGCGCGCCGCCAAGGACTGGGCGGCGGCTGATCGCATCCGTGACGCGATCGCCGCCGCAGGAATCACGCTGGAGGACACTCCGGCCGGAACTCATTGGAGTATCGATGGCTAAGCCAGGCAACCCCTCAGCGGGCAAGGGCAAGAAGAAGGGCCCGAGCAAGGGCACGGGCGGACTCGGGCGCAAGGCGCTCGAGGGCCGCGGACCGACGCCGAAGGCCGAAGACCGCGCGTGGCACCCGGCAGGCAAGCGCAAGGCCGCGGCCGAGCGCTATGCCGCAGCCGGCGGCCGAGGCAAGCCCGGCGGGCGTCAGGCGTCCGGCGGCAACCCCAACCGTTCGTCGCGCGTGAAGGACAACACGACCGACACCGAGACCGTCACCGGGCGCAACTCGGTGCTCGAGGCGCTGCGGGCGAAGATCCCGGCGACGGCGTTCTACATCGCGCAGCGCGTCGAGATGGACGACCGCGTCAAGGAGATGCTGTCGATCGCCACGAACCGCGGCATCCCGGTGCTCGAGGTCACGCGCCAGGAGCTCGACCGCATGGCCGGCTTCGACGGCGTGCACCAGGGCGTCGCGATCAAGGTCCCGCCGTACGAGTACGCGCACCCGCAGGACCTCCTGGAGCAGGTCATCGACAAGGGCGAGGTCCCGCTGTTCGTGGCGCTCGACGGCATCACCGACCCGCGCAACCTCGGCGCGATCATCCGTTCGACCGGCGCTTTCGGCGGTCACGGCATCATCCTTCCGCAGCGCCGCTCGGCGGGCGTGAACTCGGCGGCGTGGAAGACGAGTGCCGGCGCGGCCGCGCGCGTGCCCGTGGCCCTCGCGTCGAACCTCACCACGCAGCTCAAGGAGTTCAAGAAGCAGGGCGTGTTCGTCCTCGGCCTCGACGGCGACGGCGACGTGCTGCTCCCCGACCTCCAGCTCGCCGACCGTCCGGTCGTCATCGTCACGGGTTCCGAGGGCAAGGGTCTGTCGCGCCTGGTCGCCGAGACCTGCGACCAGATCGTCTCGATCCCGATCTCGGCGGTGACCGAGTCGCTCAACGCCGGCATCGCGACCTCGGTCGCGCTCTACCAGGTCTCCACCATCCGCAACGCCCAGTAGGAGAGAAGCACCATGGCTCGCATCGTCGTCCTCGGAGGAACCGGCTACGCCGGTACGCACATCGTGACCGAGGCGGTGAGCCGCGGGCACGACGTCATCGCGATCTCGCGCTCCGAGCCGTCCGACCCGGTGGACGGTGCGTCGTACGTGCAGGGGTCGGCGCTCGACGCAGCCTCGCTCGCCAACGCCTTCGACGGAGCGGATGCCGTCGTGTCGGCGCTCTCGCCGCGCGGTGACATGACCGATCGGGTCCTCGAGGCGCTGCGCAACGTCATCGCCGAGCTCGCCGACACGTCGACCCGTCTCGGGGTCGTCGGCGGTGCGGGCGGAAGCCTCGTCGCGCCGGGAGGACCCCGTCTGTTCGACCTCGACTTCCCCGAGGAGTACAAGCACGAGGCCCAGGTGGGTATCGACTCGCTCGCGCTGCTGGAGTCGTCGGATGCCGAGCTCGACTGGTTCTTCATCCACCCGGCCGAGGTCTTCGGACCCTGGGCGGAGGGCGAGCGCACCGGTCGCTACCGCGACGGCGGAGACGTCCTCGTGCGCGACGCCGAAGGGCAGTCGTTCATCTCCGGCGCCGACTTCGCGGTCGCGGTCGTCGACGAGATCGAGCAGGGCAACCACCGCCGTGAGCGTTTCACGGTCGGGTACTGACCGGCCCGCGCCTCAGACCAGGTCGCGCCAGTCGATCTCGTCGTCGTCGGCGACGGCGGTCGATCCCGTCACGACCGGCAGGCTCATGGTCTCGGTCGGAGGTCCCATGATGGTCGCCTCGTCGCGGCGGTGCCGCAGCACGTCGTTGATGTAGCTCGTGAGCACCTCGGCGAGCGGCACCGAGCGGCCCTGTGCCTGCGACAGGTACCACCGGTGCTCGAGCACCTGGTGGAAGACCTCGGCCGGTTCGAGCTTGGCGCGGAGCTCGTAGGGGATCGCGCGCACCACAGGCTCGAACACCCGGGTGAGCCACTCGTGGGCGTACATCTCCTCGTCCGACCACTGCTTCGTCGAGCGGGCGCGGAACTCGTCGAGGTCGTTCAGCAGCCGCCTCGCCTGGTTCTCCTCGACGTCGAGGCCCGTGAGGCGGATCAGCCGGCGCTGGTGGTGTCCGGCATCCACGACCTTCGGCTGGATCTCCACCACGGTCCCGTCGGACGTCGTCGACATCGACATCTCGTCGATGTCGAAACCGAGCGCGTTGAGCCGCTCGACGCGCTCGGTGATGCGCCACGTCTCCGCGGCCGAGAACGACTCCTGTGCGGTCAGCTCCGCCCACAGCGAGCGGTACGACGACACGATGCCGTCGGCGATGGCCACGGCATCCACTCCTCGTTCGAGCCGTCCGCCCGCCGCGAGGTCCATGATCTCGCCGGCGATGTTCGTGCGGGCGAGGTCGAGGTCGTAGGCCCGCTGCCCGTCGGTCAGGCCCTCTTCGTGCAGCTCGCCGGTCTCGGCGTCGACGAGGTACGCGGCGAACGCCCCGGCGTCCCGTCGGAAAAGGGTGTTGGACAGCGAGACATCGCCCCAGTAGAAGCCGACGTTGTGCAGGCGCACGAGCAGCACGGCCAGGGCGTCGACGAGGCGGTTCGCGGTGTCGGGGCGGAGCACCCGTGTGAACAGGGCCCGGTAGGGCATCGAGAAGCGCAGATGAGAGGTCACGAGCGCGGCGGGGAGGGGGTCGCCCGAGGCATCGCTGCGGCCGGCGATCGCGGCGACGCGGCTGACGCAGGGCACGTCGAGGCGGGCGAGGTTGCCGAGCATCTCGTACTCGCGGCGCGCCATCTCCTCGGTCGTCTCCTTGACCGCGACGACCTTGCCGGAGAGGTCGGCGAACCGCACGAGGTGACGCGAGAGCCCCTTCGGGAGCGAGACGATGTGCTCGGAGGGCCACGCGCCCAGGGGAGTGGACCAGGGCAGCGCGAGCAGCCCGGGGTCGACCGAGCTCGCGGTGATGCGCAGGGCCTGCTTCATGGCTCTCCTGTCGACGGGGAGGGAAGTGCGGGGAAACAGAAGCGGCGCGGGCGACCGAAGTCTGCCCGCGCCGCGTCAGCGGTTCCGATCAGGCGGAGACGACCGGCTTGTCGTTCAGGCGGTCGCCCGTCTCGAGGTCGAAGGCGTGCACGTGGCCGGGGTTGGCGGCCAGGGTCACGGTCTCGCCCGCGTTCGGGTGGTTGCGGCCGTCGACACGGGCGACCAGGTCGGTGCGCTTGCCGTTGATGTCGGTGTGGCCGTACAGGTAGCCGTCGGCGCCGAGCTCCTCGACGAGGTCGACGACGACCGAGAGGCCCTTGCCGTCGGCCGGGCCGACGGTGATGTCCTCGGGGCGCACGCCCACGGTGACCTGCGAGCCCGTCGCGCGGCCGACCGTGTCGCGGTCGAGCGGGACGACCTCGGTGCCGAACTGCACACCGCCGTCGGCCAGGTCGGCCGAGAACAGGTTCATGGCGGGCGAGCCGATGAAGCCGGCGACGAACACGTTGTTCGGCTTCTCGTACAGGTCGCGCGGCGAGCCGACCTGCTGGAGCAGACCGTCCTTGAGCACGGCGATGCGGTCGCCCATGGTCAGAGCCTCGGTCTGGTCGTGCGTGACGTAGACCGTGGTGACGCCGAGGCGGCGCTGCAGCGACGCGATCTGCGTACGCGTCTGCACGCGCAGCTTGGCGTCGAGGTTCGACAGCGGCTCGTCCATGAGGAACACCTGCGGCTGACGCACGATGGCGCGACCCATGGCGACACGCTGACGCTGACCACCCGAGAGGGCCTTCGGCTTGCGGGTCAGGTACTGCTCGAGGTCGAGGAGCTTCGCAGCCTCGAGGACGCGGGAGGCCCGCTCCTCCTTGCCGACACCGGCGATCTTGAGCGCGAAGCCCATGTTCTCGGCGACGGTCATGTGCGGGTACAGCGCGTAGTTCTGGAACACCATCGCGATGTCGCGGTCTTTCGGCGGCACATCGGTGACGTCGCGGTCACCGATGAGGATGCGGCCGGCGTTGACCTCTTCGAGGCCCGCGAGCATGCGGAGGGAGGTGGACTTACCGCAACCGGAGGGACCGACCAGGACGAGGAACTCGCCGTCTCCGACCTCGAGGTTGAGCTTGTCGACGGCCGGGCGGGTGCCGCCCGGGTAGAGGCGGGTGGCCTCGTCGAAAGTCACAGATGCCATTGTGTTTCTCCTTCACCGGCAGGTACGTGCCGGACGATCCGTAGTGATAGAGCGGCGGTTCGACCCGCCGTGACCCCTCATCGGGTCGGGATCAGTATGTCAGAATCCGGGGCGTCTGGGTATTTCTCAGCCTGGCTGGTTAACATCGATCTCGGCTGCGCACCCGCGGCGATCGCCTCCCGAACGGCGATCGGGGCCACCCCGCCCCTCCCAAGACTGTCAAGAGGAACGATGTCGAGCGACGAGACGCCGAACGTCCCCACATCTCGCACTTCACGCGAGGCCGTGCGGGAGAAGGCACAGAAGGTGCACGCCCAGCAGTCCAGGGCGCGCATCATGCGACGGATCATCATCGGCGCCATCGCCGTGGTCGCCGTCGGAGCGATCGGCACCGCGGTGACCCTCGCCGTGTCGGCGCAGATCTCGAAGCCGCAGCTCTCCCCGGGCGGAATGGACAACGACGGCATCCTCGTCTCCGACGTCAGCGCGACCGCGGTGGCCGACGATGTCCCCGCGACGCCCAGTCCGGATGCGACGGATGCCGGTGCTGCGACGACACCCACACCTCAGCCCACGACGTCGAGCTCGGTCGACATCCACGTCTACGTCGACTACCTGTCGCCCGACGCGGGCGAGTTCGAGCGTGCCAACGCCCGTCAGCTCGTGAACTGGATCACCGAGGGTGCAGCGACGGTCACTTACCACCCGGTCGCGCTGCTGACGGCGAGCTCGAACGGCACCAAGTACTCGCTGCGTGCAGCGGGTGCCGCTGCCTGCGTCGCGACGCACTCGCCGGCGCAGTTCTACGCCTTCAACCACGATCTGCTCGAGGACCAGCCAGAGGTGAACACCGACGGCTACTCCGACTCGGAGCTCGCCGACATCGCCGGCGCCGTCGGTTCGGACAAGATCAAGACCGTGCGCTCCTGCATCGAAGACCAGGACTACGTCACCTGGGCGAAGGAGGCCACGTCTCGAGCCCTCGAAGGACCGCTCGTCGGATCCGACGACCTCGTGCTGTCGTCCGCGCCGATGATCGTCGTGAACGGCGAGGCGTACGTCGGCGCGCTCGACGATCCGGTCGAGTTCTCGCAGTTCGTGCTGACCGTGTCGAACGACGCCTCGCAGGAGGCCGCGACGCCGTCGCCGACCCCGACCCCCACTCCGACGACGACCCCGTAGTTCGTTCGCAGACGCCGCCTCTCGCTAAGCTGAGTGGCGTCCGCCGACTTGGCGCAATTGGTAGCGCACCGTACTTGTAATACGGGGGTTACGGGTTCGAGTCCCGTAGTCGGCTCTGTCTCGGGCGCCTCGCTGCGCGGCGCGACATCCCGCGTCACACGCGAAATACTCCGCGCACCGGTCTGGTTGTCTCGGAGTATGACTCGCATCGGAAACAGTGATCTGACCGTCTTCCCCCTCGCTCTCGGCGGCAACGTGTTCGGCTGGACGGCCGACCGCGACGCCTCGTTCGCCGTGCTCGACGCCTTCGTCGACGGGGGAGGCGACTTCGTCGACACCGCCGATTCGTACAGCGCCTGGGTGCCGGGAAACTCGGGCGGTGAGAGCGAGACGATCATCGGCCAGTGGCTCTCCTCGCGGAAGCCGGAAGGCGTGGTCGTCGCCACGAAGGTGAGCCAGCACCCGGACTTCAAGGGACTGGCGGGACCGAACGTCCGCGCCGCGGCGGAGGCGTCGCTCCAGCGCCTCGGCGTCGACGCGCTCGACCTCTACTACGCGCACTTCGACGACGCCGACACTCCGCTCGAGGAGACCGTCGAGGCGTTCGGTCGCCTCGTGGCCGACGGTCTCGTGCGGAACATCGCCGTGTCGAACTACTCGGCCGAGCGCATCCGCGAGTGGATCGACATCTCCGACCGCCTCGGCGTCCCCCGTCCGGTCGCCGTGCAGCCGCACTACAACCTCGTGCACCGCAACGACGTCGAGGAGCACATCATCCCGGTGGCCGAGGAGTTCGGACTCGGCCTCGTGCCGTACTACTCGCTGGCCAGTGGATTCCTCACCGGTAAGTACCGCTCGACGGATGCCGCCGGCCAGTCGTCGCCGCGCGCCGGCGGCGCCGCGAAGTACGCGACCGAAGCGGGGCTGCGCATCATCGACGCGCTCGAGGAGATCGGGAACGCTCACGGAGCGTCGATCGCCGCCACCTCGCTGGCCTGGCTGCGCGCTCAGCCGACGGTCGTCGCACCGATCGCCAGCGCACGCTCCGTCGAGCAGGTCCCTGACCTGCTCGCGGGTGCCCGACTCGAACTCACCGAAGACGAGATCTCCGCGCTGAACAGCGTCTCGGAGTGGACGCCGTCGGCATCCTGACCCTGCTCGGTCTCTGACGCGTCGGCGCCTCAGTGCGCCGGCGCGTCAGCGGTCCCGGGCAGCGAATCGTCGCCCGCGAGACCCAGCCGGTGCGCGAGGATCACGGCGTGGATGCGGTCCCGAGCCCCGAGCTTCGACAGCACGCGCCCGACATGGGTCTTCACCGTGGATTCACTCACGAACAGAGCGCGGGCTATCTCGGCGTTCGTGAGCCCCCGTGCGATCTCCAGGAACACGTCGCGCTCCCGTTCGGTCAGCGACCTCGTGGGGTCTTCGACGGGTGCAGGCGCAGCTGTCGGCACGGCGTCGAGCTGCGGACTCACGTGCTCGAGCAGTCTTCGCGTCACGCTCGGCGCCAGCGCGGCGTCGCCGCGATGCACAGCTCGCACGGCGGCGATCATCTCGTGGCGGTGGGCGTCTTTGAGGAGGAAGCCGCTCGCGCCCGCCCGGATCGCTCCGAAGGCGTACTCGTCGAGGTCGAACGTCGTGAGCACGAGCACCCGGCTCGCAGGATGCTCGCGCACGATCGCCTCGGTCGCGGCGATCCCGTCGAGTCCCGGCATCCGGATGTCCATCAGCACGAGGTCGGGATGCAGGGCCGCGGTCTGCGCGATCGCGGCGCGACCGTCGCCCGCCTCGCCCACCACCACCATGTCCGCCTCGGCCTCGAGCACCATCCGGAATCCGAGCCGGATGAGCTCCTGGTCGTCGACGAGCAGGATCGAGATCGGGTCGGTCATGACGGCTCCTCCGGAATGGATTCGACGGTAACGGGGGTCTGGTCGACGGGCAGCTCGGCGCGCAGTATCCAGCGTCCTCCCGCTGCGGGCTCCGAGACGAAGGTGCCGCGCACATGTGCGGCGCGTTCGGCGAGGCCGCGAAGTCCGAAGCCGGCGTTGCCGACGGTTCCCGACGCCCCGTCGTTGACGATCTCGACGACGACGCTGCCCGGAGAGTGGATGATGCGCGCGGCGATCGAGCTCGCTGACGGCGCGTGACGCATCGCGTTGGTGACACCCTCCTGCACGATGCGCCCCACCGCGTGCGCGACAGCGGGGGAGAGGGCGGCTGTGCCGGATTCGGTGAGCGTGACGGGGAAGCCGGCGCGCTGCGCGATCGCCACCGTCTCGCGTGGATCGACCGGTGCAGCGGGCGCGAGAGGAGCGGTCGCCTCCGCGTCGCGGAGCACGCCCAGCATGGAGCGCATCTCGGTGAGGGCGGCGCGCGCCGTCGTCGCCGCGGCGGTGGAGGCGGCCGCCGCCTGATCGCGGTCGGACGTGGCCGCGGCGCCCTCGGAGAGTGCGACGATCACGGTCAGGGAGTGGGAGACGATGTCGTGCATCTCCCGCGCGATG
The DNA here is from genome assembly GCF_041954755.1 of Microbacterium sp. CR_7. Classification (NCBI taxonomy): domain Bacteria; kingdom Bacillati; phylum Actinomycetota; class Actinomycetes; order Micrococcales; family Microbacteriaceae; genus Microbacterium; species Microbacterium sp. CR_7. The sequence goes on from NZ_JAVAYF010000004.1 coordinate 277,939, forward strand.
CGCGCCCGCTCCGACGCAGCGGCGAGTTGCGCCTGCTGATCGCGCTCGATGAGGAGCTGTCGGGACCGATCGATCACCGCGGCGATGTACCGTTTGCGACCACCGACGTTCACGCCGATGAGGGTACCGATCAGACCGAAGATGAGGACGGTCAATCCGGTGTTCAGCCCGATCTGCATCTCGATGACGCCGGCGAGCACGAGCGGTACGGCGACGGCGATGATCGCGGCGACCACGATGCCGAAGCCCGTCCACGCGACACGCGACGACCGGTAGACCGCGAGCGAGTAGCCCGCCACGAGCATCAGCGGTGTGCCGGCGGGCTGCTCCGCGAAGAGGAGGAGGGCCTCGACGGCGGCGGAGGCGACGAAAGGCACGAGAGGGGCGAACCGTCGCCACATCAGGGAGACGCACGCGGCGATGATCGCGATCGGCGCCACGACCGCGAAGGCGAGCGCGAGCGGGCCCTCAGCGGTGCGGTCGAAAGGGGCGGCTGGCAGCAGCGAGAGGGCGAGGCAGATGAGGGTGATCAGAACATCCGCGACGACCGGGTGTCGCGCCCAGAACCGGCGGAGAAGCCCCGGAGGACGCGGCAGCCGCAGCTCCTCCTCCTCGCGGAGGGAGCTGCGGCTGCGTGTGCTGGTCACCGGGGAACTCTACGCGGCCGTGCGATCACGCGTCGCGGGTGCGCAGGACGACCCAGGCGGCGAGCAGGCCGCCGACCGTCCACGCCCCGAGCGTCAGGTAGGCGACGGGCTCGTCGAGGGCAGCGCCCTCGGGGAGGATCGCGCTCTGCGCGGCGGCGACCGGAAGGTACGCGGAGGCGTCGATGACCCAGGCCCAGGCTTCGCCCGCCATGGTGAAGAACGTCGCCACGATCGGGAGGACGAAGAGCAGGCCGACGGTCGCCGCGATCGCGCCCGCACCGGAACGGAGCAGGAAGCCGAAGGCGACGCCGATGAGCGCGAACACGGCCATCGCCAGCGAAGAGACGAGGATCGGCAGGATCGACACAGACGGGTCGCTCCAGTCGATGCTCTGGTCGCGCGACGAGACGATCGCGGAGACGGCCAGGGCAGCGGCCGAGAAGACGACGACCGAGCTCACGAACAGGAACAGCGCGACGACGAGGGCCTTGGCGAGCAGAGCCGATCCGCGACGGGGGTTGGCTGTCAAGGTCGAGCGGATCATGCCGGTCGAGTACTCGCCGGTCACGGAGATGGCCCCCAGAATGCCGGCGAGCAGCATCGTGAACTGGATCGGCATGACGACGGCCTGGATCGGCTCGAAACCTGGTGCATCGATCGCCTGAGCGATGAGGACAGCGATGCCCACCGTGAGCACGGCGGTGATCGCGATCGACCACCACGTGGAGCGGAGGGTGGCGAGCTTGATCCACTCGCCGCGCACCTCGCGGAGGAACGACAGTCGGTGGCCCGTGTCGACGCGTTGACGCGTTAGGGCGGGTGCCTGGATGGTCATGAGATCTCCTTGGTCCGGTACTCGACCGCGTCGCCGGTCAGGGCTAGGTAGGCGTCTTCGAGAGAGCCGGTGGTGGGTGTGAGTTCGTGGAGAGGGATGCCGCGGTCCGCGGCGAGGTCGCCGATGCGCGATGCCGGCAGGCCGACGACATCGAGGAGGTCGGGCGCGGTGCTGACGATCTCGACGTCCGGACCGCCGACGGCGGCGGCGAGGTCGGCGGCGCGCGGCGTGCGGACCCGGACGGTGTTGCGGGTCCAGGCGCGGACGAGCTCGTCGAGCGGAGCATCGGCGAGCACGTGGCCGCGACCCATCACGATCACGTGGTCGGCCGTCTGCGCCATCTCGCTCATGAGGTGACTGGAGAGCAGCACCGTGCGCCCCTCCGAGGCGGCGTGCCGCACGAACTGGCGCACCCATCGAACCCCCTCGGGGTCGAGTCCGTTGACCGGCTCGTCGAGGATCAGCGTGTGCGGGTCGCCGAGCAGTGCCGACGCGATACCGAGGCGCTGGCCCATGCCGAGCGAGAACTTCCCGGCGCGCTTGCGGGCGACCGAGCCGATGCCGGCGAGGTCGATGACCTCGTCCACCCGCGAGGCGGGGATGCCGTGGGTCGCCGCCATGGCCCGCAGGTGGTTGCGTGCGGTACGGCCCGTGTGCACGGCCTTGGCATCGAGCAGCACGCCGACCTCGGTGAGTGGCGCGCGCAGCTTTCGGTACCCCCGTCCTGCGACGGTCGCGGTGCCCGAGGTCGGCCGGTCGAGTCCCACGATGAGCCTCATCGTGGTGGACTTGCCGGCGCCGTTGGGTCCGAGGAATCCGGTGACGGTGCCCGGCTTGACCGTGAACGACACGTCCTGGACGGCTGTCTTGTCTCCGAACCTCTTCGTGAGGCCCTCTGCTGTGATCATGCCTTTGACGCTACGGCCGAGGGAGGCTCCACCGCGTCCTCCTGCGGTACCGGAACGCAGGGCGTCGTCCTCCGGATCCGTAGCACCGCAGGACCACGCCGCCGAGGGACGATCAGTCGCGCGGACGAGCCGTCACGCGAGCGGACACCTCCTCCGATGCGGCGATCGCCTCATCGATGATCTCTCTCGTCGGCTCGGCGGTCAGCCAGTCGTGGCTCAGCGACGCGGGGATCAGCAGCGGCATCCGATCGTGGATGTCGGCGAGTCGGTCGGGAGCGGGGCGCATGACGATCGAGTAGCAGGTGAACCAGGTGCCGTCTGCGGTGCGGCCGCGTTGCGTCACCGCCGCCATGCCGAACAGCGCGCCGTCGTCGACGAGGAACTCGTGCCACACGCGCTCGGGCTTCTTCATCTCGTACCAGCTCGTGGCAGGGACCAGGGCGCGGGTCTTCAGACCGCCGGGGCGGTCCTGCAGGCGCTCTGACCTCGTGTTGATCGACGGGAACTTCGAGGGCTCACCGCCGATCAGGAAGCCCCACCATGCGGGCTCAAGGGTGGGTGCCGTGTCGGGCTGCACCACGATCGGGTTGAGGTTGCGGAGGTTCTTGCCGGTGGGGCGCACCGTCTCGTTCGCGTTCTCCTCCGCCCACCCGCGGAGGCCGTCGAGCACTGCCTCATCGGCGGCCTCGAGGAGCTCCGCATCGGTGAACCGGGGGTCAAGTCCGTAGCTCGCGCACATGCCGCCAGCGTACGCCGCACCACCGACATCGGCACGGGCCGGTCTCGCGCGCTCGGGTAGGGTCGACGGGTGACACCCGACCGCCGTCTACCCGCCCCCGTCGCGCTCGGCGGAGCAGTCGCGATCGGCGTCATGACGGCCGTGCAGGCACGCATCAACGGCGTCCTCGGCGTCAAGGTCGACAACGGGATCGTCGCCGGCCTCATCTCCTTCTCGGTGGGACTCGCGGCCCTGATCATCGTGATCGTCTGCATCCCCTCCGCGCGCCGAGGCGTGGGGCGGCTGCGCGACGGCATCCGACAGCGCACGATCCCGTTCTGGATGCTGCTGGGCGGCGCCTGCGGCGCCCTCACCGTCTCGACGCAGGGAGTGACCGCCGGGGTTCTCGGCGTCTCGCTCTTCACGGTCGGGGTCGTGGCCGGGCAGACCCTCCACGGGCTCGTCCTCGACCGGATCGGCTTCGGACCCGCCGGCGTGGTCGCCGTCACGCCGGGACGCGTGCTCGGGGGAGCGCTGGCGCTCGCCGCGGTGGGCATCTCGCTCAGCGGCGACGTGCTCGCGACCGCGCCGCTCTGGATGCTGCTGCTGCCCTTCGCGGCCGGCGTCGGCATCGCGTGGCAGGCGGCGACGAACGGACGCCTCGCGCAGCGGGTGCAGTCACCGCTCATCGCGACGTTCATGAGTTTCGTCGCGGGCACGGTGGCCCTCCTCCTCGCCGCAGCCGTGAGCGTCGCGATCCGCGGCCTGCCCGCCGCACCGCCCGCCGAGCCCTGGCTGTACCTGGGCGGGTTCCTCGGCTTCGCCTACATCCTGCTCGGCGCCTTCATCGTCGCGCACACGGGCGTGTTGCTGATGGGGCTCGGGTCGGTGCTCGGCCAGCTCGCGGCATCCGTCGTCATCGACCTCATCTGGCCCGCCGCCGCAGGCCCTGCCCTGTGGCAGATCGTCGGGATGGTCGTGGTGGCCGTCGGATCCGTGGTGGTCGCGCTGCCGCGTCGCCGACGCTGACTACTTCTTCTCGTCGCGCTTCTTCGGCGTGGGCTTCGGCATCCGGGTGACGAGCTTGCGCGCCTCGACGCCCTTGCGCCGCCCCGGCTTCTTGCCCTCCGGCTTGCCGCCGACGTAGAGCCAGCCGAGCAGCTCCTCGTTCTTGCCGAGGCCGTGCGCCTTCGCGACGGCCTTGGCGCGGGTGTAGTGGCCGGTGCGCCAGATGACGCCCCACCCCGCCTCGTCGAGCAGCAGGCTCAGCACGTGCGCGACGCCGGATGCCACCGCCTCCTGCTCCCAGCGGGGCACCTTGTCGCTCTTGCGGTAGCTGGCGACCACGGCGATCAGCAGCGGTGCACGCAGCGGCTTGGTCGACGGCGACGAGTCGCCCTGCGCCTTCGCGATCGCGGCGCCCAGCACCTCGCGGTCGCCTCCGCGCATCTCGATGAGACGCCATGGGCGCAGCGACGAGTGGTCGGCGACGCGCCCCGCCGCGGCGACGAGGTGCAGCAGCTCCTCGCGGGACGGCGCCTCGGCGGTGACCTTCGACCAGGACTGACGAGAGCGGACGGCCTCGAGCGCGCTCACGACTCGTCGGGGGTGAAGTTCAGCGCGATCGAGTTCATGCAGTAGCGGTCGCCGGTCGGCGTGCCGAACCCGTCGGGGAACACGTGGCCCAGGTGCGAGCCGCAGGTCGCGCAGCGCACCTCGGTGCGGACCATGCCGAGGCTCGTGTCCTCGATCAGCTCCACCGCATCGGGGCGGACGGATTCGTAGAAGCTCGGCCAGCCGCATCCGGAGTCGAACTTCGTGCCGCTCTTGAACAGCTCGGCACCGCAGGCGCCGCAGGTGTAGAGGCCGGAACGGCTCTCGTCGAGCAGCTCGCCGGTCCAGGCGCGCTCGGTCGCCGCTTCACGCAGCACGGCGTACTGGTCGGCGCCCAGTTCCTCGCGCCACTCGTCTTCGGTCTTGTCAACGCTGTACGACATCGGTCCTCCTGAGGTTCACCCCCATTCTCTCGTGTCCACTGGGGGTCGGCGCGGCAGAATGGTCATATGACGGATGCCGTGCAGCAGCGTTACGCGCGGTTCGCCGCAGAGGAGGCGCCGGGGCGCAGCGAGGTCTACGCCGAGTGGGCTGCGGGGGTGGCCGGTGATCCGGCGCTCCGCGACATCATCTCGAGGATCCCCGAGACCCGACGGCAGCCGCCCCTCGTCTTCGCGGTCACCCGGATGCTCGGCGTGGAGACCGGCGCGTTCGACACGTGGCGCGCCTTCGTGATGACTCACGCCGACGAGATCGTGGCGGAGTGCACCGATCGGCGGCTGCAGACGAACGAGCCGCTGCGCCTCGCCGCGCTACTTCCCGTGCTCTCCGAGATCGACGGACCCCTCGCGATGCTCGAGATCGGCGCATCAGCGGGACTCTGCCTCTACCCCGACCGCTACTCGTACCGCTTCGTCGATGGGGACGGTCGCGTGCGGGCGGCACTCGACCCCGCCGACGGACCCTCGTCGGTGGTGCTGGAGAGCCGCGTCGACGGCGAGATGCCCGAGCTCCGGGTACCGCGCGTGGTCTGGCGCGGAGGGGTCGACCTCGCCCCGCTCGACGCCCGCGATCCTCGCGATCGGCGCTGGTTGCGCTCGCTCGTCTGGCCGGGGGAGGAGGGGCGCGAGGAGCGTGTCGCGGCCGCACTCGACATCGCCTCCGTGGATCCGCCCCTTATGCTGCAGGGCGATGCCCTCGACCGCCTCGACGAGCTCGTGAGAGCCGCGCCCTCCGACGCGACGCTCGTGATCACGACCCCCGGCGTGCTCGTGCACATCCCGCGCGCGACGCGGACGGCGCTCGTCGACCGCATCCGCTCGCAGGCCGCGCGCTGGGTGACGATCGACCCGCCCGCTCTGCTCGACATCTGGGAGCCGCCCGTCGCGCATGAGGAGTGGCCAGGGTTCGTCGTCGCCCTCGACGGCCGGGTGCGGGCGGCAGCCGATCCACTCGGGCGATGGTGGGAGTGGCGCGCGGGCGAGTGAGGCGACCCGACGTAGTCTGAGCGCATGCGCGGAGAGCTCACGGAACGGGATCGTCTGATCCTCGCCCTCGAGACCGCGTGGCCGCGGCACGGCGGGGCCAAGGAAGAGGTCATCCGGGCGCAGCTCGGGATGAGCGCGGCTCGCTACTATCAGCTCCTCGGGCGGCTGATCGATTCCGAGGAGGCATTGGAGTTCGACCCCCTGCTGGTCGGCCGACTGCGCCGCATCCGCGATCGTCGCGCCTTCCAGCGCTCTGCCCGCACCCCCGGGTTCGTCGGCTGATCGAGCCCGCGCCACGCGCTGAGCGGTCGCCGACGCGGATACTCAGTGCGGTGCCGTTAGCATCGAGGGGTGTCTAAGCCGAACCGCGATCGATTCGACGACGTCCCCCGCACCTCCGGACGCGTGGGTGCGCATCGCGCCGAAGCGCCGGGGATGAACGGCTGGATCGTCCTCCTGTGGTCCTTCGTCGCCGCCCTCGTGCTCATCATCGGCGGCATCTTCGGCTCGCTCGTCGTCATGGGGCGCATCAGTCTCTTCCCCGAGGCTGTCCCGACCGCGATGCCCTCGCCCGAGGAGACCGGCGTCGTCGACACCACCTATTCGGTGCTCATCCTCAACGCGACGGCCGACGAGGGGCTCGACGATCAGATGCGAGACACGCTCATCAACAGCGGCTGGTCGGCCGACGTGGTGTTCGCGAGCGACAGCACGAGCCAGGACTTCTCCACGACGACCGTCTACTACGTCGCCGACGAGGACGAGCTGGCCGCGATCGGCCTTGCCGGCGTCATCGGCGGAGCCGACGTGCAGCAGAGCGACTTCTACGCCGACATGAACGACACGGACCAGAAGCAGCTCACGGTCGTGATCGGTCTCGACCGGTCGTCGAACCCGCCGGCGGCCACCGAGACCCCGGCTCCGTAGTCCCTTCGCAGCGGCTTGCACTCGATGGGGTCGAGTGCCAGAATGGCGTTAGCACTCTCTCACTCTGAGTGCTAAACCCAACGTCTACGTCCAGGAGGGACGACAAAACTCATGGCAAAGATCATCGCTTTCGATGAGGAGGCCCGCCGCGGCCTCGAGCGCGGCCTCAACATCCTCGCCGACGCCGTCAAGGTGACGCTCGGCCCGCGCGGTCGCAACGTCGTGCTCGAGAAGAAGTGGGGCGCCCCCACGATCACGAACGACGGTGTGTCGATCGCCAAGGAGATCGAGCTGGACGACCCGTACGAGAAGATCGGCGCGGAGCTCGTCAAGGAGGTCGCCAAGAAGACCGACGACGTCGCAGGCGACGGCACCACGACCGCGACCGTCCTCGCTCAGGCGCTCGTCCGCGAGGGTCTGCGCAACGTCGCAGCCGGTTCCGACCCCATCTCGCTCAAGCGCGGCATCGAGAAGGCCGTCACGGCCATCACCGAGGAGCTGCTCGCCAGCGCGAAGGAGATCGACTCCAAGGAGCAGATCGCCGCGACCGCATCCATCTCGGCCGCTGACCCGGCCATCGGCGAGCTCATCGCCGAGGCGATCGACAAGGTCGGCAAGGAAGGCGTCGTCACGGTCGAGGAGTCTCAGACCTTCGGCACCGAGCTCGAGCTCACCGAGGGCATGCGCTTCGACAAGGGCTACCTGAACCCGTACTTCGTCACGGACCCGGAGCGCCAGGAGGCCGTGTTCGAGGACCCGTACATCCTCATCGCGAACCAGAAGATCTCGAACATCAAGGACCTTCTGCCCATCGTCGACAAGGTGATCCAGGACGGCAAGGAGCTCGTCATCATTGCCGAGGACGTCGAGGGCGAGGCTCTCGCGACCCTCGTGCTCAACAAGCTCAAGGGCATCTTCAAGTCGGTCGCCGTCAAGGCTCCCGGCTTCGGCGACCGTCGCAAGGCGCAGCTGCAGGACATCGCGATCCTCACGGGCGGCCAGGTCATCACCGAAGAGGTGGGCCTGAAGCTCGAGAACGCCACTCTCGACCTGCTCGGCCGTGCGCGCAAGGTCATCGTCACCAAGGACGAGACCACGATCGTCGAGGGCGCCGGTGAGGCCGACCAGATCGAGGGTCGCGTCACGCAGATCCGCCGTGAGATCGAGAACACCGACAGCGACTACGACCGCGAGAAGCTGCAGGAGCGCCTCGCCAAGCTCGCCGGCGGCGTCGCCGTCATCAAGGCGGGTGCCGCGACCGAGGTCGAGCTCAAGGAGCGCAAGCACCGCATCGAGGACGCCGTCCGCAACGCGAAGGCGGCCGTCGAGGAGGGCATCGTCCCCGGTGGTGGCGTCGCGCTCATCCAGTCGGGCACCAAGGCCCTCGACGCTCTCACGCTCTCGGGCGACGAGGCGACCGGCGCGAACATCGTCCGCGTCGCGATCGAGGCTCCGCTCAAGCAGATCGCGCTGAACGCCGGTCTCGAGCCCGGTGTCGTCGCGAACAAGGTGTCTGAGCTCCCCGCGGGCCAGGGCCTCAACGCCGCGACCGGTGAGTACGGCGACATGTTCGCACAGGGCATCATCGACCCGGCGAAGGTGACCCGCTCGGCTCTGCAGAACGCGGCGTCGATCGCCGGCCTGTTCCTGACGACCGAGGCCGTCGTGGCCGACAAGCCCGAGAAGGCGGCCGCTCCGGCCGGCGACCCGACGGGTGGCATGGACTTCTGATTCAGAAGCGTTGAAGAGAAGACGCCCCGACCTCACGGTCGGGGCGTCTTTTCGTGCGCCCGGTCAGCGGAACAGGCTCGCCGAGAACTGGTCGGCCTCGGCGTACTGGGTGGCGGCGCTGCCCAGCGAATGGCCGATCGACTCGAGCGTCTGCTCGAGGTTCAGCTGACCCCCGCGCCACTGCTCCACGCAGGACTGGAACGCGCTCGACGCGTTCCCGACCCACGAGGACTGCAGCTGTGTGAGCTGGCTCGTGAGTGTTGCGGCCTCGACGTGCAGCCGCTCCATGGTGGCGAGCGCGGCCGTGTGGGCCGCACCCACGGCCTCTGTGTCGACGGTGATGACGGACATGGAATCTCCTCTCGATGGGATTCCGACGATAGGAGCGCAGCGCGCGCGGTCACCGGCGTCTCGACGCGCTTTCACCCGCACTGTGCACAACCCGCCAGTGCCCTCCGCGGTGGAGAAGCGTCAGAGCGCGAGCGGGTCGATCGGCTGCGTGTCCTCGAGGAGATGAGCCGGGGTGGCCCGCGACGGCGCCAGTGGGAGCGTGATCGTGAAGGTCGCGCCGCCGCCCGGCGTCTCGGTGACGGCGACGCTGCCGCGGAGCGCCTTCATGATCGACGCGACGATCGCAAGCCCGAGGCCGGAACCACCGGTCTCGCGCGCTCGAGACGTGTCGGCGCGCCAGAAGCGCTCGAAGATCTGATCGCGGATCTGCGGCGGAATGCCCTCTCCGTGATCGACGACCGAGATGCTGCCCGTTCCTCGGACGCGGTCGGCGTCGACGACGATCTCGAGAGGGCTGTCGGCCGGCGAGAACCGCCGCGCGTTGCCGAGAAGGTTCGTGACGACCTGGCGCACCTTGTTCTCCTCGCCCAACACGATCGGGGGAGTGCGGACGGGCACGTCGGTGGCCTCAGTGAAGTCGATCCCCGTGACCTCGGGAGCGGTCGGGGTGCGCGGCCGCCTACGCAGACGTCCGAGCGTCGCGCGGGAGAGCGCGCCGCGTGGCGTCGGAGGCTGCCGGTCGGGCGCGACCGGGGTCGGGCGCGTCGTGACGTCGATGAGAGGGGCGTCGACCGTGCGATCGATCACCGTCACCGTACGACCGGGGGCGGCGGCCCGGAGATCCAGAGCCGCGTCGCGCGCGATGGGACGGAGATCGAGTGCCTCGATCTCGGGCTCGCGCTCCTCGTCGAGACGGGCGAGGGCGAGGAGATCCTCGACCAGCACGCCCATGCGGATGGCCTCCTTCTCGATGCGCTCCATGGCGCGAGCCGTGTCCTCCTCGCCCTTGATCGCACCCATGCGGTAGAGCTCGGCGTACCCCCGAACGCTCACAAGGGGAGTCCGCAGCTCGTGGCTGGCGTCGCCGATGAAGCGCCGCATGTGCTGCACGGTGCGGTCGCGCTGGGCGAGCGACCCGTCGACGCGGTCGAGCATCGTGTTGATCGCGGTGTTGAGGCGCCCGACCTCGGTGGTCGGCTCGAGGTCTGTCAGGCGCTGACTGAAGTCGCCCTTCGCGATCGACATGGCGGTCGATTCGACCTGGCCGAGGCGCCGGAAGGTCAGCGTGACGAGTCCTCGGGTGAGGAGGGCCGCGATGAGGATCGTCACGAGCGCGACGGTGATGTAGATGCCGAAGAACTGGCTGATGATCCGGTCGGCGTAGTCGAGGGGCATCGCCACCATCTGGATCCGCAGCGCGCCATCGCCGTCACCGGGCAGCAGCGCCACTGCGGCGCGGAAGTCGTCGCCCTTCGTGCCGGCGAGGGGGAACACGCCGTCGCCGGCGTTCTGTGCATCCAGCAGCGTGTACTTCGAGGGGAAGGGCGGCTTGCCCCCGTTCGCGGAGTTGCCCGTCGTGGTCTGCAGCACGCCCTCGCCGTCGTAGATCGCGACGAAGAAGTCCCTGGGCGATTCGCGCGGGGTGTAGACCGTCTTGCCGTCCTCGACCGACATGTCGAAGTAGCGCGGGGCGAGGTCGGCCGAGACGAGCGCGGGCAGCTGCGCTTCGATGTTCCCGACGAGCGAGTTGCGCAGGATGGGCACGGTCCCTATCCCGGCGAGCAGGAGGCCGAGCGCGAGCACGGCGACGGTGACGCCCGTCACCTTCGCGCGCAGGCTGATGGCCCGCCACCAGCGGGTGACCGCGTCAGGCTTGTGCGCCATGCGGCCCTCCCTCCGGTCGTCGTCCGTGCGGCGTCAGCGCTCCGTCGACGACTACTTGCCGACCTTCAGCATGTAGCCGAAGCCGCGCTTGGTCTGGATGACCGACTCTTCCGTGTGCGGGTCGATCTTGCGGCGCAGGTACGAGATGTAGCTCTCGACGATGCCGGCATCGCCGTTGAAGTCGTACTCCCAGACGTGGTCGAGGATCTGCGCCTTCGACAGCACCCGGTTCGGATTGAGCATGAGGTAGCGCAGCAGCTTGAACTCGGTCGGCGAGAGCTCGATCGGCTCCTTGCCGACGTGGACGTCGTGCGTGTCCTGATCCATCGACAGTTCGCCGGCGCGGATGATCGACTCCTCGTCGGCCTGCATGGTGCGGCGCAGGATGGCCTGCGCGCGGGCGACGATCTCGTCGAGGCTGAACGGCTTGGTGACGTAGTCGTCGCCGCCGGCGTTCAGGCCCTCGATCTTGTCGTCGGTGCCGTCCTTGGCCGTGAGGAAGAGGATCGGCGCCGTGAAGCCCGCGCCACGGAGACGCTTGGTGACGCTGAAGCCGTTCATGTCGGGCAGCATGACGTCGAGGATGATGAGGTCGGGCTCCTCCTCCAGCACCGCCGAGATCGTGGCGGCGCCGTTGGCGACCGTCTTGACCTGGAACCCGGCGAAGCTGAGACCCGTGGAGAGCAGGTCGCGGATGTTCGGCTCGTCGTCGACGACCAGGATGCGCGCATCAGTCATGTCCCCATTATGGTGACTCAGACCATGCGGATGCTGACTATCCGTCGGAGCGGCGGTCACGCCGCGATCGCGTCCGCATCCATGATCGTGTAGCTGTAGCCCTGCTCGGCGAGGAAGCGCTGGCGGTTCTGCGCGTAGTCCTGATCGATCGTGTCGCGGGCGACAAGCGTGTAGAAGCTGGCCGTGTGACCGGACTGCTTCGGTCGGAGAAGTCGTCCCAGCCGCTGTGCCTCCTCCTGCCGCGACCCGAAAGACCCCGAGACCTGGATCGCCACTGACGCCTCGGGGAGGTCGATCGAGAAGTTGGCGACCTTCGACACCACGAGCAGATGGATCTCGCCCTCGCGGAACTGGCGATACAGCTCCTCGCGCTCGTCGACCGGAGTGGCGCCCGTGATCTGCGGGGCGTTCAGAGCCTCGGACAGCGTGTCGAGCTGGTCGAGGTACTGGCCGATCACGAGGATCTGCTCGTCGGGATGCTTGGCGATGAGCTCGCGCACGGCCTCGATCTTCGCGGGAGCGGATGCGGCGAGCCGGTACCGCTCGTCGTCGGTCGCGGCGGCGTATTCGAGCCTGTCGCTCGGAGGCAGGTCGACACGGACCTCGTAGCAGACGGCGGGGGAGATGAAGCCCTGCGCCTCGATCTGCTTCCACGGAGCGTCGAACCGCTTGGGGCCGATCAGGCTGAACACGTCGCCCTCGCGACCGTCCTCGCGCACGAGGGTCGCGGTCAGGCCGATGCGGCGTCGCGCCTGCAGGTCTGCGGTGAGCTTGAACACCGGCGCGGGGAGCAGGTGCACCTCGTCGTACACGATGAGTCCCCAGTCGAGGGCGTCGAGCAGGGCGAGGTGAGCGTACTGGCCCTTCCGCTTGGCGGTGAGGATCTGGTACGTCGCGATCGTGACCGGCTTGACCTCCTTGGCCTGGCCGGAGTACTCGCCGATCTCCTCGGGGGTGAGGCTCGTGCGCTTGAGGAGCTCGTCGCGCCACTGGCGTGCCGACACGGTGTTCGTCACGAGGATCAGCGTGGTGGTCTTCGTGGCGGCCATGGCCCCGGCGCCGACGATGGTCTTGCCCGCGCCGCAGGGCAGCACGACCACGCCCGATCCGTCCTTCGAGAACGCGTCGACGGCATCCTGCTGGTACGGACGGATCTGCCAGGTGCCCTCATCCAGTTCGATCTCGTGCGGAGTGCCGGGCGTGTATCCGGCGAGGTCCTCGGCCGGCCAGCCGATCTTCAGCAGCTCCTGCTTGATCTGTCCGCGCGCCCAGGCATCGACCACATAGGTGTCGGGGCTCGGGTGACCGATCAGCAGCGGCTGGATGCGCTTGTTGTTCGCGACCTGGGCGAGCACGGCGGGGTCGGTGGAGCGGAGGATCAGCGTGCCCTCGGCGTCGCGCTCGATCACGAGGCGTCCGTAGCGGTTCACGGTCTCGCGAAGGTCGACGGCGACGGACGGCGGCACCGGGAAGCGCGACCACCGGTCGAGGGTCTCGAGCATGTCTTCTGCGCTGTGCCCCGCCGCCCGGGCGTTCCAGAGCCCGAGACGGGTGATCCGGTAGGTGTGGATGTGCTCGGGAGCGCGCTCGAGTTCGGCGAAGATCGCCAGCTCGTGGCGGGCGCTCTCGGCATCCGCGTGCGCGACCTCGAGGAGCACGGTGCGGTCGCTCTGGACGATCAGGGGGCCATCAGACATAGCTGTCCAGTTTACTGGGCGATCACGGTGGCGGCGCGGATGCTCGACACCGGCAGCGTACGCTCGACGTCCGCCGCCTTGTCGCGTCCGCGCAGGCGTCCACCGCCGAGTCCGGTGGCCTCGAGCAGCAGTTCGCGCGTGCTGCCGTCCGGCATCCCCACGGTCACCCGCAGCACGGCCTTCGCGCGCACGGCGGCCTCCAGTTCGCGATCGAGCCAGGCGGCGTCGGCATCCGGCCCCTGATGCGAGCGGAGCGCCGCGATCAGTGACGAGTAGTCGCTCACGTCGTCTCCCGGTGTCGTGACGGGCGGGTGCCGTTCACCGGTGAGCACGGTGCCGTCCCCGTCCACGAGGGTCGCGGGGTAGCGCGCATCCGTGAGCGCCCAGTAGACCGTGTCGCGACCCACTCGCGTGGTGAGGGAGCCGACGTGCTTCGTGAGAGCGAGGGGGCGGAGCGTCTGGTCGACCGCGATCGCATCGACGAGGTGCGGGTCGGCGCTCTCGATCCGGGTGCGGCCCGTCTCGGCATCCGTCGACACCCGTACGAGACCGTGACGCTGCGCCGTCTGCGCGATCAGGTAGCGCAGCGGCTGCGGGATGCCGGTGAGCGAGACGGTCTCGAGGAAGTCGACGAGTGACTCCTCGCTCTCCCCGGCGACGAGCGCTCGCGCGACGGACTCCGGTGTGAACCGGTACGTCGAGGCCTGCGCGGCGGATTCCCGCGCCGCGACCGTGCGCAGCCGCACGTCGAGGGCGGGGGCGAGCGGGCCGGGAGAGATCGCGCTGAGGTCGTTCTGGAGGAAGATCCGGTCGACCTCGGCGGGGAGCAGCGCCGTGAGGGAGGAGGGATCAGCATCGTGGCCGTCCCGCAGGGGGGACGCCCAGGCCGGCTCGGTCCCGTCGTCGGCGACGAGGCCGAGCAGGCGAGCCTGCTCGGTCAGTGCCGCGCTGCGCTCGGGCCACGCGGAGTCCCACGGATGGGCCTGCGCCCAGTCGGCGAGAGGGATCCACCCACCCCGGTCAGACCGGATACCGCGGGGGAGCGCATCGCGGAAGCCGCGGGCGAGCTCGCTCCACCGCTCCGACACCGAGGATCGCAGCCACTCGTCGGCGATGTCCGTGGTCTGCAGGCGTCGGTCCCCTACCGCGACGAGCCCTGCGGTCGAGGCGATCGCCAGGAGGCGGTCCACAGACTCCGTCGCGACCCCGGAGTCGGACAACTGCCGTTTCTCGCCCGCGCTGAGGCCGCCGCCCGCGAGGAGGGCGAACGGCCTGTCCTTCGCTGCGAGCAGCAGGTCGGCGATCGTGGCGACCGTGGTGAAGGCGCGCTCGGCCGCGTGCGCTGCGGCGCGGTCGTCCGCCTGTCCCTGATGGTGCGACGTCGGCGGGGCGAGGGCGGGGCGATCGGAGACCGCCGTCACGACGGGGGGCGGCAGTTCTCCGTCAAGGCGCACCAGGGCGAGCCGCTCGAGGGTGCGGCGGTCGTCGGAGTCGTCGGTGCGCTCCCCGTCCGCCATCCGTTGCAGCACCGTCGCCTCGGCGAGCGTGAGACGGGGGAGGACTCTCGCGAGCGACGCCGGTTCGAGGAGCGCCTCGGCGGCGTCGAAGAAGTCCTGCCATCCGATGTCGGGACGCACGCCGCGCTCGGAGAACAGCTCGCTCAGGTCGGCATCGCTCATCGCGGCCAGGTGTTCGGCCAGCGGTCGGGCGTGCGTGCTCATGCCTGGTGCCTCAGGGTCGCGATCCCGCGCGACCCCTCCGGACGAAGCTCATCACCAGCAGCACCACGATCATCACGAACGCCGCGGGCAGACCCCAGTACGGGATCGCGGCGATCACCGGCCACGCGCCGGAGCCGAAGTCCTCCTGCCGCATGCCGACCGCGGTGCCGATGATGATCGCGAAGAAGCAGACGATGGATGCCGCGGCGAGCCCGAGCGCGGTGAAGGCGAGGATGCGATCGACTCGACGCACCGGCACGTCGGGTTCGGGACTCTGACTGCTCATCCCGCTCAGCCTAGTCGCTGAGCGGGAACAGGGCCTCGCGCGTCGCCGTCGCATTCCGCCCGTCTCCCCGCGCGCGAACCGACGCACCGGTAGGCTGGAGGCGGCCGCATCCTGCGCGGTCGTCCAGCTCCACACCGACTCAGCGAGGTTTCTCCCATGCCCACCGGCAAGGTCAGGTTCTACGACGAAGACAAGGGTTTCGGCTTCATCGCCACCGATGACGGCCAGGACGTCTTCCTGCACGCCTCCGCGATGCCCGCCGGCACCGTCGTCAAGGCCGGCGCGCGCGTCGAGTTCGGTGTCGCCGACGGGAAGCGCGGTCTGCAGGCGCTGTCGGTTCGCGTTCTCGAGGCCCCGCCCAGCCTCGCCAAGGCCAAGCGCAAGCCCGCAGACGACATGGCGATCATCATCGAGGACCTCGTGAAGCTCCTCGACGGCATCGGCGGCGATCTGCGTCGCGGCCGTTACCCGTCGTCCGGTCACGGCCGCAAGATCGCGGCCGTCCTCCGCAAGGTTGCCGATGACCTCGAAGCCTGACCCCGACGAGCGCCTGCTCGACGCGCACGACCTCGCGCTCGCCGCGTTGCGCGAGATCACTCCTGCGTCGACGATCGGACCCGCGGCCGGCTACCTCGTCGAGGACGATGGGTCGGTCTCGTTGCGCTTCGAGAACCGGCTGGCCGGGTATCCGGGCTGGTACTGGACCGTCACCGTCGCACGCGTCGACGACGAGGAGCCGACGGTGCTCGAGACGGAGCTGCTTCCCGGCGACGGCGCTCTCCTGGCACCGGAGTGGGTGCCGTGGGCCGAGCGTCTGGCCGAGTACCGTGCCCACCAGGCCGAGCTCGCCGAGCAGGCCGCGGCTGCGGCTGCCGAGCAGAACGACGCTGACGCTGACGGGGACGCCGAGGGCGATGCTGAGGACGACGACCTCGACGATGTGGATGAGGACGAGGACGAGGACCTCGAGGACGACTCCGACGAGGATGACGACCTCGACGACGAAGAAGACGATCTCGACGACGACGATCTGACCAGCGAGCCCCGGCCCGTGCACGGCGGCGACCTCGACGGAGTCGACATCGACGAGCTGGACGACTCCGAGAAGTCCGACGACGACACCGAGGATGATGACGACGACGACAGCTCCGACGAGGACGACTCCGACGACGACGCTTTCGACGAGGACGATTCCGACGACGAGGAATGATCCTCCGCCGTCATGACGAAGGGGACCGCGCGGATCGCGCGGTCCCCTTCGTCATGCGTGGCGTGGTCAGGCGCCCTGGTGCTCGAGAACGTAGTCGAGCGCGCGAGTCAGCTGCCGCACGTCGTCCGGCTCGATCGAGACGAAGGTCGCCACGCGGAGCTGGTTCCGCCCGAGCTTGCGGTACGGCTCGGTGTCGACGATGCCGTTGGCGCGCAGCGTCTTGGCGATCGCGGCCGCATCGACCGACTCGTCGAAGTCGATCGTGACGACGACCGGCGAACGGTCGGCCTCCGCCGTGACGAAGGGCGTCGCCACCTCGGATGCCGTGGCCCAGTCGTACAGGATGCCGGACGACTCGGCGGTGCGTGCGCCGGCCCAGGACAGACCGCCGTTGTCGAGGATCCATCCGAGCTGGCTGTCGAGCAGGTGCAGTGTCGTCAGCGCCGGTGTGTTCAGCGTCTGGTTCAGGCGCGAGTTGTCGACGGCGTTCTTCAGGCTCAGGAACTCCGGGATGTAGCGGTCGGAGGCGGCGATCCGCTCGATCCGGTCGATGGCTGCCGGCGAGACCGCGGCGAACCACAGGCCGCCGTCCGAACCGAGGTTCTTCTGCGGAGCGAAGTAGTAGACGTCGGCCTGAGCGGCGTCGAAGTCGATCCCGCCTGCCGCGCTCGTGGCGTCGATGACCGTGAGAGCGCCGTCTGCGGCGACGCGGGTGATCGGGGCGGCGACGCCGGTCGAGGTCTCGTTGTGCGGCCAGGCATAGACGTCGACGCCGTCGACGATCTCGGCGACCGTGCGGGATCCGGGCTCGGCCTTTCGCACGTCGGGTGCATCGAGCCAGGGGGCACCGGCCGCGGCGGCGAACTTGCCGCCGAACTCGCCGAACACGAGGTTCTGGCTTCGTCTCTCGATGAGGCCGAACGCCGCAGCATCCCAGAACGCGGTCGATCCGCCGTTGCCGGCGATGATCTCGTACCCCTCGGGCAGCCGGAACAGCGCCGCGAGGCGCTCGCGCACGCTGCCGACGAGATTCTTCACCGGCGCCTGCCGGTGAGAGGTGCCGAGCAGCGTGGGGCCGGCGGCGAGGAGCGCGTCGAGCTGCTCGCTCCGCACCTTCGAGGGGCCGCATCCGAAGCGGCCGTCGGCGGGCAGGAGGTCACGGGGAATCTCGATCGGCATGCGTCGAGTCTAGAGCGTGGCCTCCGGTGCGACCTCCTGCGTGACGCCCCGATGTCGGTGCGGGAATGTAGGCTTGCCTAAGAAGACCCGGAGGGCCACATGACCGACCTGATCGACACCACGGAGATGTATCTCCGCACCATTCTCGAACTCGAGGAGGAGAACATCGTGCCGCTGCGCGCGCGCATCTCCGAGCGCCTCGGGCACTCGGGTCCGACGGTCTCGCAGACGGTCGGCCGCATGGAGCGCGACGGTCTCGTCGTCGTGTCGGAGGATCGCACCCTGGAGCTCACCGAATCGGGGCGCCGCAAGGCGGTCGACGTCATGCGCAAGCACCGCCTGGCCGAGCGCCTGCTCTCGGATGTGATCGGCCTCGACTGGGCGTTCGTGCACGACGAGGCCTGCCGCTGGGAGCACGTCATGAGCGAGCAGGTCGAGCGCCGCCTCGTCGAGCTCCTCGGCCACCCCACCGAGTCGCCGTACGGCAACCCGATCCCCGGGCTCGACCAGCTCGGCGATGCCCCCGCTCGGACGTTCGACGAGGGCGTGATCGGGCTCGTGCAGAAGCTCAATGCGGCCGGCGCGCCGATCGAGGGCACGGTCCGTCGTCTCGCCGAGCCGGCGCAGGTCGACCCGGAGCTGCTGGAGCAGCTCCGTGACGCGGGCGTCGTGCCCGGCGCGAAGGGCGACTACCGCTTCAACGAGGGCTACGTGCTGATCCAGATGGAGGGCAAGGACGAGGGGCTCGAGCTCCCGGTCGAGCTCGCCTCCCACATCTTCCTCGTCGGCGAGCCGGCCTGAATCACTTCTGATCGGGGATTCTTCTGCTCCCCGGCGATTGCCAGGTTGGCAGGGTGACAGGATCGTTATCTTCCGGTAACCTCGGTGAAGTCGTCGGCGAAGAAGCCCGCTGACGATACCCGAGAGGATTCGCCTTCCAGGCTCGTCGTCCTCCCGGTAGGAACGCACAAAGTACCCGAAGCTACATTCGTGCCACGAGAGCAGAGTGCCGACGAGCCAGCGCTACCCGAGCGTGCAGGCGCAGGAGGATTCCGTTTTGGTCAAAGACATCCAGTCCGCGAACACACCTGAAGATCGACCCCTCGCCCGTCGCACGACCGCACGGGTCAGCGCGCGGACCGTGGTGAAGCCGTTGCGGTCCGTCGCGATCTTCGGAGCAGTGGGCGCCCTGGTCGCCGCTGTCGCGCTCCCCGCCTACGCGGCGTCGAAGCCGGCCGAGAGCGCCGCGACCGTGCAGCAGATGGCCGCCGTCGACGCGCAGTCGCTCGTCGTCGCGTCGCAGGCCACGTCGGCTCCGCTCGACCGCGGCACGTTCACCGCGACCACCCCTGACGAGATCGAGAAGAAGAAGGCGGAGGAGGCCGCAGCGGCCCGCGCCGCCGCCGCAGCATCGACGGCCTCCGCCTCGACCGGCGGTCGCACCTTCGACATCGGCGCCTACGCACTCGTCTCGCCCGGTTCGGGTGAGGTCCGCTACCCGCTCCCGCAGGGCTCGTACAGCGTCAGCCGCACCGTCGGCGGGGCGCACAACGGCGCCGACATGCTCGCGCCGCAGGGAACCCCCATCTACGCCGCCGCCGCGGGCGTCGTGCGCCAGTCGGCCGAGAGCATCGGCGGGTACGGCGTCGCCGTCATGATCGACAGCGTCGTGGGCGGCCAGCGCGTGCAGACGACCTACGGCCACATGACGTACGGATCCCGCCAGGTCCAGGCCGGCGAGAGCGTGGCCGCGGGTCAGCTCATCGGATTCGTCGGAAGCACCGGTCGCTCGACCGCCAACCACCTGCACTTCGAGGTGTGGGTCAACGGCGGCCTTCTCGAGCCGATCGCCTGGCTCGCCGCGAACGCCGGCTGAGGCGTCACAGCTCATCGCATCACCGGACACGCCTCCGAGCGTTCACCCGGAGTTGGGCCCCACCCCCGCTTCGATGGGTTAGCCTGAACCCGTTGTCGCACAGGCGGGAGAAGCTGATGGACCGAATACCGAGCATCCGCACCATGGATGCCCTCGGTCGTCATGTCCTTCAGCATCGGCCGCAGGGACGCCACGGTGCTGCCGTGCGCAGAAGGCGCTGTCACTAGACAGCGCCTTTTTTCGTCCCTGCGAACGCTCGCGTCCGCGCGACCTCGTGTGAGTCGAGAGTGCCGGGAAGCCGTCCCGGCGGATCGAGAGGATGCTGATGCGCACACTGGTACTGAACGCGGGATACGAGCCCCTGGCCATCGTGTCGTTCAAGAGAGCACTGGTCCTGGTCATGAACGACAAGGCCACCGTGATCGAGCACGTCGAGGACGATCCCGTCTGGGGCAGTCACGGCGTCTACGATCGGCCGGCCGTCATCATCCTGTCGAGATACGTGCGGGTGCCGTCGAGTCGTCGGGTACCGGTGACCCGGCGCGGAGTGCTGCGCCGCGACAACCACCGCTGCGGCTACTGCGGAAAGCCCGCCTCGACGATCGACCACGTGCTGCCGCGTTCGCGAGGCGGGGCGGACTCGTGGGAGAACCTCGTCGCGTGCTGCCTGCGCTGCAACAACGTGAAGAGCGACCGCACCCCGCAGGAGATGCGTTGGGAGCTGCGGATCACTCCGCGTCCGCCGCACGGCACCGCCTGGACGGTGCGCGGGAGCGAGCGGAGCGATCCGCGCTGGGAGCCGTACCTCGCGCTCGCTGCGTGAGCCGGACGAGACCGTTCCCGTAGACTGGAGGTCACGCCTTCGTAGCTCAGCAGGATAGAGCAGCCCTCTCCTAAAGGGCAGGTCGCTGGTTCGAATCCAGTCGAGGGCACTCTCCGGTCGTCACGGGCGACCGCGCCGCCAGAGCTTCGAGGGCCACCAGATCACACGTCCGAGGTCGTAGGCGAGCGCCGGCACGAGCAGCGAGCGCACGACGAACGTGTCGAGCAGCACGCCGAACGCGACGATGAACGCCAGCTGCACGAGGAACAGGATCGGGATCACCGACAGTGCAGCGAACGTCGCAGCGAGCACCAGTCCGGCGGACGTGATGACGCCGCCCGTGATCGACAACCCCCGGAGCACGCCCTCGCGCGTGCCGTGCGACAGCGACTCCTCCCGCACTCTCGTCATGAGGAAGATGTTGTAGTCGATGCCGAGCGCGACCAGGAACACGAAGCCGTAGAGCGGCACGGCGGGGTCGGCGCCGGGGAAGTGGAAGAGCCCGTTGAAGACCAGCGCCGACACGCCCATGGCCGTGCCGAACGACAGCACGGTCGTGATGATGAGCAGCACCGGCGCGAGGATCGACCGCAGCAGCAGCATGAGGATCAGCATGATCACGACGAGGATCACCGGGATGATGAGATTGCGGTCGTGGATGGACGCGTCGTTCGTGTCGACCGCGGTGGCGGTGACGCCTCCG
Organism: Microbacterium sp. CR_7; assembly: GCF_041954755.1. Taxonomy (NCBI): domain Bacteria; kingdom Bacillati; phylum Actinomycetota; class Actinomycetes; order Micrococcales; family Microbacteriaceae; genus Microbacterium; species Microbacterium sp. CR_7. The sequence goes on from NZ_JAVAYF010000004.1 coordinate 299,154, forward strand.
ACGAGCGCGTCGAGCTCATGCAGCGACGAGCGGAGGTCGCGCACGGTGGCACCGGCGGCATCGGAGTCCGCGGCATCCGTCAGCGTCCCCTGCAGCAGCACCCTCCCGTCGACGACGATCGGCTCTGGCGCAGAGGTACCCGGCGGTCCGACCGCCGTGATCCCGTCGGCGGTCACGGGCGCCGAGCCGCTGGGTGAATCGGCGGCGGTGACGGAGACGCCGTCGATGCCGTCGTCGGCGAGCAGCACATCTGCGGCGTCCTGGAGACGATCCTCGTCCACCACGACGTAGACCGGGCTTCCGGAGCCGCCGGGGAAGTGCTCGCCGAGCGCGACCTGACCGTCGCGCGCCTCCGAGGCTCCGAGCACGAGATCGGACTGCGGAACGCCCGAGGCGTTCAGTTGGAGGACGCCGGAAGCTCCGGCCAGCAGAACGACCGTCGTGACCATCCAGATCATCCGCGGTCGCTGGGTGATGAGTCCTGCGAGACGCGCCCACAGGCCGGTCGTGCGCATGCCGTGCTCCTCCGCGACGACCTCCGGCTCGTACCGCGGACGACGCGGCCAGAACACCGCGCGCCCGAACAGCAGCAGAAGCGCCGGGAGGAGCGTCAGGGCCGCGAGCATCGCGAACACGATGCCGATCGCTGCCACGGGGCCGAGGGTGCTGTTCGACTTGAGGTCGCTGAGCAGCAGGCAGAGCAGCCCGGCGATCACCGTGCCGCCCGAGGCGACGATCGGCTCCACGGAGCCCTTCCAGGCGGCGAGGAGAGCCGTGCCCTTGTCCTGCGCCACGCGGAGCTCCTCCCGGAACCGCGCGACGAAGAGGAGGGCGTAGTCGGTGGCCGCGCCGATCACCAGGATGAACAGGATGCCCTGGGTCTGCCCGCTGAGCAGCAGCACCTCGAACTTCGCGAGCCACCAGACGACCAGCAGAGCGACGCAGAGGGCGAACAGGCTCGTCGACAGGACCACGATCGGCAGCAGCAGCGAGCGGTACACGAGCACGAGGATCACGAGCACCGCGAGGAGTGCGACGCCGAGCAGCAGTCCGTCGATGCCGGCGAAGCCCGCGACGAGGTCGGCGCTGAAGCCGGCGGGGCCGGTGATGTAGACGGTCACGCCGTCCGGGGCGGCGGCGCGCAGCTCATCGCCGAGGGCCGACACGGTGTCGGCGAGCTCGGCCTCTCCGTCGATCGGGATGAACGCCTGCACGGCCATGCCGTCGTCCGAGGGGAGGGCAGGCGACACGTCGTCGCCGACGCCCTCGACGGACGGCGCATCGGCCACGGCATCCGAGATCGTGTCGAGCTGAGACGCGGACAACTCGCCGTCGGCGACGAACACGGCGATGGCAGGGATGGCGTCGCTGTCGTTGAACTCGCCGAGCAGCTGCTGCACCCGGGTCGCGTCAGAGGACTCGGGCAGGTAGCTCGTCTGGTCGTTCGAGGACACCTCGTCGACCTTGCCGAACAGGGGGCCGCCGAGTCCTGCACCCACGAGCCAGACGAGGATCAGGGCGACGGGGATCATCACGCGCACCCAGGAGTGGCGCCTCGTCCGCTCGCGCGTCTCTCGCGGCGGGGCTTTCCGTTCCGCCGCGCTCGGGGCCGGGGGGTGCTCAGGATCGGACATCGGTTTCCCTTCGGGAGGAACTCGGTGGGCGTGAGGGTGCGGGTCAGGAGACCCAGGCGAGGATGAGGATCATCGTCGCCAGGAAGCCCGCGATGTAATTGAGGGCGATGAAGCGGCGCCACGCGCGATTCGTCCCGGCGGAGGTCTCGTCGGTGACCGACCACCAGGGAGCCGCGTTCACGATGTAGGGCACCGCGAGGACCGCGGCGAGCGGACCGGGCCAGGCGGTGAACAGCATCGCGATCCCGGCGAGCGCCCAGAGGAGGATCGCGAGGCGGACCGTCGCTCGCGCGCCGATGACCGTCGCGATCGAACCGATGCCCGCCTCGCGGTCCGGAGCGATGTCCTGCACCGCGCCGAAGGCATGCGCTGCCATGCCCCACAGGAAGAACCCGACGAGCACGACCACCAGCGTCGGCGTCACGGATGCCTCGGCGAGAGCGAGTCCGACGATCGCCGGGGTCACGAAGTGCAGGCTCGACGTCGTCGAGTCGAGGAACGGACGCTCCTTGAACCGCAGACCGGGTGCGGAGTAGGCGATCACGGCGAAGACGCTCACGACGAGCCAGATCCAAGATGCCGGGTTGCCGACCGCGAAGAGGTAGACGAGGAAGGGCAGGTTGGTGACCGCGGCAGACCACAGCGTCGCCCGGTGGATGCGAGGGGAGAGCAGCGCTCCCTCGATGCCGCCCTTGCGCGGGTTCGCGAGGTCGGACGCGAAGTCGAACACGTCGTTGATGCCGTACATCGCGAGGTTGTACGGCACGAGGAAGTACAGCGTGCCGAGCACCAGCGTGAGGTCGATCTCACGGGTGGTCAGCAGGTAGGCGGCTGCGAAGGGGAACGCCGTGTTGATCCAGCTGACGGGCCTGGACGAGAGCACGATCTGGCGGACGTCGCTCCCGAGCGTCGTGGCGGTCATGCGTCACCCTCCCTGCTGCCCTCGGCGCGGCCGCTGTGCCGGCGAGCCCGCAGGAAGGCCCAGAGAGCCGGCAGCAGCAGCGCGCCCGCCACCGGGTAGGCGAAGTCCTCGAGCGGGGCGAGTCCGATGTGCACCCCGAGCAGGTGATCGGGGGAGTAGTGAAAGAGCCCGCTCGCGATCATGATGCTGTCGAACACCGCGGTGAGCACGATCAGAGCCGCGGCGGCGATCGCCACGGCGGCGGCACGCGGACGCCGCGCGCGAGGTGTCAGAATGGCGAGGGTCACGGCGGCGATCGCGGCCGCACCGACGAACCAGGCCGCGAGCTGCAGGTAGGTCATGACGCCCGCTCCGCCCTGGTGCGTCGGCGGAGCACGCCGAGGACGCGAACGGCGCCCGTGTAGAGGATCATCGTGCAGACGACGAGGAAGACCAGGAAGACGGGCTCCTCGAGCGGCAGCTCGGGGGCGAGCACGATGCCGGTGGCGATCGCACCCTCGCCGCGGAAGAAGATGCCCCCGGCGATGCCCGCGACGTCCCAGACGAGGAAGAACACGAGGCCGACGACCGTGACGACGGATGCCGAGAGCGCGTCCCTCCAGAAGAACAGCCGGAACCGCCAGTCGAGCAGGAGCATGCAGCCGAGCGACACGAGCAGGCTCGCGAGGTAGACGACGCCCATCACACGGCGTCCTCGACGGGCGCGGCGGACGGCAGCGGAAGCGGCCCGCCGGAGTGGTCGCCGCGGATGCGCTTCAGGACGATCTCTGCGCTGATGAGGCACATGGGCACGCCGACGCCCGGTGCCGTCGTGCCGCCCGCGTAGTACAGGCCCGAGACCTTGCGCGAGACGTTCTGGGCGCGGAACATCGCGCTCTGCGAGAGGATGTGCGCAGGGCCGAGCATTCCTCCGCGCCACGAGTTGTAGTCGTCGCGGAAGTCCGCGGGCCCCTTCGTCTCGCGCACGATGATGCGGTCGCGCAGGTCGGGGATGCCGGCCCACGTCAAGATGAGGTCGATCGCCTCGTCGGCGGCACGTTCGATCGCCGGCGAGCCCGATCCGTCGGAACCACCGCCGCCGAGGTCGACGTCGGCGGGGATGGGGATGAGCACGAACAGGTTCTCGTGGCCCTCCGGGGCGACGCTGTCATCGGTCGCGCTCGGCCGGCACACGTAGGTCGACGCGGGGGAGGGGATCGCCGGGCTGTCGCCGAAGATCGCGTCGAAGTTGGCGTCCCAGTCGTCGGTGAAGAACAGCGAATGGTGCGGGAGCTGCGGGAGCTCGCCGCGGACGCCCAGCATCACGAGCACCGCTCCGGGGCCGCTCGTGCGACGCTGCCACCAGCTCTCCGGATACGTCCGGAGCTCGGGCGGAAGCAGGGCGGTCTCGGTGTGGTGGAGGTCGGCGGCCGAGACCACAATGTCGGCCTCGGCGACGTGGGCGATGCCGTCGGCATCCTGCCATTCGACGCCCGTGGCCGCGACGGTGCCGGAGCGTCGTTCTGTGCGGATCGCCGTCACATCGGCATCCCTGACGACCGTCACTCCGGCCTGCTCGGCCAGGTCGGCGATGCGCTCGACGACTCGCCAGAACCCGCCCTGCGGATAGCTCACGCCCTCGTCGAGGTCGAGTGCGCTCATCAGGTGGTACATCGCCGGCGCGCTGCGCGGGTCCGTGCCGAGGAAGACGGCGGGGTATCCGAGCAGCTGACGCAGGACCGGATCCTGGAAGCGCCGGGCGGCGAAGGACTCCAGGCGTGTCCCGAGCAGGGTCGCGAGACGCGGGGCTGCGCCCAACACCTCCTTCGTCGCGAGGGTGCTCCACTTCGTGAACGGGTTGTACAGGAAGTACCGCTCGGCCATGTCACGGGCGTGGTGCGCGGAATCGAGATACTCGTCCAGACGAGCAGCGGAACCCGGCTCGCGCGCCTCGAACAGCTTCGCGACCTCTGCGCGGCCGCTGGGCACCGTGATCGGCGCGGAGGGGCCGTCGGAGCCCGGCTCCTGGAACACCCGGTAGCCGGGGTCGAGCAGGGTGAGGTCTAGCTGCTCCTCGGTCGAAGACCCCATCATCGCGAAGAAGTGGTCGAACACCTCGGGCATCAGATACCACGAGGGACCGGAGTCGAAGCGGAAGCCGTCGCGCTCGATCGTGCCGGCCCGGCCGCCGATCCGCGAATTCTTCTCATAGACGGTCACCTGGTGTCCGTCGCGGGCGAGAAGGCCCGCTGCCGCGAGGCCGGCCACTCCTCCGCCGATGACGGCGACGCGGCTCATCGGTCACGCTCCAGAGCCGTGACGGCGACGGCCCGCGCGGCGAGCAGAGCCTTGACCGGGTCTGGCACGCGGACACGACGCTCGTACAGCTGCGCGGCCGGAGTCCTGGCCACTCGCCGCATGAGCGCCTCGAAGAGCGCGAGCGCACTGCGCACCGCAGCGCGGGCGTCCTTCGGGAGCAGGGGGATCGATCGACGGGCGTCGTCGAGCTGAACGGTCACGGTGCGTACCCATTCGTCGCGGTCGGAATCGGTGAGGCGCCCCGAGTCGCCGAGGTACCCGCGCTGCAGGCGATCGGTGTCGTCGGCGAGGTCGCGGAGGAAGTTCGCGTTCTGGAAGGCGGCGCCGAGCTGCCTGGCGCCATGGGTGAGCACAGCGAGCTCCGCCTCGGTGCGCGACTCCTCGCGGAGGAAGACCCGCAGGCACATCAGCCCCACGACCTCGGCCGATCCGTAGACGTAGCGCTCGTGGGCGTCGGCGTCGTAGGCGGTGAAGTCGGCAGCGCTCGCGATGTCGGCGGCCATGGAGTCGAAGAACGGCTGCGTCAGATCTTCCCCGATCCCGCATTCGCGCGCGGTCCTGGCGAACGCGTGCAGGATCAGGTCGGTGCTGTAGCCGACGGCCATCGAGCGATGCGTCGCCGCCACATAGGACGCGAGCGCCTCGGTCTGCGCCGAGGTGTCCAGACCCGCCTGAGCGGCGACGCCGTCGACGATCTCGTCGGCGATCCGCACCATGGCGTAGATGTTCCGCACGTGCTGACGATGACGAGCGCCGAGCAGCTTCGTCGCGAGTCCGAAGGACGTGGAGTACGTGCGGATGACCTCGGTGGATGCCGTGTCGGCGGCGCGGCTGAAGCGGCCGAGGCTCTCGTCGCCCTGCCCGCTCGGGATCGCGGTCATGCGCGGCGACCCTCGAGGCGGGAGACCGTCGAGAGGATCGTGTGTGCGGCATCCGCTCCGATCTCACCGGTCAGCTGCGCGTCGGCGAGCAAGGTGTGCACGGCGTCGAGCTGATCGCCGACGAGATCGGCGACGAAGGCTTCGGCCCCGCAGGCGCGCAGCTGGTCGCGGAGGCCCTCGGCATCCCTCATGCTCAGCTCCGCCGAGCCGAAGCGGGGAGCGATGTCGTCCCACGCGCCCGTCGAGCGTGCGTACGCGATGATCGCGGTCTCCTTGCCCTCCCGCAGGTCGGAGAACGCATCCTTCCCGTGCGCGCGATGGTCGCCGAACACGCAGAGCAGGTCGTCCTGCAGCTGGTAGGCGAGCCCGATGTGCCGCCCCACGCTCGTCAGCGTCCGCTCGGCCGAGGCGGAGGAGCCCGAGAGCAGCGCGGCCGCGCGAAGCGGGAGCGAGAACGAGTAGGTCGCGGTCTTGTACACGCTCATGCTGAGGATCGTGGTGAGGTCCGGTGCGACGATGCCGTGGCTGAGCGCGACGTCGGTGTGCTCGCCCGCGACCGTCTCGACGATGGTCTCCTCGACGAGATCGAGCAGGCGTGACCGCACGTCTGCGGGGACATCGGCGCGGGCGAATCCCATGACGGCGGCCGTGAGGAGCAGATCTCCCATGAGGATGGCGCTCGAGCGCGCCCAGTGCAGCGCGCCTTCCTCGGTGGCGGCCGGCGTGCTCGCCGCGAGGGCGCCGATCAGATTCGGCCGCTTGCGGCGTGTGAGGTCGCCGTCGATGACGTCGTCGTGCAGGAGGAACGCATAGTGCAGCAGTTCGATGTGCGCCGCGACCTCGACCGCCGCCGGAGCCAGAGTCGATGAGTCTCCGACCGTGAGGGCGCGGTGGATGTCGAGCAGCAACCGCGGGCGGACGAGCTTGCCGCCCAGCGAGTGGTCGGCTGCGGCGCGCCACAGCGCAGCGAACTCCGATCCGTATGCCTCGGCGGCGGCGCTGTGGTGGACGAACCGCTGACGCAGGGCTTCCTCGATCCGAGTGCCCATGTCTTCGTGGATCGCCGCGGATGTCATCGTCATACCGCCCCTCGCTCGCGCATGAGCGGAAGCTGCTCCACGAGCCACGGGCTGAAGGCGAAAGGGGCCGCCGCCACGGCGGTCGCGAACTCCGCCGCGTCGACCCACGCCCACTCCGACACCTCGTCGGGGTCGGGGGACAGCGCGCCGTCGGCGACCGCGATGTGCACGGGGCAGATCTCGTTCTCGACGATGCCGCTCGCATCGACCGCGCGGTAGCGGTACTCGGGAACGACGACGGCGACGTCGGTGATGCGGAGGCCGAGTTCCTGCTGCGCTCGCCGCGTGACGGCGTCCTGCATCGTCTCGTCGGGGCGGGGATGGCCGCAGAAGCTGTTGGTCCAGACGCCGGGCCAGGTGCGCTTCGACAGCGCGCGACGGGTGACGAGCAGGCGCCCGTCGCCGTCGATCACGTAGCACGAGAACGCGAGATGGAGCGGGGTGTCGGTCGTGTGCACGACGTCTTTGGCCAGCACTCCGATCGCGACGCCATCGGGGGAGAGGAGGGTGACCTCGTCCATCTGGGAAACCTCCTCGATTTCGCTAGCTTAGCTAATAATCAACATAACATGATTCCAATGTTGTGTAGCATGATGACATGAACGAGCGATCCGCCGCCAGCCCCGTCGAGGGTGCCGTGTCGGACGTGCGCGATGAAACCGGCTTCTCCGCGGACGGGCTCGCGCACGCCGCGATCTACGACGTGGAGGCCAGCGACCCGCGCAGCTCGCTGATCGACCGCAGTGGCGTCGCGCCGGAGGACCTCCGACAGATCGCGGCGCTCATGGGGGCGATCGGCGAGCTTCGGGATGCCGAGCAGAAGCTCTCGCTCGCCTCACGCCGGTACATGCGCCTCAACGACACCGACATGCGGGCGCTGCACTATCTGATCGTGTGCGCGAACAAGGGCGTGACCGCCACTCCCGGAGGGATCGCGACGCACCTGGGGATTTCGACGGCGTCCACGACGAAGCTGCTCGACCGACTCGAGCGCGGGGGCCATATCCGCCGGGCGCCGCACCCGACCGATCGGCGTGCGCTCGCGATCACCATCACCCCGGAGACCCGTCAGGCGGCGATGGACACGGTGGGCGCGCAACAGGCCAAGCGGTTCTACTCGGCCGCGCGATTGACGCGCGAGGAGCGCGATGTCGTGATCCGCTTTCTCGCCGACATGACGCAGGAGATCACGCTCCGGGATGAGCCATGGGCCCAGACCGGAGACGCGACCTCCGACTGAAACTCAGTGTGCGGCGTTGTACGCCTCGATGACGGGGGCGGGAATCCGCCCGCGCTCCGAGAGGCTGTAGCCGTTGTCATTCGCCCAGGCGCGAATGGCCGCGACCTCGGGATTCCTCGACGTCCGCTTGCGTGAACCCGTCGAACGCGACGAGGAGGACCCGCCGCCCGCGCGCCGGCCCGCGGAGATGTACGGCTCGAATGCCGCTCGCAATTCCTTCGCGTGATCGTCGTTCAGATCGATCTCGTAAGCCGTGCCGTTCAACGAGAAATGCACGGTCTCGCCTTCGCCCGCCTCCAGGACGGTGCCGTCGATGTCGTCGACCAGTTGATGCACAATTCTTTTCGCCATGGAAAAGACGATACCCGGCGTGGCGCAACGAAGACAATGCGAATTACCACGGATGACAAATGAGGGGGTGAAAAGCGCGCGCGGCGTCGTCAGGGCAACAGCCCGAAACGGCGGGCTTTCGCCACAGCGGCATGGCGCGTCGACGCATCGAGTTTCGACATTGCGGTGCCGAGATACGCCTTGACCGTTCCCTCTCGCAGGCCCAATTGCAGCGCGATCTCCGCATTCGTCGCCCCGAGGGCCGCGCAGGCGAGGACATCCGTCTCACGGCGGGAGAGATGCACGGTCGGAACGGGCCCGGTCACGGTCGTCGCCGCGTCGCCCGCGAGCGTCAGCAGCCGATGCTCCACCTGCGCGATCCGCGCACGGAGGTCGGGATCGTCGACGGCAGCGGCGATGCTCCGCAGCTCGGCGAAGCTCTCCCGCAGCTCCTCCCGCTGCGGCGTGGCCACAGTCTCAGCGGTCGGGTCGACAGCGCGCAGACGACGAGTCACCTCATCTCGGATCCGCAGCTCGTCCGCCACCGACTGCGCGACCTGCATCGCCGGAGCCGTGGTGACGCCGCCCTCCGGCGCGCGATCCCACGCTCCGGCGTAGAGGACGCCGCGCGGCCGCCCGCTCACGACGATCGGCAGCGCCAGCAGCGTGCGGAGGCCTTCGCCGAGCACGAAGACGTCGTAGTCGTGGGTGATCTGCTGCGATGAGCCGTAGTCGTTGGTCATGCGCGGACGCAGCTCGATCATGGCGCGTCCGCCGAGTCCTCGCTCCGGCCGGACCCGTAACCCGTCGAGGCTGTGAGTGCGGTTGCCGACGATGCTGGTGACGCTCACCACGCCCTCGTCGATGAGGCCGCCGAAGGCCACGGGGAACCGGGTGCGCTGAGCGAGCTCGCGCACCGCACGGGCGACGAGCTCGGTCTCGGATTCCATCCCGGTGGGAGCGCTCACGATTACCTACTTTCGGGGGTGACGACGCCGTTCCCCGTTTCGTAGCGTCGACCCTACCACTCGCCCGGTACCCCCGTGCGAGCCGACGAACATGTGGCAAGGAGGCCCCATGAGCGACCACACAACGGCCGATCCGGCGGGAGCGATCGATTACATCGCCGTCGAGCAGTCCTCTCGATTCCGCACTCTCAAACGGACGCAGCGATCATTCATTTTCCCGCTCGCGGCGTTCTTCCTCATCTGGTACTTCGTGTACGTCCTGCTCGCGGCATTCGCCACGGAATTCATGGCGCAGCGCGTGTGGGGAGACATCACGGTCGGCCTGCTGTTCGGGCTCGGCCAGTTCGTGACGACCTTCGCCATCACGATGGGATACGTCGCATTCGCGAATAGGCGGCTAGACCCGCTCGCCAGCGAGATCCGCGAGGATCTCGAGAAGGCGCAGGGTGACGCATGAGCGCCGTGCGCACGGCGAGCGAATCGCTCGCCGTCGAGAGCAACCCGATCCTGAACATCTCGATCTTCGTCGCTTTCGTCGCCGTGACGCTTTTCATCGTCATCCGGGCGAGCCGGAACAACAAGACGGCTGCGGACTATTACGCCGCCGGGCGTTCCTTCACCGGGCCGCAGAACGGATTCGCGATCGCAGGCGACTATCTCTCCGCCGCATCCTTCCTCGGGATCTGCGGGGCGATCGCCATCAACGGATATGACGGCTTCCTGTATTCGATCGGATTCCTCGTCGCCTGGCTGGTGGCGCTGCTGCTCGTCGCGGAGCTCATGCGCAACACCGGGAAGTTCACGATGGCCGATGTGCTGTCGTTCCGACTGAAGCAGCGCCCCGTGCGCATGGCCGCGGCGATCACGACGTTGGCGGTGTGCTTCTTCTATCTGCTCGCGCAGATGGCGGGGGCGGGCGGCCTGGTCTCGTTGCTGCTCGGCATCGACGGCCGAGTCGGCCAGTCCATCGTGATCGCCGTCGTCGGTGTGCTGATGATCGTCTACGTGCTCATCGGCGGCATGAAGGGCACGACCTGGGTCCAGATCGTGAAGGCGTTCCTGCTCATCGGCGGCGCACTCGCCATGACGATCTGGGTGCTCGCGATCAACGGCTTCAACCTCAACACCCTCCTGGAGGCGGCCGTAGCGAACTCCGACAAGGGCGACGCGATCCTCGGGCCGGGACTGCAGTACGGCGCGAACCCGTGGGACTTCCTGTCGCTGGGCATGGCGCTCGTGCTCGGTACCGCCGGGCTTCCGCATGTGCTGATGCGGTTCTACACCGTGCCGACGGCGAAGGAGGCCCGCCGTTCGGTCGTGTGGGCGATCTGGCTCATCGGCGGCTTCTACCTGCTGACGCTCGTGCTGGGCTACGGCGCCGGCGCCCTGGTGGGCGCCGACGTCATCGCCGCCGCCCCCGGTGGACCGAACTCGGCGGCACCGCTGCTCGCCCTGTACCTGGGTGGGCCCGTGCTGTTGGGCTTCATCTCGGCCGTGGCGTTCGCCACGATCCTGGCCGTGGTGGCCGGACTCACGATCACCGCGGCTGCGTCCTTCGCACACGACATCTATGCGAACGTCATCCAGAAGGGGAAGAAGGATGCCGCGGGCAACGCCGTCGAACCGGATCCGAACGGCGAGGTGCGCGTAGCCCGTCGCACGGTGGTCGTGATCGGCATCCTCGCGATCGTCGGCGGCATCGGCGCGCAGGGCCAGAACATCGCCTTCCTCGTCGCACTGGCCTTCGCGGTCGCGGCCTCGGCCAACCTGCCGACGATCCTGTTCTCGCTCTTCTGGCGTCGTTTCACCACCCGCGGCGCCGTGTGGAGCATGTACGGCGGTCTCGGAGCGGCCATCATCCTCATCGTGCTGTCGCCGGTCTTCTCGGGGTCGCCGACCTCGATGATCCCCGGCATCGACATCGTGCTCTGGCCGATGAACAACCCGGGCATCGTGTCGATCCCGCTCGGCTTCTTCCTCGGCTGGCTCGGCACCGTGACGAGCAGGACGAAGGAATCGCCGCAGCTCGCCGCCGAGATGGAGGTGCGCTCGCTCACGGGTTTCGGAGCGGAGAAGGCAGTGGACCACTGACCGACGCTGCGCCCTGACCGATCGCTCGTCGATCGCAGCCCGCGATCGCGTGGACCCCGGCGGCCTACACGCCGGGGTCCACGCCGTCTTGTCGGACCGCGATCACCCCTGGGATTCGAGGTCGAGCAGATACCGCTTGCGCTCGGGGTGCGCGCCGTAGTGACCCGGGGTTCCGTCCGCCCGCACGACGCGATGCACGGGGACGATGATCGAGAAAGGGGTGTGGCGGCAGGCGGTGCCCACGGCGCGGGCTGCTCCCGGGTGCCCCGCCAGAACCGCGACCTCGCCGTAGCTCAGCGTCTGCCCCCATTCGATCTCGCTGATCACCTGCAGCGCCGTCCGCGCAAAACCGGAGGTCAGGCGCCAGTCGAACGGCAGATGCTCATCGAAGCGCACCGGTACGCCGTCGAAGTAGTCGTCGAGGACGGAGGCCAGATCGTCGGCGGCACCGGGGTCGGGTTCGGGGGTTGCCTGCAACTGCTGGGCCACGTTCTCGAGCAGCCACGGAACCGAAGGGTCGGCCGCCTCGGAGAGGTCGAAGCGCACGATCCCCTGGTCCGAGAAGACCGCGAGCGCGTCGCCGAACGGCGTGGGGGCGAAGTCGTAGCGGAAGGTCATGGATCCATCCTGACGTTCTCTCGTCTGTCGCGTGGAGGAGTTCTGCGTGTGCGACGGCTTCAGTGGATCGATCTGGGCACCGACCCTGCGTGCAGAAGGAGTGAGTGGAGCATGCAGCCGTTCGCGAGGCCTGAAATGCCGTGAAACCCGCCAGGGATACCGCGGTCGCGGCGGGTCGCGCCTAATGTGTGAGTTGTGTGGCGACGAGAAGGCAAGGCTGTGGACGACGCAGCGAACGATGCCTCGGTGACCCTCGGGGAGCTGCACGACTCGGCATCGGGCGTGCAGGTCGCGCATGCCGCCGAAGCCGAGCGCACCCGTCTGCGGGCCGAAGCCGCCGATCTCGGCGGAGCATCGCCGCTCGTGACGTTCCGCGACACGGTCGAATCGGGCATCGACATCTCCAAAGCCCACCCCGGCAGCCTGCCGCAGTTCATCACCGGCAAGTCCACGCTGCTCTCGAATCTCTTCCGCGACGAGGTCGGCCTCCGCACCGCACGCCTCGCCGCCGAGCGGATCACCGCCAAGAACACCGAACTGCGCACGGTGCGCGGCATCGAAGCCGTGCACCTTGCCGTCGGCGTGGCCGGTTGGCGGATCGGAGGAGCGGACTTCGCCGCCCCCGTCCTCCTGCGCCCGCTCGCGATCCGCCGGCACCACTCCGATTTCGAGCTCAAGCTGCAGGGGTCGTTCGAGGTCAACCCCGAGCTCATCCGTATCGCTCGCGAGCACTTCGGCATCTCGATCGATGCCGCAGCGCTCGCCGCCCTCGCCTACGACGGCGGGATCTTCAAGCCGCAGCCCGTGATCGACAGCCTGCGGAGCATCACCCGCTCGATCGACACCTTCTCCGTGACGCCGCGGCTCGTCGTCTCGACGTTCGCCGACGTCGGCGGGGCCATGTCGCGCGACGCCGTGAACCTCGATCACGTCGTCCTCAACGCGCTCGGCGGCCATGTCGGCGACCGCGAGCAGGTCTCCGCGCGCCGCCCTGCGCCTCACCACACGGGTCCGGACGACCGCGCCCCCGCTTCCGACAACCTGCTCCTCGACGCGGATGCCGAGCAGGAGGCCGTGCTGGCCCGCATCGCCGCCGGTCACTCGCTGACGGTCGCCACCCTGCCGGGAACCGGCGGCACCCAGACCGTCATCAACGCGCTCGGCGAGCTCGTGCGCAACGGCAAGCGGGTACTCGTGGTGTCGGCCCGGCGCTCGACGCTCGACGGCGTGCGGCATCGCCTCTCCGGCATCGGCCTGGACAGCCTGGCCGTCTCGCCCGCGAGCGTCCGGCGGGATCTCGTCCGCGCCATCGGCCGGAACGAGAAGGCCACTGCGCCGAAGGTCAGCGACGTCGACGATGCGCTGGTACGGCTGCGCACGGTGCTGCGCGACTATCGGCGCGCCCTCACCGCGCCCGCCGTCGGCACCGACGCCTCCGTCCTGGACGCGACGCGTCACCTGACGCGGTTGGCGTCGCTCCCGCATCCGCCGTCCACCACCGCCCGGCTCAGCACCGAGACGCTGCGGCGTCTCGCCGGGGATCGGTCGGCCGCGGCATCCGCGCTCGCGCAGGCGGCACGCCTCGGGGAGTTCCGCTTCGGCCCTGACGACTCTCCCTGGTACGGCGTCACGTTCACGAGCACCGAGGCCGCACGAGCCGCGCATGAGCTGGCGGGGCGTCTGCACGCCGACAGCGTGCCCGCGCTCCTCGAGCGCGGCTACGCCCTGATCGCTCAGACTCACATGCGCCCGTTCTCGACGATCGACGAACTGGGAGAGTACCTGCGTCTCCTGCAGGGCATCCGCGACACCCTCGACCGGTTCAGCCCGACCGTCTTCGAGCGACCCCTGGGCGAGCTGATCCAGGCGCACGGGTCGCGGCGGGACTCTCCGGGCATGTCCGGCGCGAACCGCCGTCGTCTCCGCCGACTCGCCAAGGAGTATGTGCGACCCGGGGTGCACATCACCGAGATGCACGAGGCGCTGCTGCGGATCCAGGCGCAGCGGACGCAGTGGCAGCGCTGCGTCGAGGCCGGGGTCGCCCCGGAGATCCCCCTGGGGCTCGCCGACGTGTACTCGTCGTGGCAGCGCGTCGCCGCCGAGCTCTCCGAGCTCGACGCCGCCCTCGGCCGTCGCGAGCCGCTGGCGTCGCTTCCGGTGGCGCGACTGGTGCGTATGCTCGCGGGTCTCGCCGCGAAGTCCGACGTGTTCGACAACCTCGTCGAGCGCGCACAGTTGCGCGACCGTCTCGCCGACCTCGGACTGGAGCCCCTGCTGGCCGAACTCTCGGTGCGGCACGTGTCGGAGGCCCGCGTCGGCGACGAGCTGGAGTTCGCGTGGTGGCAGTCGCTCCTCGAACGAGCGCTGCAGGACGACCGCTCGCTGCTGGGTGCGAACACCGCCGTCGTCGACCGTCTCGAGCGCGACTTCCGTCTCGTCGACGAGGCCCACGCAGCGATGGCGGGGCCGCTGCTGGCGTGGCAGCTCGCGAACCAGTGGAAGATCGCCATCGTCGACGAGCCGCAGCAGTCGCAGCACCTGCGCAGCGCGCTCAAGCAGGCGAGCTCGACCACCGCCGAGATCGTCAGTGCTGCGCCGACGCTCGTCGACGTGCTCGCGCCGGTGTGGATCTCCTCGCCCTACCTGGTACCCGAGATCCCCGACTCCGTCGAGTTCGACACCGTGCTCCTGGTGGATGCCGCCGCCATCAACCTCGCGGAGGCTGCACCGGCCATCCGGCGCGCCCGCCAGGTGGTGGCATTCGGCGACCCGGTGACCCAGCGGCCCACCCCGTTCCACGTCGCGGTCGACCCTGACGCGACGTGGGAGGCGGAGGTGCCGTTCGACGCCGTGTCGGTGTTCGAGCGCCTCTCCGAGCTGCTTCCCGTGATGACGCTCACGCGCAGCTACCGCGCGGGCGGCGAGGATCTCGCCGAGCTGATCAACGACGCCTTCTACGGCGGCGAGATCGTGTCGCTGCCGTGGGCCGGGTCGTACCTCGGACGCGGCAGCCTGACCGTGGACTACGTCGAGGGCGGCACCGGCGCCCCCGATCCGATCTCGGGCGCGGTCGAGAGCCCCGACGCCGAGGTCGCCCGTGTGGTGACCCTGGTCGTGGAGCACGCCGTGCACCGCCCGGAGGAGTCGCTCATGGTCGTCACGGCCAGCCGGCGTCACGCCGAGCGCGTGCGTGCCGCCGTGACCTCGGCGTTCGCCGGGCGCTCCGACGTCGCCGACTTCGTCGGTCGCGACACCGCGGAGCCCTTCGCCGTGCTCACGCTCGAGGAGTCCGTGGCGGAGAGTCGCGACCGGGTCATCCTGTCGCTCGGCTTCGGCCTCACGAAGCACGGCCGGGTCCTCAGCGACTTCGGCGACCTGTCGACGCCCGACGGCGAGCGGCTGCTGACGGTGGGGATGACCCGCGCTCGGCGGTCCATGGTGATCGTGTCGTCGATCCGCCCGTCGGCTTTCGACGACGGGCGCCTGGAGTACGGCGCGGCGACGCTCATGTCGATCCTCGGCGGCCTCGCCTCGCGCGGACGCGACGCCCGCCTGGAGGACCTCGCCGATCCGCTGACCCTCGCTCTCGCGCGCGAGCTCCGCCGTCTCGGCGCGGCGGTCGACGTCGACTACCGCGGCCTGCTGCCGCTCGTCGCGCAGCACGGCGGCAAGGCCGTCGTCATCGAGTGCGACCCCGAGACCCGGGGCGAGTCGCTGCGCGAGACCCTGCGGCTGGGGCCGCACGTGCTCCGCCGACTCGGCTGGCACTACGTACGCGTGCACGCCTTCGATCTCTACAGCGACCCGGTCACCGCGGCGACCCGTATCGCCGGAGTCCTCGGCATCTCGCCGTCGGCTCCGCGCGCCGAGGACGACACGCAGCCGATCGACATCGTCGACCCGCGCAATGGCTGAGGAAGCCGACCACGACGGACAGCGCGAGCAGCGACAGAAGGTCGTTCGCGTCCCGGGCTCCCGTCGTGCGCGGCTGACGCCCGTGCGCGGATCCGACCCGGCGCCGGAGACGCCGGAGCGGCGGCAGCCACCGGCATCCGCTCCGCAGGGGCCGAAGGGTCCGAACGACGAGCGGATGCTCGGCGACGTGCCGCCGCACTACTGAGCGACGGGTCGCCGCCCGATGGAGATCACTCGCGGGCGCTGTTGCGCGCGAGCAGGTCGCGGATCTCGATGAGCAGCTCGGTCTCGGTCGCGGCGGCCGGCTCCTCCTGCGGCTCCTCGGCCGGAGTGCCCTTGCGCGCTTCGACGTGGGCCTTGAAGGTGTTCATGGGGAGCACGAAGACGAAGTACACCACGGCGGCCACGGCGAGGAAGCTGATCAGCGCCGAGATCAGGTCGCCGAGCGGGAAGGTGACCTTGTTGCCGTAGATATTGGTGACGGTGGGGCCGAACTCGCCGGCGGCGTCGGCCTCGAAGAAGAGGGCGACGAGCGGGTTGATGAGGCTGTTCACGACGGCGGTGACGATGGCCGTGAACGCGGTGCCGATCACGACGGCGACGGCCAGGTCGATCACGTTGCCGCGGAGCAGGAAGTCCTTGAAGCCTTTGAGCATGAGAGTTCTCCGATCGGTCGTGCGTCAGGAGGAGGTCGGTGCCGCAGCGGGCGCCGCGGTCGTGCTCGATGACGACTCAGACTTCGATGATGCCGAAGCATCCTTCTTCGCTCCAGAGCCGCCCCGCGAGTCGGTCCGATAGAAGCCGGATCCGTTGAAGGTCACTCCGATCGATCCGTACTGCTTGCGCAGCTCGCCTCCGCATTCGGGGCAGACCGTCAGGGCGTCGTCCGAGAAGCTCTGGACGGCGTCGAAGGCGTGGCCGCAGGAGCGGCAGGCATAGGCGTAGGTGGGCATGGGGGTCCTCGTCGGTCAGCGTCGCGTGGGCGACAGGAGAAGAGTCCGGGTCGGTGTCACGACACCGTTCACCGGCTGGTCGTGCACCTCGCTCGGCAGGGAGTCGAGCACCTCGGAATCATAGATCACGGCGTAGACGGGCGGGCACTTCTCCATCGAGCCGATCGTCTTGTCGAAGTAGCCGCGACCCCACCCCATGCGCATGCCGGTACGGTCGACGGCCGCTGCGGGGATGATCATGAGGTCGACGTCGTTCACGGCGATCGGCCCGAGGACCTCGCCGGTGGGCTCGGGCAGTCCGTACAGCCCCTCGGAGATCTCGTCGTCGTCGTTCGCGACGGCCCAGTCGAGGAGTCCGTCCGCGCGGGTCACGGGGAGCAGCACGCGGATGCCGCGGCGCACGGCCGCTTTCACGAAGTCCCTCGTCCCCGGTTCGGTCGTGGTCGACAGGAAGCAGGAGATGGATGCTGCGCCGAGTTCGGCGATCAGGTCGTCCAATCGTTCGGCGATGGCGGATGCGGCGCTCTCGCGCTGCGCATCGCTCAGCAGCTGCCGCCGCTCGCGGAGTTCCGCGCGGAGCGCGCGCTTCTCGTGCTCGACGTCGTTCGCCATGACTCAGAGTCTACGGCGGCGCGCCCGCTAGGCTGAGGGGATGGGCCACCAGAAGATGAAAGCCGTGATTCCCGCAGCCGGACTGGGAACGCGATTCCTGCCGGCGACGAAGGCGATGCCGAAGGAGATGCTGCCGGTCGTCGACAAGCCTGCGATCCAGTACGTCGTCGAGGAGGCGGCCAACGCGGGCATCGACGACATCCTGGTGATCATCGGGCGCAACAAGAACGCCATCTCGAACCACTTCGACTCGGTCCCCGAACTCGAGGTGAAGCTCATGGAGAAGGGCGACACCGGGCGCCTCGAGCGCGTCATGAAGTCGAGCGACCTCGCCGACATCCACTTCGTCCGCCAGGGTGAGCCCAAGGGGCTCGGCCACGCCGTGCTCCGCGCCCGCACTCACGTCGGAGACAGCTCGTTCGCGGTCCTGCTCGGCGACGACCTCATGGACGAGCGCGATCCCCTGCTGACCGAGATGATCGCCGAGCACGAGCGCACGGGGGCGGCGATCGTCGCGCTCATGGAGGTCGACCCCTCCAGCATCCACATGTACGGCGCCGCCGCCGTCGAGGAGCTCGACGGATCGGATGCCGTGCGCGTCACCGGTCTCGTCGAGAAGCCCGCTCAGGAGGACGCCCCGTCGAACCTCGCCATCATCGGGCGCTACGTGCTCCCGGCATCCGTGTTCGATGTGCTCGAGCGGACGGAGCCGGGCAAGGGAGGCGAGATCCAGCTGACCGACGCGCTGCAGGAACTCGCGACGGACCCCGACGGTCCGGGAGTCGCCGGCGTGATCTTCCGCGGCCGGCGCTACGACACAGGCGACCGCGTCGACTACATCAAGGCCATCGTCCAGCTCGCCTCCGACCGTGAAGACCTCGGTCCCGAGCTGCGCCCCTGGCTGAAGGACTTCGCGGAACGCCTCTAGGCGCGACGTGGGCGTCGGGGGCATTCTGATGGATCAGTCGACGGGGATGCGACACGGTCCGGTCGAACTGCGCCTGGTGCGGTCGCGTGACGCTCGATCGCTGCAGCACGAGCTGCTGTCGAACCGCGCCTGGTTGCAGCCGTGGGAGGCCACCGTGCCCCATGGCGCTGTGTCGTTCGACATGCGCCTCAGCATCCGTCGCCTCCTCCAGCAGTACCGCGACGGCGGAGGTTATCCGTTCGTCATGGAGTACGAGGGAGAGATCGCGGGTCAGCTCAACGTGTGGGGCGTCGCCCGCGGGTCGCTGTGCTCGGCGACGATCGGTTACTGGGTCAGCGAGCGCTTCGCCGGGCGGGGGGTCACGCCGACGGCCGTCGCGCTGGCGACCGACGCCTGCTTCACCGAGTACGGGCTGCATCGTATGGAGATCTGCATCCGTCCGGAGAACGCCGCGAGCCTGCGCGTCGTGCAGAAGCTGGGTTTCCGCTACGAAGGGCTGCGGCGCCGGTACATCCACATCGACGGGGACTGGCGCGATCACTACGCTTTCGCCCTCACCCGGGAGGACGTGCCGCAGGGGGTGCTCGCGCGATGGCTGAGCGGGCAGGTGCCGGTGCACGCAGCCGACGTGCCGCCGTCGGACCGCCTCTCGATCTGAGGCGGGATCACAGCGAATCCGCTCGCGACACGCGCCCGGACTGACCCCGCGCGCGGACGGTGTTCCCGTACCGTTGTCGACATGGACGGGCCGGTGCTGAGCGGAGGAGTGATCGTGCTCGTCGCCGTGCTCCTGTGGCTGCTCTATCTGCTTCCCTCGTGGCGCGGACGCTTCCAGTACGACGCGGCCGAACGGAACGCCGTCCGGCTGAATCAGGCTCTCCGAGTGCTGGCCGAGACCAGCGAGACGCCGGGGGAGGTGCGCCTCGAACTGAACGCGCGCACCGCACTCGCCCAGCAGAAGCTCGCCAAGCGGCTGCAGTCGGAGAAGGAGGCGGCGGAGCTCGCCGTGCTCCGCGAGCAGCTCGCCGCCGCCAAGGCCGACCCCGTCGTGAGACAGGCCCGCGCGCGTCGGCGGGTGCGCATCGCCTCCTCGTCTCTCGTGCTTCTCGGCGTCGTCGTCACCGGTGTCGGGGTCTGGCAGTTCATCGTCGCTCAGGCGCAGCTCCTGCTGTGGGTGGGCGGCGCTGCTGTCGTGATCGGCGCCGTTCTCCTGCAGCGCATGGCCTCGGTCGCCGGCCGTGCTGTCCGCCGAACGGTGCACGAGGAGCAGACGGTGCGTGAGCGGGTGTCGCCGCCCCTCCACGACCAGGGGCGCGCGACCTGGACTCCCCGTCAGCTTCCCGAGCCGCTCGTGTCGGTCGCGGGTTCCCGTGCCCAGACGGCTCGGGCGGAGATGGATGCTCAGGAGGAGCGTCGCAAGGCCGCCCGCCTGGCGGAGCTGCGCGAACGCGCGGAGCGCATGGCACCCCAGGCCCCGGTTCGCCTGCCCGCACCTCAGAGCGAGCCGGCGCCCGCCGCGGCGTCGCCGTACGCACGGATGGGCTTCGTCGACGATGCGGAGATCGAGGCGCACGTGCGGGAGCTCCTCGCGAAGAGGGCCGCGGGGTGACCCCGTGGACGCAGCCACCTCGTCGAGCGTGATAACGTAGTCAAGGTTCACGGGCCTATGGCGCAGTTGGTAGCGCGCCTCGTTCGCATCGAGGAGGTCAGGGGTTCGAATCCCCTTAGGTCCACCGTGAGAAGGTCCCCCGGTCAGCCCGGGGGACCTTCGTCGTTCCCGAGGCTCGCTGCGCTCAGCGTGCGGCGAGACCTGCCAGCAGTTCGAGCACGCAGAGCGCAGCGAGCCGAACGGTGCGGGCATCGTCGGCGTCGGTCGTCGCGTCGACCTCTGCAAGGTCCGCGCTCACGACCCGGCTGTCGGCGGCCACGGCCCTCGTGAGGGACCGCAGTTCCCAGGCGGCCAGCCCGCCCGGCACGCTCGCCGGGCACCCGGGGGCGACGGAGCGATCGCAGACGTCGACGTCGATGTCGAGGTGGACACGGGGTGCGTCGCCGGATCCCGCGATCTCGAGCGCCTCGGCAACCACATCGGCTGCGCCCCGACGGCGCACGTCGTCGAGGGTGATGACGCGGATGCCCCAGTCCGCGGCGCGCCGCGCGTACGCGGCGGAGTTCGCGAAGTCGGCGATCCCGATCTGCACGATGCGGGTCGGATCGACGCGTTCGGTCGCGATCGTCGCGCTCGCCGGGGTGTCTTCGACGAGACGGCGGACGGGTGAGCCGTTCGAGACGCCGTCGCGCAGATCGAAGTGCGCGTCGAACGTGATGAGTCCCGTCGCCCGGGAACCGAGTGCGACCGGGTAGGTGAGGGAGTTGTCGCCACCGAGGGCGATCACGAGACGGGCGACCTCGGAGAGCTCCCGCACACGGCTGATGGCCTCCGCCTCGCCGTCGTCGCCGTCCGGATCGGCGATGTCGCCGGCGTCCCTGATGCGGAGCGCCTCGTCCAGATCGACGACGGGCGGACCGAGCACGGTCGCGCCGTAGCGGGGGAGGGCCTCGCGGATCGCCGCCGGTGTCGCGTGGGCGCCGGTCGGCGAGAGCGAGGTGCGCCAGGTCGGGACGCCGAGGAGCACGGCATCCGCCTCTCCGTCGACGGCGGGCCACGAGCCGGCGCGCGGCCAGAGGGGGTCGTGCGAGAGGGCCATGATGCTCCTGTCAGGCGCCCGGGATGAGCGCGTGTGCGATCGAGAAGATCGCCAGGCCCGCGAGGGCGCCGACGACCGTGCCGTTGAGGCGGATGTACTGCAGATCGCGACCGACCATCAGCTCGATCTTCTCGGTCGTCTCGGCGGGGTCCCAGCGCTCGACCGTGTCGGTGATGATCGACGCGATGTCGTGCCGGTAGCGGTCGACCAGGAACACGGCCGCGTCGGAGACCCAGGTGTCGACGCGGCGCTGCAGCGCGGCATCCGTCGCCAGCCTCTCGCCGACCTCCTGCAGCGCCTGCACCGCGCGTCGGCGAAGACCGCTCTCGGGATCGGCGAGTGCGGCGAGGAGTCCGTTCTTCGCCGTGTTCCACGCCTCGGCGGCCAGCGCGCCGACGCGGGGGCTGTCGAAGAGCGAGGCCTTGGCGTTCTCGAGCTTCTCGCGCGTCGCCGGGTCGTTCTGCAGATTTTCGGCGAGCCGGGCCAGGTAGCCGTCGATCGCGATGCGGGCGGGGTGCTTCGGGTCGTCGCGCACGGCGCGCACGAACTTCACGGCCTCGTTGTAGGCGGTGTCGTCCACGAAGCGGTGGGCGAGCTTCGGGACCCAGCCGGGGAGGCGCCGCGAGATGAGTCCCGAGAACGAGGTCGCGTTCGCGTCGAGCCAGCGGCCGACCGTGTCGACGGCGAGATCCACGGCTCCATGATGAGCGTCCGCCTCGACGATCTTCTCCAGCCACTGGCCGGCGGGCGGCCCCCATTCCGGGGAGACGAGGTGCTCGCGGGCGAGGTCGGTGATGAGGTCCCGCACGTCGTCGTCGCTCAGCGCGTTCAGCACGGCGGTGGCGATCGTGGCGCCTTCCGTGCCGACGCGCTCGGCGTGCTGCGGCTCCCGCAGCCATTCGCCGGCCCGCTGCGAGATCGCCGTCGTCGACAGCTTGGCGCGCACCACCGATCCCTCGAGGAAGTTCGTCTCCACGAACTCTCCGAGCGTTCGGCCGATCTCGTCCTTGCGGCTCGGGATGATCGCGGTGTGCGGGATGGGGAGCCCGAGCGGGCGTCGGAACAGCGCCGTCACGGCGAACCAGTCAGCGAGCGCGCCGACCATCCCACCCTCGGCCGCTGCGCGCACGTACGCGAGCCACGGCTGACGATCCTGCAGCCAGAACGCGATCACGAAGAGCACGGCCATGAAGATCAGCGCGCCGAGCGCGACGGCCTTCATCCGACGCAGCGCGAGGCGTCGTTCCTGGTCGGCGGGAGAGAGCAGCGCCATCGGTGTTCGCGGCATGACGTCATCCTTTCACGCGTCGACCCCTGCGAGACGGTCGTCGTCGCATCGGACGTCTCGCCCCTGAGACACCGGAAGACCTGTGTAGTACCATCACTACAGCCAGGATCGAGGTGCACCGTGTTGCGCATGACAGCGAGAGAGTTCAACCAGTCCGTCGCTCGTGCGCAGCGCGTCGCCGACGAGCAGCCCGTCCTGATCACGAAGCGGGGCGAGCCCGCGTACGTGCTGCTCTCGATCGACGAGTACCAGCGTCTCGCGGCGGCAGCGCCGAGGGATCAGCGATCGGCGCTCGCGATGCTGTCGCCCCCGTCCGGTGTGAGCGTGGACGACGACGTGTTCGATCGGGTTCTCGCCGACATCCGGGCGAACACGCCTGACCGCCCTCCCATCGAGTTCGACTGATGTATCTCCTCGACACCAACGTGATCTCGGAGACCCGGCGAGCGGAACGCGGCCATCCGGCGGTTCTCCGCTGGCTGGATGCGCTCGCGGAGGACGAGTGGCACGTCAGCGTCGTGACGGACTACGAACTGGAACTGGGCGCGGCCGGTCTGCGACACCGCGACCCGCGGCAGGCCGCTCGCCTGGATCTCTGGCTCGCTCGCGCACGACGGGGATATCAGAGCCGTCTGCTCCCCGTCACCTCGGAGATCGGCCGGATCTGCGCGTCCATCCAGGTGCCGGACCGGCGCCAGCTGGGGGACGCGCTGATCGCCGCGACCGCCCTGCACCACGGCCTGACGCTCGTCACACGCAACACGCGGGACTTCGACGTCCCCGGTCTGCCGGTGCTGAACCCCTTCGAGGACTGAGCGCGGCGGCCGCCGGGGCGCGTACGCTCGAAGCGTGATCGAAGACATCAAGAAGCGCGCCCTGCACCGCACCAGCATCCTGGAGGGTCAGATGCGCGGCGTCGCGCGGATGATCGAGAACGAGGACTACTGCATGGACATCATCACGCAGTCCAGGGCGATCCAGCGGTCGCTCGAATCGCTCAACCGCCTGCTGCTGGAGAACCACCTGCGCACGCACGTGACGCACATGTTCGAGGAGGGCGGCGACGAGCGCGACAAGGCCGTCGACGAGCTGCTGAAGGCGTTCGACTTCAGCAGCAAGTGACGGCCCCGGCGCCCCCTCGATCTAGCGGCCCCCGCCGAACACCTCGCCCTCCATCGCGTCGTAGCCCTCGGCCTGCGGATCGCCGTGCGAGCCGCCGGACAGCGCGTACTCCTCCTCGGGGGAGAGCACGAGACGGTGCCGGAAGAAGAGGCCGAAGCCCAGCAGGATCACCACGTACACGATCGCGATGGCGATGATCGCGGGGCCGAAGGTCGGGTTGAGCAGGAACCCGAGGAAGATCAGCGCCGCGATCACCAGCGCGATCGCCGCACCGGGCACACCCCACGGGCTGCGGTACGGGCGGTCGACGTTCGGGTACTTGCGGCGCAGGATCATGAACGAGATCAGCTGCAGCGCGTAGGCGAGCACCGCGCCCCACACGGCGATGTTCAGCACGATCGCTCCGGCGACGGTTCCGGCGCCCTCCGCGTCGAGCGCGGCCAGCACGTCGAGCACGATGAGGGCGACGAAGCCGATCGCCGCGCCGACGACGAGCGCGACCCACGGGGTCTGACGCTTGCCGGTGAGCGAGAGGAAGCGCGGGTAGTAGCCCGCACGCGAGAGCGAGTACATGTTGCGTCCGTACGCGAACATGATGCCCTGCAGCGAGGCGAGCAGGCCGATCAGGGCGAACAGGGCGAGCACGGCGGCGAGCTGGTCGCCGACGATCGCGCGGAACCCGTCGAGCAGCGGTTCACCGGCCGTCCCGGTCGCCTCGGCGCCGATGACGCCCGTGTTGAGGAACAGCACCAGCAGTCCGGTGACGATGAGCGTGCCGCGGGCCCAGAAGCCCGCCTTGGGGATGTCGCGAGTCGGGTTGTGCGACTCCTCGGCGGCCAGAGGGAGCTCTTCGATCCCGAGGAAGAACCACATCGCGAACGGGAGGGCGAAGAGGATCGGCAGCACGCCGTGCGGCAGGAACGTCGACTGCCCCTCGTCGGGCACGATGTCCCACAGCGCGTCCCAGCTGAAGGCCCCCGAGAGCAGGGCCATCGCCGAGAAGACGAGGATGATGCCGATCGAGATCACCGAGACGACGATCGCGAACCTGAAGGAGATCGCGGCGCCCGCGGAGTTCAGAGCGATGAACACGACGTAGAGGATGAGGTACCAGACCCACCCCGGCAGGACGAGGCCGAGCAGCTCGCTCGTGATGCCGTTCGCATACGACGCCGAGAAGTAGACGATCACCGCCGTGGTGGCGACGTACTCGATGGTCTCGGCTGCCCCTGTGACCAGGCCGCCCCAGGGGCCCATGGCGGACCGGGCGAACGAGTAGGCGCCGCCGGTGTGCGGCATCGCAGCTGCCATCTCGCCGATCGAGAAGATCATGCCGTAGTACATGATCACGAGGATCACGAAGGCGATCAGCATCCCGCCGAAGCCGGCGAAGTCGATGCCGAAGTTCCACCCCGAGAAGTCGCCCGAGATGACGGCGGCGACCGCGAGGCCCCACAGCCCCCAGACGCCGGCGGATCGCTTGAGGGTCCGCTTCTCGAAGTATTCGCTCCCCGCCCGGGTATAGGTCGCCCCGGCGACCTTGCGGGACTCACTGCTCTGACCAGACATCCGCTCTCCGCTCGCTCGCGTGCAGGCACCGGGTGTGCGCCTTGCGGATGATTGTGACAGTCAATGGTGGTTTCGTCTACCTTTAAACGACGAGGTCATCTACTCTGAGGGCGAAGCCGATCGGCCGATCGCTTCACCGCAGGAGAACGGAGCGTGGGATGTCGGGCAATCTGAGCATCGACCAGCTGGACGCCGGCATCGCCGCCGGTGAGATCGACACGGTGATCGTCGCCTTCGCGGACGCGCAGGGCAGGCTCGTCGGCAAGCGCGTGTCGGCGCGGCTGTTTCAGGAGGACATCCTGCACCACGGCGCCGAGGCCTGCGACTACCTCCTCTCGGTCGACGTCGACATGAACACGGTCGACGGCTATGCGATGTCGGGGTGGGACCGCGGTTACGGCGACATGGTGCTGCGACCGGACGCCGAGACGCTGCGCCGCATCCCCTGGCTCGAGGGCACCGCGCTCGTGATGGCCGACCTGGTCTGGCAGAACGGAGAGCCCGTCGGACCATCGCCCCGTGCCATCCTCGACCGGCAGCGCGACCGGCTCGCCGAGCGCGGCTGGACCGCCTACTCCGGCACCGAGCTCGAGTTCATCGTGTTCGAGAACACCTACCGCGACGCCTGGGCCCGCAAGTACGAGGGACTCACCCCCGCCACCGACTACAACGTCGACTACAACCTGCTCGCCTCGACGCGCATGGAGCCGCTGCTGCGCGACATCCGCAACAGCATGGACGGGGCGGGCATGTACTGCGAGGGCGTGAAGGGCGAGTGCAACTTCGGACAGCAGGAGATCGCGTTCCGCTACGCCGAGGTGCGCGAGACTGCCGACCAGCATGCGATCTACAAGAACGGCGCCAAGGAGATCGCCGGCAACCACGGCCAGGCGATCACCTTCATGGCGAAGTTCAACGAGCGCGAGGGCAACAGCTGCCACATCCACCTCTCGCTGCGCGACGGGTCAGGCGCCCCGGTGATGGCGGGCGACGGCGAGCACGGCTTCAGCCCGGTCATGGAGCACTGGATCGCCGGCATCCTCGCCACGCTGCGCGAGTTCACCCTGCTCTACGCGCCGAACATCAACTCGTACAAGCGCTTCGCGAAGGGCAGCTTCGCCCCGACCGGAGTCGCCTGGGGCATCGACAACCGCACCTGCGCGCTGCGCGTCGTCGGGCAGGGATCGGCGCTGCGCGTCGAGAACCGCGTCCCCGGTGGCGACGTGAACCCGTACCTGGGCATCTCGGCGATCATCGCCGGCGGCCTCTACGGCGTCGAGAACGAGCTGCCCCTGCCCGACCGCTTCACCGGAAACGCCTACGAGGACGCCGTCGACCACCTGCCGACCACGCTCCGCGAGGCCGCGCAGCTGTTCCGCGAATCGACCATCGCCCGCGAGGCGTTCGGCGACGACGTCGTCGAGCACTACCTGAACCAGGCGCGCATCGAGCTCGAGGCCTACGACGCCGCCGTCACCGACTGGGAGCGCATCCGTGGTTTCGAACGACTCTGACCCGGCGCCCCTGATCGGCGTCACGACCTACCTGGAGCGCGCGCAGCAGGGCGTGTGGGACGTGAGGGCCGCGTTCCTGCCCGAGCAGTACCTCACCGGAGTGACCGACTCGGGCGGCATCGCGCTGCTCCTCCCTCCTCAGGACCCGGATGCCGCGGACGCGGCGATCGCTGGAATGGACGGCCTCGTCCTCTCCGGCGGGGCGGACGTGGCTCCCGAGCTGTACGGCGAGGAGCGGCATCCGCTCACCGACCCGGCACGGGTCGACCGCGACGCGTGGGAGCTGGCCCTGTTCCGGGCGGCGGAGCGCCGCCGCATCCCCGTCCTCGCGATCTGCCGCGGGCTGCAGCTCGTGAACGTCGCCCGCGGAGGCACGCTGCAGCAGCACCTGCCCGAGTCGCTGGGTACCGAGAAGTACCGCATCGGCGGCGGTGTGTACGCCGAGAACGAGGTCGAGGTCGCGGAGGACACGCCCTTCGCCGACATCATCCGCGAGAGCGGCGTGCGCGTGCACAGCTATCACCACCAGGGCATCGACCGGCTCGGCGAGGGTCTCGTCGCGGCCGCGCACTCCGACGACGGCCTCGTGCAGGCGTTCGTCGACACCGACGGCGGCCATGTCGTCGGTGTGCAATGGCACCCGGAGGAGAACGCCGAGGACCGGCGTCTCTTCGCCGACCTCGTCTCGCAAGCGCGCGCGTTCGCCGCGCGCAGGAAGGAGAGCGCGCGATGAGCGCCTTCACCGTGATCGACCCCTCGACCGGCTCCGCCATCCGCGAGGTGCCGCGCGCCGATGTGGGGGAGACGGATGCCGCGATCGCGCGCGCCGTCGTTGCGCAGCGCCGCTGGGCCGCGCTCGCCCCCGTCGCGCGGGCTGACGCACTGCGCTCCTTCGCGCGGGCCGTCGAGGGCGCCGTCGAGGAGCTCGCTCAGCTGGAGGTGCGCAACTCCGGGCACCCCATCGGGTCGGCCCGCTGGGAGGCCGCGCACGTCGCGCAGGTGCTCAACTACTACTCCGCCGACCCCGAGCGGCTGTCCGGACGACAGATTCCGGTGGCTGGGGGCCTCGACGTCACCTTCCACGACCCGTACGGCGTGGTCGGCGTGATCGTCCCGTGGAACTTCCCGATGACGATCGCCGCCTGGGCGTTCGCGCCAGCGCTCGCCGCCGGCAACGCCGTCGTGCTGAAGCCCGCCGAGCTGACCCCGCTGACCGCGATCCGCCTCGGGCAGCTCGCGCTCGAGTCCGGCCTGCCCGAGGGGCTCTTCGAGGTCGTGACGGGCTCGGGGTCGGTCGTCGGACAGCGGCTCGTCGAGCACCCCGACGTGCGCAAGGTCGTCTTCACCGGGTCGACCGAGGTGGGCATCGAGGTCGCGGCCGGATGCGCGCGGGCGCTCAAGCCGGTCACCCTGGAGCTCGGCGGCAAGAGCGCGAACATCGTGTTCGATGACGCCGACCTCGAGAAGGCCGCCGCCGCCGTGCCCGGATCCGTGTTCGACAACGCCGGGCAGGACTGCTGCGCGCGCAGCCGGCTGCTCGTGCAGCGCTCGGTGTACGACCGCTTCCTGGAACTGCTCGAACCGGCCGTCGCCGCCTGGCGAGTGGGCGACCCGTCGAGCGCCGAGACCGACATGGGCCCGCTGATCTCCGCCGGCCACCGCGACACCGTGGCGTCGTTCCTCGACGGAGCCGACATCGCGTTCCGCGGCAGCGCCCCGCAGGGCGACGGGTTCTGGTTCGCGCCGGCCGTCGTGCTCGCCGACCCCGGCGACCGGATCGCCCAGCAGGAGGTCTTCGGGCCTGTCGTCGCGGTGCTGCCGTTCGACGACGAAGCGGACGCGATCCGCCTCGCGAACGACACGATCTACGGGCTCGCCGGCTCGCTCTGGACGCAGAACCTCGGGCGGGCCGTGCGCGTCTCGCGCGGCGTGCAGAGCGGAGTGCTGTCGGTGAACTCGCACTCGTCCGTGCGGTACGCCACCCCGTTCGGCGGCATGAAGGCCTCGGGTCTCGGCCGCGAACTCGGCCCCGACGCGGCCGAGCACTTCACCGAGACGAAGAACGTGTTCTTCGCGACCGACGACTGAACACGGCATCCGCCCCCGATCCATCCCAGCAACGGAGAGAGCAATGACCATCGACCTGACCCAGCGTCTCAAGGACCGCGTCGCCATCATCACCGGAGGGGCCAGCGGCATCGGGTTCGCCACCGCACGCCGCTTCGCCGCCGAGGGCGCGTTCGTCGTCATCGCCGACGTCGACCCCGCCACCGGTGAGAAGGCCGCCGCCGAGGTGGGCGGAGCCTTCCGCCCCGTCGACGTCGCCGACGAGGCGAAGGTGAACGCGCTGTTCGACGGCGTCGCCGAGGAGTTCGGCCGCATCGACATCGCCTTCAACAACGCGGGCATCTCGCCCGCCGACGACGACTCGATCGAGACCACCGAGCTGGCGGCCTGGGACCGGGTGCAGGACGTGAACCTCAAGAGCGTCTACCTCTGCAGCCGCGCGGCGCTGCGGCACATGGTGCCGGCGGGGCGCGGATCGATCATCAACACCGCGTCGTTCGTGGCCCTGCTCGGGTCGGCGACCTCGCAGATCAGCTACACGGCCTCGAAGGGCGGAGTGCTCGCGATGTCGCGCGAGCTGGGCGTGCAGTTCGCCAGGCAGGGCGTGCGGGTGAACGCACTGTGCCCCGGCCCGGTGAACACGCCGCTGCTGCAGGAGCTCTTCGCGAAGGACCCCGAGCGCGCGCAGCGTCGTCTCGTGCACGTGCCGATGGGGCGCTTCGCCGAGCCGGAGGAGCTCGCGGCCGCAGTCGCCTTCCTCGCCTCCGACGATTCCTCGTTCATCACGGCCAGCGCGTTCGTGGTCGACGGCGGCATCACCAACGCCTACGTCACCCCGCTGTGAGCTCGGCCCATCGCGCTGTGACAGGGTGAGACCATGAGCGACCGCGTCTCCGACGGCGACCTCGTCGAGGTCAGGCGAGCGGTGTACCGCCCGCTGCGACGGGGGAACGCCCTCGAGGACGCGGTGTCGCGGCTCGTGCAGACCATTCGGCTCGGCGTGGTCGCCCCGGGGGAGTCGCTGCCCCCGGAGCGGGAACTCGCGGCATCCTTCGGCGTCAGCCGCGACACCGTGCGCGACGCGATCAGGGAGCTCGCCGACACCGGCTACCTCGTGCCCAAGCGCGGCCGGTACGGCGGCACCTTCGTCGCGGACCCGCTGCCGCACCCCTCGGATGCCGGCGCCGTGACGCCCGCCGAGATCGATGACGTCCTGGGCCTCCGACGGGTGCTCGAGACGGGCGCAGCCCGGGCCGCCGCGGGGCGCTCGCTCGACGCCGGCGTTCGTGCCGACCTCTGGGCCCGGCATGAGGCGGCGCTGCCCGCGGGGCCCGAGGAGTACCGCCGCCTGGACACGCTGCTGCACCTCGCGATCGCCGAGGCCGCGGGCATCCCGTCGCTCGTGGCGCTCGTCGCCGAGAACCGGGCGTCGGTGAACGTCTGGCTGGACACGTTCCCGCTGCTGCCGCGCAACATCCAGCACTCGGGCGAGCAGCACGAGCGCATCGTCTCGGCGATCCTCGCGGGCCGGCCGGATGCCGCCGAGGCGGCCATGAACGACCACCTCGCCGGCTCCGAAGCGCTGCTGCGCGGATTCCTGGTCTAGCCCGCCGCGTGCTCAGTCCCGTTCGGTTGGCACCTCTTGCCGCAATCCCGGGCGAATTACGGCAAGAGGTGCCGACCGAAGTAGCGGTCTCGTGGCCGAGGACGCCGGCGCCTCGTCTAGCCCGCGGCGTGCTCGTCGGCGACCGAGAGCGCGTCGTCGAGCACGGCGAGGCCGCGGACGAGCTCCTCCTCGGTGATGACGAGCGGCGGCGCGACGTGCATGCGGTTGAAGTGCGTGAACGGCCAGACCCCCGCCTTCTTCGCCGCCGCCGCGAAGGCGGTCATGGGCGCGGCATCCGTTCCCGCCGCGTTGAAGGGCACGAGCGGCTCGCGCGTCTCCTTGTCGCGCACGAGCTCGACGGCCCAGAACAGTCCGAGACCCCTGACCTCGCCCACGCTCGGGTGGGTGTCGACCCACGAGCGCAGAGTCGGCTCGACGATGCGCTCGCCGAGGTCCCGCACTCGTTCCAGGATGCCGTCGCGACGGAACACCTCGAACGTCGCCACCCCGGCGGCGCACGCCAGCGGGTGCCCCGAGTAGGTGAGTCCGCCGGCGAACGGCGTCGTATCGAACGCCTTCGCGATGCGCTCCGAGATCACGACGCCGCCGAGCGGGACGTAGCCGGAGTTCACACCCTTCGCGAAGGTGATGAGGTCGGGCTGCGCGTCGAAGGCGTCGATGCCGAACCACTCGCCGAGGCGTCCGAAGCCGACCATGACCTCGTCGGCGATGTACACGATGCCATAGCGGTCGCACAGCTCGCGGACGCCCTGCAGATATCCGGGCGGCGGTACGAGTACGCCGTTCGTGCCGACGACGGTCTCGATGATGATCGCCGCGATGGTGCTCGGGCCTTCGAGCTGGATCGTCTGCTCGAGGTGCGCGAGGGCGCGCTCCGACTCCTGCTCGAGGGTCTCGGAGTGGAAGGGGGAGCGGTACAGATACGGACCGAAGAACCGGACGGAGCCCGAGTCGACCGTGTCGTTCGCCCAGCGGCGCGGGTCGCCCGTGAGCGAGATCGCGGTCGACGTGGAGCCGTGGTAGCTGCGGTACATCGACAGGACCTTGCGGCGTCCGGTCGTCTGCCGCGCCATCCGCACCGCGTACTCGTTCGCCTCGGCGCCGCCGTTGGTGAAGAACACCTTTTGGAAGCCCTCGGGCGCGACCTCGACGATGAGGCGCGCGAGCTCGCCCCGCACGTCGTTCGCCATCGCGGGCTGGATCGTCGCGAGACGCCCGGCCTGCTGCTGGATCGCCGCGACGAGATCCGGATGCTGGTGCCCGAGGTTCAGGTTCACCAGCTGGCTGGAGAAGTCGAGGTAGGCGTTTCCGGCGTAGTCCCAGAACGTCGACCCTTCGCCGGCGGCGACGGGGAGCGGGTCGATGAGACCCTGGGCGCTCCAGGAGTGGAACACGTGCCCGCGATCGTCGGCACGCACCTGCGCCTCGGCGTCGGGGGCCGGCAGCTCATGGGACGCGCCGTGGCGGTCGGTGAAAGCAGTCATGGTCTTCTCTCCGTGCGCCGGTCAGTGATTGCTCGGGAAGCCGAGGTCGATCTGCGAGGGGGTGTGGTCGGGCCAGCGGGTCGTGACGACCTTCGACCGCGTGTAGAAGTGCACCGACTCGGGTCCGTAGATGTGCGAGTCCCCGAACAGCGAGTCCTTCCAGCCGCCGAACGAGTAGGCGCCGATCGGCACGGGGATCGGCACGTTCACTCCGACCATGCCGACCTCGATGTCGAACTCGTACTGGCGGGCCGTGCCGCCGTCGCGCGTGAAGATCGCCGTGCCGTTGCCGTAGGCGTTCGCATTGACGAGCTCGACGGCCTCGGCGTAGCTCTCGACGCGGACCACTCCGAGGACCGGGCCGAAGATCTCGTCGTCGTAGGCCTTCATGCCGGGGGCGACGTGGTCGAGCAGGCTCACGCCGATGAAGAAGCCGTCGGAGTCGAACTGCTTCTCGGTGCCGTCGACGACGACGGTGGCGCCCTCGGCGGCGGCGCCGGTCACGTACGAGGCGACGCGGTCTCGGTGCTCGCGGGTGATGAGCGGTCCCATCTCGCTCGCCTCGTCGGTGCCGGCGCCGATCGTGAGGCCCTCGATGCGTGAGGCGATCGCCGCGACGAGGTCGTCGGCCACGTCTCCGACGGCGACGAGCACCGACACGGCCATGCAGCGCTCGCCGGCAGAGCCGTACGCGGCGGAGACCGCGGCGTCGGCGGCGGCGTCGATGTCGGCATCCGGCATCACGACCATGTGGTTCTTCGCGCCGCCGAGGGCCTGGACACGCTTGCCGTTCGCCGAGGCGCGCTGGTAGATCGAGCGGGCGATGGGCGTGGAGCCGACGAAGCTGACGGCGTTCACGCGGGGCGAGCCGAGCAGGGCGTCGACGGCCTCCTTGTCGCCGTGCACGACGTTGAGCACGCCGTCGGGAAGGCCCGCCTCCTGGAAGAGCTCGGCCAGCCACACGGCTGCCGACGGGTCCTTCTCGCTCGGCTTGAGCACGACCGTGTTGCCGCACGCGATGGCCGAGGCGACCATCCACAGCGGAACCATGACGGGGAAGTTGAAGGGGGTGATGGCGGCGACGACGCCCACCGGCTGCTTCACGGAGTGCACGTCGACGCCCCGAGCGACCTGCTCGCTGCGCTCGCCCTTGAGCAGGTGCACGAGGCCGGCCGCGAACTCGACGTTCTCGATGCCGCGCGACACCTCGCCCGCGGCATCCGAGAGCACCTTGCCGTGCTCGGACGTGACGATCGCGGCGAGCTCGGGGGTGCGCTCCTTGAGCAGCTGACGCAGGCGGAAGAACACGTCGGCGCGCTTGATCACGCTCGTCTCGCGCCACGCGGGAAGCGCGGCGGCCGCCGCGGCGATCGCCTGCTCGACCTCGGCCGTCGAGGCGAACGCGACGCGCTTGGTCACCTGCCCCGTGGCGGGGTCGAAGACCTCGCCCGATCGCGCCGCTTCCGCGGTCTCTGCTCCGTTGATGACGTGACGGACGATGTCCACGCTGCTCCTCGATGCTCGTGCGCGGGTAGATCGGACACTCTGACCGGTTCCCGTTACGCTGTGTCTCATCCATGCTCACAGAGATCGGCGGGCGATACCGGTGACAGAACGTCATGACTTTCCCGAGAATCGGACAGAGCGTCCGGCGGGCAGGGGATTCCTCACCGTGGCCGATGTGCTGAACAGTCCTGCGGTGCAGCGCGGGGTGCCCGAGGTGATCGTCGGCGGTGCAGCGCTGGAGGCTGCGGTGCGCTGGGTGCACGTCTCCGACAGCACGGGGGTCGCGCGCCTGCTCGACGGAGGAGAGTTGCTGCTCACGACGGGGGCCGCCTGGCCGGACGACGACCGGATGCTGCGCGAGTTCGCCGTGCGCCTGCACGAGGTCGGCCTCGCCGGGATCGTCCTCGAACTCGGCGAACGGCACACTGACGTCCCCGGGGCGGTCGTCGACGTATGCGCGAGGGAGGGCCTCGCACTCGTCGCGCTCACCCGGGAGGTGAAGTTCGTCACGGTCACCGAGGCCGTGCACCACGCGCTCATCGCCGCGCAGACGGCCGCACTGGAGGAGCGACGGCACCTGCACGAGCTCTTCACGGGGCTGAGCCTGCAGGGCGCACCGGCCGACGTCGTGGTCGCCGAGACCGCGCGGGCGATCGGGGCCTCAGTGATGCTCGAGAATCTCGCCGGCGAGCTGATCGCGGGAGAGTACCTCGGGCGGGGGGTGGCGGAGGCCCTCGATGCTCGAGAGGGGGCTGACCGCGTGCCGGTGCAGGCGCGGGGCACCCGGTGGGGCACGCTGCTCGCGCTCCCCGGCCCCGAGCCGGCGGCCGGTCGGCTCACGGTGCTCGAGCAGGGGGCGACGGCGCTCGCGTTCGGCTGCCTCGCCGACGGGGGAGATGTCGAGTGGTCGCTGCTCGCCCAGCGCAGCGTGATCGACGATCTGCTCGGAGCCCGGTTCGCGGATGCCGACGACATCGCCGCACGGCTCGGGGCCGGGGGATTCGAGCTGAGGGGGCGGCGATGCCACGGCATCGTCGTCGGGGGATCCGACTCGATCGCGGGGCTCGCCTACCGTGCCAGGCAGGCGGGGCTCGCGGTCGTCGCGGCCCGCGCCGGCGACCACGACGTCGCGCTGCTGTCGGCGCCGGCATCGGCAGAGCTCGACGACGCGACCCTGCTGCGCATCGCCGGTCCCGGCCGTCCGGTGTTCGTGGGGCCGATGGCCGAGGATGTGCCCGGCCTGCTCGCGTCCCTCCGCGCGGCCCGCGATCTCGCCGACAGCGAGGTGTCCAGCGGCGGTGCTCGTGTGCGGCGAGTCGGGGACCGGCCGCTCGAACGGCTCGTCGCGACCCTGAGGGACGATCGACGCCTGCACGAGCACAGCGAGCGGATGCTGTCGCCGCTGATCCGCTACGACGAGGAGCGACGCGGCGACCTGCTCGACGTACTGGCAGCGCTGCTCGCCCACCCGGGGAATCGTTCGGCCGCCGCTGCGGCGAGCCACCTCTCCCGGTCGGTGTTCTACCAGCGGCTCACGCTCATCGGCGATCTGCTCGACGCCGACCTCGACGACGGAGAGACTCTCGCAGCCCTGCACCTCGCGCTGCTGGCCCGTCGACGCACCGCGCCGCGGGGCTGATCCCGGTGCGCTAGAGGACGCCCTGGGCCTCCGTCAGCACACCGCGCAGGATCTGACCGATCTCGCGGAACTCCGCGGGGCCGATCGTGAGCGGCGGTGCGAGTTGGATGACGGGGTCGCCGCGGTCGTCGGCGCGGCAGTAGAGGCCGGCGTCGAACAGCGCACCGGACAGGAAGCCGCGCAGCAGTCGCTCGGACTCGTCGTCGTCGAACGTCTCCTTGGTCGCCTTGTCCTTCACGAGCTCGATGCCGAAGAAGTATCCGTCGCCGCGGACGTCGCCGACGAGCGGCAGATCGAGCAGCGTCTCGAGCTCGGCGCGGAACAGGGGCGAGTTCTCGCGCACGTGCGCGTTCAGGCCCTCCTCGTCGAAGATCGCGAGGTTCTCGAGCGCGACCGCGGCCGACACGGGGTGTCCGCCGAACGTGTAGCCGTGCGGGAACGAGAGGTCGCCGTGCGAGAAGGGCTCGTAGATCCGATCGCTGACGATCGTCGCGCCGATCGGGGAGTAGCCGCTGGTCATGCCCTTCGCGCAGGTGATCATGTCGGGCACGTATCCGAGCCCGGTGCAGGCGAACGTGTGCCCGAGGCGGCCGAACGCGCAGATGACCTCGTCCGACACGAGCAGCACGTCGTACTTGTCGCAGATCTCGCGGACGCGGGCGAAGTAGCCGGGAGGCGGTGGGAAGCATCCGCCGGAGTTCTGCACGGGTTCGAGGAAGACCGCCGCGACGGTCTCCGGGCCTTCGAACAGGATCATCTCCTCGATGCGGTTCGCGGCCCAGAGGCCGAACGCCTCGAGGTCGTCGCTCGGGCCGCCCATCTCGGCCGCCCGGTAGAAGTTCGTGTTCGGCACGCGGAAGCCGCCCGGCGTCACCGGCTCGAACATCGCCTTCATGGCGGGGATGCCGGTGATCGCGAGCGCTCCCTGCGGGGTGCCGTGATAGGCGACGGCGCGCGAGATGACCTTGTGCTTGGCGGGCTTGCCCTGCAGCTTCCAGTAGTGCTTGGCGAGCTTGAAGGCCGTCTCGACGGCCTCGCCGCCGCCGGTCGAGAAGAACACGCGGTTGAGGTCGCCGGGGGCCTCGTCGGCCAGCCGATCGGCCAGCTCGATCGCGGCGGGGTGCGCGTACGACCACAGCGGGAAGAACGAGAGCTCGGATGCCTGGGCAGCCGCGGCCTCGGCGAGACGGCGACGACCGTGGCCGGCGTTCACCACGAACAGCCCGGCGAGCCCGTCGATGTACTCCTTGCCCTTCGCGTCCCAGATGCGGTGCCCCTCGCCCTTGACGATGATCGGCACGCCCGACTTCTCCATGGTGGACTGCCGGGTGAAGTGCATCCAGAGGTGGTCTTTCGCCATCGCCTGGAGTTCGGGCTCGGACGGGGTGGTGCGGGTGGTGCTCATCTGGTCCCCCAGTTGTAGAGCTGCTTCTGCAGCTTGGCGTAGATGAAGGTCTCGGTCGACAGGACGCCGTCGATCGGACGGATGCTGTCGTTGATCAGGGCGAGCAGGTCCTCATCGTCCTCGCAGACGACCTCGGCGAGGATGTCGAAGGCGCCGACCGTGATCACGACGTAGTCGATGGCCTGGATCGCCGCGATCTCCTCGGCGACGACGCGGGTGTCGCCGGAGACGCGGATGCCGATCATCGCCTGACGGCGGAAGCCGAGCTGCATCGGGTCGGTCACGGCGACGATCTGCATGACGCCGGCCTCCGTGAGGCGCTGCACGCGCTGACGCACGGCGGCTTCGCTCAGCCCGACGGCGCGGCCGATGTCGGAGTACGAGCGGCGCCCGTCCTCCTGCAGCAGCTCGATGATCGTCTTGGACACATCGTCGAGGGTGGGATGCTTCTTCGAGGACGGCATGATGCGATCCTCGCACCGAGAACGACTCTCGGCAACCGATTCCGCAGATCCGTGTCGCACGGAGTGCGGATTCGCTCCGTCGGAGGTCAGGACTCCACGGGGCCGAGCCAGGCCGTCGCCGCGGTCGAGTGCGCGGATTCGGGGTCGGAGGGGTGGAAGGCTCCGGCGAGCACGTCGCGGTACAGGCGCGAGAGCTCGTTGGCGGAGAAGTAGGACCCGCCGCCGGCCACGAGCATCGCCTGATCGACGACGTGCTTCGCCGTCGTGATCGCGCGGTGCTTGAGTCCGGAGAGGAGGGTGAACCAGCGGGCGCCGTGGTCGGCTCGGTCGTCGACGTCGCGGGCGAGCGCGGCGATCTGCGGGGGCAGGGCGTCGTAGGCGAGACCCATGTCGGCGACGCGCCAGCGGATGTCGGGATCCTGGCTGTACGAGGTGCCCGTGCGCTTCGACCGCCGCGTCCTGGCGGTCTGCACCGCGAGGTCGAGCGCGCGGCGGGCGATGCCGGTGTAGACGGAGGCGAGGAGGATCTCGAACACCGAGAAGATGCCGAACACGATCGGATCGGGGCTCGGTCCCGCGTCGATGCGGCGCACCACGTGCGCGGCATCCGCGATAGCTCCGTCCAGACGCGTCGTCCTGCTCTGCGTGCCGCGCATGCCCAGGGTGTCCCAGTCGTCGCTCGTGACGACCGCGTCGCTGCGCTCGACGAACGCGAAGACGAGCTTCGGTGCGTCCTCGCTCGTGGTGTCGAGGCCGTGCAGGCCCAGCCTCGTCCACACTGGGGCGAGCGAGGTGAAGATCTTGGTGCCGGTGAACGCGTACCCGCCGTCGCCCGTGGGCACGGCATCCGTGTCGCTGCCGAAGAGCACGAGGTCGTTGCCGCCCTCGCTGATGCCGAAGGCGAAGACCTCGCCGGCGACGGCGCCGTCCTGCACGAACTCCAGGCCGGGGACGCCTCGGTCGCTGAAGACCTTCGCGACGCCGGTCCAGACGAGGTGCATGTTGATCGCGAGAGCGGTCGCCGGTGCCGCCGTGGCCAGGCGCTGCTGCAGGACGGCGGCCTCGGCCAGCCCCAGGCCGGCGCCGCCCCGCTCGGCTGGCACGAGGATCGAGAGGTATCCCGCCTCGCGCAGCTCGTCGAGGTCCTGCTGGGGGAAGGTGTTGTCGCGGTCGTGCAGCGGCGCGCGCTCCCGGATGCGGTCGAGCAGGTCGTCGGGCAGGAACACCGACGGGTCGAATGCGCTCATGCGAGTGCCTCCTTCAGTTGACGGATCGATTCCTCGGGCCTGTCACGGTGGAGCGAATGCCCCGCGCCCTCGACGACCGACATCGTGATGAGGGGGTTCGCGGCGAGCACCGACCGCGCGACCTCACCGGTGAAGATGCTGTACACGGCCGGGTCGGAGCCGATCACGTGGGTCGGCACGGTCAGGCGCGCGGCGTCGGCCGTGACGTCCCACGGGGTGTTCTGCACACTGGTCTGCTCGACGGCCCAGGCGCTGGTGCGGTGCACGGCGTCGACCTTGAGCTCCCAATCCTGCGGATGCCAGTGCGGGTGCTCCTGCCGTACGAGCTCGATCCGGTTGTCGGCGAATGCGCGCTCCTGGCTCTTGCGCACGATCGCCGCATCGCGGCCGCCGACGAGGATGGCCGGGTCGAGCAGCACGAGTCGCGCGGTCCATGAGGGAGAGGATGCCGCGGCGACCGTGCTCGCGGCTCCTCCGAGCGAGTGGCCGACCACGGCATCCCATCGCCCGCCGCCCGTGGGCAGGGTCGAGACGAGATCGGCGCCGTACGCCTGCACCGAGTAGTCGAGGGCGCGGGGCGCGTCGCCGTGGCCGCGCAGGTCGATCGCGGTCGCGTGCCATCCGGCTGCGGCCAGCGCGTCGCCGAGACGCCACATCAGCGCTCCCGAAGAGCCGAGGCCGTGCACGAGCAGGACGCGGCGGGCGGACGACGGATCGCCCCAGCAGAGGCGGGGGAGGGTGAGCGGCGAGGCCATGCCCTCAGCCTACGACCGCCATCCGACAGCCGGTCCGGTGCGACTGCGCCGGGCTCTCAGTCGAGGGGCGGCAGGTCTCCGTGCGTCGTGAGCACGCGGGCCGCTGCCGCGTGTCCCGCTGACAGGCGCTCCGCCAGGTCGGCGCCCTCGAGCGTCGCCGCCAGGAATCCCGAGGCGAACGCGTCGCCCGCGCCGACCGGTTCGACGACCTCGACGCGCGGCGCGGGAACGAACACCGGCTCGTCGTCGCCGGAGAACGCGGTGGCGCCCACGTCGCCGTCCTTCACCACGAGCAGTCCGCAGTGCGGCAGGTGCGCGCGGATGTCGGATGCGGTCGGGGTGCCCCAGATGCGCTCCGCCTCGTCGCGGCCGACGAACGCGATGTCCGCGGCGTCGGCGAGGCGGGCGAGCGTGTGCGCTGCGTCCTCCCTGCTCCACAGGGCGCGACGGTCGTTGACGTCGAACGAGACCAGGGCCCCGGCCGCGCGGGCGTCGACGTACAGCTGGTCGACCATCTCGCGGCACGTGGCGGAGAGCGCGGGCGTGATGCCCGTCGTGTGCACGATGCGCACCCCGGCGAGGGCGTCGGCGTCGAGGAAGCCCCGGTCCATGAGGGAGGCGGCTGACCCACGGCGGTAGTAGTAGACCGACGACGATTCGACGCCGGGGTCCTTGAACATCACACCGGTCGGGGTGGCGTCGTCGGTCGTGACCCACAGGTCCACGCCGCGGCCGGAGAGCTCGGCGGCGATGCGCTCGCCGAACGGGTCGGCGCCGAGACGAGACGCCCAGGCGGCCCGGTGGCCGGCCGCGACGAGACCGACGGAGACGTTGCCCTCGGCGCCGGCGATGCCGAACGCCGCGGTCTCGGTCTCGACGAGGGGAGCACCGATGGCGGTGACGAGCCCCATGGACTCGCCGACGCAGACGACCTCGACGGGGGTCTCCGCATCGTTCGGGTGCGAGGAGGGGAGTGCTGTGCTCATGAGGGTGTGACCGCCAGGGGTTCGGTGTCGGGATGGGGGCTCGCGTCGCGGTGACGCAGGTCGGGGAAGGAGCGGACGAAGACGACGGAGACGATGAGGCCGACCGCGGCGAAGATCGTCGCGGCGAGGTAGGCGCCGCGAGGGTCGGTCGCGTCGACGAGGAAGCCGGCCACGGCGGATCCGGCGGCGGCCCCGATCAGCTGGCCGGTGCCGGTCCACCCGAACGCCTCGGCCGTCTCGCTGAACTTGACGCTCGCCGAGGTGATCGCGAAGAGCACGGCGAGCGCGGGGGCGATACCGATGCCCGCGACGATGAGGGTGCCGCCCAGCCAGAAGACGTTGAGCGAGATCATCGTGAGCGCGAGGCCGACGGTCACGATCAGCAGGCGGCGCGCCATGGCCCAGGGGCCGATCGGGATGTGTCCGAAGGCGAGCCCGCCCGCCAGGCTGCCGACCGAGAACACCGCGAGGACGAGCCCCGCGGCGAGGCTGCCGTGCTCGAACGTCGCGACCACTCCGACCTCGACGGCGGCGCAGGCGCCGATCAGCAGGAACCCGACGACCGTGGCGAGGAGCACCGGGGGTTTGAGCACCACCTTGCCGAGGGCGTTGCGGCTGCGGGGGATGCGCACCCGGCCGACCTCGGGGGAGAGGATGAACCACGCCGCGCCGCCGACGAGGATGACGGCGACGAGCAGCAGGCCCTCCATGGTGCCGACCTGGGTGGAGACCAGCGTGATGACCACGGGCGCCAGGATCCAGATGATCTCCTGCAGCGAGGCGTCGAGGGAGAACAGCGGCGTGAGCTGCGACGAGTTCACGAGCTTGGGGTAGATCGTGCGGACGGCGGCCTGGATGGGCGGGGTCGCGAGCCCGGCGACCATGCCGAACGCCATGTAGCCGGGGACGGTGAGGGGCAGCAGGGCGAGCGCGACCACCGCGATCACGCACACCGTGCTCGTGAGGGTGAGGACGCGACG
This sequence comes from Microbacterium sp. CR_7, assembly GCF_041954755.1. Classification (NCBI taxonomy): domain Bacteria; kingdom Bacillati; phylum Actinomycetota; class Actinomycetes; order Micrococcales; family Microbacteriaceae; genus Microbacterium; species Microbacterium sp. CR_7. The sequence continues at coordinate 339,984 of NZ_JAVAYF010000004.1, forward strand.
CATTCCCCAGGCGCCCATCCAGCGGCTCGTGATGGGCCCGGCGACGGCCTGGCCGACACTCGTCGCAGCGAGCACGAGACCCGGCGATCCGTAAGACCCGGTCTGCTGCTCGACGTGCAGGAGGATCGCCAGCGAGGTCATGCCGCTGGGGAAGCGCGCGGTCAGCTGCGCCGCGATCATGCGCGCCACTCCCGGCGTGCGAAGAAGGTCCTGGTATCCCGCCACCCGACAACGCTACCGGCACCGGGGCGACCCTCGTGCGGGCGGTCGGACCCCGACACGCCGCGACACGCCGAACCGCACTTTCCACAGAAAATCGGATGTCGGTGGTCGGCCGTATCGTGCCCCCTGTGGATGGATCGCTCACAGGGTCCTCCCAGCCGCGATTTCTCGCGGTTCGCGATGTCCGCGGGCGGCCCTCCGCCTGTGGAAGAAACGGTGGAGAACCTGTGTTGTATCAGTGGAGAGCGGTGGAAAACTACACGGATGTAACTACTACCCCTTGTGGTCGCTCTGAATGTCCGTCCCTATATGTAGTATTGAGTTCCCGGTGAGGGTCTACCGGACAAACGCCTGATCACCACAGGCCAGAGATTTGAGGGGAAGCCGAAAAAGATGTCGATCACGGTCTACACCAAGCCGTCCTGCGTCCAGTGCAACGCGACCTACCGCGCTCTCGACGCGAAGGGTATCGAGTACGAGATCCACGACCTGTCGGAAGACCCGGCAGCCCTCGAGCAGGTCAAGTCGCTCGGCTACATGCAGGCTCCCGTCGTCGTCACCGACGAGGACCACTGGTCGGGCTTCCGTCCCGACAAGATCGACGAGCTCGCCTCGCGCCTGGCCTGAGGCACCATGAGCGCCGTCGCGACCGCTGCGCCGCTCCTGGTCTACTTCTCCAGCGTGTCGGGCAACACCGCACGCTTCATCGAGAAGCTGGGTCTCCCCGCCCGGCGCATCCCTCTCCACCGGCAGGAGGAGGACCTCGTCATCGACGAGCCCTTCGTGCTGGTCACTCCCACCTACGGCGGGGGTGAGGGGAGAGGCGTCGAGCGGGGAGCCGTTCCCAAGCAGGTGATCCGGTTCCTCAACGACGAACGCAACCGACGCCACATCCGCGGAGTCATCTCCGCAGGAAACACCAACTTCGGCGACGCCTTCTGCCTCGCCGGCGACATCATCAGCCGCAAGTGCCACGTGCCTCACTTGTACCGGCTAGAGATCTTCGGCACACAGGACGACGTTGATCGCGTGAGCGACGGATTGGAACGACGGTGGGTATCGCAGTGGAAGAGCATGCAGGACACGGCGCAGTGACGGAGACCGCGGCGTTCAAGGTGAACCCCGCGTACGAGGGCCTGGACTACCACGCCCTCAACGCGATGCTGAATCTCTACGACGCGAACGGGAAGATCCAGTTCGACGCCGACAAGCGGGCGGCGCGGGAGTACTTCCTCCAGCACGTCAACCAGAACACGGTGTTCTTCCACTCCCTCAAGGAGCGGCTCGACTACCTCGTCGAGAAGGAGTACTACGAGGGCTCCGTCATCGACAAGTACTCGTTCGAGTTCATCCAGAAGCTCAACGACCTCGCCTACTCGAAGAAGTTCCGCTTCGAGACCTTCCTCGGCGCGTTCAAGTACTACACGAGCTACACGCTGAAGACGTTCGACGGCAAGCGCTACCTCGAGCGGTTCGAGGACCGCGTCGTGATGACGGCCCTCGGCCTGGCCGACGGCGACGAGAAGCTCGCGGTGAACCTCGTCGAGGAGATCATCTCCGGTCGCTTCCAGCCGGCCACCCCGACCTTCCTCAACGCGGGCAAGGCGCAGCGCGGCGAGCTGGTCAGCTGCTTCCTGCTGCGCATCGAAGACAACATGGAGTCGATCGCCCGCGGCATCAACTCCGCCCTGCAGCTGTCGAAGCGCGGCGGCGGCGTGGCGCTCCTGCTCTCGAACATCCGCGAGTCCGGCGCCCCGATCAAGCAGATCGAGAACCAGTCCTCCGGCATCATCCCCGTGATGAAGCTGCTCGAAGACAGCTTCAGCTACGCCAACCAGCTCGGTGCGCGTCAGGGCGCCGGTGCGGTGTACCTCAACGCCCACCACCCCGACATCATGCGCTTCCTCGACACGAAGCGCGAGAACGCCGACGAGAAGATCCGCATCAAGACGCTGTCGCTCGGCGTCGTGGTGCCCGACATCACGTTCGAGCTCGCGAAGAACGGCGAGGACATGTACCTCTTCTCGCCGTACGACGTCGAGAAGGTCTACGGCGTCCCGTTCGGCGACATCTCGGTCACCGAGAAGTACCGCGAGATGGTCGACGACCCGCGCATCAAGAAGACGAAGATCAACGCGCGCGAGTTCTTCCAGACCGTCGCCGAGATCCAGTTCGAGTCCGGTTACCCGTACGTCATGTTCGAGGACACGGTGAACAAGGCGAACCCGATCAAGGGTCGCATCAACATGTCGAACCTCTGCAGCGAGATCCTGCAGGTGAACACGCCGACGACGTACAACGACGACCTGTCGTACGACCAGATCGGCAAGGACATCTCCTGCAACCTCGGCTCGATGAACATCGCGCTGTCGATGGATGCCGACGACCTCGGCCAGACGGTCGAGACCGCGATCCGCGCGCTCACCGCGGTGAGCGACCAGAGCCACATCCGCTCGGTGCGTTCGATCGAAGACGGCAACGACCGTTCCCACGCGATCGGCCTCGGTCAGATGAACCTGCACGGCTACCTCGCTCGCGAGCACGTCTACTACGGCTCGGAGGAGGGTGTCGACTTCACGAACATCTACTTCTACACCGTGCTGTACCACGCGCTGCGTGCCTCGAACAACCTGGCGATCGAGCGTCAGCAGACGTTCGACGGCTTCGAGGACTCGAAGTACGCGTCGGGCGAGTTCTTCGACAAGTACATCGACCAGGCGTGGGTGCCGGCGACCGAGAAGGTCAAGGAGCTCTTCGCGGGCAAGCACATCCCGACGCAGCAGGACTGGGTCGAGCTGAAGGAGAGCATCCAGAAGCACGGCATCTACAACCAGAACCTGCAGGCGGTGCCGCCGACCGGCTCGATCTCGTACATCAACAACTCGACGTCGTCGATCCACCCGATCGCGTCGAAGATCGAGATCCGCAAGGAAGGCAAGCTGGGTCGCGTCTACTACCCGGCAGCGTTCATGACGAACGACAACCTGGAGTACTACCAGGACGCGTACGAGATCGGCTACGAGAAGGTCATCGACACGTACGCCGCCGCCACGCAGCACGTCGACCAGGGCCTGTCGCTGACGCTGTTCTTCAAGGACACCGCCACCACTCGCGACATCAACAAGGCGCAGATCTACGCATGGCGCAAGGGCATCAAGACGATCTACTACATCCGTCTGCGCCAGCTGGCGCTCGAGGGCACCGACATGACCGAGTGCGTCTCCTGCATGCTCTGACCCGTCGACAGTCACCCGGAACGAGAACGAACATGACTCCCCACTCCCCGCTCAAGCTGGTCGACAGCGTGCAGGCGATCAACTGGAACCGCATCCAGGACGACAAGGACCTCGAGGTCTGGAACCGTCTGGTGAACAACTTCTGGCTGCCCGAGAAGGTGCCGCTGTCGAACGACGTCCAGTCGTGGAACACGCTGACCCCTGACGAGCAGTTGCTCACGATGCGCGTCTTCACGGGTCTGACCCTGCTCGACACCATCCAGGGCACGGTCGGCGCCGTGTCGCTCATCCCCGATGCGATCACCCCGCACGAGGAGGCCGTCTACACGAACATCGCGTTCATGGAGTCGGTGCACGCGAAGAGCTACTCCTCGATCTTCTCGACGCTCGCGTCGACCAAGGAGATCGACGAGGCGTTCCGGTGGTCCACCGAGAACCCGAACCTTCAGAAGAAGGCTCAGATCATCATGGACTACTACCAGGGCGACGACCCGCTCAAGCGCAAGGTCGCCTCGACCCTGCTCGAGTCGTTCCTGTTCTACTCGGGCTTCTACCTGCCGATCTACTGGTCGTCGAAGGCGAAGCTGACGAACACGGCCGACCTGATCCGCCTCATCATCCGTGACGAGGCGGTGCACGGCTACTACATCGGCTACAAGTTCCAGCGCGGTCTCGAGACGGCCACGCAGCAGCGCCGGGATGAGCTCAAGGACTACACGTTCTCGCTGCTCTACGAGCTGTACGACAACGAGGTGCAGTACACGCAGGACCTCTACGACGGTGTCGGCCTGACCGAGGACGTCAAGAAGTTCCTGCACTACAACGCCAACAAGGCGCTCATGAACCTCGGCTACGAGGCCATGTTCCCCTCGACGGTGACGAACGTGAACCCGGCGATCCTGTCGGCGCTCTCGCCGAACGCCGACGAGAACCACGACTTCTTCTCGGGGTCGGGCTCGTCGTACGTGATCGGCAAGGCCGAGGCCACGGAAGACGAGGACTGGGACTTCTGACCCGCCCCTGACCGCAACAGCGGTTCGCCGCCCGCGAAGTCGCTCGAGCCCCCGCCCGCTCCTCAGTCGAGAGGATGCAGGCGGGGGCTTGCCCACGTCACAGGTGCGGATACGGGGGAGCCGTAACCGGTGTCGTCGGCGCCCGCGGCGGAGCTCAGCGCGGTGATGAGCAGTATCCCGCCGAACATGATCGCGGCAGTGACGACGAGCGCGACGACGATGGCGCGATGAAGGCGGTTCGCCCTCTCGACCTCGGCTTCCACGACCGGTTCATCGGGCACCTCCGCGCAGCGCAGCAGCCGCGCGAGGTCGGGGGCGGTCGTCTCCGCGAGATGAGCCGCGGGAGGACGTCGGCGCCGGTCGCGGCGCAAGGGCCCAATTCGCGTCGTCGCCGTCCCGAGGCGGGAGGCCCTGTCGGCCACCTCGGACGCGGACAGTCGTGCGGAAGGATCGATCGTGGTCATCGCGCTGATCAACGACTTCCACCCGTAGCCGAGTGCGCCCGGAATGGCCGGCGCTGACGAGAGCCGTCCGACGATGGTGTTCTGCAGGGAGTCGGTGTCGAACGGGTGCCGCTGCGTGAGCGCTTCGAGAACGACCAGCCCGAGCGAATAGACGTCGGAGGCGGGTCCGGTCGCTTCCCCTCGGACCTGCTCCGGCGCCAGGTAGGCGGCGGTGCCCATGATCGCGCCGGGAGCCGTGAGTCGTGCCGCGTCGACGAGGTGCGCGATGCCGAAGTCCGCCAGTACCGCTTCGAAGGGCGCCTCAGCGTCGCCGGTCGGTCTCAGGAGAACGTTGGCCGGTTTGATGTCCCGGTGGACTATGCCCGCGGCGTGCACAGCGGCGAGCCCGGCGGCGATCTGATTCAGCCACGCCGCCAGCTCCTGGCCGTCGAGAGGGCCCTGGTCCATCCGCTCGCGAAGCGTCGGTCCAGGGACCAGCTCCATCACGAGGAACGCGTGGTCCGCGGCGCCGATGTGTGCATCGTAGAGGGTCACCAGCGACGGGTGGTCGAGCGCGGCCAGCGCCAGTGCTTCGGCGTTTCGCCGCTGTGAGGCGACCTGGTCGGTCGCGTCGATCGAGAAGAGCTTCACTGCGACGTCTCGGCCGAGGATCTCATCTCGAGCGCGATAGACCCTCGCCATTCCGCCTGACCCGATGCGCTCGATCAGGCGGTATCGCCCCGCGAGCAGCCCACCCGTCTCAGGGAGAGCTGCTCGCAGGAGGTCGGTCATGCCCGTCAGACGATCGGGTCACCGTTGTCGCTGGTGCGACGGGTCGTGACGCGCTCACCCGTGGCGGGGTCGACGGCGGAGCGCGCCGTCGAGACGGTCGAGCGACGGCGCATCACCAGCACGAGGCTGATGAGGAACACCACGACGCCGGCTGCCATCAGGATGTAGCCGATGAGATCGAGGTTGACGACTCCACCCAGGTCGACGTTCACTGCGAACGCCAGGATGGCTCCGATCACGAACAGAGCGATTCCGCTTCCGATGCCCATGCTGATCCTCCTTGAGAGTCATTGCCCTGTGTTAGGTTGACCTAACAGTGGGCTGTCGCGGGTGCGACGTTCGCTCAAACTGTATTGAGTAATCGGGTGGCCCGGCATGGGCTGGCGCCCGCTTCCGGGGTGGTGCATAATGACCGATCTGCAACGACGATCGGATGCGTTCGCCGCCCTCGCCGATCCCAATCGGCTACGAGTGGTCGACCTCCTGACCGTCGGCGACCTGTCGCCGAGCGAGATCTCCGCTCAGCTGGGAATGGCGTCCAATCTCGTCGCCTTCCACCTGGGAGTCCTGGAGGACCGGGGGATCGTGCGTCGCACCAGGTCCGAGGGCGATCGACGGAGGAGCTACCTGAGATTCCTTCCCGAGGTGTTCCAGTCGATGGAGCCGGCTCCCGTGCATGTGCGGGGCAAGGTCATCTTCGTCTGCACGGCGAATTCCGCACGCTCGCAGCTGGCCGAAGCACTGTGGTCGACGGTGAGCGACCTGCCGGTGCTCTCCGCGGGAACGGATCCCGGCTCCGCGGTGAACCCCGGCGCACTGGCGGCTGCTCGCCGACACGGCTTCGACCTCGTCCGTGACGCGCGACCGAAGACTCTCGACGAGGTCGTCCACCGCGGCGACTACCTGATCAGCGTGTGCGACCGCGCGCACGAGAAGCTCGCAGGCCGCGATGACGCGCACTGGTCGATCCCGGACCCCGCGGTCACCGGAACGGAGGCAGCCTTCGACAGGGCGGTGGAGGATCTGCGCGACCGGGTCGCTCGGGTCGCTCCCCGGTTGATCGCCGCCTGAGAAAGCAGCTCAGGAGGTCGACCGCGCCGGGCATCCGCGTGTCGTCAACGGTGTAGCACCGGCCGCGTGCCGGACGATCCCGCGGCGCTGAGCACGGCTCGCGCGGCGCGCTCGCCGGAGGCGAGTGCGCCCTGAATGGACGCGGTGTCGCGGTGGTCCCCGGGCGATGTAGAGTCGCTCGGCATGGCGCGGCGGTCGCGCCGGCCCCAACGGCGCCGGCTGGGCCGGGAGGGCGTCTGCGATGTCGTCCCGCCGCAGCAGCTCCCAGGCAGTCACGTCAGCGCCCGAGATCTCTCCGAGGTGACGGCGCACCTCGCGCTCGGCCGGTGCGTCGCCGTCGCGCGGCAGCAGGCACGTCGCGGCGACGAGGTGCCGCCCGGCGGGCGCGTACGACGGCACCGTGTGCGTCATCACGACGGTGTTCACGACGGGGCCTCGTCGACGACCGTCGACCGTGAGCAGTGCGGAGCGGGTCGGCGGCTCGTCCGTGGCGAACCACCATGTCTGCAGACCGTTCGCCGCCGGCCGGTGCAGGTCGGTGAGGTCGGCCACGGCATCCGCCCCGACAGCGATGACGACGCGGGCTGCGCGCTCGGTGTCGCCGCCCGCGACGCCGATCTCGACACCCTCGCCGGACATCGAGATCCGCTCCGCGCGGGAGAGGAGGCGGATCTCGGCGCCGGCGGCTCGGACTCGTGCGGCGAGCTGGGCGGGCACCTCAGCGATCCCTCGCGCGGGAAGTCCGGGCCGCCCGAACGCGAAGTAGCTCACGAGCAGCCTGGCGAACGCGTTCGACGTCGCGCCGCGATCCTCCGCCAGCACTCCGGCGAGGAACGGCTCGAGCACGGCGGTGCGCAGTGGCCCGCGCAGCCCCGCGGCATCCCATCCCTCGCCCAAAGAGACGTCGCCGTCTGCGAGGCGCGAGAGGGGGAGCACGAGCGCGGGTGTCACCCAGCGCGCGAGCGCCACGGCATCCGCAGGACTGACGAGGCCGCTGGCGAGCGTCGCCGGGATCGACAACGGATGCCGGAGCGGATGCCGCAGTTCCACGACCCGGTCTTCCGTCCGTACCCGCACGCCCACCGGGAAGCGCCCCATCGACAGTGCGCCGAGGTCCACGCTTCGTCGGAGCGCAGGGTACGCCGGATTGAGTACCTGGAACCCGCGATCCAGTCGGAAGCCGTCGACGAGGTCGGTGCGCTGGCGTCCGCCCACGACGTCGCCCGCCTCGATCACGACTAAGTCGAGCCCTCGTTCTGCGAGCAGCCCCGCGCAGCGCAGTCCCGCGAGTCCCGCCCCGATCACGACCACGTCATGCATGGCGGTGGTCCTCGTCAGCCCCGGTGCGCGCGGTAGTACTCCAGCAGCGCCTTCGTCGACGGGTCCTGGGCGGCCACGGCATCCTCGTCTCCGCCGATCGCGGGGGCGATCTGCATGGCGAGCTGCTTGCCGAGCTCGACGCCCCACTGGTCGAAGGAGTTGATGCCCCAGATCGTGCCCTGCGTGAACGTGATGTGCTCGTACAGCGCGATGAGCTGCCCCAGCACCTGCGGCGTGAGCGCCGGCGCGAAGATCGACGTCGTGGGACGGTTGCCCGCGAAGGTCCGTGCGGCGACGAGCGCGCCCGTGGTGCCCTCCGCTTCGACTTCGTCGGCTGTCTTGCCGAACGCGAGAGCCTTGGTCTGCGCGAGGAAGTTCGCGAGGAACAGCTCGTGCACATCCTGGGCACCGTCGCTGAGGGGATACGCGGGATTCACGAACGCGATGAAGTCGGCGGGGATGAGGCGGGTGCCCTGGTGGATGAGCTGGTAGAACGCGTGCTGCCCGTTCGTGCCCGGCTCTCCCCAGAAGACCTCCCCGGTGTCGGTCGTGACGGGCGAGCCGTCCCAGCGCACGGACTTGCCGTTCGACTCCATCGTGAGCTGCTGCAGGTAGGCGGGGAAGCGGTTGAGCTGCTGCGCGTAGGGGAGCACGGCGTGCGACTGCGCGCCGTGGAAGTTGTTGTACCAGACGTTCAGAAGCCCCATCAGCACGGGCACGTTGCGCTCGAGCGGCGTGGTGCGCACGTGCTCGTCGACCGCGTGGAAGCCGGCGAGAAGATCCCGGAACACGTCGGGGCCCAGCACGACGGCCAGGGAGAGGCCGATCGCGGAGTCGACCGAGTAGCGGCCGCCCACCCAGTCCCAGAAGCCGAACGCGTTGACCGGATCGATCCCGAAGTCGGCGACCTTGTCGAGAGCCGTCGACACGGCAACGAAGTGGTGTGCCACGGCGTCGGTGCGTGCGTCGTCGGAGTCGGCGATGGCACCGGATGCCGTGAGCCCTGCCCACAGCCACTGCCTGGCGAGCCGCGCGTTGGTGAGGGTCTCGAGCGTGGTGAAGGTCTTCGAGGCGACGATGAACAGCGTGGTCTCGGGGTCGAGGTCGGCGGTCTTCTGCGCCAGGTCCGTCGGGTCGATGTTGGAGACGAACCGCGCCTCGATGCCCGCGTCGGCGTACGGCTTCAGCGCTTCGTAGACCATGACCGGGCCCAGGTCGGACCCGCCGATGCCGATGTTGACGACGTGCGTGACCTTCTTGCCGGTGACGCCGAGCCATTCGCCGTCCCGCACCCGCGTGGCGAAGGCGGCGAGCGAGTCGAGCACCGACTGCACGTCGGCGTCGACGTCCTGCCCGTCGACGAGGAGCGTGGGCTCGGCTCCGGCTGGTCGCCGGAGCGCCGTGTGCAGCACGGCACGATCCTCGGACGTGTTGATGTGCGCCCCGGAGAGCATCGCGGCGTACCGGTCGGCGACGCCGGTCTCCTCGGCGAGCCGCAGCAGAGCCGCCAGCACCTCATCGGTGACGAGGTTCTTCGACAGGTCGACGTGCAGATCGGCGAGCGGGAACGAGAGGCGGTCGGCGCGGGTCGGGTCCTCCGCGAACCAGCCGCGAAGATCGGGGGAGAACGTCTCGCGCAGCGCGCGGAGCTCGGACCAGGCGGACGTGACTGTCGGATCGACGGGAGCGCTCATGGCTCAACGCTACTGCCGTCAGACCAGCAACGGGTTCTCCTCGTTGCCCCATGTCGGATCCCCGCGCAGAGGTTCCGGTGTGAGGTACAGGCCAGCCGGCTGAGCGGCCGTCACGGCGAGGTCCTGCATCCAGTGCCGGTTGAGATCGGGGGAGCGGCTCCCGAAGAACTTGAAGACGAGCGAGCTCGCCGGGTGGATCCACACGGTGGTGCGGCCCCCGCCGACGCTCGCGTCCTCGCGCCAGCTGAAGGGGAAGGCCTCGCCACGACGCAGCTTCGCCGTCATCACGAGCTGCAGGTGCGTGAGCGCACGATCCTCGATCTCGACCCTCGGTCCGCCGTCGTACGTGAATCGTCCCATCGGTGCCACCTCCTGGATGTCGAACGTCCCACGCTCGCACGATGGCGCTCCGCCGCACAGGGGGTGTACACGCGGGGCGCAGGAGAGGATCATGGCAGACGCACTTCATCCGCTTCTCCCGAGCGGCTCCGTCAGAGTTCCCGGCGATGCACGCGGAGGGTGCCCCACCGGGGTACGGTTCACTCATGGGAAGACTGCGGTACGACGGCACCTCCGAGCCGATCCACATCGACGACGAGACACTCGCGGTCCTGAAGGTCATCGTCGGGACGAAGTTGCGCCGCCAGGAGAGCTTCATGATGACGTGGCGCCCCGCCGAGGGCGGCGACCCCGGGCGGGTGACGGTCTGGATCCATCCCGCCATCCCGTTGCAGTTCCTCTTCACGGCATCGGAGCCGCAGCACATCGAGAAGCGCCGCGTCGAAGAGGTCATGCAGGCGCTCAACGCCTCGGGAGAGCTCGTGATCGACGACTGGGGGCGCATCGAGGCCGCGAAGACCGCGCCTGCCTGAACGCCTACTCGGTGGGGAAGCTCTGCGCCTTCAGGACGGAGGCGAGGTGCGCGGCGTTGCGTGCCGCGGTCGCCGTGGCCGAGGCGACCGCCTCGGGCGTCTCAGAGAGGTCCTTGTAGTCCACTCCCTGCATCGCCTCGCCGTTCCAGTACACCGACCCCTGCGCGGCGATCGTGTAGCCGACGTCGTTGAGCCCCTGGAAGAGGATCGCGGCGATGTGATGCGCGCCGTCCTCGTTGCCGACGATTCCGGCGATCGCGACCTTGTCGAAAAGGATCGGCCGGCCGGCGTCGTCCGTCTCACTGAGTTCGGCGTCGAGTCGCTCGAGCACCCGCTGGGCGACGCTCGAGTGCTGGCCCATCCATGTCGGCGTCACGAAGACGAGGATGTCGGCGTCGAGCACCGTGCGGCGGAGCTCGGGCCATTCGTCGTCGCCTCCCATATCGGCCTCGACACCGGGACTCAGTGTGTAGTCCACTGCTCGGACGAGCTTCCCGTCGACGCCGTGCTCGGAGAGGGCGTCGAGGATCTGCGAGGCCAGGAGGTCGGTGCTCGACTCGGAGGGCGAAGGCTTGAGGGTGCAGGAGATGGCGATGGCCGTGGGGTGTGCGCTCATGACCGCAACGAAACCATCCGTCCGGTCCGCGGCCAAGGGGGTTTCGGAGCCGCGGGACGTGCGCTAACCCCGATCCGGATCGGGGTGCGGCGGGCGAAGCGCGCTGTCGGCGGTATCCTGGATCACGCCCGCAACGACAGGAGCCCCGTGATCCTCAGCTTCATCTTCTTCCTGGTCCTCTTCCTCGGAGGGATCTGGCTCCTGGGCCTCGCGCAGGTGCTCCCCGACTTCCAGGGCGTCGTCTTCGCGGCCGGCATCCTCATCATCTGCCTGTCGCTCGCGTACGTGATGCGCCAGCGCGGGTCCGCCACCCGCCGCGACGACAACTGGTCGGGCAACGCCACCGAGTGATCAAACCCTGGCGGCGAGTCTCGCCTCCAGGTTCGCCCGCACTGCGGGCCACTCCGGCTCGATGATCGAGTACTCCACGCTGTCGCGCAGGGCGCCGTTGCGGTAGCGGCTCATCGCGCGCATGATGCCGTCCTGCTTCGCCCCGAGGCGCTCGATCGCCGCTCGAGACTGGAAGTTCACCCACTGCGTGGTGAGCCCCACGCGGAACACCCCGAGGTCATCGAAGGCGTGTCGCAGCAACAGCAGCTTGGACTCCGCGTTCGTACCGGTGCCGTGGGCGGACGGCCGGTTCCACGTGTATCCGATGTGCAGTCGCGGGACGTCGGGGACGATGTCATAGAAGGTCGTGAGGCCGAGGGTCCTCCCCGTGGCGTCGAACGCCGTGAAGGGGATCATCTCCCCGGTCGAGAGCAGCCCGAGCCGACGGTCGATCTCCGCTGCGAGACCCTCGGGTGAGGGGATCGAGGTGTACCACGCGCGCTTCCAGAGATCGCCCTCGGTGAGGGCCTCGAGGAGTCCGTCGTGGTGCGATCGCTCGAGAGGTCGCAGCTCGACGAGGCTGCCGCTGAGTGTGACGGGTGCAGGCGTGGTGGTGAACGTCATGCCCTCATTCAATCAGCGCTGAAGCAGGGCCCCGTCACGCGGAGACGACGCGATGCGCCCACTGCCCCCGCCCCAGTCGCGGTTCGACGTAGGTGCTGTCGCCCACGCGACGGAGCAGGCGCCGGTAGGCGAGCACCAGGTCGACGGTGACTTCGAGGTCGAAGGCCATGCTGGCGGCGTGCCCGTCGCGGGCGGCTTCGGCCTCGGCGTAGGCGGCGGGAGTGATGAGCAGCCGCGCCGCCCACTCGTCTGCGCGCCGTTCCTGCCTGGCGCGCTCGGTCGGATCGTGCGTGTGCTCGTGGCCGAGCATCGCGTGGCCGAGCTCGTGGGCGATCACGCTGCGCGTCGTGCGTGCACTCATGCCGGGCGCGACCCGGATGGTGGCCGAGTTCGGTTCGTATCCGCCGCAGGAGCGCCCAGCTCGCTCGACCAGGGGCAGGCCGTGGGTCTCGACGAGTCGCAGGAGCGCGTCCACGGGGCTCCTCTCGTCGGTGGCGGTCGGTGGCGGCGTCAGTCGTACAGGTCGTCGGTGTCGGCGTCGTGGGAGAGGGGCGAATCGAACGCGACCTCTGCGTCATTCTGTCGGCGACCGGGGACATCGGGTCGCGAGGGGAACGGGATCACCGCAGCGGAGTGCTCGTTCTCGGTGGCCAGGCGCTCTTCCGCGCGCGACAGGATGACGTGGGGTGCGACGCCGAGCGCCGCGCCGACGGCGTAGACGACCGGGACCGGGATCGCCCGCTTGCCGGTGACGTAGTTGTCGAGCGCGCTGCGCGCGTACCCGATCTTCCGCGCCATGGCTGCGATGCTGCTGCCCTTGGCCGCGATCTCAGCACGGAGCTGGCTCCCCACGGCGGCATTGAATGACTCGGCCGGTGTCTTCACGCGAGTCACGATAGCACCGGCCTGAGGCCAGGATGCCGTCATATCGGCGCGCTGAATGTTGTCCGCGTTCCATATGCGGCGATACTGTCGACGTATGACGACAGAAGTGAGGCGTCTGGTAGCGTCCGCGGTCCTCGCCGAGTTGGGGAGAACCGGACGAGACCCCGTGTGGCTGGCGGATCGGTCGGGCCTCGGCCGCCCGGACGTCGAGATGTTGCTGGCGGGCGCGCGCGACCTCACGGTCGACGAACTCGCGGCGATCGCGACGGCCCTCGCGGTGTCACCCGCGCGCCTCGTGCCGGATCTGCCGTCGGACTGACCTGCTGCGGAAGCACCCGTGCGCAGGCGCGCCACGCTAGCGTGGACGCATGAAGACCGTACCCCTCGGACAGTCCACCGCCCCCGCCGTCGTCGCCGGGATGATGCGCATCGACGACAAGAGCGACGCGCAGATCCGGGAGCTGTACGAGGCCGCGCGCGGCTCGGGCATCGACTTCTTCGACCACGCCGACATCTACGGTGGCAGCATGCACTTCTGCGAAGAGCGCTTCGCCTCGGCCCTCGGGTTGAGTTCGTCGGAGCGCGACGAGATCGTGCTGCAGACGAAGTGCGGCATCGTGCCGAAGCAGGGCATGTTCGACTTCTCGTACGAGCACATCGTCCAGCAGGTCGACGGATCGCTCGCGGCTCTGGGCACCGACCGCATCGATGTGCTGCTGCTGCACCGGCCCGATGCCCTCGTCGAGCCCGAAGAGGTCGCCAGGGCCTTCGACGAGCTCGAGTCGTCGGGCAAGGTGCGCGCCTTCGGCGTCTCGAACCACACCCCGCGGCAGATCGACCTGCTGCGCACCGCGGTCTCGCAGCCGCTGGTGGCGAACCAGCTGCAGCTGTCGATCACGCACGCGCCCATCATCGCCCAGCCCGTCGCCGCGAACATGGCGGGGGAGGATCAGAGCGTCGTGCGCGACGGCGGCGGAGTCGTCGAGTACTGCCGGATCAACGGCATCACGATCCAGGCGTGGTCGCCGTTCCAGGGCGGATTCTTCACCGGCGTCTTCCTGGGCAACCCCGAGTACGCCGAGCTGAACGCGGTGATCGACCGCCTCGCGGCGGCGTACCGGGTCGAGCCCATCGCGATCGCGACGGCGTGGATCACCCGACACCCGGCGAAGATGCAGGTGGTGCTCGGCACCACGACGCCGCAGCGGGTGCGGGATGCCGCGGCCGGCGCCGATGTCGAGCTGACGCGGGCCGAATGGTACGAACTGTTCCGCGCCGCGGGGCACCTGCTTCCCTAGCCCGCGCGCGGCGCTCCGCGGTCGTCTACCCTGAACACATGCCGTTCCTGTTCTCGCTCCTGGTCATCGCGCTGATGGTCGGTGCGCTGGTCGACATCATTCGGCGCGAGGACTCGCAGGTCCGCTTCCTGCCGAAGATGGCATGGATCGTCGTCGTCGTCCTCCTGCCGCTCATCGGCAGTCTGCTGTGGTTCGCGATCGGTCGCGAGTACTCGGAGGCGGGTCTGCGGATTCCGCGGATGCGGGCGGCCGCGACGCCGTCCGCGCCCCGGCGGGCCGACCCGATGCCGACCGCTCCCGTCGACACCCGGTCTACCGAGGAGCAGATCGCCGATCTCGACCGCGAGATCGAGGAGTGGCGGCTGCGCGCCGAGATCGAGAAGCGTCGTCGTGACAGCGGCGAGAGCGCATCGGGGTCGGAGACCGCTGCGGGCTAGGCGGGGCCTCCTGTGGCGTCGAACGACTCTCTGATCGCCGGCTCCAGCGTCGGGTAGGAGAAGGAGAAGCCGGCGGCTTCGAGCTTCTCCGGGACCACCCACCGGCTCTTGAGGATGAGCTCCGTCTCGGTGCGGATGCCGATCGCGCCGAGTTCCAGCATCCATCGCGGCATGGGCGGCCCGAACGGCACGCCGAGGACCCGGCGGACGGTCGCCATGAACGTCGTGTTGTCGACCGGGTTCGGGGCGGCGGCGTTCACCGGGCCGCCGAGCGACGGGGTCGCCTCGAGGAAGTCGATGATCCGCGCGACATCCTCCACGTGCACCCAGCTGAACCGCTGGCGTCCCCGACGTGCTCCGAACTCGTGCCCCGTGCCGGCCGCGCGCCGGGCGCGGCTGATCGGCCAGCGGCCGTCCCACTGGGCACCGCCCATGCCGAGGCGGGCGAGGTTCTTCAGCGGACCGAGCACCCCGCCGTGCCCGAGCACGATCGCGCTGCGCAGGGCGACGCGGCGCGTCCCGGGCAGATCGTCCGCGAAGAGCGCGCGCTCCCAGGCCTTCGCCACCTCGACCGAGAAGCCGGTGCCGATCTCGCCCGTGGACTCCGTCATCGGACGGTCCTCCGCGTGCCGATAGATCGTGGCTGTCGAGGAGTTCACCCAGAGGGCCGGCGGCTCGGCCGCCCGGGCGATCGCGCCGGAGAGCGCGGCCGTCGTGTCGAGGCGCGAGCGGAAGATCGCCGCGCGGTTCTCGGGGGTGTAGCGGCAGTTCACGCTCTTGCCGGCGAGACCGACGACCAGCGTCGCGCCGTCGACGGCGGCATCGATCCCGTCCTGATCGTCCCAGCGGAGGTCCGCACCCGATCGAGAGATGGTCACGACCTCTCGGCCCGCCGCCTGGAACCGCGGCACGAGATGGCGCCCCATGAACCCGGTGGAGCCGCCGATCACGACGCGGCCGGCAGCGGAGGGGGAAGGTGTCGTCACGGGTTCTCGCTCTCGATCGCGTACTCGAAGAATCCGATGTACTCGTACACGCGCCCGAGCACCGGCGCGTCGATGGTCATGGAGACGTGGTGCCGCTCGCGCTCCTCGTCCCAGCGCTCGACGAGTCCGATCCGCGGGCTGAGGAACCCGGGGACTGCGAGCCGCAGGGGGCCGAGGCGGAGCCCGACTCGTCGGATCGTCAGGACGACGGCCTCGTCGCGCACGTCGATGTCGAACGTGGTGACGACGGTGCGGCGCGGACCGATCTCATTGCGGAGTATCCCGCCGGAGGTGAGTTCCACGACGTCCGGCATCACCCACGTACGACCGGGCAGCTCGAACCACCGGGTGGCGAGTGCGCGTCCGTCGACGGTGCGGTTCTCGATGCGGAACGGGACGTCGCGCTCCCAGCCCGCGAAGGCGACGCCGAGGGCCTCCGCGATCCGGAACAGGGGCCTCAGCCAGCGGAACCGGGATCCGGCGGTCGTGAACACGCCGGTGCCGATGCCGACGTGCCCGACTGGGATCGTTCGGAAGTACCAGGCGGTCTTCGGGTGGAGCTCGGAGATCCGGGCGCCCAGAGCCCGCTCGTACGGAGATGTCGGGGCGTCCTGCGCGGTCACGCCCTCAGCCTAGCGAGGCCGCGGGACGGTGGTCGACGCTCACCGCTCGCGCAGGCGCACGAGCCGCTCGTGCCCCGTCTCCTCCAGCTCGGCGATGTCGTCGCGCGACTTCAGGAAGTCGGAGAAGGACCGGTAGCCGAGTGCCTTCTCGCTGAACGAGGGGTCCATGCGGCGCATGTGCGTCTTCACCGCCGAGCTGTGCAGCCATTCGTCTGCATCGGCCTTGTCGTGGCCGAGCCGCAGAGCACGCTGCAGCAGCTCCGTCGCCTCGTCCCTCTCGTCGGCCTCGTCCTTCTCGTCGGCCTTGGCCGGAGCGGCAGCCGCCTTCTGCTTCGCGGTCTTCGCCGGCTGTCGCGACTTCGTCTTCGCCGCCGGCTCGACCGTGGGCTCCGGCACGGTCTCCGGCAGCTCGGGCGCGGCGGGCGACTTCGACGGGCGCACCACACCGGGGAGGGAGTCGTAGGCCTCGAACTCGTCGCAGGCCGCGGCCAGCGACTTAGCGGTCGACCCCGCCACCCCGACGCCGATCACGTAACGGCCCAGCCGCTTGCAGCGCTGCGCGAGCGGGACGTAGTCGCTGTCGCCCGCGACGATCACCACGTGCGTGAGATCCGGCAGGCGGAACATGTCCTCCACGGCATCCACCGCGAGCCGGATGTCGGCGCCGTTCTTCGCGTACGCGGCTGCGGGGAAGAGCTGAACGAGGTCGACCGCGCGGGCGACGAGCTGCGAGCGGTACTCGGCGTTGACCGGCGATGACCAGTCGGCGTAGGCGCGGGTGAGCACGAGGGTGCCGAACGAGGCCGCGTAGTCGATGATCGCGCCGACTTCGATCATCGCGCGCGCGAGGCGCTCCGCGACGTCCGGATCGTCGGGGTTCTCGGAGATCCGCTGACGGTCCTTGCCGTACGCGTTGCGTCCGTGCACGCGGTCGTACCAGGAGATGACGATGTTGTCGAAGTCCAGGTAGACCGCCACGCGGGCGTCGGTGGCCTCAGCCATTGGTGGCCCCTTCCCTCGGGTAGCGCACCCCGATCTGCGCTCGGATCTCGTCGAGCGCGCCCATGATCGCGACGCTCTCGGCGATGGGCAGGATGTCGCCCTCGAGGATGCCGTCGCGCACGAGCCTCTCGGCGGCCATGGCCTGGTACTCCATGCCGCGACCGGCCACATCGGAGACGTACTCCTCGGCGACGGTGCCGTCGGGGAGCACGACGCGGAAGGTCGTCGGCGTGTACCAGACGTGATCGATGTCGATGCGGGCCTCGGTGCCGATGACGCTCGCGGTGTTCGGCCCGGCGGCCCGGGACGAGGAGAGGCTGGTGGAGATCGCCCCGCCCGAGTGGGTCATGATGGTGGCGACCTCGGCGTCCGCCCCGGTCTCGACGAGTCGCGCGACGGCCGTGATCGTCTCGGGTGCGCCGAGCACGTCCCAGATGAACGAGATCGGATAGATGCCGAGGTCGAGCAGCGCGCCGCCGCCGAGTGCGAGGTCGTTGAGGCGGTGCGAGGGGTCGTCGGAGATCTTCTGCGTGTGGTCGGCGGTGACGGTGCGGATCTCACCCAGCGTGCCGGCTTCGATGATCTCGCGGATGCGCACCATGTGCGGCAGGTAGCGGGTCCACATCGCCTCCATGACGAGCAGCCCGCGCTCGGACGCGAGGCGCTGCAGATCTTCGGCCTCGTGCCGGTTCAGCGTGAACGCCTTCTCGACGAGCACGTGCTTGCCGGCCTCGAGCGCGAGCTTCGCGTTCTCGTGGTGCATCGGGTGCGGCGTCGAGACGTAGACGATGTCGATGTCGGGATCGGCGACGAGGGCCTCGTACGACGGGTGCGCGTGTGCGATGTCGAAGCGGGCGGCGAACGCATCCGCCGATTCCTGCGAGCGCGAGCCCACGGCGACGAGATCGAGTCCCGCGGTGCGCAGGTCGGATGCGAAGGCGCCGGCGATGCCGCCGGTCGCGAGGATTCCCCAACGAAGTCCAGTCATGTTCTCAGCGTAGAGGGTGCGGGCGCGGAGACATGTGTCGTCGTGTTGCGCCCGGTGTCGTCGCGCTTCCTCCTCGTTGGCCAGGAGCGCGGCGCGCTCCTACTTTCGGGGCATGACCGAACCTCTCATCGTCGGCGCCATGGTGCGCACGCTCGGCGCGTACCCCTCGGGCTGGCGCTATCCCGGAGCCCACCGGACCCCGCAGACCGACGCCGAGATCCTGCGACTCGTCGCACGGGAGGGCGAGGAGGCGGGTCTCGACTACCTCTTCTTCGGCGACTGGCTCGCCACCGGACCCGACCTCGAGTTCCGCGACCCCTATCTGCTCGCGCGCATCGACCCGGTCAGCGCGGTGCTCTTCCTCGCCGGGGTCACCTCGCGCATCGGCCTCATCGCGACCGTCAACACCACGTACGCGGATCCGTATGCGACCGCGCGGTCGCTCGCGTCGCTCGACGTGCTCACCGGCGGGCGAGCGGGCATCAACCTCGTCACCGGGGCGGAGCCGAGAGCTGCAGGCAACCACGGTCGCGACGCGCACGCCGACAACGAGTCCCGGTACGACCGCGCCGAGGAGTTCGTCGCCGCGCTGCGCGGACTCTGGGTCTCGTGGAGCGAGGACGCCTGGATCGCGGATGCCGAGCGCGGCGTCCTCATCGACCCCGACGGGCTGCGCGCGACCGATCTGGACGGTCGGCACGTGCGGGTGACCGGACCGCTGAACGTCGCCAGGCCGCCGCAGGGGCGCATCCCGATCGTGCACGCCGGGACCTCGCCCCGGTCGCGCGCGCTCGCCGCGACCGAGGCCGACCTCGCGCTGATCGCCGCTCCGCAGCGGGACGACGCCGTCGCCACCCGTCGTGCGCTCCGCGAGATCGCCGAGCGGTCGGGTCGTGATCCGGAGTCCCTGAAGGTCATCGCGCCCGTGCTTCCCGTCGTCGCGGACACGGATGCCGACGCGCACCGCATCGTGGAGCGGCTGCTGGCTCTCGTTCCTCTCGCCGACGACGCCCACGCCGGGCGTACGGCCTTCCCCGCGAACCGCTCGGTCGACGCGCTCGCGGACGCTCTCGGCGTCGACGCCGACGACCCGCTGCGGGCCGCGGCGTTCGACAGCGCGGTGAGCGCCGACGAGGCGCATCGACTCGGAGCGGCGGGGGAGGCGCTGATCGAACGGCTCGCGCGGATCGCCGGCCTGCGGGTCGCTGGCCGATCGGGCGGGGCCGGCGACGGCATCCTCAGCTGGCGTCATCTCGCGGCAGCGCATGCGGTGCCGGCGGCCTTCGTGGTCGGCGACGCGTCGACGATCGCCGACCACTTCGAGGCCTGGCGCGACGCGGGTGCCGCAGACGGGTTCAACGTGCTCTCGGCATTCCAACCCGCGCAGTTCCAGGCGTTCACGCGCCTCGCCGCCCCTGAGCTGCGCCGCCGTGGACTGCTGGGGCGCGGCGACGGCGCCGAGGCGTCGACGCTGCGCGACCGCCTCGCCGGATTGCGCCCCGTGACGAGACATGACGCTTCGTGACAGGTCGCGTCGGCCCGTGACATCCGCATCGCCCCCTCGGCGCCGCAGTCCCTAGCGTGATCCACACCTCGCACCCACCCGAACGACCTCGCACCCACCCGAACGACCTCGCACCCACCCGAAACCACAGCATCCCTCCTGGAGGACACCCATGAACCGCCGTCTCACCCGGATCGCCGCCGTCGCGCTCCCGCTCGTCCTCGCCGCAGGGCTCGCCGCGTGCGCCTCGTCGCCCGCGCCGAGCGGCGCGACCTCCGAGACGGGCGATCCCGTCACGGGAGGCACGCTCACCTACCTCGAGCACCAGACGTACACCAACCTGTACCCGCCGCAGGCAGGCTTCTACCCCAACGGCGGCCTCGTCAACAACATCACCGCGCGCCTCACCTGGCAGAACCCGGAGACGCTCGAGATCGAGCCGTGGATCGCATCCGAGTGGACCGTCAACGACGACGCGACGGAGTACACCTTCACGCTCCGCCCCGACGTGACGTTCTCCGACGGCACCCCGCTGGATGCGGCCGCCGTGGCGAAGAACTTCGACACCTACGGACTCGGCGACGCGGACCGCGGGCTCACCGTGTCCGAGGCCATCAACAACTACGCCTCCAGCGAGGTCGTCGACGACCGGACCGTGACGTTCCGCTTCACCGCGCCGTCGCCGGGCTTCCTGCAGGCGACGTCGACCATCAACTCGGGGCTGCTGTCGCCCGCGACTCTCGACGGCACGATCGAGGACTTCGGGGCGGGCAACGCCGAGGAGATCATCGGTGCCGGCCCCTTCACGATCACCGACGAGAAGCTCGGCACCGAGCTGACTCTCGAGGCGCGCGAGGACTACGCCTGGGCGCCCGAGAGCGCCGAGAACCAGGGACGCCCGTACGTCGACGCCGTGCACCTCATCGTGACCCCCGAGGACTCGGTGCGCATCGGGTCGCTGCTCGCCGGGCAGGCCGACTACGTCCGCTACGTCCAGGCGTTCGACGAGGACCGCGTCGAGAGCGCCGGCTTCACGCTCTACGCGCCGCAGACCCGCGGTGTGAACAACTCGATCTCGCTGCGCCCGCAGAATCCGCTGCTCGCCGATCTGAAGGTACGCCAGGCTCTCGTGGCGGCGGTCGACGCGCAGGAGGTCGTCGACACCCTGTTCACCGAGAACTACCCGGTCGCGACCTCCGTGCTGTCGTCGCAGGCACTCGGGTACAAGGACGAGTCCGCGCACTACGAGTACGACCCGGACAAGGCCGAGAAGCTGCTCGACGAGGCAGGGTGGGAGCCCGGCTCCGACGGGATCCGCGAGAAGGACGGGCAGCGCCTGGCGATCACGGTGTACGAGGCCGGACCGCAGCCGCTGTCGAAGCAGACGCTCGAACTCGTCGCGCAGCAGCTGGCGAAGGTCGGCGTCGAGCTGACCGTCAAGCCGGCGGACGCCGGGTCGTACGCCGCCGACACCCGCGACCCGCTCAAGACGGGGTTCTACCACTCGATGGTCGGACGCGCCGACCTCGACGTGATCAAGAGCCAGTACTTCACGAAGAACCGCGACGCCCTCATCTCGAACGACAGCGAGCTCGACGCGCTGCTGCAGGCGGTGGCCTCCGAGCCGGATGCCGAGAAGCGCGTCGCCGCATCGCAGGCCGTGCAGGACTACATCGCCGAGCAGGCGTACGTCATCCCGCTGTTCGAGGAGCCGCAGGTCTACGGCGCGGCCACGTACGTGCACGGAGTGGACTTCGAGTCGGTCGGCCGGCCCACCTTCTCGGGCGTCTGGCTCGCCGAGCACTGATCGGAACGAGATGACCTTCGTCCTCCGACGAGCCGGGCAGGCCGCGATCGTGCTGATCGCGGCCTTCACGGCCACCTTCTTCCTGCTGCAGCTCCTGCCCGGAGACGCGATCCTCATCAAGTTCTCGGATCCGAGCCTCGGGCTCTCACCCGATCAGCTCGACAGCATCCGCGCGAGCTACGGCGGCGACCTGCCGTGGTGGGAGCAGTACCTGCACGCCGGACTCGGATTCCTGGCGGGGGACTTCGGCTTCTCGACGCAGTTCGGCACCCCGGTGCTCACGATGCTCGCCGACGCGCTCCCCGCGACGCTGCTGCTGGCCTCGCTCGGACTCGTGGTGGCCCTCGTGATCGCGGTCCTCGTCGCCTGGGTGTCGTCGCTCGCGCCGTTCGGCTGGCTGCGCACCGGCCTGCGGCAGGTCCCCGGGCTGTTCGTGGCCGTGCCGGTCTTCTGGCTCGGCATCCTGCTCATCCAGGTGTTCTCGTTCGGCCTCGGCTGGGTGCCGATCGTCGGAGCCGACCCCGTCAGCGGACTGGTCCTGCCGGTGCTCACGCTCGCCGTGCCGATCTCGGCTCCCCTCGCGCAGGTGCTCGTGCGGGCGATCGACCAGGTGCAGGCGCAGCCCTTCATCACGGTCGTCCGCGCCAAGGGCGCCCCGCCGTCCTGGGTGCTGACCCGTTCGGTGGCCCGCAACGCCGCGCTGCCCACACTCACGATCGCCGGCGTGCTGTTCGGCGAACTCGTGGGCGGTGCGGTCGTGACCGAGACCGTGTTCGGCCGCACCGGTATCGGCCGGCTCACCGAGCAGGCGGTGTCGAACCAGGACATCCCGGTGCTGCAGGGGGTGGTGCTGCTGTCGGCTCTCGGCTTCGTGCTCATCAGCTTCGCGGTCGATCTCGTCACCCCGGTCATCGACCCCCGGCAACGCGCCCTCTCGAAGGCAGGAGCCTCCGCATGACCGTCACCGCCATCGCCGCGGCCTCCGACATCGAGACAGCGCCCGAACCGCCGCAGAACCCCGCAGCCGCCGCCCCCCGCCGGAGGAGCATCCGCCGGCTGCCGTGGGGCCTGTTCGTCGCCGTCGCCGTCGTGGCGCTGGCCGTGCTCTGGGCCGTCATACCCGGCGTGTTCGCCCCGGGGGATCCGCTCACCGGCACCCCCGCGGACAAGCTGCTGCCGCCGAGCGGCGCCCACTGGTTCGGCACCGACACGCTCGGCCGCGACCTGTTCGGCCGGGTCGTGCACGGCGCTGTCCATTCGCTGTCCGGGGCGCTCATCGCCGTCACCGTCGGCCTCGCGCTCGGCACGCTCCTCGGCGCGATCGCCGGTGCCGTGGGAGGTGTCGTCGACGACATCCTCATGCGGGTCGTCGACGTGCTGCTCGCGATCCCCGGTCTGCTGCTGTCGCTGTCGGTCATCATCCTGCTCGGTTTCGGCACCGTGAACGCCGCGATCGCAGTCGGTCTCGGCAGCGTCGCGGCGTTCGCGAGGCTCATGCGGGCCGAGGTGGCCAGGGTGCGGCGCTCCGAATACGTCGAGGCGGCCTACGGCAGCGGCGGCACGTTCTTCACGGTGCTGCGTCGCCACGTGCTCCCGAACTCGCTCACCCCGATCGTGGCGCTCGCCGCTCTGCAGTTCGGAACCGCGATCCTCGCGATCTCGACACTCGGGTTCCTCGGCTACGGCGCCCCGCCGCCCACGCCGGAGTGGGGGCTGCTCATCGCCGAGGGGCGCAACTACATCGGCACGGCGTGGTGGCTGACGGCTCTGCCGGGTCTCGTCGTCGTCGCGGTGGTGCTCAGCGCCAACCGCATCTCGCATCGCATCGGAAGGAACAGGGCATGACCGCGGCATCCTCGTCTCCCGCAGTCCCCGGGGCGCCCGTCCTCGCCGTCGACGACCTCCACGTCTCGTACGAGACCCGCGCCGGTCGGCGCGAGGTCGTGCACGGCGTCTCGTTCGAGATCGCGGAGGGGGAGACGCTCGCCGTCGTGGGGGAGTCAGGCTCGGGCAAGTCCACGACCGCGCACGCCCTGCTCGGACTGCTGCCCGCCGGCGGACGCGTCGAGACCGGCACCGTGCGCTTGGGCGACCTCGACATCTCCGGATGGACGGATCGCGCGCTGCGCGGCATCCGCGGTCCGGAGATCGGACTCGTGCCGCAGGACCCGGTGACCTCACTCGATCCGGTGCGCCCCATCGGCGCCCAGGTCGCCGAGGTGCTGAAGCTGCACGGGCACCGCGACGCCCGTCAGCGACGAGCACGCGTGATCGAACTGCTCGACCGGGTCGGCATCGACGATCCCGACCTGCGGGCTCGGCAGTACCCACATGAGCTGTCGGGCGGCATGCGGCAGCGCGTGCTCATCGCCACGGCGATCGCACTGCGCCCGAGGCTGCTCATCGCCGACGAGCCGACCAGCGCCCTCGACGCCACCGTGCAGCGCCGCGTGCTCGACCTGCTCGACGAACTGCGTCGGGAGGAGGGCACCAGCATCCTGCTCGTCACGCACGATCTGGGTGTGGCGGCAGACCGCGCGCAGCGCCTGGTGGTGCTCAAGGACGGACGCGTCGTCGAACGGGGAGCCAGCGAGAAGGTCCTCGCCGCTCCGACCGACGGATACACGAGGCAGCTGCTGGCCGACGCCCCGGCGTTCGCGACCGGATTCCGGCGCCCCGACGCGCCGCCCTTCCTCCGTGACGCCGCCGCCGTGGCCGCCGAGAACCCCTTCGCCATCACCGCCTCCGGGCTCGTGAAGGAGTTCCGGGTCGCTGGTCGGGAGCGGTTCCGCGCCGTCGACGACGTCTCATTCCGCGTCCGCCGCGGCACGACCCATGCCCTCGTCGGCGAGTCCGGGTCGGGGAAGACGACCACCGCCCGCCTCGTCACGCGGTTCCACCAGCCGGATGCCGGGACGATCGACATCGACGGCGACGACGTCACAGGGCTCTCGGGCTCCCGCCTGCGCGCGCTCCGTCGGCGCATCCAGCTCGTCTATCAGAACCCGTTCGCGTCGCTGGACCCCCGGCAGCAGATCGTCGACATCGTCGCCGAGCCGCTGCAGAACTTCCGTGTGGGGTCGCGGGGAGAGCGTCGCGATCGCGCACTCGCGCTCATCGACCGGGTGTCGCTGCCGAGCGACGTGGCGCGCCGAACCCCGCGCGAGCTCTCCGGAGGGCAACGGCAGCGCGTGGCGATAGCGCGTGCCCTCGCGATCGATCCCGACATCGTGGTGCTCGACGAGGCCGTGTCAGCGCTCGACGTCACGGTGCAGGCCCGCATCCTCGAACTGCTCACCTCGTTGCAGGCCGAGCTCGGTCTCACCTACCTCTTCATCTCGCACGACCTCGCCGTGGTGCGGCGCATCAGCCACACGGTCTCGGTCATGCGCGGCGGCCGCATCGTCGAAGAGGGGCCGACGGAGGAGCTCTTCCGCGACCCGCAGCACGACTACACCAGGGAACTGCTCGCCGCAGTGCCAGGACGAACGGAGCAGCCCGCATGACGGCCCCCACCCTCGCCTTCTTCACCCGGCTGCTCGACGACGCCGCGCCGGGGGAGCGGTTCGCGCTCGCCGCCGAGCAGATCCGGCATGCCGAGCTGCACGGCATCGGTCGAGCCTGGGTCGCGCAGCATCATTTCCGCGCGGCCGAGGGCGGGTTGCCGTCGCCGCTCGTGTTCCTCGCGCATCTCGCGGCGCGCACGACCCGCATCCGCCTCGGCACCGGGGTGATCACGCTGCCGCTCGAAGACCCGGTGCGCGTCGCCGAGGATGCGGTGGTCGCCGACCTGCTCGCCGACGGACGCCTCGACCTCGGGCTCGGCAGCGGCGGCACCCCGTCGTCGTTCGTCCCGTTCGGTGAGGACGTGCGCGACAAGGCCCAGACCTACGATCGCAAGCTGAGCGTGCTGCTCGACGCACTCGCCGGGCGCGACATCGGCGCGGACAACACGCTGTACCCGGATGCGGGAGACCTGCGCGACCGGATCTGGCAGGCGACCTTCTCGGCCGCCGGCGGCCGGAGGGCCGGCATCCACGGCCACGGCCTGCTGCTGTCGCGCACCCAGCCGAGACCGGCGGACTCTCCGCACGCGCCGCTCGCGGCGCTGCAGGAACCCATCATCGACGCCTACCTCGACGCGCTGCCGTCGGGCGCCGCCCCGCGGATCACCGCCTCGCGCACCGTCTTCGTCGCCGACGACCGCGCGGACGCCCTGCGATTCGCCGAGGTCGGTCTGCGCCGCGCCGCAGAGGGATTCCGTCGCCAGGGGCAGACGATCCAGGGCGACGACCTCGACGACCTGATCGCGGCGCTCGACACGCACCTCGGGACCCCGGAGGAGGTGGCCGAATCCCTCGCGGCTGATGCCACGCTGTCTCGGGCGACCGAGATCGCGTTCCAGGTGCACTCCGTCGACGCCCCGCCCCCGCACGTCCTCCGCTCGATCGAACTGTTCGCGCAGGAGGTCGCGCCGGCGCTCGGCTACGCCCTCCATCCCGCACCGGCCGACACCTTCACCGACACACTCACCGACACACTCAGGGAGAACGCATGACGCACGACATCGTCGATCGGATCGTGGGGGTGACGCCCGCGCTCGACGAGCTGCGACGACGTCGTCCCGTCACGAAGGAGCAGTTGCAGGCGAGCTTCGACGCCCTGTTCGCGCCGGTCTCCGTCGAGCACGCCTCGCAGGCCGAGCGCGAACTCGTCGCCGCTTTCGCGACGCGACTGGCGGGCGACACCGACCCCACAGGCACCTTCTACGCCGACCGCGCGCTGGCCGTCGACCCCGACCGCGCGCCGATCGTGCTCGCCGAGGCCGCATCGGCGGCGACGGGCGGTCCCTTCGGGTCGTACGCCGAGGCGGGCCTGCAGAGCGAGAACACCGACGGTGAGCGGTACACGCCGTCCGCAGCGGTCGTCGAGTCGCTGGGGGAGCGTCTCGCCGCGGCTCTCGCGCACACCCACCTGCTCGTGCTGCGACCGCGGGAGGCCTCCGGCGACGACATCCAGAGGCTGCTCGACGCGGGATGGACGGCCGACGGAGTCGTCACGCTCTCGCAGCTGGTCTCGTTCCTCGCCTTCCAGCAGCGGGTCGTGACGGGTCTGCGCGCCCTGTCCAGGGCGGGGGCGGCCGCATGACCTCCTCCACGACGCCCGAGACCGCTGCGACCGTGCTGCACGACGTCGCGCCGCATCCCGATTCCTTCACCCGCGCCGAGGTCGGCTGGACGCCGCATCTGCCTCCGCTGCCCGAAGACGAGCTCACCGACCGGCACTACGACGGCCTCGTCGACGCGGGTCGTGCCAAGAGCGACTACTTCCGGCTGCTCGCCCGCGACCCGGAGGTGCTCAGGGCGCGAACCCTCGTCGATAAGGACATCTTCTACAACGCGCGCGAGGGCCTTCCCCGTGCCGAGCGCGAACTCGCGGCGACGGCCGCGTCCCGACGCAACGGCTGCGTGTTCTGCGCGTCGGTTCACTCCCGCTTCGCCGCCCACCACGGCGGGCGGCCGGATGACGTCGACCGTCTGCTGGAAGAGGGGGTGAGCGCCGACCTCGGATCCCGATGGAACGCCGTCGTCGCGGCATCCGTCGCGCTCACCGACACTCCGACCGCGTTCGGCGACGACGAGATCGCCCGGCTGCGGGCGGAGGGTCTCGACGACCTCGAGATCGCCGACGTGATCCACGGCGCGGCGTTCTTCAACTGGGCCAACCGGCTCATGCTGTCGATCGGCCGGGCCGTCGCGCCGACCGACGCCGAGCCCTCCCAGCCCTAGGGGATCAGGACGATCTTGCCCGAGGCGGCGCCGGACTCCACGAGCTCGTGGGCCTGTGCCGCCTCGGCGAGCGGGAGCTCCCGGCCGATCTCGATCGTGAAGTCGCCTGAGTCGAGCAGCGCGATCGTGGCCTGGAGGGCTTCGGCGCGCCACGCCAGCTCCTCGTCGTTGAGCGGTTCGGGTGCGCCGCCGGAGAAGGCGCGGATGCCGAAGTCCGCGGCGTCGGGGCCGCGCACGATCGTGGCGATCCGCTCGCGGTCCGCGACCAGCTCGAGGGACGTCTGAATCGCCTCGTCGGTGCCGGCGCAGTCGAGGGCGACCGTGACGCCCTGCGGTGCGGCATCGCGGACGCGGTCGAGCAGCCCGTCGCCGTACGCGATCGGCGTCGCTCCGAGCTCGCGCAGCAGGTCGTGACGCGCGGGGCTGGCGGTCGCGACGACGGTGGCGCCCCAGGCGACCGCGAACTGCACGACCGCCTGTCCGACCGACCCGGAGCCGCCGTGCACGAGCAGCACGTCGCCCTCGGAGACTCCGAGCGAGCGGAGCGCCTGATACGCCGTGCCGGCGGGGATGCCGATGCCGGCGCCCTCCGCCGCGGTCACCGAGTCGGGCAGCAGCGCGAGGTGCTCGGCCGGCACAGCGAGGGCGCTCGTGTAGGTGCCTCTGGTGTCGCGGATGGCGACGCGGTCGCCCACCACGAGACCCTGCACGCCGTCGCCGATGCTCTCGACGACGCCGGCTCCGTCGAAGCCCACGCCGCGGGGTTCCGTGATCGGCGGCGACGGACGCTTCGCACTGCGCAGCTTCGCGTCGATCGGATTCACGCCCGCCGCCTCGATGCGCACGACCACCTCGCCCGCGAGGGGGAGCGGGTCGGGGACCTCGATCTCATGCAGGACGTCAGGGGAACCGAACTCTGTGTAGACGATCGCGCGAGCCATGCAGCCAGGCTAACGCGGATGCGGTCGCCACGCGTCTCGTCTCGCTCCGCTCGCTCAACGACCCGCGGCGAGGGCCTTCATGATGCGCTGGGGCGAGACGGGCTGGGCCGTGCCGAGGCGCTGCGCGAACACGCTGACGCGGTACTCCTCGAGCAGCCAGCGCGTCTCGACGAGCGCGGCCGGCGCGTCCGGTGCGGGAGGGATCGTGCCGCCGGCATCCTCGAACGCCTTCGCCATCCGCTCGTACTCGCTCATGCGTGTGCGGTCCTTACCCGGTTCGCTGCCGAGCGTCTTCAGTCGGTCGAGCATGCCGTCGAGATAGCGGGGGTAGTGCGCGAGGCGGTCGACGCCCGTGGCCGACACGAATCCGGCGTGCAGAAGCCCGGAGAGCTGGGTGCGGATGTCATTCAACGGGCCGAGCAGTGCGAGCGAGTTCTGCGACTTGATGCCGCGTTCGACCTCCCGCGCCTTCGTGAGGATGCGTGAGACGAGCGATACGCACGCGAAGAGCTCGTCGACGAGCGCTGCCGACACGAGGTCGCGCACACGCGTGAACTCCGCCTCGGTGCGGATGACGCCGTGCGCGGCGCCGGTGGCCGCGTCGATGAGTCGCTGAACGACGGCGGCACGGCAGTCCTCGATGAGCGCGGCCGCGGAGGGGTAGGGCGACGCGGCGAGGGCGAGCTTCTCGGCGCTGGTCAGGTGCTCCTGCACGTACGAGCTGGGAGAGGGGACGCCGAGCAGGACGAGTCGCAGCACTCCGGCCCTGGTCGCGGCGGTCGCGGCGTCGGCGGTCGCCTCGACCCGCACGGAGACCGTCTTGCCTCGGTCGACGATCGCCGGGTAACCGCGCACCACTCCTCCGGCCACGCGCGTATCCAGCACCTCGGGGAGGTCGCCGAACGACCAGGCGGTGAGACCGTCCTGCTCGATCGACGCGGCGGAGGAGGCTGCGGCGGGCTGCGGACCCGACCTCGGGCCGGGCCGACGGGG
Source organism: Microbacterium sp. CR_7 (assembly GCF_041954755.1). Taxonomy (NCBI): domain Bacteria; kingdom Bacillati; phylum Actinomycetota; class Actinomycetes; order Micrococcales; family Microbacteriaceae; genus Microbacterium; species Microbacterium sp. CR_7. The sequence continues at coordinate 369,470 of NZ_JAVAYF010000004.1, forward strand.
CGGCGCGGCGATCGATCGGGCGACGCTGCTGCGGGCGCGGTCGGACAGCGCCTGCTGCAGCACACGCAGGTCGCGGTCCGATCCCACGACGCGTCCGCGCTCGTCGACCGCGCGGAAGTTCATCCGCAGGTGTGTCGGCACCCTCTCGTCCTCGAAGTCCGCGGCGGACACGAGCTGGTTGGCGAGCGGCTGGATGAGCCTCGCCAGCGCCTCCTTGAGTCCGCGCGGGGGCAGCCCGGCGTGCGACTCCGGCCCATCACCCGCGAGTTCGGCGCCGAACTTCTCGGCCCAGTCCGCCGCAGGTACGACGTGTCGTCGGATGGCCTTCGGCAGCGCGCGCAGGAGTCCGGTGACGAGTTCGGCGCGCAGACCGGGCACCTGCCAGTCGAAGCCCCGATCCTCGATCTGCGCCAGCAGCGGCAGCGGGATCACGACGCTCACGCCGTCGTCCGCCGCTCCCGGCTCGAACCGGTAGGCGAGACCGAGCACCTGATCGCCCTGGGTCCATCGCGTCGGGAACTCGCTGCGGTCAGCCCGGCTGTCGTCGTCGACGAGATCGGCCTCGCGCATGACGAGGAGCTTCGGGGTGGAGGTCAGGGCCTCGCGCCACCACTTCTCGAACGATCGGACGTCGAACACGTCGGCCGGGATGCGTTCGTCGTAGAACCGGAAGACGGCCTCGTCGCCGGCGAGGATGTCGCGTCGGCGTTCGCGCTCCTCGAGCTTCTCGAGGCGTTTGCGCAGCTCGGCGTTGCTGCGCCAGAACGCGCTGACGCGCTTGTCGATCCGACCGGGGTCCCACTCGCCCTCGACGAGGGCGTGGCGCACGAACAGCTCGCGCGACGCGGCACGGTCGATGCGGGCGAACTGCACGCGGCGCCTCGGGATGATCTCGACGCCGAACAGCGTGACCTTCTCGTAGGCGACGGCGGCCCCGGCATCCTTCGACCAGTGCGGCTCAGTCACCTGCCGCTTCGCGAGATCACCCGCGAGAGCCTCGGCCCAGGCCGGGTCGATCGCGGCGAGGGTGCGGGCGTAGGTGCGCGAGGTCTCGACGATCTCGGCGGCCATCACGGCCTGCGGGCTCTTCTTGCGCAGCGCCGAGCCGGGGAAGATCGAGAAGCGGATGCCGCGGGCTCCCCGGTACTCCGCCTGACGGCGCCTGGCGTCCTTCGGCGGGGTCTTGCTCTGTCCGCGTCCTCCGGTGCTGCGCTCGTCGAGGATGCCGATCTGCGACAGTAGGCCGGAGAGGAGAGCCCGGTGGATCGCGTCGGGATCGCTGGTGCCGGGCTGGGACTCCTTGGGGCGTACCAGGGTGCGGAGCTGGCGGTGCACGTCGAACCACTCGCGCACGCGGACGTAGTTCAGGTGCTCGGCGCGGCAGAGGCGGCGGAAGGCACTCGACCCGAGTTCGCGCTGCTGCTCGCGCAGGTGGTTCCACAGGTTCAGGATCGAGAGGAAGTCGCTCGTCGGGTCGGCGAACCGGGCGTGCATGCGGTCGGCCTCGTCGCGCACGCTCTGCGGTGCATCCTGCGACGGGCGCTCCCGGACGTCCTGGATCGACATGCCGGCGACGATCGCGAGCACATCTCGCGTGACGGCCTCGGAGGTGCGGGAGCGCTGCGCCTCGATGAGCATGCGCGCGAACCTGGGATCGATCGGGATGCGGGCGATGTCGCGTCCGACGCGCGTGAGCCGCGGCTCGTCGCGCGCGACGTCCACCGCGCCCAACTCGGCGAGGAGGTCGAACGCCGCCTTGACGCCACGGGAGTCGGGCGGGGTGAGGAACGGGAAGGCGGTGATGTCGCCGAAGCCGAGCGACAGCATCTGGAGGATGACCGAGGCGAGCGAGGTGCGCAGGATCTCGGGTTCCGTGAACTCGGGCCGGCGCTCGAAGTCCTCCTCGCTGTAGAGGCGGATCGCGATGCCGTCGCTCGTGCGGCCCGCTCGTCCGGAGCGCTGGTTGGCCGATGCCTGCGAGATGGCCTCGATGGGGAGGCGCTGCACCTTCGACCGGGCGCTGTAGCGGGAGATGCGTGCGGTGCCGGTGTCGATGACGTATCGGATGCCGGGGACCGTGAGGCTCGTCTCGGCGACGTTGGTGGCGAGCACCACGCGACGCCGCACGCCGGCTACACGGCTGCGCTCGAACACCCGGTGCTGCTCGGCCGCCGACAACCGGCCGTAGAGCGGGAGCACCTCAGTGGGCGAGCGGTCGTTCGCATAGGCGCCGCGCACGGCGTCGGCGGCATCGCGGATCTCCGCCTCCCCGGGCAGGAACACCAGCACGTCGCCGGGCGTCTCGCGGTCGAGCTCTCGCAGGGCGGCGACGATGGCCGAGACCTCGTCGACCTCCTGCGCGGCGTCGGGATCGGCATCCTCGTCGACCGGGGCGCGGTAGCGGATCTCGACCGGGTACGTGCGGCCGGAGACCTCGATGATCGGAGCCGGCGTGCCGTCGGCCGCCGCGAAGTGCCGCGCGAAGCTCTCGGGGTCGATCGTGGCCGAGGTGATGACGACCTTGAGATCCGGGCGCTCGGGGAGGATGCGGGCCAGGTACCCGAGCAGGAAGTCGACGTTGAGCGACCGCTCGTGAGCCTCGTCGATGATGATCGTGTCGTAGCGCCGCAGCAGCCGGTCGCGATTGATCTCGTTGAGGAGGATGCCGTCGGTCATGAGCGCGATGCGCGTCTCGTCCGACACCTGGTCGGTGAAGCGCACCTTGTATCCGACGAGACCGCCGAGCTCGACCTGCATCTCCTCGGCGACGCGCTCGGCGATCGTGCGGGCGGCGAGGCGTCGCGGCTGCGTGTGCGCGATCCGCTCGCGGCCGAGCTCCAGGCAGATCTTCGGCAGCTGCGTCGTCTTGCCCGAGCCGGTGGCGCCTGCGACGATCACGACCTGGTGATCACGGATGGCATCGGCGATCTCGCCCCGGGCGGCGCTGACGGGCAGCTCGGCGGGGTACGAGATCACGGGGGAGGACATAGCCCTCCATCGTATGACGATATGCGGGCGCGCTCGCCCGCTCGGCGCACGGCGGAGCCAGGGGTGCGCGACTTACGATTCATGCGTGACCACCTCGTCTCCTCCCGTGCCCGCGCCGCGGCCGACCACGCTGCCCGTGACGCACTGGTTCCACACGTTCGGGCGTCCTCCGCGCATCCTGGGGCTCGACGTCGCCCGCGCGCTCGCCATCCTCGGCATGGCCGGGGCGCACATCGGCGAGACGCCCGCGTTCGACCTGCTCGACCCCTCGACCTGGCTGGACCTCGTGCACGGTCGTTCGTCGATCCTCTTCGCTGTGCTCGCCGGGGTCTCCATCGCGTTGATGACCGGTCGCCGCGAGCTGCCCGAACCGGCGCGCGTGCCGAGCCTGCGACTGCAGCTCGTCGGGCGGGGCGCGGTCATCTTCCTCATCGGGCTGGCTCTCGAGCTGCTGGGCACCCCGATCGCCGTGATCCTCACCCTCTACGGACTCCTCTACGTCGCTGTCATCCCGTTCCTGCGCTGGCGGCCGCGGACGCTGCTCCTCGCGGCCGGTGTGCTGGCACTCATCGGCCCTGCGGTGCTGGCGCTCATCGCCGCGCTCGCTCTGTTCCCGTACGGCGCCGGGATCGGCCTGGTCCTGTACGGCTCCTACCCGATCACCGTGTGGCTCGCCTTCGTCTTCGCGGGGATGGCGCTCGGGCGCCTCGGGATCGAGCGGACGCACGCCGCGGCGGTGGCGCTCGGCGCCGGCGTCGGGCTGATGATGCTCGGCTACGGCCTGGGTCTGGTCGGTGCCTTCTCCGGCATCGCGACGGGCGCGGCGGGGGAGGGTTCGTCGGGGGGATCCGCCTCGGGATGGGGTACGTACCCCGAGGCTCTCGCCGCCGCAGACCCGCTCGGTGCGGTGCTCTCCGCGATCTTCGCGGTCGACGCGCACTCCGGCGGGACGGCCGAGATCCTGGGGTCCGGCGGTTTCGCGGTCACGGTGATCGCCCTGTGCATCCTGCTCAGCCGTCCGCTCCGATGGCTCCTCCTTCCCCTCGGCGCGCTGGGATCCATGCCGCTGTCGGCATACACCGCTCATGTCGTCTCGGTGGCGCTGATCGGCGGCCCGGGCGGATTCTTCACGAACAACCTCTTCTGGGCCGGGACCGCCGTCGCGCTGCTGCTGGTCACCACCCTCTGGTCGATCCTCATGGGCCGAGGTCCGCTCGAACGACTCGTCGGTCGAGTGGCGGTCGCGATGGCCTCGCCGCCCCGCGAGAAGGGCGACCGGGCGGCATCCGTGCCGTGACCGCCCCGCATGTCGTTGTGTGTCGCTCCTCGCGACAGCGGCCCCGCTCGTGGGTAGCGTCGTCGGCATGACAGCCCCCTACCGTGTCGTCGCCGTGTCCGGCTCCCTGCACGAGCCGAGCAAGACCACGGCTCTCGTGCGTGCGATCGCCGACGCCGTCGCCGAGCGCGCCGAGGTCGAGGTCGAGCTCATCGAGCTCACCGCGATCGGTCCGTCGCTCGCGGGAGCGCTGCGTCGCGATCAGCTCCCCGCCGAGGTGGAGGAGAAGCTGAAGGCGATCGAGGCGTCCGACCTGCTGATCGTCGGCAGCCCCGTGTACCGCGCCTCGTTCACCGGGCTCTTCAAGCATCTGTTCGACTTCGTGGGGCAGTACGCGCTCGTCGGAAAGCCGGTGCTGCTCGCCGCCACCGGTGGGGGCGAACGGCACGCGCTCATCATCGAGCACCAGCTTCGTCCGCTGTTCGCGTTCTTCCAGGCGCTCACCCTGCCGCTCGGCGTCTACGCCAGCGACACCGACTTCGACGGCTACACGATCGCCTCCGACGTGCTGCGCTCGCGCATCGATCTCGCAGCCGACCGGGCACTGCCGCTCGTCGGGTACGCGGCCTCCCGCCCCGCGGAGACGCTGCTCGTCTCCTGATCGCGACCCGCACGACGCGGCCCCGCAGGGCCCTGCGGCGCGTAGCGTGGATCGCATGACGAACCGGCTCGCCGACACGCTCAGTCCCTACCTCCGCGCGCACGCCGACAACCCCGTCGACTGGTATCCCTGGGGTGACGCGGCGTTCGCCGAGGCCGAGCGCCGCGACGTCCCGATGCTCATATCGATCGGCTACTCCACGTGTCACTGGTGTCACGTGATGGCCAGGGAGTCGTTCGCCGATCCGGCGACGGCGGCCCTGATGAACGAGGGCTTCGTGGCCGTCAAGGTGGACCGTGAGGAGCACCCGGAGGTCGACGGCGCGTACATGGCGGCCGCATCGGCCTTCACGCAGAACCTCGGCTGGCCGCTCACGGTGTTCACGACCCCACGCGGCCGCACCTTCTACGCGGGTACGTACTGGCCACCCGAGTCGCGCGGTGGGATGCCGGCGTTCCGCGAGGTGCTCGCCGCGGTGCAGGAGGCGTGGACCCAGCGACGCCAGCAGGCGGAGGAATCGGCGGACGCGGTGACCGACGCGCTGCGGCGGGCCGCGGCATCCGCTCCGTCCGACCTGCCGGATGCGGCGGCGATCACGGCGGCCGCCCGCGCGATCGCCGCCCGCGAGGACTTCGAGTTCGGCGGCTTCGGCGGCGCACCGAAGTTCCCCGTGGCGACGACGCTGTCGTTCCTTCAGGCGCCGCTCGTCGAGCGAGAGGCACCGGATGCCGCAGCGGCCGCCGCCCGCGCGCTCGCCGCGATGGCCGCATCCGATCTCCATGACGACGACGGCGGGTTCTTCCGCTATGCGACTCGGCGGGACTGGTCGGTGCCGCACTACGAGCGGATGCTGACCGACAACGCCCAGCTCCTCGACGTCGCTCTCGCGGCAGGCGACGAGGCCACGGTGCGCGGTGTCGCCTCGTTCCTGCTGACGACACTGCGTCGTGAGGGCGGCGGCTTCGGCGCTGCTCAGGACTCGGAGTCATGGATCGACGGGACGCGCAGCGAGGGCGGGTACTACCTGCGTCCCCTCGCGGAGCGCACCGGACTCGAGCCGCCCGCGGTCGACGGCAAGGTCATCACTGGCTGGAACGGTCTGGCGATCGCCGCGCTCGCCCGTGCCGGGGCGGCGTTGAGTGAGCCGGACTGGATCTCCGGGGCGCGGGACGCGGCCGCGTTCGTGCTGCACGTCAACCGCGACTCGACTGGGATGCTCCTGCGCGCATCGCTCGACGGATCGGCGTCGCCCGCCCGGGCGACGACCGCCGACGTCGCGCTCCTCGCGGACGGACTGTTCGCACTCGCTGTGGCGACCGGCGAGGCGCGCTGGGCGGTCGAGGCGCAGGGATTCCTCGACCTGGCCGTGGCCGGGCTCGAGGGCGATCCGTTGCTCGCAGCCCGCGGCATCGCGACGGCGCCCGACCAGACCGACGGCGACCTGCCCTCGGGCTCCGCCGCCCTCGCGCACGCCGCGCTGACCGCCTGGAGACTCGGAGCGGGCGACCGCTATCGCGCGGTGGCGGAGGAGGCCGTCCGCACTCATGCCGCGGCGGCCACCGGCCAGCCGTTCGCGCACGGCAGTCTGCTGCGCGTCGCCGCCGACCTGCTCGACGGACCGCGCCAGATCGTCGTCGTGACGGACGAACCCGACGGCGCTCTCGCGGCCGCCGCTCGGGGTGCCGATGCCGACGTCGTGGCGATCGTCAGCCCGGCGCAGGCCGGCGCGTTCGCGGAAGCCGGCTTCGAGCTCTTCGAGGGCAAGGCCGACGCATCGGGACGGGCCGACGCAGCGGGCCGGGCCTTCGACTGCCGATCGTTCGTGTGCCGCCTGCCGGTCACGGATCCGGCCGAGCTGTCGAGGACGCGCTGAACTCAGACCCAGCCGGGCAGCCAGTTGTGCAGCAGCCAGAAATCGTACGGCACGCTCACGCCGGTCCAGACGGGGTAGTAGAACGCCGAGACGAGCACGACGACGGCCAGGAAGATCAGCACGGTGCGTTCACCGGCCTGACGCCTGTGCAGCGGATCCTGCCGGCGCCCGGCGATCTGTCGCAGCACGACGGCGAGGGCGATGACGAGGAACGGCGCCATGGCGACGGTGTAGAACTGGAAGATGGTGCGCTCGGGGAACATCAGCCACGGCACGTACGTCGCGGCGAGTCCGACGAGCGGGAACGTGAGCGCGGGCCCGCCGACCGGACGCCGCGTGATCCACGCCCGCACCAGGCGGTAGAGCAGGTAGACGGCGGCGGCGACGCTCGCGTACCAGATCAGCGGGTTGGGGATCGTCGAGATCACCGCGATGCAGTGGTCGACCCCGCAGGGTCCGGGGTCGCTGCCCACCCACACCGCTGTCGGGCGGAGCAGGAACGGCCATTCCCACGCGGGGCTCGCGTACGGGTGCCCTCGGGTGAGGCCGACGTGGAAGTCGAGGATCGCCCTGTGGTAGTTCCAGAGGGCGATCAGCGGGTTCGGGTCGCTCTGTCTGGCGTAGCCGCCCGCCGTGACGAGCCACCCGGTCCAGCTGACGAGGTAGGTCGCGGCGGCCGGCACGATGAGCAGCACGAACGAGACCGGACCCTGCGTGAACGCGGCGGCCGTCGGCCACAGCACCACGCCGGCGCGACGGCGGGCGAGCGCGTCGGTGACCACGACGTACAGCCCGAAGGCTGCGAGCGCGTAGAGACCCGACCACTTGACGGCGCAGGCTGCGCCCAGCGCGACCCCGGCGGCGATGAGCCAGGGGCGACGCCACAGCACGCGCCCCCACATCGGGTCGGGTCCGTCGGGGTCGGGGCGCTCGAGGATCGGGATCGTGCGGTCCCGGTCGTACAGGATGAACAGCGCGCCCAGCATCAGGAAGAACGTGAGCGGACCGTCGAGCAGCGCGGTGCGGCTCATGACGATGCTGAGTCCGTCGATCGCGAGCAGGGTGCCGGCGACCGAGGCGACGACGATCGAGCCGGTCAGGCGCCGCGCGACGAGGTAGACGAGCAGCACGGTCGCGGTGCCGAGCAGTGCGGTGGCGAGACGCCATCCCACCGTGTTGTCCGGGCCCCCGAGCGCCATCCCGAGTGCGATGAGCCACTTGCCGAGCGGCGGATGCACGACGAACGACCCGGCATCCGACAGCGGAAGCTCCTGCAGGGTGATGAACGCCTCGTTCGCGTTCTCACCCCAGGTGCCCTCGTAACCCAGCAGCCACAGCGACCAGGCGTCCTTGACGTAGTAGGTCTCGTCGAACGCCAGGTGATGCGGGTGTCCGAGGTTGACCAGCCGCAGCACCGCGGCCAGCGCCGTGACGACGAGAGGCGCGAACCAGCGCAGCATCCGTCCCCAGTCCGGATCGAGCAGGATGCGGTCGCGCAGCCGTCCGTAGCGCGTCAGCCGGTCCTCGGCGGGAGGCAGCAGAGGGACGGGCTCGATCACCGCTCCAGCCTAGACAACGCCCGGTCCAGGCTGGACAACCGCCGCCGCGTCTAGGCTGGGCGGGTGATCATCCTCGCCGCGACGCCGATCGGAAACCTCGGGGATGCCTCCCGCCGCCTCGTCGAGGTGCTGGAGAACGCGGAGGTCGTGGTGGCGGAGGACACCCGCACGACCGGACGCCTGCTGCAGGCGCTGAAGATCGAGAACCGTCCGCGACTCATCGCTCTGCACGATCACAACGAGAAGCAGAAGTCGGCGGAGCTCGCGGTCCTCGCCCAGGAGCACGACGTCGTCGTCGTGAGCGATGCCGGGATGCCGGCGATCAGCGACCCCGGCTACGGACTGGTGGCCGAAGCGGTCGCGCAGGGAGTGACGGTCACGGCGATCCCCGGACCCAGTGCGGTGCTCATGGCGCTGGCGATCTCGGGCCTGCCGACCGACCGGTTCACGTTCGAAGGCTTCCTGCCGCGCAAGCCCGGGGAGCGGCGCTCGACGCTCACGGCGCTCGCCGCAGAGCCGCGCACCATGGTGTTCTTCGAGTCGCCGTCGCGCCTGGCATCCTCTCTCGCCGACATGGGCGCAGCCTTCGGTGCCGACCGCCGCATCGCGGTGTGCCGGGAGCTGACGAAGCTGTACGAGGAGGTGCGCCGCGGCACGGCATCCGAGCTCACGGACTGGGCGGCCGGGGGCGTGAAGGGCGAGATCGTCGTGGTGGTCGAGGGCGCGCCGCGGCGGTCCGTATCCGCCGACGACGCTCTCGGACAGGTGCAGGAGTTGGTGGCCTCCGGCATCCGCCTCAAAGACGCCTGCGCCGAGGTCGCCGCCGCGACAGGCCTGTCGTCTCGTGATCTCTACCAGTCCGCGCTCGCCGCGCGACGCCCGTGACGGAGAACGGTCACCCGATCGCCGCAGCCTACGACCAGCGCGCCGCGGAGTACATGACGGTCGGGGGACGGCTCTCGCAGATGGACCCCCGGGACGTCGCGGTGATCCGGAGCTGGCGTGACAGCACGGAAGGGACGCTGCTGGATGCCGGGTGCGGACCCGGACACTGGAGTGCGTTCCTCGCCGAGGATGGGCGCGATGTCCGGGGCGTCGACCTCTCGCGGGAGTTCGTCGCTTCTGCGCGGCGGAGCCATCCCGGCATCCCCTTCGAGACCGGCTCCTTCCACGACCTGTCCGTTCCGGATGCGGCGCTCGGCGGCATCCTCGCCTGGTACTCCCTGATCCACACCCCGCCTGCGCAGGTGCCGGTCGTGCTGCGCGAGTTCGCCCGCGCACTCCGACCCGGTGGCTCCCTGCTCGTCGGATTCTTCGACGGGGAGCCGGGGGAGCCGTTCGCGCACGCCGTGACGACGGCGTACTTCTGGTCGGCGGAGGCGCTCGGCATCCTGCTGGTCGATGCGGGCTTCGAGGTCGTGGCGTCCGAGAGGCGTGAACGTGCACCGGGCGAGATGAGCGCGCGTCCGCACGGATCGCTGATCGCCCGACGCTCCTGACACCGGAGCGTTCGGCGGAGTCCGGGCGGGTTAGCCTGGTGCTCACCCGAGCGGCAAGGAGCGAGCGTGAGCAGGAAGGCGACGGTCTACGACGTGGCAGAACGCGCTGCCGTGTCGATCGCGACCGTCTCCCGTGTGCTGCGGCAGCCGGATGCCGTTCGCCCGGCGACCCGCGAGCGCGTTCTCGACGCCGTGACCGCCCTCGGCTATGTGCCGAGCGGCAGCGCCCGGGGGCTTGCCGAGCGTCGCACCGGTGTGCTCGGCCTGTACTTCCCGGGTTTCGACGCCGCGGAGGACGCGCCGCCGCTCGACGTTCTCGGCGATCGGAGTCGCCCCTCGTTCACCGTGGCCGAGGAGTCGACCGAACCGGCGCCGGCTCCGACCATGCTGTTCCTCGACGAGGTGCTGCGCGGTGCCGAGCTCGAGGCGTGGAAGCAGGGGTTCGTCCTCATGATCGGCGTCGGTCGCGACGACCCCACGCGCGAGACCGTGCGCGACATCGCGGGCCGCGTCGACGGGCTCATGGTGCTCGCGCAGAGCGTGCCAGACGACGTGCTGGCGCGGCTCGCGCAGCGGATCCCGGTCGTGGTGCTGTCCGGCCCGTCGCGGGGCGATGACTACGACCATGTGACCGTCAGCAACGCCGAGGCGATGGCCGAGCTCACCCGCCTCGTGCTCGCGGAGGCGGCCCCCGGACGACTGGCGTTCCTCGCGGGACCCGAGGACTCGCCCGACGGCGCGCAGCGCTGGGAGGGCTTCGCCGCCGCGCTCGCCGAAGCGGGGATCGCGGTCGACGACGTGACGGTGCTGCGTGGAGACTTCACGCGGGAGTCGGGGCGTCGCGCCGGCGAGGAGCTGATCGCCGACGCTCCACCGGCGGCGCTGATCGCGGCGAACGATCAGATGGCGCTGGGAGCGATCGACGCGTTCCGGTCGGCGGGGCTGCGGGTGCCGGACGACGTGCGCGTGACGGGTTTCGACGGCATCGAGGCCGCCGCGCTCGCGCGCCCGGCGCTCACGACCGTGCGGCAGCCCATGATCGACCTGGGTCGCGCCGCGGTGCAGCTGCTCGCGCGGCGCCTCGAGCGCCCGGATGCCGCGCCGGTGACCGTGCGGCTGCCGCTGCAGATCCTGCTGCGCGAGAGCTCGCACCCGCGCGCCTGAGACGCCCCACTCTCGGCGTCGGGGGTTGCATCCGCAAAATGTATGCGCTTACAATCGCTCATGCGGCCTCGGCCGCAGGGCGTCCCGACCCGCGGGACCCCTTCATGACAGAGACGACATGAGGTGGCAGTGTGGCGAAGACGCACATGCTCCGACGCTGGCGCAGGGCGGCGATCGTGGGACTGGCGGCAGCGGCCGTGGTGCTCAGCGGCTGCAGCATCCAGATTAGCTCGCAGCCCGACCCGTCGATCGGCGACGACACGATGCTGATCAACGCCGACAAGGGGAATCCGTTCTTCACGCGGAACTTCAACCCGTACCTGACCAACACGCGCACCGCATCGCGCTGGATCTACGAGCCGCTCATCCTCGTGAACCCGCTCGACAACACGCTCAACCCGTGGCTGGCCGAGTCCTGGTCGCAGCCCGACGCCCGCACCGTCGTCATGACGATCCGCGACGACGTCGAGTGGAGCGACGGCGAGAAGCTCACGCCCGAGGACGTCGCCTTCACGTTCCAGCTGCTCAAGGACAACCCCTCACTCGACATCAAGGGCGCGTGGCAGCACCTCGAGTCGGTCGAGACCTCCGGCGACGACGTGATCATGCACCTGCAGGGCGATGACGCGCCGTCGCTGTCGATCCTCGGCCTCACCATGATCGTGCCGGAGCACATCTGGTCCGACGTGAAGGACCCGGGTACATTCCGCAACGAGGAGCCGGTCGGCACCGGACCGTTCGTGCTCGGCAACTACAACGACCAGCAGTACTCGATGGACAAGAACCCCGAATACTGGCAGGCCGACAAGATCCAGATCGAGCACATCATCCTGCCCGCGACGAACACGCAGCTCGACACGGTCACGCGCGGGTACGACTGGTCGTACTCGTTCATCTCCGATGTCGAGGGCACGTGGGGCGCCGCGAGCGAGCACAACACCTGGTGGTTCCCGCCGGGCGGCGTGATCGCGCTGCTCCCGAACCTCGAGGTCGCCCCGTTCGACGACGTCAACGTCCGCCGCGGGATCGCGCTCGCGCTGAACCGAGACGAGATCGCCGAGACGGCCTCCGAGGGGTACATGCAGCCGGCCGGGCAGACCGGCCTCATCCTCCCCAACCAGGAAGAGTACCTCGACCCGTCGATCCCGGACGGCGGCATGATCACGCAGGACAAGGATGCCGCGCTGGCCGCCTTCGCCGAGTCGGGTTACACGCTCGACGGCGACCGCCTCGTGGGTCCCGATGGCGAGCAGTTGGAGTTCGCTCTCACCACCGCGAACGGGTACTCCGACTGGACCCGCGCCGCGCAGACAGTGCAGCGCCAGCTCGCCGACGTCGGCGTGAAGGTCACCCTGAAACTCCCGCAGCCCGCCGGATACCAGAGCGCCATCAGCAACGGCGACTTCGAGATGGCGATCGGCGGCATGGGAGGCGGCGACCCGTACCAGGCCTTCAACAACCTGCTCTCCAGCGAGTTCTACGTGCCGTCCGGCGAGCAGACCGCCAACAACTTCGAGCGCTATCGCTCCGACGAGGCCGATGCGCTGCTGGCCGAGTACCGCGAGACGATCGACCCCGCCCGCCAGACGGAGATCGTGCACGAGCTGCAGGGGATCGTCTACGACGAGCTCCCCGTGATCGGCATGTACTACGGCGGCATCTGGGGTCTGTTCAACGACGCGAAGTTCACCGGATGGCCCAGCGCTGAGGACCCGTACATGATCCCGCAGAACTACGACTCGGCACCGCTGCTGATCTTCACGAAGCTCGAGCGCGTGAAGGGAGACGACAAGTGAAGTACGTCCTCCAGAAGCTCGGCCTGTTCGTGCTCACCCTGTGGGCCGCGGTCACCCTGAACTTCTTCCTCCCTCGCATGATGCCGGGGTCGCCGGCGGATGCCGCGATCGCGAAGCTCTCGCAGAACGGCCCCGTGTCGGATGCGACGCGGCGTGCCATCGAGGCACAGCTCGGCGTGCCGACCGGATCGCTGTGGGACCAGTACGTGGCCTACCTCGGGCAGGTCGTCCGGCTCGACTTCGGCGTCTCGTACACGTTCTACCCGCAGAGCGTGTCGAGCATGGTCTCGACCGCGCTGCCGTACACGATCGGCCTCGTCGGGATCGTCACGGTGCTCGCGTTCGTGATCGGCACGCTGATCGGCGTCACGGCGGCCTGGCGTCGCGGAACCTGGCTCGACACGCTGCCGACGCTGACCGGCTCCTTCCTCAGCACGTTCCCGTACTTCTGGACGGCCCTGCTGCTGCTCTTCTTCCTCGGCTACGTGCTGCACTGGTTCCCGACGACCGGGGCCTACGCGGCGACGACGACGCCGGGGTTCACCGGCGACTTCCTCGCCGACCTGCTGCGACACGCGGTGCTGCCCGCCCTGACTATCCTGTTGACGTCGCTCGGCGGCTGGATCATCGGCATGCGCAACGCGATGATCAACACGCTCGGCGAGGACTACGTGACCTTCGCCGAGGCCAACGGCCTGCGCGGCCGCACGATCGCCCTCCGCTACGCCGCCCGCAACGCGATCCTGCCGAACCTCACCGGCTTCGGCCTCACGCTCGGAGGCGTGGTCGGCGGATCGATCCTCGTGGAGCAGGTGTTCCAGTACCCCGGTATCGGGTACCTGCTCTTCAACGCCGTGATCGGGCAGGACTACCCGCTCATGCAGGCGCTCTTCCTGATGATCACCGTGAGCGTGCTCATCGCCAACTTCCTCGTGGACATCCTCTACGGGGCACTCGACCCGAGGACTCGCCGATGACCTCCACCATGAACGTCAAGGTGCCCACCGACCGGATCGCGGCGCCCAGCCCCTGGCGCGCGTTCGCCAGAATGGTCGGCACGCTGTGGTCGAACGGCAAGGCGCGGCTCGGCCTCATCATCCTCGGGCTGTTCGTGCTGGTCGCCGTGTTCGCGCCGCTGCTGGCCCCGTACGGAGCGAAGGACAACAGCTTCGAGCGCAACGCCGACGCGTCGCCCGCGCACTGGTTGGGCACGACCGCCGCCGGCGAGGACGTGCTGAGCCAGCTCATCTACGGCTCGCAGGTCAGCCTGCTGGTCGGGCTCGCCGCCGGCATCCTCTCCACCGTCGTCGCCGTGCTGATCGGACTCAGCTGGGGCTACATCCGCGGATTCGCGGGCGAGGTGATCGGCTTCATCGTGAACCTCTTCCTCGTCATCCCCGGCCTGCCGCTCATGATCGTGATCGCGGCGTACCTGCAGAACGGCGGCATCCTCATGATCATCGCGGTGATCGTGATCACCGGATGGGCGTGGGGCGCACGAGTGCTCCGCAGCCAGACGCAGTCTCTGCGCGGCAACGACTTCGTCGCCTCGGCGCAGTTCTCGGGCGACAGCCCGGCGCGCATCGTGTTCCGGGAGATCCTGCCGAACATGACGTCGATCATCGCCGGCACCCTGTTCGGTGCGGCGACCGCGGCGATCCTCGCCGAGGCCGGACTCGAGTTCCTGGGCCTCGGCGACTCCAGCATCGTCAGCTGGGGCACGATGCTCTACTGGGCGCAGAACTCCAACTCGCTGCTCACCGGGCAGTGGCTGCTGCTGTTCGCCCCCGGACTCTGCATCGCGCTGCTGGCGCTGAGTCTCACACTCATCAACTTCGGCGTGGACGGCATCTCGAATCCGCGCCTCCGCGAAGGGAAGGGCCGATGAGCGCCATGACCGAGAACGCCGTGATCGAGAACGACGTCCTGCTGCAGGTCGAGTCCCTCTCCGTCGAGTACGCCTCGCCGGGCGTCGCCCCCGTGGCCGCCGTGGACGACGTGTCGTTCACCCTGCGTCGAGGCGAGTTCGTTGGGCTCGTGGGGGAGTCGGGGTCGGGCAAGTCGACCCTCGGCTTCGCCCTCACCCGCCTGCAGAAGCCGCCGGCGCGCATCAGCGCCGGACGCATCCTCTTCGGAGGACGCGACATCCGCGAGCTGGATGCCGAGGAGCTGCGCCGTCAGCGCCAGGGCGGATTCGCGATGGTGCTGCAGTCGGGCATGAACGCGCTGAACCCCGTGCGCAGGGTCGGCGACCACTTCCGCGACATCTTCGCCGCGCACGGTCATGTCGCCGGAGACGACCGCGACGCCAGGGCGCGGGAGCTGGTCGGCAAGGTCGGCCTCGATCCGAGCGTGCTCGCGAGCTACCCCGGCGAGCTGTCCGGTGGTATGCGGCAGCGCGCCTCGATCGCGCTCGCCCTGTCGCTGGAACCCCAGCTCATGGTGTTCGACGAGCCGACCACCGCGCTCGACGTGCTCGTGCAGCACGCGGTCATGGACACCATCAAGGACCTGCAGCGCAGCGAGGGATTCACGGCGATCCTCATCAGCCACGACCTCGGCATCGTGCTCGAGGCGACCGACCGCGTCATGGTGATGCACGAGGGGCGGATCGTCGAGGACGCGCCGAGCCTCGACATCCTGCACCGTCCGCAGGACGAGTACACGAGGATGCTCCTCAGTCACTACGCCGATCCCCGCGCCGAGTCGATCTCGATCCCCGGCTTCGTCGATCTGGGCACGCGCCGCCGCGAGGGTCGCGCGCGCACCGACGTCACAGAGACGGTGCCGACGGTCTCGCAGCGCGACACGCGTCGGGCGGATGCCGCGATCGTGCTGCAGGGCGTGTCGAAGGTCTACCCCGCCCGCCGGCGCGGCGAGAAGCCCGTCACGGCGGTCGACGACGTGTCGTTCCGCCTGGAGCCGGGCGAGGCGCTCGCGCTCGTCGGGGCGTCCGGCTCGGGCAAATCCACGATCGCGAAGCTCATCACCGGAGTCGAGAAGCCCACGGACGGATCGGTGCGCTTCGGCGACGTCGACGTCGCATCGCTGCGCCGCGGGGGTCTGCGTGACCTCCGCAAGGACGTGCAGATGGTGTTCCAGGACCCGTATGCGGCGCTGAACCCGCTGCACACCGTCGAGTACACGCTCAGTCGACCGGTGCGCAACTACACCGCCCTGCGCGGAGCCGAGGCACGGGCGCGCGTGCTCGAGCTCCTCGAGACGGTCGGCCTGACGCCGGTCGAGCAGTTCGCGGCGAAACTACCGCATCAGCTGTCCGGCGGTCAGCGTCAGCGCGTGGTCATCGCGCGGGCCCTCGCCAGCGACCCCCAGGTGCTCATCGCCGACGAGCCGGTGTCGATGCTCGACGTGTCGCTGCGGGCCGGGGTGCTGGCGCTGCTGGAAGACCTTCGCGAGCGGTGGGGCATCAGCATGCTCTACATCACGCACGACCTGCTGAGCGCGCGTCTGGTGACCGAGAACATCCTCGTGCTCAACGGCGGTCGCGTCGTCGAGCGCGGCGAGACGGCTCAGGTGCTGCAGCATCCGGAGGATCCGTACACGGTCCAGCTGCTCGACGCGGTGCCCAACCCGGCGCGCGCCGAACGCTGAACAGAACCACCCGCACTATCGAAAGGAGCACTCGTGCTCGCATTCCCTGACGGCTTTCTCTGGGGCGCTGCCACCGCAGCCCATCAGGTGGAGGGGAACAACACGACCAGCAACTGGTGGGTCATGGAGCACGCTCCGGGGTCGCCGATGGTGGAGCCGTCCGGCGACGCCGCGGACCACTTCCACCGGTATCCGGAGGACATGCGTCTGCTCGCGGAGGCCGGGCTCAATTCCTACCGGTTCTCGGTGGAGTGGGCCCGGATCGAGCCCGAGCGCGGCTTCGTGTCGCGCGCCATGCTCGACCACTACCGGCGCATGATCGACACCGCGCGCGACAACGGGCTCGACCCGACCGTGACGCTCATGCACTTCACGGTGCCGCAGTGGTTCCAGAGGGACGGCTTCTGGCGGGCGTCGGACGCCGTCGACCTGTTCTCGCGCTACGTCGAGACGGTGCTCCCGATCCTCGACGACGTCACGTACGTCTGCACGATCAACGAGCCGAACATCGCCGCCATGCTCGCGGGGGGTGAGGATGCCGCGAACCTCGTGGCCTACGGCCTCCCCAACCCCGACCTCGCGGTGGCGGACACGCTGCTCGACGCGCACCACCGCGCGTCGGACATCCTGCACTCCCGGTCCGGCATCCAGGCGGGGTGGACGATCGCGACGCAGGCGTTCCACTCGACCGGGGAACCGGGCGCCGACGAGATGCTCGCCGAGTACGGCGACCCCCGCGACCACTGGTACCTGGAGCAGTCCGCCGGCGACGACTTCGTCGGCGTGCAGGCCTACACCCGCACGTTCATCGGCCCGGAGGGGCCGCGCCCCGTCGCGGCCGACGTCGAGACCACGCTCACCGGGTGGGAGTTCTTCCCGGCCGCGCTGGAGCTCGGCGTCCGCAGCGCGTGGGAGCGCAGCGGCGGCGTACCGGTGCTCGTGACCGAGAACGGCATCGCCACGGGCGACGACACCCGCCGAGTCGCCTACACCCAGGGCGCCCTGGAGGGGCTGCACCGCGCGATCTCGGACGGCATCGACGTGCGCGGCTACCAGCACTGGAGCGCGCTCGACAACTACGAGTGGGCGAGCGGCTACGGCCCGACCTTCGGCCTGATCGGCTTCGACCGCGAGACGTTCGCCCGGTCGCCGAAGCCCTCGCTCGCGTGGCTCGGCGAGGTCGCGCGCCGCAACGCGCTCTGACCGATCGCCGTCCGGGGGCCGCACGGCCCTCGGACGGCTGCGCCGGGGTTACGCTCGGTCCATGAGCCATGCCATGACCGCGCGCCGTGGCAGCCGTCTGCGCGCGGCGGCCGCGGGTCTGAGCGCCGCGGTTCTGGCCGTCGGCGCCGGCGAGCTCGTCGCGGCGATCGTCGAGCCGGCAGCCAGTCCGGTGGCCGTGATCGGCAGCGGCCTGATCGACCTCGCGCCCAGTTGGGCGAAGGATGCCGCGATCACCCTGTTCGGCACGGGCGACAAGGCCGCCCTGATCACCGGCATCGCCATCGTACTGGCCGCGGTCGCCGCCCTCGCCGGCATCCTCGAGGCGCGCCGCGCGGCGCTCGGCTCCGTCGTGCTCGGGGCGCTCGGTGCACTGGCACTCGTCGTCGCGATGATGCGGCCGGGTGCCGGGCCGTTCGCGTGGCTCCCTGGATTGATCGCCGCCCTCGTCGCCGTCGTGGCGCTGCGGCTGCTCATGCGCACGGTGCAGTCGATCCCGTACGTCCGCACCGAGCCGGAGGAGCGTCGCCGTTTCCTGCTGTGGACCGCCGGTGTCGCGGCCACGGGCGTCGCCGCGCTTCTCATCGCAGGCGTCGCTCGCGGGGCGACGCGGTCGATCGAGGCGGTGCGCTCCGCGCTCCGGCTCCCGCAACCCGCGAGTCCCGCCGCCCCCGTCGCGGCGAGTGCCGACCTCGGCATCCCGGATCTCACCCCGGTCGTCACGCCCAACGCCGAGTTCTACCGCATCGACACGGCCCTCGTCGTGCCCCGCATCGACCCTGCCGACTGGCGTCTGCGCATCCACGGGATGGTGGAGCGCGAGGTCGAGATCGGCTGGGACGAACTGCTCTCGCTGCCCATGCAGGAGTCGCACGTGACGCTCGCCTGCGTGTCGAACCCTGTCGGCGGGGATCTCATCGGGAACGCGCTCTGGCTGGGTCACCCCGTGCGCGAGCTCCTGGCGCGGGCCGGGGTCGACGCGGATGCCGACATGGTGCTCTCCACGTCATCCGACGGCTTCACGGCATCCACGCCGATCGAGGCGCTGACCGACGACCGCGACGCGCTGCTCGCCGTCGGCATGAACGGCGATCCGCTGCCGCTGGAGCACGGCTTCCCGGTGCGGATGGTCGTCCCCGGACTCTACGGGTACGTCTCGGCGACGAAGTGGGTGACGGAGCTGGAGGTCACGCGGTTCGACCGGGCGACGGCGTACTGGACGACCCGCGGCTGGTCCGATCGCGGGCCGATCAAGCTGCAGTCGCGCATCGACGTGCCGCGTCGCAGTCAGACCGTCGCGCCGGGGGAGACCGTGATCGCGGGAATGGCCTGGCAGCAGCACGTCGGCGTCGAGGGCGTCGAGGTGCGCGTCGATGACGGGCCGTGGCGTGCCGCCGAGCTCGCGACGGCGATCTCGGCCGACACCTGGGTGCAGTGGAGCATCCCGTGGACCGCCGAGGCCGGGTCGCACACCATCGAATGCCGTGCTGTGAGCGCCGACGGCGAGACGCAGACCTCCGAGCCGGCGGCACCGGCCCCGGACGGCGCGCAGGGCTGGCACCGCGTGCAGGTGACCGTCGGCTGAGGCCCGCCGCCGCGGCGTAACCGCTCCCGGCATCGCGCCTAGAATTGCTCCATGCCCGCAGGCGAATCCTTCTACATCACGACGCCCATCTACTACCCGTCCGACGTGCCCCACATCGGTCACGGGTACACCTCGGTGGCGGTCGACGCGCTCGCGCGCTGGCACCGTCAGGGCGGCGATGACACGTGGATGCTGACGGGCACCGACGAGCACGGCCAGAAGATGCTCCGTGCGGCGGCGGCGAACGGCGTCACCCCGCAGGAGTGGGTCGACAAGCTCGTCACCGAGGCCTGGTTCCCGCTGCTGGAGACGCTCGACGTCGCGAACGACGACTTCATCCGCACGACGCAGGAGCGTCATGAGGAGCGCGTGAAGAAGTTCGTGCAGGCGATCTACGACCGCGGCTACATCTACGCGGGCGAGTACGAAGCGCTGTACTGCGTGGGTTGCGAGGAGTTCAAGCCGGAGTCCGAGATCCTCGACGGCACCGGCCCCTTCGAGGGGCTCAAGGTGTGCGCCATCCACTCGAAGCCGCTCGAACTCCTCCAGGAGAAGAACTACTTCTTCAAGCTCAGCGAGTTCCAGGACCGCCTCCTCGAGCTCTATAAGACGCAGCCCGACTTCATCCGTCCCGAGTCCGCGCGCAACGAGGTCGTCTCGTTCGTGCGGCAGGGACTCAAGGACCTGTCGATCTCGCGGTCGGCGTTCGACTGGGGCATCGAGGTGCCGTGGGACAGCTCGCACGTCATCTATGTGTGGGTCGACGCGCTGCTCAACTACGCGACAGCGGTCGGATACGGTGACGACCCCGAGACGTTCGACCGCCGGTGGCCGGCGTATCACGTGGTCGGCAAGGACATCCTGCGCTTCCACGCCGTCATCTGGCCGGCCATGCTGATGGCTGCCGGGCTCGACGTGCCCAAGGGCGTGTTCGCGCACGGCTGGCTTCTCGTCGGCGGCGAGAAGATGTCGAAGTCGAAGCTCACCGGCATCGCGCCGACCGAGATCACCGACGTCTTCGGATCCGACGCGTACCGCTTCTACTTCCTCTCGGCGATCGCGTTCGGGCAGGACGGCTCCTTCTCGTGGGAGGACCTCGCCGCGCGCTATCAGGCGGAGCTGGCGAACGGGTTCGGGAACCTCGCCTCGCGCACGACGGCGATGATCGAGAAGTACTTCGAGGGCGTCGTGCCGCCGCCCGCGGAGTATCTCGAGCAGGACCTCGTGATCCAGCGTCTCGTCGCGCGCGCGACGACGGATGCGGATGCCGCGATCGAGCAGTTCCGCATCGACGAGGCGATCCGCGCGATCTGGACCGTCGTCGACGCACTGAACGGCTACATCACGGCGAACGAGCCGTGGGCGCTGGCCAAGCAGGCCGCCGGCGGAGACGACGCTCAGCGCGAGCGCCTCGGGACTGTGCTGTACACGTGCGCCGAGGGTCTGCGTGCGCTGGCGGTGCTGCTGTCGCCCGTGATGCCCCAGTCGACCGAGAAGCTGTGGATCGCGCTGGGCGCGGCCGAGAGCCTGGGTCGCCTGCAGGACCAGCCGATCCGCGAGGCGGGTGCCTGGGGCGCGCTGAAGCCCGGCACGAGCGTCAACGGACTCGCGCCGCTGTTCCCGCGCGTCGAACAGGCCTGACGGAGTCGCTCCGTGCCTGAGACCTACGTGCAGCGTCGGGACGGCGACGGGCGCAAGGACCTGCGGTACCCCGCGGCTCCCGAGCCCCTCGCCGTCCCCGTGTACGACAATCACGCGCATCTCGAGATCCTCGACGGCGACGAGCCGCTGTCGCTGACCGAGCAGCTCGACCGGGCCGAGGCCGTCGGCATCGCCGGCGTCGTCCAGGCGTCGGGCGACATCGAGTCGTCACGATGGGCGGTGGAGGCCGCGGCATCCGATCCCCGCGTCCTCGCGGCGGTGGCCATCCATCCCAACGACGCCCCGACGTACGCCGAGGAGGGGCGCCTCGACGAGGCCCTCGCGGTGATCGACGAGCTCGCCTCGCATCCGCGCACGCGGGCGATCGGCGAGACCGGGCTCGATTTCTTCCGTACCGAGCCTGAGCGCCGCGATCCGCAGTTCGCCTCTTTCGAGGCGCACATCGCTCTCGCCAAGAAGCACGGCATCGCGATGCAGATCCACGACCGCGATGCGCACGACGCGGTGCTCGAGGCGCTGTCGCGGCTGGGGGCCCCCGAGAAGACGGTCTTCCACTGCTTCTCCGGCGACGCGGCGATGGCGTCGGTCTGCGCGGATGCCGGCTACCACCTGTCGTTCGCCGGCAACGTGACGTTCAAGAACGCCCAGAACCTGCGCGACGCCCTCGCGGTCACGCCTCTGGACCGCATCCTCGTCGAGACCGACGCGCCGTTCCTCACGCCGACCCCGCTGCGTGGTCGTCCGAACGCGCCCTACCTGGTTCCGATCACCGTCCGCTTCATGGCGGCCGAGCTGGCCATGGACCTCGACGAGCTGTGCGCGCAGCTCGCCGCCAACACCCTTCGCGTCTACGGCTCGTTCGACGCCTGAGGCTTCGCGCTGACGATCTGCGAGATCGGACGCCATACGAGCAGCAGCGTGATCGCCGCGCCGGCGAAGGCGAACCACCACGGCGCGGTGAGGCCCCACACCTGTGCGATCACGCCGCCGAGCGCCTGCCCGATCACCATGCCGGCGAAGACGCCGACCATGTTCACCGACGCCACCCGGCCCTGGAGCTCTGCGGGTACGAGACGCTGCCGCACCGTCGTCGAGATGGTCGCCCACACGAAGGCGTAGGCGCCGAACACGAACATGATCACGAGCGCGACCCAGCCGGTCGTCGTGAGAGCGAAGGCCAGGTGCATGAGCACCTCGAGGGAGAGCACCACCCGCATGAGGGTGGCGAACGACACATGCCGCTCGAGCCATCCGAAGCTCAGGGTGGCGAGGATTCCCCCGGCGGCGGATGCCGTGGTGAGGGCGCCGTAGCCGACCGCGCCCATGTGGAGATGCTCCGTGGCGTACAGCACGAGCACGCCCCAGGGCGCCGCCCAGGTCACGTTGAAGACGAGGATGATGAGCACGAGGGTGCGTACCGGCGGGTTCTGCCACAGCCATCGCAGCCCCTCGGCGATGTCCGTGTGCACACGTGGTCTCTGCGCGACGCCCTCCTCAGCCGCCGCCGCGCGCGGGGGAACCGGCGTGCAAGCCATGCGGGAGACGAGCACGATCGCGAGCGTGACGCACAGCACTTCGAGCAGGAAGGGCCAGGCCGTCCCCGCCGCGAAGAGGAAGGCTCCGAGCGGGGGCCCGGCGAACTGGTTCGCGACGAGATACCCCGCCTGCAGTCGGGCGTTGCCGAGACCGAGGTCGGCGCGGTCGACGATCATCGGCAGGAGCGTGCTGCCGGCGGTGTCGACGAAGACCTCGGCGGTTCCGTAGAGGAAGGCCACGGCGAGGACGATGCCGATGTTCGCGGTGCCGGTGATCAGGAAGACGCAGAGGGCGGCGAGCACCACGGCGCGTGCCGCGTTCGCGACCATGACGAGTCGGCGGCGGTCGAACCGGTCGGCGATCGCCCCGGCGTGCAGGCCGAAGATCAGCCACGGGAGGAACTGCAGGATCGCTCCCGACGCGACGAGCAGCGGAGACGAGGTCAGCGAGGCGATCAGCAGCGGAGCGGCGGCCAACCCGACCCCGTCGCCGACGTTGCTCGTCCACGACGAGGCGAGCAGCCACCGGAAGTCGCGGCCCATGCGCCGTGGAGCGACCAGTTCACCGAGGGAGGGCATCCCTGAACACTAGTGCGGACCGGAGACATCGACGGGGTGGGGGAGAATGGACGAATGACCGTCACCCTGCTCGGCGCCACCGAGATCCGCCGCCTCGCCGCCGAGCTCGACGTCACCCCGACGAAGAAGCTCGGCCAGAACTTCGTCGTCGACGCCAACACGGTCCGCAAGATCGTGCAGGCCGCGCGCGTCGACGCGGGGGAGCGGGTCGTCGAGATCGGACCGGGGCTCGGGTCCCTCACGCTCGCGATCCTGGAGACCGGTGCCGCGGTCACGGCGGTGGAGATCGACCATCGCCTCGCCGCACGACTGCCGCAGACGGCGATCGACCACGGCGTCGAGCCCGACCGCCTCACGGTGGTGGATGCCGACGCCATGCGCGTCACGGAGCTTCCCGGCGAGCCGACCGTGCTGGTCGCGAACCTGCCCTACAACGTCTCGGTGCCGGTGCTGCTGCACTTCCTCGAGACGTTCCCGTACCTGGAGCGCGGTGTCGTGATGGTGCAGGCCGAGGTCGCCGAGCGCCTCGCCGCGAAGCCGGGGTCGAAGATCTACGGGTCGCCCAGCGTGAAGGCGGCCTGGTACGGCGAGTGGAGGCTCGCCGGTACCGTGTCGCGTCAGGTGTTCTGGCCGGTCCCGAACGTCGACAGCCTGCTCGTCGGGTTCGACCGCTCCGAGGGGGAGCGCGGTTCGGAGGATGAGCGCCGCCGGACGTTCCAGATCGTGGATGCCGCGTTCAACCAGCGCCGCAAGATGCTGCGGCAGGCGCTGTCGGGAATCTTCGGAAGCTCGGCCGCAGCCTCCGACGCCCTCGTCGCGGCCGGGGTCGCGCCGACCGCGCGCGGCGAGGACCTCACGGTCGACGACTACCAGCGTGTTGCGCAGCAGGTCGTCGAGGTCGGCGTGCCGGCCGCCACGGACTAATCTGGCACCGTGACCGACTCTCCTCGCTTCCGCCCGAACGTCCCAGAGCTCCACCGCCCGTACGCCGCCGACGAAGGCCGCTACCAGCAGTTCGAGTACCGTCAGGTCGGGTCCTCCGGACTGTACCTGCCCCCGATCTCGCTGGGGCTGTGGTGGAACTTCGGCGACAACATCCCGCTCGACAATCAGCGCGCGCTGCTGCGCCACGCGTTCGACCGCGGCATCACGCACTTCGACCTGGCCAACAACTACGGACCGCCCTACGGCTCGGCCGAGAAGAACTTCGGTCGCATCTTCGCCGAGGACTTCCGCCCGTACCGCGACGAGCTCATCATCTCGTCGAAGGCCGGGTGGGACATGTGGCCCGGACCGTACGGCGACTTCGCGAGCCGCAAGTACATCCTCGCCAGCGCCGAGCAGTCGCTGACCCGCATGGGCCTCGACTACGTCGACATCTTCTACTCGCACCGCGTCGACCCCGTGACGCCCATCGCCGAGACGATCGGCGCGCTCGACACCCTGGTCCGACAGGGCAAGGCGCTGTACGTGGGCATCTCGTCGTACAGCGCCGAGCGCACGGCCGAGGCGGTCGCGGTCGCTAATGATCTGGGCACGCCGCTCGTCATCCACCAGCCCGCGTACTCGATCCTCAACCGGTGGGTGGAGGACGGCCTGACCGAGACCCTCGAGCAGTCCGGGCTCGGGGCCATCGCCTTCACGCCGCTCGCGCAGGGGCTCCTCACCGACAAGTACCTCGGCGACGGCACGGCCGACCGTGCCCAGAAGCGCGGATCGCTGCCGGACGCTCCGCTCGGCGAGGAGGCGCTGCAGATCCTGCGCTCGCTGAACGAGATCGCCCGCGGTCGCGGCCAGTCCCTCGCTCAGCTCGCCCTGCAGTGGACGCTCCGCAATCCCGTCGTCGTCTCGGCGCTGATCGGAGCCTCGCGCCCCGAGCAGCTCGACGAGAACATCGCCGCCGTGAACGGTCCCGCCTTCACCGACGAGGAGCTGTCGCGCATCGACGAGCTCTCCGGGTCGATCGACGTCGACCTCTGGGCGACCTCCACCGAGCTCTGACGGCCCGTCATGACGTTCGCCGCCCCCGCCGAGTCCGTGCACGTGCGTGCACCGGGAAAGATCAACGTC
Organism: Microbacterium sp. CR_7; assembly: GCF_041954755.1. Classification (NCBI taxonomy): domain Bacteria; kingdom Bacillati; phylum Actinomycetota; class Actinomycetes; order Micrococcales; family Microbacteriaceae; genus Microbacterium; species Microbacterium sp. CR_7. The sequence goes on from NZ_JAVAYF010000004.1 coordinate 394,550, forward strand.
TATCTCGGCGTGGGCGGCCGTCACGACGACGGATACCACGCACTGGCGACGGTGTTCCAGGCCGTGTCGCTCTACGAGGATGTCATCGCGCGCCATGCCGACGACTTCTCGCTCACGGTGTCGGGTGTCGACGACCCGGACACCGTGCCGGTGGACGACCGCAACCTCGCGATGCGTGCGGCCAAGCTCCTCGCGGCGGCAGCCGACTACCACGGCGGCGTCGCGCTGGAGATCCGCAAGAGCGTCCCGGTCGCCGGCGGCATGGGGGGCGGGTCGGCGGACGCCGCGGCGGCCCTCGTCGCCTGCGACGCCCTCTGGGGCACCGGCTTCTCGACGACACGGCTGCACGAGCTGGCAGCCCGTCTGGGCGCGGACGTGCCCTTCGCGCTGCACGGCGGCACCGCGGTCGGCACCGGCCGCGGTGATCAGCTGAACCCCGCTCTCGCGCGCGGCCGTTTCGACTGGGTGCTCGTGCCGAGCGAACAGGGCCTCTCGACGCCGCTGGTCTACGCGCGGCTCGACGCGCTCCGCGAGGAGGAGGGGGCGCTCGCCGATGATCCGCCGCTGTCTCTCGACGTGCCGATTCCGGTGCTCCAGGCGCTCCGTTCCGGTGACCCCGAGCTGCTCTCCGAGAGCATCTACAACGACCTCCAGGAGGCCGCGCTGCACGAGCGGCCCGAGCTGGAGACGACCATCCTCCGCGGCATCCACGCCGGCGCCCTGCAGGGGATCGTGTCGGGCTCGGGGCCGACGGTCGCCCTGCTGTGCGCGAACGCTGATGCCGCGAGGACCGTGCAGACGTCGCTCGACGAGCACGGGATCGACTCGCTGCACGTGCACGGCCCCGTCGCCGGCGCGCGCATCCTCGGCTGAGCGTCGACCCGCCCCGCGCTCTCCGGGCGACGTCGGGTGTCGTCGAAGTGCGTTCCCGCGCTCGCGGAGACATAATGGTGTGACGATGTGACCGTGCACATGCGAGGAGGCCTGCGGTGTCGACTGCCTCCGAGCGCGCCAGGATGCCCAGCATCCGCGATGTCGCGCGTCTCGCCGGAGTGTCGCATCAGACGGTATCCCGAGTGCTCAACGATCACCCCAGCATCCGCCCGGAGACGAAGGCGAAGGTCCTCGACGCGATCTCCGTGCTCGACTACCGGCCGAATCTCGCTGCGCGGGCGCTCGTCACGAGCAAGTCGAACATGCTCGGCATCCTGTCGGCGACCGTGGGGGAGTTCGGTCCGACGTCGTCGATCGTCGGCATCGAGGATGCCGCGCGCGAGGAGGGATACTCGGTCTCGACGCTGAACCTGTCCGCGACCTCGCCCGAGGCCATCGGCAGCGCGCTGCGCCAGCTCGCGCGCGAGCAGGTCGACGGGATCGTCGTGCTCGCGCCGCAGGTGCGCGTGTTCCATGTGCTGCGAGCAATGGCGAGCGATACGCCCTTCGTCTCGCTGCAGACCGCCTCGGGATCTGATGGCGTGAGCCTGTCGGCCGACCAGGTCGCGGGCGCTCGCACTGCCACCGAGCATCTCATCGCGCTCGGGCACAGCGATATCATCCACCTGGCGGGGCCGCAGGACTGGATCGAGGCGGAGTCGCGGATGCGCGGATACCTCGAGGCGCTGCGCGAGGCGGACCTGCCGACCTTCCCGCCGATCCGCGGCGATTGGACAGCCGACTTCGGCTACTTCGCGGGGCAGGAGCTTGCCCGTCGCCGAGATTTCACGGCCGTCTTCGTCGCGAACGACCAGATGGCCATCGGCCTCATGCACGGGTTCCGCGACGCGGGGATCCGCGTGCCGGAGGACGTGAGCGTGGTGGGCTTCGACGATATTCCCGTCTCGGCACACGTCGCACCGACGCTGACGACCGTGCATCAGGACTTCCCGGAGCTCGGCCGCCGGGCGGTGCGGCTCCTGCTCGCGCAGATCCGCGGCGAGGATCCGCCCGAGTTCGGGTCGTTGCAGACGACGCTGCGAACCCGGGAATCGGCCGCAGCTCGATAAGCGAACAATTCGCGTCGCGGTCTTGACACCGCCTCAGCGAGCGTAGACTATGTACCAATGTGAACGGTCACATCGACAGTGACCGCACGTAGCGAGGAAGATCCGTGAGCACCACAGCAACGTTGCCGGTCGTGTCTGGCCCCATCCTGGAGATGCGCAGCATCACCAAGGAGTTCCCGGGGGTCAAGGCGCTGTCTGACGTCTCCATCACCGTCCGCGCCGGAGAGATCCACGCGATCTGCGGCGAGAACGGCGCAGGCAAGTCCACCCTCATGAAGGTGCTGTCGGGCGTCTACCCGTATGGCTCCTACGACGGCGAGATCCTGCTGTACGGCGAGGAGCAGCGGTTCCGCGACATCGCCGCCAGCGAGCAGGCGGGCATCGCGATCATCCACCAGGAGCTGGCGCTCATCCCGGAGCTGTCGATCACCGAGAACATCTTCCTCGGCAACGAGATCCGCCGGTTCGGCCGCATCGACTGGCAGGCCCAGCGGCAGCGCGCCACCGAGCTGCTCGCGCGCGTCGGCCTCAAGGAGGACCCGGATGTCGCGATCAAGACCCTCGGCGTCGGCAAGCAGCAGCTGATCGAGATCGCGAAGGCGCTCAACAAGGACGTCAAGCTGCTCATCCTCGACGAGCCGACGGCCGCGCTCAACGAGAACGACTCGCAGCACCTGCTCGACCTGATCCTCGGCCTCAAGGCCAAGGGGATCGCGTCGATCATGATCAGCCACAAGCTCAACGAGATCGAGCAGATCGCCGACGAGATCACGATCATCCGCGACGGCCGCACGGTCGAGACGCTCGACATCTCGCGCGGCGAGATCAACGAGGACCGCATCATCCGCGGCATGGTCGGCCGCTCGCTGGAGAGCCGGTACCCCGACCGCACGCCCGAGATCGGCGAGGTGTTCTTCGAGGTCAAGGACTGGTGGGTCCAGCACCCGTCGGTCGCCGAGCGCATGGTCGTCAAGGGGTCGAGCATCAACGTGCGCCGCGGCGAGGTCGTCGGCATCGCCGGGCTCATGGGGGCGGGCCGCACCGAGTTCATGATGAGCCTGTTCGGTCGCTCGTACGGCAACTTCCAGTCGGGAACGATCATCAAGGACGGCCAGGAGGTCGTCATCCCCGACGTCGCCTCCGCGATCAAGCACGGACTCGCGTACGTGAGCGAGGACCGCAAGGTGCTCGGCCTCAACCTGCTCGACACGATCAAGCGCTCCGTCGTCGCCGCCAAGCTGTCGAAGATCACGCACCGCGGTGTCGTGGACGAGCGCGAGGAGTACACCGTCGCCGAGCGCTACCGCAAGGCGCTGCGCATCAAGACCCCCTCGGTCGAGGAGGGCGTCGGCAAGCTGTCGGGCGGCAACCAGCAGAAGGTCGTCCTCGCGAAGTGGATGTTCACCGACCCCGACCTGCTCATCCTCGATGAGCCGACCCGCGGCATCGACGTCGGCGCCAAGTACGAGATCTACGCGATCATCAACGAACTCGCCTCGCAGGGCAAGGGCGTCATCGTGATCTCGAGCGAGCTGCCCGAGCTGCTGGGCATCTCCGACCGCATCTACACCGTCTTCGAAGGTCGGGTCACCGACTGCATCCCGGCCGACCAGGCAACACCCGAGGCCCTCATGCGCAGCATGACCTCCGCGACTCAGAAAGCATCCGCATGACCACCGACCTCACGACAACGAAGCGTGGCTTCCACTTCGGCGACATCCGCAAGATGTTCGGGAGCAACGGCACCTCGTCGCTGCGCCAGTTCGGCATCCTCGGCAGCCTGATCGTCATCATCGTCCTGTTCGAGATCTTCACGCTGCTGCGGAACGGTCCGAACGGTGCGACGCTGACGCCGGGCAACGTGATCAACGTCATCAACCAGTACTCGTTCATCCTGATCCTGGCGATCGGCATGGTGATGGTCATCATCATGGGCCACATCGACCTGTCGGTCGGTTCGGTGGCCGCGTTCACGGGCATCATCGTGGCGAAGTCGATGGCCGAGTGGAACCTCCCGTGGCCGGCCGCGATCCTGCTCGGCCTCGCCGTCGGAGCTCTGGTCGGCGCCTGGCAAGGGTTCTGGGTGGCTTACGTGGGGGTCCCCGCCTTCATCGTGACCCTCGCGGGCATGCTGTTCTTCCGCGGGGCGCAGCAGTGGATCGGCGACGCGCAGACCATCCCGGTTCCCAAGGGCTTCCAGTACATCGGAACCGGCTACCTGCCGGAGATCGCGCTGCCGCTGCCCTTCAACGTGCCCACCATGATCCTCGCGCTCGTCGGTGTCGCCTGGCTCATCTTCTGGGAGATCCGCACCCGCCGCATCCAGCACAAGATGGGCTCGGACTCGGCGCCCGTCTGGGTCAGCACCGTCAAGGTCGTACTGCTCTCGATCGTCGTGCTCGCCGCCGGGTGGATGTTCGCGACCGGCCGCCCCGGCACGAGCTTCCCCGTCCCGGGCATCATCCTGCTGGCCCTCGTCATCATCTACTCGTTCGTCACCCGCAACACGGTCTTCGGCCGTCACATCTACGCGGTCGGCGGCAACCGTCAGGCCGCGCGCCTCTCGGGTGTGAAGGACCGCTGGGTCGACTTCTTCGTGATGATGAACATGTCGGTCATGGCCGCTCTCGCCGGCATGATCTTCGTGGCCCGCTCGCAGGCCTCCGGTCCGAACGACGGCACCGGCTGGGAGCTCGACGCCATCGCGTCGGTCTTCATCGGCGGTGCGGCCGTCGCGGGCGGCATCGGCACCGTGATCGGCTCGATCATCGGTGGTCTCGTCATGGCCTTCCTCAACAACGGCCTCGCGCTGCTCGGCCAGGGCGCCGACGTCGTCTCGATGATCAAGGGCCTCGTGCTCCTGCTCGCGGTCGGCATCGACGTCTGGAACAAGCAGCAGGGCCGCCCCTCGATCATCGGCTTCATGACCCGTCGCTGGGGCCGCAAGGACGACCCCGAGGCGTCGCCGGTGTTCGAGCCCAACAAGACTTACCAGGCCCCACCCGTCGAGAAGACGCGGGGCGAGTAAGCGAATCCTCGCGCAGTGCTCGCGCGCTGGATCCGTCACATCACACAGAAAGAGATCACATGAAGAAGATCATCGTCACAGCGACAGCGCTCGTCGCGACGGCTGCCTTCGCCCTGACCGGCTGCTCGGCCGAGCGTGGCGGCGACACCGGCTCGGGTTCGGGCGACGAGGCCACGAAGGGCTTCGCGGCCGACGCCACGATCGGCGTCGCGCTTCCCGACAAGACCAGTGAGAACTGGGTCCTCGCGGGCCAGCTCTTCACCGACGGTCTGGAGGAGGCCGGCTTCAAGGCCGACGTGCAGTACGCCCCGGCCAGCAACACGGTCGCGGAGCAGCAGAACCAGATCCAGGCCATGGTCACCAACGGCGCCAAGGTCATCATCATCGGCGCGAAGGACGGCAAGCAGCTGGCCACGCAGGTGCAGGCGGCCAAGGATGCCGGTGCCTACGTGATCGCGTACGACCGCCTCATCGAGAACACCGAGGCCGTCGACTACTACGTCGCGTTCGACAACTTCAAGGTCGGCCAGCTGCAGGGTCAGGCCCTGCTGGACGGTCTCGAGGCGCGTGCGGGCCACGAGGCTCCGTACAACATCGAGCTGTTCTCGGGTTCGCCGGATGACGCGAACTCCGCGGTCTTCTTCGACGGCGCCATGGAGGTCCTGCAGCCGAAGATCGATGACGGCACGCTGAAGGTCGTCTCGGGTCAGACCGAGATCGCCCAGACCGCGACCGAGGGCTGGCTCGCTGAGAACGCCCAGAACCGCATGGACACGCTGCTCACCGGCTCGTACAGCGGTGACACCGTGATCGACGGCGTCCTCTCTCCGAACGACACCCTCGCTCGCGCCATCATCACCTCGGTGCAGCAGGCCGGCAAGCCGGTTCCGGTCGTCACGGGTCAGGACTCCGAGGTCGAGTCCGTGAAGTCGATCATGGAGGGCGTGCAGTACTCCACCATCAACAAGGACACCACGCTCCTCGTGCAGCAGGCCATCAAGATGGTCGAGCAGCTGCAGAAGGGCGAGGAGGTCGACGTGAACGACACCGAGTCCTACGACAACGGTGTGAAGGTCGTCGACTCGTACCTGCTCGACCCGGTCATCGTCACCAAGGACAACGCGGCCGAGGCGTACGCCAACGTCCCGAGCCTCCTCGAGATCGTGAAGTCGTACCAGTAAGTACAAGGCGCAACAGCAAGCGATAACGCTCCGGCGAATGCGCTTCGCCGGGAACCGCCCGGGTCGTCAGGCCCGGGCGGTTCCTGCATGTCGTGGTCGTAATTGTTCGCGAGGTGATCGTTCGCGCGCGATCGTTCGCGCTGAACGCGGTGGCCCTGATCACCGGTCGCGCAGACAGTGGCCCTGATCACCGGTCACGCAGACGGTGGCCCGGATCACCGGTCGCGCAGACAGGAGCTGTCGCTCAGGTCAGAACGGCGCGCGGGCGGCGACGGCGGTGTCGCGGAACACGACCGTGTTCGGTGCGGGCGGGGTGTCGAGATACGTCCGACCGGTCGGACTGGTCCAGCGCAGCACTCCGCCAGACAGTTGCTCGACGTGCCAGGGGGAGTGGTGTTTCAGCACGTGATGTCGGCGGCAGAAGTGCGCGAGGTTCGTGTCGCAGGTCGCCCCGCCCGTCGCCGCGTCATGGTTGTGATCGAGGTCGCATCTACGCGCGACGATCCGGCATCCGGGAAAGCGGCACCGCTGATCGCGCGCTCGCAGGTGACGTCGGAGGTGTCGGCTCGGTCGGTAGCGGTCGACCGCCAGCATCCGTCCGCTCACGGGGTCGGTGAGTACCCGGTTCCATCCTGACGCTCCGCCGGCGAGGACGCGTGCCGTCTCGGCATCCACCGGGATCACCCCGTCCAGCTCGGCGGGAGGCGCTACCGGGGTCGCCGCTGCCGCATCTCCCGCGTCCGCGGCTCCTGTGACGTCAGCCACATCATTGCCCATGAGCGTGAGCACGGGCACCGTGATGTCGATCCGAGCCTGAATCGCGCCGAGCAACCCGTCGGCCGTGTCATGCCCGGCGGGCACGCCGGTGAGCACGAGGTCGGTCAGCAGGTCGGCGCGGATCTCATCGACCGTTCGTTCGTCGGCGGCATGCTCTTGTCCGTCTTGGCGCGCGTCGCGCGCGGCTGCGCGGTTCTCGTCGCGCAGCGCGTGCGCTGCCTGCGAGAGTCGATCGAACATGCCGTGCACCAGCACCGCCGGCGCATGAACATGCAGACCGGCCATGCCGTCTTCGCCATCCGTGATCCACACCCGACGAGTCGCCCGAGCGTCGCGGTGCCGTTCGTCGATCGAGCGCGCGAGCAACTTCTCCGCCTCACGTCGGGCGAGCAGCCGCAGCCGGTTCGGCGACTCCTCCTCGGCGAGGGGAATCATCACGGCGGCGTAGGCCGCGCGATCCGCGTCGTCGAGGTGCGAACCCGCATCGACGATCACCCGGGTGTGCGCGGCGCTGATCCGCCCCGCCCCCTGCGCCGCCCAGACGGTCGGGAACTGCTCGACGAGCAGCATCGCGTCGGCCATGCGTCGTTCGACTGTTCTGTCGCTCACGCGCTACACCGCTCCGATCTCGGCTGCGATCGCGCGGATCGCATGGTCCCCGCCATCGGGGTGAGCTCCCTGCTTCGCGATGTCGATCGCCAAGTGATTCGCGACCGCGAGAAGCCCGTCGCGCGCCGCCTGCATCGACGCCAGTGTCCGGTCTGCGAGGCGAAGCGTCTCGACGAGACCGGCGAGCGTCGCCATCTGCGAGTCAATCGCGTCGAGGAGTGCTGTCATGACTCGAGTCAACCACGAGCCACCGACATTCGAACAAAGTTTCGCACAGCCCCCGCAGGCTGGGCGAGTTACCCTGGGGCAATGGTGGCCGGTTCTGTCCCCTCGGAGAGAGCGCTCGCCGAGTTCGGCATCGATCTGCGACTCCTCCAGCTCGAACGCCTACCAGGCGGTCGCGGGCGGACGTTCCGGGCCGGCGACATCGTGCTGCGACCGTCTGTAGGCGACGGCGAGACCGTGTGGAAAGCCGAGACACTCTCGACCCTTCCGCGCTTCGAGCTTTTTCAGACTCCGCGTGCAGTGTCCAGTGCCGAGGGGTCGTGGACTGCGGATGGATGGGAAGCGTGGCAGTGGCTCCCCGGTCATACGGACGAGACACGCACAACGGAGGTCCTCCGCGCGGGAAGTGCCTTTCACCGCGCTGTCGCGCACCTGCCTCGTCCGGCCTTCATCGATGACGCGGCAGACCCATGGGCGAGGGCTGACCGTATCGCCTGGGGTGAGGAGCGCCTTCCGGACAGCGCCGTCTTGAAACGGCTCGCTGGAGCGTTCCACTCGGTAGACGCCGAGTCGCAAGTGATACACGGTGACCTTCTCGGGAACGTCATGTTCGCGAACGACGAGCCACCGACGATCATCGGTTGGGCTCCATATTGGCGCCCGGTCGGGTTTCGCCGACGCCATCGTCATTGCGGACGCCGCGTGCTGGCACGGGCTGGAGTTGCACGAGCTGCGATCCTTCCGAGACCGGATTTCGGAAGGATCGCAAATGCTCGTGCGAGCTCTCGTCTTCCGGATCGCGACGCTTCACCTGCTGGGACACTGGAACCAGGACCTGGAATCGCGCCACGCGCCCGTCGTCGAAGCAGCGCTGAACTGACGCTCACGACATCCACCGAGCTCGCTTGGCCCTCGCGCCCGCGTGCCCGCCTGGCGGATAGGGTGGCCCGATGGCACGGCTCGAATGGTCACAGCTCCCACCCGAGACCCGCGCTCGCGTCGAGGAGGTCGCAGGATCCGCGGTGAGCGTCGCGCGCACGCAACCCGGCGGCTTCTCCGCCGGCCTGGCATCGCGGGTGACCTTCGCCGACGGCAGTCGCCGTTTCGTGAAGGCGATACCCGCGGCATCCCCGGGCACGTTCGACCTCTATCGACGCGAGGCGGAGATCCTGCGCATGGTTCCGCGAGGGCTTCCCGCCGCCCATCTCATCGACTCGTTCATCGATGACGACTGGGCGGTCCTCGTGATCGAGGACGTCGACGGCCGGCATCCGCGGAAGGACTCGCTGCTCGACGCCGCGCTGGTGCTCGGCGCGATCGCCGCGCTCGCGAGTACAGAACCTCCCGCGTCGCTCCCGCGACTCGCGGACGAGATCGCCGAGGACGCGGGGTCGTGGGAACGGCTCGCCACCGCCGACCTTCTCGCCACGACCACCCCGTGGTGTGTCACCCACCTGGCGTCACTTCAGGAGCATGCGCGACGCGTGGGCGCGGCGGTCGCGGGGGAGCGGCTCGTGCACGGGGATCTCCGCGCCGACAACATCCTGATCGATGCTGACGGGCGTGCCCGGCTGCTCGACTGGCCGTGGGCGGCCCGCGGAGCGGGGTGGGAGGACGCACTCCTCTATCTCCTCGATCTGCGGGTGGAGGACCCCGCAACCGATGTCGATCCGTTGCGCGCCCATCCGGCGTTCGACGGTTCGTCCACCGAGGATCACATCTCGCTCCTCGCGGCGCTCGGCGGGGGCTGGTTCGAGAAATGCCGCTGGCCCGCGCCACCCGGTATGACGACGCTGCGCGACTTCCAGCGACGCGAAGCGCTCGCCGCCGTCGACTGGATCGCGCAGATGTCGCTCGTAGACGGAAACTGAGCAGAACGGCGCGGCCGCCCGCAGCCCGCGCGACTACCCTGGAAGACGACATGGCACATCTTCTCGGGGCTGAAGCCCTGCACCTCGAATATCCGACCAGGGTCGTCTTCGACTCCGTGACCCTCGGCATCGAGGAGGGCGACCGCATCGGCATCGTCGGCCGCAACGGCGACGGCAAGTCGAGTCTGCTCGGCATGCTCGCCGGCACCAAGGAGCCCGATTCCGGCCGCGTCACGGTGCGCGGCGGCACCACGATCGGCGTCCTCTCGCAGGCGGACACCCTCGGCGACGACGTCACGATCGCCGAGGCGGTGGTGGGCGACACCCCCGAGCACGAGTGGGCGGGCGACGCGCGGGTGCGCGATGTGATCGCCGGACTCCTCACGGATCTGCCGTGGGATGCGCGGATCGGCTCCCTCAGCGGAGGACAGCGCCGGCGGGTGTCGCTCGCGAAGCTGCTCGCGGGGGATTGGGACGTCATCGCCCTCGACGAGCCGACCAACCACCTCGACGTCGAGGCCATCACCTGGCTCGCCGGACACCTCAAGCGGCGGTGGCCGGCGAACTCCGGCGCACTCCTCGTCGTCACCCACGACCGGTGGTTCCTCGACGAGATCTGCACCGAGACGTGGGAGGTGCACGACCGCATCGTCGAGCCCTTCGAGGGCGGCTACGCGGCCTACATCCTGCAGCGCGTGGAGCGCGATCGCATGGCGGCGGCCACCGAGGCCAAGCGGCAGAACCTCGCGCGCAAGGAGCTGGCGTGGCTGCGCCGCGGCGCTCCCGCCCGCACGAGCAAGCCGAAGTTCCGCATCGAGGCGGCCAACGAGCTCATCGCCGACGTGCCGGAGATCCGCGACACGGTGTCGCTGCAGTCGCTCGCCGTATCGCGCCTGGGCAAGGACGTCGTCGATCTGCTGGACGTCGGCGTCACCTACCCGACCGCCGACGGAGGCACCAGACGCATCCTGTCCGACGTCGAGTGGCGCATCGCGCCGGGCGAGCGCACCGGCATCCTGGGGGTGAACGGCGCCGGCAAGTCGACCCTCCTCGGGCTGATCTCGGGCACCGTCGAGCCGACCGAGGGGCGCATCAAGCGCGGCACCACGGTCAAGGTGAAGTCCCTGACGCAGCGCCTCGACGAGCTCGAGCAGCACTGGAACGATCCGGTGCGGGTCGTGATCTCGGGGCTCCGCACCTCGTACACGATGGGCACGGGATCGAAGGCGCAGGATCTCACGCCGGGGCAGCTGCTCGAACGTCTGGGGTTCTCGTCGGCGCAGCTGTCCACCCCCGTCAAAGACCTCTCGGGCGGACAGCAGCGCCGGCTGCAGCTGCTCCTCGTGTTGCTCGACCAGCCCAACGTCCTGATCCTCGACGAGCCGACCAACGACATGGACACCGACATGCTCGCGGCGATCGAAGATCTCCTCGACTCGTGGTCTGGCACCCTGCTCGTCGTCAGCCACGACCGGTACTTCCTCGAGCGCGTGACGGATCAGCAGTACGCGATCCTCGACGAACGTCTGCGCCACCTGCCCGGCGGCGTCGACGAGTACCTCCGCCTGCGTCAGCTGCAGGAGGCAGCCCCGGCGAGCGTGACGAAGACGGATGCCGCAGCGGCACCGTCCGGTCTCGACGGCGCAGAGCTGCGCGCGGCTCAGAAGGAGATCGCGTCTCTCGAGCGTCGGATCCAGAAGCTCACCGACCAGGTCGACAAGGCCAAGCACGCCCTCGCCGACCATGATCAGTCGGACTACGCGGGCCTCGGAGACCGCATGAAGAAGATCGGCGAGCAGGAGTCCGAGATCGAGGAGCTCGAGTTGCGCTGGTTCGAGCTGACCGAGCAGATCGGCTGAGAGCGTATCGGCTGAGAGCGTATCGGCTGAGAGCGCATCGGCTGAACAGAGCAGATCGGCCCCGCGAGGAATATCCTTCTCCTACCTGCGTTGGGAGGTAGGGATGGAAGGCCTCGAAGTAACCGTCCTGATCGGACTCACGATCCTCGTCGGAGCGCTGCTCGCTCCCCGTATCCGCCTCGCTCTGCCGCTCGTCCTCGTCATCCTCGGACTCGCGTGGGGATTCATCCCCCAGCTGCGCGAGATCCAGCTGCCGCCCGAGACGGTCCTGCTGCTGTTCCTCCCGGTGATGCTGTTCTGGGAGAGTCTCACGACGTCGCTGCGATCGATCCGCCGCGACTTCCGCTACATCCTCCCGATGAGCACGCTGCTCGTCGTCGCGTCCGCGTTCGCGGTCGCCGGCATCGGAGTGCTGTTCGGGATGCCGTGGGAGATCGCCCTCATCCTCGGCGCCGCGGTCGCCCCTCCCGACGCCACCGCCGTCGCCGCGCTCGGCCGTCTGCTGCCGCGCCGGATGTTCATGAAGCTCAAGGCCGAGAGTCTCACGAACGACGGCACCGCGCTCGTCCTGTACGCCATCGCGGTCTCGCTGGCGCTGGGCGGCAACATCACGCCGTGGTCGGTCACCCTGTCGGTGCTCATCTCGTATGTCGGCGGGGTCGCCGCGGGCGTCGTGGTCGCGACGCTCGGGTACCTGCTCCTGCGCCGCACGTCGCGGACCGTGGTGATCAACGTCACGCTGCTCCTGATCCCGTTCAGCTCGTTCCTGCTCGCCGAGATTGTTCACGCATCCGGTGTGCTGTCCGTCGTGGTGGCCGGACTGATCGTCGCCTACGTGTCGCCGCGCGTGACGACGGCATCCTCCCGCCGCCAGGCCGACGCGGCGTGGCCGTTCGGGGTGTTCCTGCTCAACGGAGCGCTGTTCGTGCTCATCGGGCTCGAGGTCCAGTTCGTCGTCCACGAGATCTCGGGAGCCGCGATCGGACGGCTCGTGCTCATCACGCTGGCCGTCTGGGTCACGCTCCTGGTCGTGCGCTACGTCTTCCAGTTCCTGAACGCCGTGTTCCAGCGGCAGCCCGGGCTCCGTCAGGCGCGCGGGTCCCGTTCCCGTGCGCGAGCGGTCTCGACGGTCGCAGGTATGCGCGGGGCCGTGTCTCTCGCTATCGCGCTCTCCGTCCCGGCCGCGAGCGCGACCGGCGGCGAGATCGCCGGCCGCGACCAGATCGTCTTCGTCACGGCCGGAGTGATCCTGCTCAGTCTTCTGGTGCAGGCGCCCCTGCTCCCCGCGCTCGTGCGGTGGGCGCGGTTCCCCGTCGACCACGCGGAGGACGAGGAGTACGAGCTGGCCGAGCGCACCATCTCGGGCGCGGCCCTCGCCGCTCTCGACGACCTCGCCGCCGAGCACGGCGTCGGACAGGAGGTCCGCGACAAGGTGCGTGCCGAGGGCTACCAGATGCTCGAGTTCTCGAACGCGCGAGCTCTGGCCAGAGAGCAGGCGATCGTGGATGCCGAGGCGCGCGCCCTCGACGAGATGCTCGACGAGCCCGACCCGCTCGGCGGCAGCGGCACGGGCGGTGCGCGCGTCGTCACGGGGAACGGGGGAGCCGATTCCCCGTCGGGCATGAACGCGGCGGTGGCCGACGGCGACGCGCTGATCGACGGCGATGGAGGCGCGGAGGGCGAGGTCAGGACCCTGCAGATGATCGCCACGTCGCCCGACGTCGACGTCATGCAGCGGTCGCCGCTCGTGCGCCACGACGAGCACACGCGGCTCAAGCTCGCCCTGATCGACCGCAAGCGGGAGGTGCTGCTGGGCCTCCGTCGATCGGGCAGGGTCGACGACCTCGTGGTGCGGCGGATCTCGGCGCGGCTCGACCTCGAACAGGTGCGGCTGCAGGGGATCGAGGAGTTCGACTGACGCGGCGTGACCCGCTGTGACGCTCTGTGACACTCGATTATCGGGCGGTGGCGGCGGCTGCCTAACGTATTCGAGTCCCCCAAGAGAGGAACCCCTACCCCATGTCACGCCGTACCACTTCCCTGATCGCCGCGCTCGCCGCGGTGCCGCTGTTCGTCGCCCTCTCGGGTTGCGCGACCGCATCCTCCGACGCCGGATCCGGCGGTGACTCCGGGGGCGATGAGACCGTCAAGATCGGCGTCGTCGGCAAGGGCGACGCGCAGTGGGCGCCGTTCGTCGAGGCCGCGGCCGAGGAGGGCATCACGGTAGAGCTCGTCGACTTCGGCTCGTACGAGCAGCCGAACCCGGCGCTGAGCGAGGGAGAGATCGACCTCAACCAGTTCCAGCACATCGTGTACCTCGCGAACTACAACGTGAGCTCCGGCTCGGACCTCGAGCCCATCGGCGCGACCGCCATCTACCCGCTCGGTCTGTACTCGAAGAAGTACGACGACGTGAAGAGCATCCCCGAGGGCGAGACCGTCGCCGTCCCCGACGACGCGTCCAACCAGGCCCGCGCTCTGCTCGTGCTGCAGTCCGCCGGCCTCGTCGAGCTGAAGAGCGGCGGGACGATCTTCTCGGATCTCGCCGATGTCGATACCGAGAAGTCGAAGGTCAAGGTCACCGCTCTCGAGGCCGCGCTCATCCCGACATCGCTGCCCGATGTGGCCGCCGCGATCATCAACAACGACTTCGTCGAGGACTCGGGCCTGACGTTCGACGACGCGATCGCGCAGGACGACCCCGAGGACCCCAACGCGCTGCCGTACGTGAACGTCTTCGCCGCGCGCGCCGAGGACGCCGACAACGAGACGTACCTCAAGCTCGTCGAGATCTTCCAGACGAACGAAGACGTGCAGGCCGGTCTGCTCGAGTCGTCGGGTGACACCGCCGTGCCGCTGCAGACCCCCGTGAAGGACCTCGTCGACTCGCTCAAGAAGGTCGAGAAGGACACCGAAGCGCAGAAGTGAGTCAGCGGGGGTGAGATCCACCCCTCGCTGATACGAGAGAATCGGGTGGCGCCGCGTGCGTCACCCGATTCGTCGTTCCGCCGCCCACCCCATCACCGGAGCATCCATGCCGATCGTGAGCCTGACCAACGTGTCGAAGGCCTATCCCTCCCGCACGTCGCGCGACGCCCAGATCGTGGCTGTCGACGACGTCACCCTCGACATCGAGAAGGGCGACGTCTTCGGGATCATCGGGTACTCGGGCGCGGGCAAGTCCACGCTCGTGCGACTCATCAACGCGCTCGAGCCGGCCACGGCGGGCACGATCCTCGTCGACGGCGTCGACATCACGACGCTGTCGGAGAGCGCGCTGCGCAAGGTCCGCGGCGGCATCGGCATGATCTTCCAGCAGTTCAACCTGTTCTCGTCACGGTCGGTGAAGGCGAACATCGCGTACCCCCTCAAGCTCGCGGGGTGGTCGAAGGCCGACATCGAGGAGCGCGTCACCGAGCTGCTGTCGTTCGTCGGTCTGTCCGACAAGGCCAAGGCGTATCCCGAGCAGCTCTCCGGCGGTCAGAAGCAGCGCGTCGGCATCGCGCGCGCCCTCGCGACGAAGCCCGCGATCCTGCTGGCCGACGAGGCGACGAGCGCCCTCGATCCGCAGACGACGCACGAGGTGCTCGATCTGCTCGGCCGCGTCAACCGGGAGCAGGGCGTCACGATCGTCGTCATCACGCACGAGATGGACGTCATCCAGACCATCGCCACGAAGGTCGCTGTGATGGAGCGCGGCCGGGTTATCGAGCAGGGCGACGTGTTCGACGTCTTCTCCGCACCGCAGAACCCGGCATCGCAGCGCTTCGTCGGGACGGTGGTCAAGGGCATCCCGTCGCCGGCCGAACTGGCGGTGCTGCGCGACCGGCACCACGGCCGTATCGTCACGTTCTCGTTCCGCGACGGCGACTCCTCGCAGGCGCAGGTGTTCCTCGACCTCGCGGCAGCCGGACTCGACTTCGAGCTCGTGTACGGCGGCATCAACGACATCCGAGGTCGCGCGTTCGGGCATCTCACCCTCGCGATCCGCGGCGACGCCACAGCCATCGACCGCGCGCTCGCGACGATCGGTGAACGCGTCGAAGTGACCGAGCTCGCCGGAGAGGAGACCCGCTGATGGATCGCCTGATCGAACTGGGCCCGGAGTTCTGGTCCGCCGCCCTCGAGACGCTCTACATGACCACGTTCGCGCTGGTGCTCGGCGGGGTGCTAGGTCTCGTGATCGGCGTCGTGCTCTACGTCACCCGCCCCGGCGGACTCATGCAGAACGCGGTCGTCTCGGCGATCGCGAACCTCGCCGTGAACTTCTTCCGTCCGATCCCGTTCGTGCTGTTCGTCGCCGTCGCGCAGCCGTTCGCCCGCGTCGTGGTCGGCACCGGCATCGGCACCACCGCCGGCGCGTTCCTCATCGGTATCGCGGCCGCCTTCGCGATCGGACGCATCGTCGAGCAGCACCTCGTCTCGGTGTCGCCCGGCGTGATCGAGGCCGCGCGAGCGATGGGGGCGAGCCCGCTGCGCATCCTCTTCACCGTCGCGATCCCCGAATCCCTCGGCCCGCTCATCCTCGGCTACACCTTCATCGTCGTCGCCCTCATCGACATGACGGCGATGGCCGGTCTGATCGGCGGCGGAGGCCTCGGAGCCTTCGCGCAGGTCTACGGCTTCCGGCAGTTCGAGCCGGTCGTGATGTGGGCCGCGATCATCCTCATCGTCGTGTTCGTGCACCTCGTGCAGCTGCTCGGAACCCGCCTCGCGCGTCGGATCATGCGTCGCTGACCGCGCTCGCCTCCGGTGCGAAGGCGAGCGTGCGTCGCGTGGTGAACTCCCTCTGGGCGCCGTTCAGCGGGTCGACGAAGCGCAGCTCGCGAGCAAGGAGCTGCAGCGGCCGGTCGAAGTCGTCCGGGGTCTCGGGCTCCAGCACAGGGTAGAACCGGTCGTGCAGGATGCCGAGGCCCACCGCGGCGAGGTGCACACGGAGCTGGTGCATCTTGCCGCTGTGCGGACGGAGCAGAGTGTGCACGACGTCGCCGTCGGCGTTCTGGATCTCGATCAGCGTCTCGGCGTTCGGCTCGCGATCCGGAATGACCTCGACGCACAGCTGCGCACGAGGCTTCACGATGTGGTTGCGGTACACGAGGGGGAAGCCCGCGGCATCCTGTTCCCAGCCCTCGGGACGCGCGGACACCGCCTCGTAGGTCTTCTGGACCTCGCGATTCTCGAACATCAGCTGGTACGCGCCCCGCGTCTCCGGACGGGCGGAGAACATCAGCAGGCCGGCTGTGGCGCGATCGAGACGGTGGATCGGGGTGAGCTCCGGGATGCCGAGGAGATTGCGCAGCCGCACGAGCGCGGAGTTCTGCACGTACTTGCCGCCGGGCGTCGTCGGCAGGAAGTGCGGCTTGTCGATCACGACGAGGTCGTCGTCGTGATGCAGCACCTCGATCGGGAACGGGATCTCGCGCTCCTCGGGCGGCTCGCGGTAGTACCAGACGAACTCCTCCGCGCCGAGCGGGGTCTCGCGCGGGAGCGGCCTGCCGTCGCGCGCCACGATCTCGCCGCGGTCGAACCGCACAAGCAGCCGCTCGGGGTCGAGGTGGAAGAATCGCTCGATCATGTAGGCCGCGATCGTCGGCCACTCGCCCGTCAGGGGCACGTGGAGTCGGGTCGCACCCACGCCGTCGCGCATGGGGAGGGGGGAGAGCATGCCCATTCGGATCAGCCTACGCGGCGCGCGCGAACCGCGACCGGTACTGCTGCGGCGCGATGCCCAGCCGATCGCGGAAGTGCTTGCGCAGGGCGGCCGCTGTGGCGAACCCCGAGCGCAGGGCGACATCGTCGATCAGCAGGTCGGTCGTCTCGAGCAGCTCTCGCGCACGGTCGACCCGGGCGTCGGCG
This sequence comes from Microbacterium sp. CR_7, assembly GCF_041954755.1. NCBI lineage: Bacteria > Bacillati > Actinomycetota > Actinomycetes > Micrococcales > Microbacteriaceae > Microbacterium > Microbacterium sp. CR_7. The sequence continues at coordinate 411,959 of NZ_JAVAYF010000004.1, forward strand.
AACCAGTCGCCGACCGTGCGGCCCGTCTCGCTCCGGAATCGTCGAGTGAGGGTCCGGACGCTCATGCCGAAGTGCGCGGCGACCGCTGCCAGTGACAGCGGCTCCTCGACGTGGGCCAGCAGCCAGGCCTGGATGTCGCCCGCCGATCCGACCGGAGTCTGCGGCACCGGCGGACGCGCGATGAACTGACGCTGACCTCCGCCGCGGTGCGGCGCGGCGAGCGTGGTCTGCGCGACGAGAGCGGCGACGGCCGCGCCGTGGTCGCTCGCGATGAGGTGCATGGTCGCGTCGACCGCGGCGGATGCGCCGGCGGCGGTGAGCACGGAGCCCTCGTCGACGAAGAGCTCGTCCTCGCGCAGCCGCACGCGGGGGAACCGGCGGGCGAACTCGTCGGACGCGCACCAGTGCGTCGTCGCCTCCTTGCCGTCGAGCAACCCCGCGGCTGCGAGAGTGAACGCACCGGTGCAGAAGCTCACGATGCGTCGGTCGGCGTACTCGGCGAGGCCGATCGGGTCTCCGGCGATCTCCGCATCGCTCCAGGGCGGCACGATGATCGTGTCGGCCGTCTCCAGGATCCGGCGGTCGGCTGCCGGTGTGATCGCGAAGTCGGCGTTCGTCGCGACGGGGAGGCCGTCGAGCGTGCAGGTGGTGACGGAGTACAGGGGCTCGCCGTCGCGCTGAGCCGCGCGGAAGAAGCGGGCTGGCACCCCGAGCTCGTAGGGGAAGACGCCGGGGAGGGCGACGACGGCGATCCGATGCATGGCTCTATCGTGACACATGTTGTCCTTCGGGTCACTGGTGGCGATCCGTCTCGGCGACCAGGCTGATGTCTGCGATCAGATGATCCGCAGACCAGAAAGGCAAACCAGTGCGTTCAGCGAAGTACTCAGGACCCGGCTCGGCCGCCGACGTGATCTCGATCGTCGAGGTCGAGACCCCGACCCCCGGGCCCGGCCAGGTCCTCCTCCGTGTCGGAGCAGCCGGCCTCAACCCCGTCGACGTGAAGATCCGGGCGGCAGCGCACGACTTCGGCGTCATCCGCTACTCCGCTCTCCCCGGGTGGGACGTCGCCGGCGTGATCGCCGAGGTCGGCCCCGAGGTCACCGGCTGGGCGCCCGGCGACCGCGTCCACGCGCTCGCCGCCTTCCCCGACATCGCGCACACGCTGGCGGAGTACGCGCTCGTCTCCGCCAGCGACCTCGCCCCGATCCCGAGCACGTGGTCGACGGCGCAGGCCGGCGCGGCCCCGCTCGCGGTTCTCACGGCCTGGCAGGCGCTGGATGCCGCGGGCGTGCGCGACGGGCAGCGCGTCCTCGTCCTCGGCGGTGCCGGAGGCGTCGGTCACCTGGCGATCCAGCTCGCCGTCGCCCGAGGGGCAGAGGTCGTCACGACGGGCAGCCCGGCGAAGCACGAGCTGCTGCGGGGCTGGGGAGCGGCGGAGGTCGTCGACTACCGCGACGAGCAGGGCCTCGCCGCCATCGCCCCCGTCGACGCCGTGATCGTCACGGTCGATGCCACGCTGCCGCCGCGCGGTGCCGTGCGCGAGGGGACGTCGGTGATCACGATCACCGGCCTGTCCGCCGCGCAGACGGCCCAGCTCGGGGAATGGGGAGCATCGCCCGTGCAGCGCATCCTCGTCCATGCCGACGGCGCAGAGCTGTCGGAGATCGCGATGCTCGCCGAAGCGGGTCGCGTGAGCGTGCACCTCGACTCGAGCTTCCCGCTCGACGACCTCGCTGCGGCGCAGGAGCGCGTGGAGACGGGTCGGGCGACCGGCAAGGTCGCGGTCATCGTCGATCCGACGATCTGACCGAGATGGTGCGGGTCGCGGCAGGATCCCGACCCGCACCGCCGGTCGTCAGGCGTCGAAGCTCAGGCTCAGCTTGCGCAGCAGAGCCGCGAGGCGGTCGCGGTCGCCCCGGGAGAGGCCCTGCAGCAGGTCGGCCTCGACGTCGACGAGACGCGTGATCGCGGCATCCACGCGAATGCGTCCGTCGTCAGTGAGCGTGACGAGCACGCTGCGCCCGTCGGCAGGATCCGCCTCGCGCCTCACGAATCGGCGTCCGACGAGCCGGTCGATGCGATTGGTCATGGTCCCGCTGGACACGAGCGTCTGCTGCAGCAGCTGCTTGGGCGAGAGCTGGAACGGTGACCCCGCCCGACGCAGCGCGGAGAGCACATCCCACTCCCACGGTTCGAGGTCGCTGCGGCGGAAGACGTCACGGCGAGCACGGTCGAGCAGACGCGTGAGTCGGTCGACCCGCGACAGGACCTCGAGCGGCGAGAAGTCGAGATCAGGGCGCTGGGCGTTCCAGGCGCCGACGATGCGATCGACCTCATCCGCCTGGCTCATCCGTCCATTATCGCCGGTGGGACGACGCGTGCCGTCGGCACCCGGGTGGACGTGGCAGACTTGACGGGCGGCCGCCCCTGGGCGCCGCGGTCCGCCGTGGTGTAATGGCAGCACGACAGCCTTTGGAGCTGTGAGGTCTAGGTTCGAGTCCTGGCGGCGGAGCATGACTGGGAACAATCTCGCCATCATCGTCCTCGCGGCCGGGCAGGGCACCCGCATGAAGTCGCGGCTGCCGAAGGTGCTGCATCCCATCGGCGGTCGACCGCTCGTCGGGCACGTGCTGACGACGGCCGCGCGTCTCGCCGCCGACCACGTGGAGGTCGTCGTGCGGCACGAGCGCGACCAGGTGGTCGCGGCGCTGCGCGAGGACTACCCGGATGCGGTGTTCGTCGACCAGGACGACGTGCCGGGCACCGGGCGCGCTGTCCAGGTCGCGATCGACGCGATCCCCGATTTCGACGGCGACGTGCTCGTCCTCTCCGGCGACTGCCCGCTGGCCGACGTCGACACGCTCAGCGCGTTCCTCGCCGAGCATCGGGATGCCGAGGCCGCCGCCACCCTGATGACGGCGGTCGTCGACGACCCGACCGGATACGGTCGCGTGATCCGCGACGCCGACGGCGGCGTCGACCGCATCGTGGAGCAGAAGGACGCGACCGCCGACGAGGCGTCGGTGCGCGAGATCAACGCCGGCATGTACGTCTTCCGTGCTGAAGCGCTGCGCCGCTACCTGCCGCAGGTCGGCGTCGACAACGCGCAGGGCGAGATGTACCTGACCGATGTCCCGGGGCTGCTGCGCGCCGCGGGCGACCGCGTGGCGGCATCCGTCGTCTCCGACGTGTCGGTGACCTTCGGCGTCAACGACCGCGCGCAGCTCGCTCTCGTCGGCCGTCTGCTCAACGAGCGCATCGTGCGCCGCTGGCAGCTCGAGGGCGTCACCGTGATCGATCCGGCGACCACGTGGATCGACGACGACGCGACGCTCGCACCCGACGTCACGATCCTTCCGAACACCCAGATCCTGCGGGCCACGAAGATCGGCGAGGGCGCCATGATCGGGCCGGACACCACGCTCGTCGACTGCGAGGTGGGGGAGAGGGCCACGGTGCGCCGCAGCGACGCGACCCTCGCCGTGATCGGCACCGAGGCGACGGTCGGGCCCTTCTCGTATCTGCGCCCCAACACGGTCCTCGGAGCCGGGGGTAAGATCGGCGCCTACGTCGAGACGAAGAACGCCGAGATCGGGGAGGGCAGCAAGGTCCCGCACCTGTCGTACGTCGGCGACGCCACGATCGGCCGGGGCGTGAACCTCGGCGCGAGCACCATCACGGCCAACTACGACGACGTGAACAAGCACCGCACCGTGGTCGAGGACGAGGTGCACACCGGCTCGCACACGACGCTCGTCGCGCCCGTTAGGCTGGGTGCTGGCGCCAAGACAGGTGCCGGCGCCGTCGTCCGCAAGGACGTCCCGGCCGGTGCCCTTGCCATGAGCGTCGCCCCCCAGCGCAACATCGAGGGCTGGGTCGAGAACAACAGGGCAGGCACGGGCGCGGCGGATGCCGCGGCACGGGCCCGAGCGGCGGAGTAGGCGGACTGATGGCGCGCAAGAACAAGACGGTCGTTCTGGATCGGGACAACGGCATCGCTCCGGGTCTCGTCGCCAAGACGAAGAAGCGGCTCGTGGTCGCAGGCGGCCGCTCCCACCCCGAGCTGACCGCCGCTGTGGCGTCGGCGCTCGGCACCGAGGTCGTGCCCACCGAGCACCGCACGTTCGCCTCGGGTGAGATCTACGCCCGCTTCGAGGTGTCGATCCGCGGATGCGACCTGTTCCTCATCCAGACGTTCGGCGAACCGGTCAACGAGTGGCTCATGGAGACGCTCATCATGATCGACGCCGCCAAGCGCGCATCCGCCAAGCGCATCACCGTGGTCGCGCCCTACTATCCGTATTCGCGTCAGGACAAGAAGGGCCGCGGGCGCGAGCCGATCAGCGCCCGCCTCGTCGCCGATCTGCTGAAGACGGCGGGCGCCGACCGCGTCATGAGCGTCGATCTGCACGCCGCGCAGATCCAGGGCTTCTTCGACGGTCCGGTCGACCACCTATTCGCCAAGCCCGTGCTGCTCGAGCACTTCGAGCGCACGCTGAGCCCCGCCGATCGCGAGATCCTCACCGTCGTCTCGCCCGACATGGGCCGCGTGCGAGTGGCCGACACCTGGTCGGACAGCCTCGGCGCCCCGCTCGCCATCATCCACAAGCGCCGTGACCCCAAGGTCGCCAACCAGGTCTCGGTGCACGAGATCGTCGGCACCGTCGAGGGCCGCACCTGCCTGCTCGTCGACGACATGATCGACACCGGCGGCACGATCGTGAAGGCCGCGCAGGCGCTCAAGGCCAACGGCGCCCACCGGGTGATCGTCGCCGCCACTCACGCGATCTTCAGTGATCCGGCCTCCGAGAGGCTCCAGGACGCCGCGATCGACGAGGTCGTGATCACCGACACGATTCCGCTCACGGAATCCCGTCGCTGGGAGAAGCTGACGATCCTGCCGATCGCGCCGCTGCTCGCCCGGGCCATCCACGAGGTCTTCGAGGACGGCTCGGTCACGAGCATGTTCGGCGGCGACGCGTAGGTCACGCAGCGTCACGGCACAGCCGGTCCATAGGACGCATCCCTACGGTCGATTCAACGACATGCAGTTGTCTCGAACAGAGCCGGAGGACCATCATGATCCGCACGACCGTACCGACCACTGTCCGCAAGGGTTCCGCGCTGCTCGGCGTCGCCGGACTCCTCGTCCTCGCCGGATGCTCCGGCACCGGCGACGCGCAGACGCCCTCCACCGGTGACGACGGCACGACGTCGGACTCCACCGCCGCGAGCGGCGAGTACAAAGACGGCACGTATGAGGCCGAGGGCTCCTACCAGACGCCGGAAACCGTCGAGACGATCTCGGTGTCGCTGACGATCGCCGACGGCGTGGTCGAATCCGTCGAGGTGACGGGCGACCCCAAGGCCCGCGAGACCGAGCAGTACCAGGGCCAGTTCATCGACGGCATCTCCGACGAGGTCGTGGGCAAGTCCCTCGACGAGATCGAGGTCAGTCGGGTGGCCGGATCCTCGCTCACGAGCGGCGGCTTCAACGAGGCCGTGGCGTCGATCAAGGAGCAGGCCGCCGCCTGAGGCGCCTGACCCCGCCATGGCGACCTGGCGCTTCGAGGCGATCGGCACCGGCTGGGAGATCGAGAGCGATGTCGACCTCGTCGAGGCGACGCGGAGAACCGTCACCGCGGAGATCGAGCGCTTCGACCGCGAGTGGTCGAGGTTCCGAACGGACTCGGCGGTGACCCGCCTCGCCCGCGAGGGAGGGAGCATCGCGTCACCTGACGCGGCTCCCATGCTCGACGCGTTCCGAGACGCCTCCGCTGCGACCGGTGGCGCCGTGAACCCTCTCGTCGGTGACAGCCTCTCGGCGCTCGGTTACGACGCCTCGTATTCGCTCATTGCCGGCTCGCCGGTCGCCGCGCCGTCGGACTGGCAGCGCCTCGTGCGATGGACGGAGGGCGGCGCCACGGCATCCGCTCCCGTGCTGCTCGATGTCGGCGCGCTCGGCAAGGGGCGACTCGTCGACCTGGTGGCGGATGCGCTCCGCGGCGTGCCCGGCGATCTCGTCGTCGACGCCGGCGGTGACATCCGGGTGCGCGGGAGGGCAGTACGCATCGGTCTCGAGCATCCGTACGACGCGACCAAGGCCATCGGCGTCGTCGAGCTGCAGGATGCCGCGCTCTGCGCGTCGGCCGTCAACCGCCGTGCCTGGGGCGACGGCCTGCACCACGTCCTCGACGCGCGCACGGGCGTCCCCGTACGCACCTGGGCGGCGACCTGGGCGATCGCCTCGGACGCGATGCGAGCGGATGCCGTCGCCACGGCGCTCTTCTTCGACGGCGGCCCCGAGCTCGCCGGCGCGTGGGGAGTCGAGTGGGTACGGATGTCGACCGACGGGCGCGCCGAGCGCTCCGCCGGGTGCCCTGCCGAGCTGTTCACCGTCAGGGCGTAGGGGCATGGCCCTCTGCGCCGTCATCGATCAGGGAAGAGGAGAACCGTGATCACCTCCCTCACCGCGCTGCGGCAGCGCGTGCTGGCCTTCCTCGGCGGCATCTCGATGTACCGCCTCGTGCTGTTCGCTCTGCTCGCGCTCGCCGTCATCGCGATCGTGCTGTCGGCGCTCGGCGTGATCGTGTCGCCGACGCCGGTCGAGATCGTCGTGTCGTTCGTCGTGCTCGCCGTCGTCATCTCGGCCGTCGACGCCGCCGCGCAGCGCGTGCTCCGGCTGCCCTGGCGCATCGAGTCCTCGCTCGTGACCGCGCTCATCCTGCTGTTCGTGCTGCGTCCCGGCATCGAGGGCGCCGCGCTGCTGGGTCTCGCGATCGCCGGGACGCTCGCAAGCCTGTCGAAGTACCTCATCGCCTGGCGCGGTCGGCACATCGTCAACCCCGCCGCGTTCGGCGCCGCGGTCGTGTCGATCCTCGGGTCGTTCGGTGCATTCGAGTGGCTGGGCACCTCCTCCTCGTGGTGGGTCGGCACGCCCTCCCTCTTCCTGCCCGTCGCGATCCTCGGCCTCGCGGTGCTGTGGCGCACCGAGAAGGTGCGCATCGTGCTGGCCTTCCTCGTGATCGCGATCGCGGTGTCGGTGCTGCGGCAGGGGGCGCAGGCGCAGGAGTTCTCGATCGGGTTCGACCTCGGGAGCGCGCTCTCGTTCGCGGTGCTGCAGTCGCCCTTCCTCTTCCTCGGCGCATTCATGCTGTCCGAGCCCCTCACCATGCCGCCGCGGCGCTGGCAGCAGTTCTCGGTCGCTGCGCTCGTGGGCGTGCTGGCCGGGTGGCCGATCGCGATCGGATCGCTGTTCACCCTCGGTCAGGAGCGGGCGCTGCTCATCGGCAACCTCCTGGCGTTCGCCTTCGCGCTCCGCGGCTCGGTGCGTCTCGTGCTGGAACAGCGGCGGTCCCTCACGCCGACGGCGCAGGAGCTCACCTTCCGCGCGCGGGGGACCGTGCGCTTCCAGCCCGGCCAGTACCTCGAGCTCGACGTGCCGCATCGCAGGCCCGACGCCCGAGGCACCCGGCGCGAGTTCAGCATCGTGTCGGCGCCCGCCGATCTTCCGACGGTGCGCATCGCCTACAAGAACGGCGATCAGGCGCATCCCTCCAGCTACAAGCGCGCTCTCGCAGCGGCTGAACCCGGTGCGACGCTCGCCATGACCGGGACGTGGGGCGACTTCCTGCTGCCCCGCTCCGACACGCCCGTGCTGATGGTCGCCGCGGGGATCGGCGTCACCCCGTTCGTGTCGCAGCTGCGCCAGCTGCAGCAGACCGGTCAGCAGCGTGACGTGGTGCTCGTATACGTCGCCGCCGACAGCACCGAGCTGGCCTTCCGTGACGAGCTCGCGGCGACGGGCGCGCGCGTCGTCGTGTTCACCCGCGATGAGCCCGCTGACCTTCCCGCGCACTGGAGCTGGGCGCGGGGCGCGCGCCTCGACGGCGCGGGCCTGGAGCAGTGGGTGCCGGATCTCGGCTTCCGCCATGCGTACATATCGGGGCCGCCGCGGCTCATCGCCGATCTGGCCCCCGCGCTGCAGAAGGCGAGGTCGCTCACGACCGACGCGTTCGCCGGCTACTGATCGCCCGGCTCCCGATCGCCCGGCTACTGATCGCCGGGCTACTGATCGGAGGGCTGGTCCTCCGTCGACGATCCCGGGTGCATCGGGATGCGCACCGTGAACGTGGTGTCACCGGGTTCGCTGTCGACGGTGATCCGGCCGCCGTGACCCTCGACGATCGCCTTGACGATCGCGAGCCCGAGTCCGGTGCCGCCCGTCTGCCTGGCGCGGGAGGTGTCGGCCCTGGCGAACCGGGCGAACAGTTCGTCGCGCACGCTCGGGTCGATGCCGGGGCCGTCGTCGTGCACGCGCAGCACGGCGTCGTCGCCCTCGCGGTCGACCCGCAGTGTGATGTGGGTGCCTGCGGGCGTGTGCGTGCGGGCGTTCGCGAGCAGATTCGCCACCACCTGATGCAGCCGGCCCGCGTCGCCGATGATCAGGAGGGGTTCGTCGGGCACCTCGATGTTCCAGTGGTGTTCCGGCGCCGTAGGCCGCGCATCCGACAGGCCCTCGAGTGCGAGCTGAGTGAGGTCGACGGTGCCGTGCACGAGCTCTCGGCCCTCGTCGAGCCGCGCGAGGAGCAGCAGGTCCTCCACGAGCCTCGACATGCGCAGCGACTGCGCCTGGATGCGCTCAAGAGACGTCGTGGCGCCCTCGATCACCGCTGGGCCCTGCTGCTGGCTGAGGGCCTTCAGTGACAGCTCGGAGTACCCGCGGATGCTGGCGAGGGGCGTCCGCAGCTCGTGGCTGGCGTCTGCGACGAACCGCCGCATCCGCTCCTCGTTCTTCTGGCGTGCGGCGAGCGACGTGTTCACGTGATCGAGCAGCGTGTTCAGCGACGCGCCGACGAGACCGGTCTCGGTGCGCGGGTCGGCCTCGTACGCGGGAACCCGCTCGGTGATCTCGACCTGGCCGCGATCCAGCTGCTGGTTCGCGACGCGGGTGGCGGTGGCGGCGACCGCCCGCAGCGGACGCAGACTCACGCGGATCGTGATCGCTGTCGTGAGGGCGAGCAGGATCAGCCCGCCGAGGGTCGCGAGGACGATGACCGTCAGCAGGGTCGTGAGCTGGTTCTGGATCTCGTCGCGCGGGAGACCGGCGACGATGGTCGCACCCGTGCGCGGCGCTGTGACGACGACGACGCGGTAGGAACCGAAGCCATCGATGGTCACCGTGGCGTTGCGTCCACCCCGGAGAGCGGATTCGATCTGCGCGAGCTGCGCCGAGCTGAGGGCATCGGGGCCAGACCCGACGGTGTTGCCGGGTTGGTTGAGCACGACACCGCTCGCACCCGCCTGATTCGAGACCGCGAACAGCAGGCCGGGCTCCTGGGCGGTCTTCCCCGCCAGAACGTCCTCAGCGGTCGCGATGTTCGAGGGGAAGTCGTCGACGATGTACGACAGCTGTGTCGCGTACTGGCCGATCTTCTCGTCGAGCTGACGTTCGAGGGTCGCCCCCAGAGTCGCGCTCGTGATGACCGCGACGATCACGAGGATGAGCGAGACGAACCCGATCACCGCGGTCATGAGCCGGGTCTGCAGGCTCATCGGCCTCGCCGTGAGTCGGGGACTGGTCACTGAGGCGCCTTGATCATGTAGCCGACGCCGCGCACGGTGTGCAGCAGGGGGGTGCGACCCGCATCGATCTTCTTCCGCAGGTACGAGATGTACAGCTCGACCACCGACGACTTGCCGCCGAAGTCATAGCTCCACACCCGATCGAGGATCTGCGCCTTCGACAGCACGCGTCTCTCGTTCCGCATCAGGAACCGGAGCAGCTCGAACTCGGTGGCGGTGAGCTCGATCTCGGTGCCGTCGCGCACGACCTCGTGGCTGTCCTCGTTGAGCGAGAGGTCGGCGACGCGGAGGATCGACTGGCCGTCGTCGGCGGTGGCGTGTCCCGTGCGGCGGATGATGGCGCGGAGGCGCGCGATGACCTCCTCGAGGCTGAACGGCTTGGTGACGTAGTCGTCACCGCCGGCGGTCAGGCCTGCGACGCGGTCGCCGACGGCATCCTTCGCAGTCAGGAACAGGACCGGCACGAGGTTCCCCGCCTCGCGGAGTCGCCGCAGCACCGACATGCCGTCGAGGTCGGGCATCATGATGTCGAGCACCAGGGCGTCCGGCTCGAACTCGCGGGCGACCTGCAGGGCTTCGAGTCCCGAGGACGCTGTGCGCACTTCCCAGCCCTCCATGCGCAGAGCCATCGAGAGCAGGTCGGTGAGCATCTGCTCGTCGTCGACGGCGAGGATGCGCAGAGGGGAGCCGTCAGGGCGGCGCAGTTCGGGGAGGTCGGAGCTCATGCCTCCATTCTGCGGAATCTCCTATGACGTTTCTATGGGATCCGATATGTGTTCGCTGAGAGATCGGGTCCTGGTCGATCGGCATAGGTTTCTCATCATCCACGCCTCGATCCCGCAAATCTCCGATTCCTAACGTCGTGATCGGCCCGCGAACCGCGCGGCGGAAGGAGACACATGTACGGCACGTATCTGCGACGGGAGTTGGCGGGTCGCAAGAAGCAGACGGCGATCGTCGCGATAGGACTCGCGATCGCCATCGCCCTCGTCATCATCGTCAACGCGCTCACCGCAGGGGTGAGAGACGCGCAGGCGCAAGCCCTCGAGTCCGTCTACGGAATCGGCACCGACCTCACGGTCACCGGTGCGGCGGCCGAGCCGGGGGAGGGAGGCGGACAGCGCTTCGACTTCGGGTCGGAGGACGGCACGACCGACGGCGAGACCACCACGCTCAGCCAGTCGACTCTGCGCACCGACCTCATGCGCGGCACGCTCGACGCCTCGGTGCTCGACACCGTCACCTCGACGGACGGCGTGACGGCGGCGACTGCGGCACTCAGCCTCACGAACTCGACCTTCTCCGGGGAGCTGCCCAGCGGCGGCTTCGGCGGGACGGATGCCGAGGGCACCATGCCGACCGAGGGTCAGGCGCCCCCGCAAGGCGGAGAAGGCGGCGGCTCGTTCGGCGTCGACTCGTTCACCGTGCTCGGCATCGACCCCGCCGCGGCATCGGTGGGTCCACTCGCCTCGGTCGAGGTCAGCGACGGCCGTGCACTCGACAGCGACGACGGCGGCTCTCTCGTCGCTCTCGTCGACGCGTCTTACGCGACCACGAACGAGATCGCGGTGGGCGACGCCATCGACGTGGCCGGCTCCGACGTCGAGGTGGTCGGCATCGTGGCATCCACGTCCGACTCCGCCGACACCGCGGCGAACGTCTACCTGCCTCTCGACACCGCGCAGGAGCTCTCCGGCGCGGGCGACGTGATCTCGACCGTGTACGTGCAGGCCGAGTCCGCGGCGTCGATCGACGCCGTTCGGACTGCGCTCGCCGGCGAGCTCCCGGACGCGACGATCACCTCGCAGTCCGAACTCGCCTCGACCGTGTCCGGGTCGCTCTCCAGCGCGACGTCTCTCATCACGAACCTCGGCACGTGGCTGTCGATCATCGTGCTCGCCGTGGCCGTGCTGCTCTCGGTGCTGCTCACGCTGTCCGGAGTCTCGCGCCGCACCCGCGAGTTCGGCACGCTCAAGGCGATCGGCTGGTCGAACGGCCGTGTGGTGCGACAGGTGGCCGGCGAGTCGATGGTGCAGGGCCTGATCGGCGGAGCCGCGGGACTCGCGCTCGGCATCATCGGCATCGTCGTCATCAACCTCGTGAAGCCCACTGTGGCGGCCACCTCCGCTACCGGCGCCGACGGCGGCGGACCCGGCGGCATGGGCGGCGGTCCCACCGGTGGAGGAGGCATGTTCCAGGCGCAGCAGGCGGCGGACATCGTGCTGCAGGCGCCGTTCAGCCTCTGGGCGCTGGTGGCCGCGGTCGGTCTCGCCGTGCTCGGAGGACTCGTCGCCGGAGCCTTCGGCGGCTGGCGCGCAGCCCGCCTCAGTCCCGCCGAGGCATTGCGCTCCGTCGCCTGACACCCACACGCCACACAGAGACAAGGAGAAAACACATGACCATCGCAGACGTCGCCACGGCGACCGCACCCGGGGATGCCGCAGTTCCGCTGTACCGCGCGCGGGATGTCACACGCATCTATGCGCAGAAGGGGCGATCCGTCAGGGCCCTCACCGGGGTCGACCTCACCATTCACCCGGGCGAGTTCGTGACGATCCAGGGACCCACCGGCGGGGGGAAATCCACGCTGCTGCAACTGCTCGGGGCGCTCGACAAGCCGTCATCCGGCTCACTCCGGCTGGGCGAGATCGAGCTGGCCTCGGCATCCGCTCGCGAGCTCACCCGGATCCGTTCCGAAGAGATCGGCTTCGTGTTCCAGGGCTTCAACCTGATCCCGACCCTCACAGCCGCCGAGAACGTCGACATGGCACTGGAGCCGTCGTCACCGGGCAGAGCGGAACGAAGGAGACGTGTGGCCGAGGCCCTCGCCCATGTGGGGCTCGGAGACCGCGGCGATCACCTGCCGACAGAGCTGTCGGGCGGACAGCAGCAACGCGTCGCCATCGCCCGCGCGATCGTGAAGAGGCCGCGTGTGCTTCTCGCCGACGAGCCGACGGGCAACCTCGACGAGAGCATGCGAGACGAGATCCTCACGCTCCTCGAAGGGCTGTGCGCTCAGGGGATCACGATGATCGTCGTCACGCACGACTCCGCCGTCGCCCGCCGCGCGACCAGACGGCTGCGCCTCTCCCAGGGCGCCGTGCAGGACATCACCCGGTGAGGACGACGAAGGCCCCGGCGCGATGCGTCGGGGCCTTCGTCGTGCTCAGACGACGCTCAGTGCGTGTCTTCGGCTTCGATCTCGGTGCGGTCGCCCGACCACTGGGTGTGGAAGGTGCCTTCCTTGTCGATGCGCTTGTAGGTGTGCGCGCCGAAGAAGTCGCGCTGTCCCTGCACGAGCGCTGCGGGCAGGCGGTCGGCGCGGATGCCGTCGTAGTACGACAGCGACGACGAGAACGCCGGAGCGGGGATGCCGGCCTGGGCGGCGGCGATGACGACGCGCCGCCACGCGGCCTGACCGCGGGTGAGCGCCTCGGCGAAGTACGGCGCGGTCATGAGCACGGGGAGCTCCGGCTCGGCCTGGTAGGCGTCGGCGATGCGGTTGAGGAACTGTGCGCGGATGATGCAGCCGCCGCGCCAGATCTTCGAGATCGCGCCGAGGTCGATGTTCCAGTCGTACTCGGCTGCGCCCGCACGGATCTCGTCGAAGCCCTGCGAGTACGCGACGATCTTCGAGGCGTAGAGCGCCAGACGCACATCCTCGATGAACGCGTCGACGTCTTCCGGGGCGACGGTGAACGCCTCGCCCGGGCCGGGGAGAGCGGCGGCCGCGGCGCGCTGCTCGGGGTGCGAGGACAGCGAGCGGGCGAACGTGGCCTCGGCGATACCCGAGACGGGGACGCCCAGCGACAGAGCGGTCTGCACGGTCCACGCTCCCGTGCCCTTGGCACCGGCCTGGTCGAGGATGACGTCGACGAGCGGCTTGCCGGTCTCGGCGTCCAACTGACGCAGCACCTCGGCGGTGATCTCGATCAGGTACGACTCGAGTTCGCCCCGGTTCCAGTCGGCGAAGATGTCGGCGATCTCGGCCGGGCTCTTGCCGGTGCCGCGACGGATCAGGTCGTACGCCTCGGCGATGAGCTGCATGTCGGCGTACTCGATGCCGTTGTGCACCATCTTCACGAAGTGTCCGGCGCCGTCGTGACCGACGTGCGTGACGCACGGCTCGCCCTCGGCGACTGCGGCGATCGACTTCAGGATCGGGCCGAGCGTGACCCACGACTCGTCCGAGCCGCCTGGCATGATCGACGGGCCGGTGAGGGCACCCTCCTCGCCGCCGGAGATACCGGCGCCGACGAAGTTCACGCCCGTCTCGCGGACGGCCTTCTCGCGGCGGATCGTGTCGGGGAAGTACGCGTTGCCGCCGTCGACGATGATGTCGCCCGGCTCGAAGACCTCGAGGAGCGAATCGATCACGGCATCCGTCGGGCGGCCGGCCTTGACCATGATGATCGCGGTGCGCGGCTTCTGCAGCGAGTCGGCGAACTCCCGGTAGGTCTGCGCGGGCAGGAAGCCGGCCTCGGGGTGCTCGGAGACGAGCGTCTCGGTCTTCTCGTAGCTGCGGTTGAAGATCGCCACCGTGTTGCCCTCGCGGCTGGCGAGGTTACGGGCGAGGTTCGACCCCATGACGGCGAGTCCGACGACTCCGATGTTGGCTGATGCTTCGGGCACAGAGGGCTCCTCGATCGTGAAGGTTGGGATGCCCCCAGATTATCGCGGTGCGCGCGATCGAGCCGCGTCTGTGTCGGCGTCAGTCCTTGCGGTAGCCGGAGCGGCCGAGCGAGAAGAGGGCCCCGAACGTCGCGGCGGCCGCGCACACGGTCATCGCGCCGATGACCCAGGCGATCACGTGGGAGAAGAAGGCGCCGTCGAACATGGGGACTCCGTTTTCTGCAGAGGGGGCCGGTGTCCTCAGCCTACCGGGTCGTTTGCTACCATGAGGGGAGTACCTCGGCGAGGGATGCTTCTGCGCGTGCGCGGAACATCCGTTATCGACGCGGCGAAGCAAGCCGGTGGCTTCCCTCACGTGTCTGCGTTCGAGAACAATTCCAAGACCACCGCGCAGCCTCGCTGCGTGCCCCGAAGGAGAACCCCATGTCTGAAGACACCAAGGTCGTCGCCGAGCTCCGCGAGAGCTTCGGCAAGGGCTTCGCCCGTCGCCTCCGCGCCGCCGGCAAGATCCCTGCCGTCATCTACGGTCACGGCACCGAGCCCGTGCACGTCGCTCTGCCGGGCCACCAGGTCTCGCTGATCATCCGCCGTGCCAACGCGCTGCTCGAGCTCGACATCGCGGGCAAGGAGCAGCTCGCCCTGGTCAAGGACGTCCAGAAGGACCCGGTGCACCAGATTGTCGAGCACATCGACCTCCTCGTCGTGAAGAAGGGTGAGAAGGTCACGATCGACGTTCCCGTCGTCGTCACGGGCGAGCCCTTCGCCGGTACGATCGCCACGCTCGACGCGACCACGTTGTCGATCGAGGCCGAGGCCACGCACATCCCCGAGAACGTCGAGGTCTCCGTCGAGGGTCTCGAGGAGGGCGCGCACATCACGGCCGCCGACGTCGCACTGCCCAAGGGCTCGACGCTGCTGACCGACCCCGAGGTCCTCGTCGTCGCCGTGTCGGTGCCGGTCCTCGAGGTCGAGGAAGACACGACCGCCGAGGAGCCCGCCGAGGGCGAGACCGAGGAAGAGGCCGCTCAGGAGGACGCCGCGGAGTAATCTCCGACAGCTTCAGCACGGAGGGGACGCGAGGTCATCGCGTCCCCTCCGTCGTATCCCGACGCGGACGGCCGTCCGCACATGCGAGAGGACGACGACATGGCATCCACCTGGCTCGTGGTGGGGCTGGGCAATCCCGGCCCGCGATACGAGGCGACCCGGCACAACATCGGGCAGATGGTCGTCGACGAGCTCGCCGCGCGTCGCGGCGAGACCTTCCGCGAGCACAAGGCGGGGGCGCGGGTCGTCGAGACCTGGCTGCGCCCGGGGGCGGACAAGCTCGTGCTCGCGAAGCCCAACACGTTCATGAACGTCTCGGGGACGCCCGTCGCCGCCCTCGCGCGCTTCTACTCCGTGCCGCCGGAGCGGCTCGTCGTCGTGCACGATGAGCTCGACATTCCCTTCGACACGATCAAGCTCAAGAGCGGCGGCGGTCACGGCGGCCACAACGGCGTGCGCGACATCGCGAGCGCGATCACCACGCCGGACTTCCCGCGGGTGCGGGTCGGCATCGGACGTCCCCCGGGTCGACAGGATCCGGCGGACTGGGTGCTGTCGCCGTTCGGCAAGGACGAGCGCGCCAACCTGCCGATCCTCGTGTCGGACGGGGCGGATGCCGTCGAGCTGCTGGTCGCAGAGGGGCTCGTCGCGGCACAGCAGAAGCACCACGCGCCGCGCTGACGCCGGCCCGAGCCTGAGATCAGGAGGCTGCGCCGAGATCAGGAGGATGCGGTCGGAAAGTTCCTGATCTCTGGTGATGCTCCTGATCCCAGCAGCCCCGCACGGCGGCCGCGGATCAGGTGGTCGGCAGGAAGCCCGCGGCCGTTCCCGTGGAGATCGCGAACAGCAGGACGACCCAGAAGATGATGGGTCCGAGCACAGCGACGACGAGCGCCGCGATGCCGGCACCCCGTCCCTGATTCCGGCGAATGGCGAGGATGCCGATGACGATCGCCGCGATCCCGAGGATCGTTCCGGTCCAGAACGAGATCTCGGCCCAGAGCACCTGATCGCGGGCGGGCGACAGCAGCGACAGGAAGTCGGGGTCGGTCGTGTCGAGGCCGCTGGGGATGCGGCGTCCGATCTCGTAGCCGGCGACGCCGACCACGATCGGCGTGACCACGGAGGACACGGCAGCGAAGATCAGCGACAGGATGCCGAGCAGCGCCGACTTCTTCTCGGTCGGGCGAGGCACCTGGTAGGCGCCGGATGGAGCGGCGTAACCCCCGACCGGCACCTGGTAGGCCCCGGGAGGAGCGGGTTGCACATAAGCGGGTGTGCCGGGAGCGGGGAACTGCGGAGCACCGGCCGGGGCCGGCGGGATGCCCGGCGGCACGGGCGCCTGCGCGGGAGCCGCCGGGTAGGCGGCGGGCGCTGCGTGGGACGGGGGAGCGGCGTATGCCGGGGGAGCCTGCGGTGCCGGCGGAGCGGCGTATGCCGGCGGAGCGGCGTATGCCGGCGGAGCCTGCGGTGCGGGCGGAGCCGGCGGGTACGCGGCGGGAGCCGGAGGCACCGGAGGGACGTCACCGTACGAGGGCTGCTGCGGATCGCTCACGCCCCCATCCTAGGTGCGCCCCGGTTCAGACTCGGCGCAGCAGGCCGACGCGGTCGTACACGGTCGCGAGGGTCGCGTCGGCGACCTCATCGGCCCGCGCGGCGTTCGAGGCGAGGATGCGGTCGAGCTCGGCCGGGTCGTCGAGCAGCTCCAGCGCGCGAGCGCGCACGGGCTCGAACTCGTTCACGACGACCTCGGCGAGACCCTTCTTGAAATCCCCGTAGCCGCGGCCGGCGTACTCGTCTTCGATCGACGCCACCTGGCGACCCGTGAGGGCGGCGTAGATGGTCAGCAGGTTCGAGACCCCGGGCTTGTTCTCGCGATCGAAGCGCACCGACCCCTCGTTGTCGGTGACGGCGCGCATGATCTTCTTCGCGGACTTCGCCGGGTCGTCGAGCATCCACAGCACGCCGGCGTCGCTCTCGGCCGACTTCGACATCTTCGACGTCGGGTTCTGCAGGTCGTAGATGCGCGCGGTGTCCTTCTGGATCACGGGCTTCGGCACGACGAAGGTCTCGCCGAACCGCGCGTTGAAGCGCTCCGCGAGGTCGCGCGTGAGCTCGACGTGCTGCTTCTGGTCGTCGCCGACGGGCACGACATCGGTCTGGTAGAGCAGGATGTCGGCGGCCATGAGCACCGGATACGTGAACAGGCCGACGCTCGTCGAGTCCGCGCCGTAGCGAGCCGACTTGTCCTTGAACTGGGTCATGCGACCCGCTTCGCCGAATCCCGTGATCGTTGAAAGGATCCAGGCCAGCTCGGCGTGCGCGCGCACGTGCGACTGCACGTACAGCGTCGACTGGGAGGGTTCGATGCCCGCAGCGATGTACTGAGCGGCCGTCCGGCGGGTCTTCTCGCGGAGCTCGGCCGGGTCCTGAGCGACGGTGATCGCGTGCAGGTCGACGACCGAGAAGAAGGCGTCGAACGAGCTCTGCAGTTCCCGCCACTGCAGCAGCGCCCCGATGTAGTTGCCGATCTGGAGGGAGTCGGCGGAGGGCTGCATTCCGGAGTAGAGGCGAGGCTTGGTCACGGTATCAATCCTATGGGCGACGCGTCGCCCGCGAGTTCAGTAGGTGTAGTCGACGACGACGGGCGCGTGGTCGCTCCAGCGCTGGTCATAGGCGGCCGCACGGGCGACGTGGTACGCCGTGACGCGCTCGGCGAGCGCGGGAGTGGCGAGGTGGTAGTCGATGCGCCACCCCGAGTCGTTGTCGAACGCCTGTCCGCGCATCGACCACCAGGTGTACGGCCCCTCGACCTCGCCGTGGAAGCGCCGACCTACGTCGACCCAGCCGAGGCCGACACCCGTCGAGCCGTCGACCCCCTCCACTGGCTCGCCCGCCGGGCCGAGGAAGCGATCGAAGTACGCGCGCTCGCGCGGGAGGAATCCCGCCTTCTTGCGGTTGCCTCGCCAGTTCTTGATGTCGAGCTCACGGTGCCCGACGTTGAGGTCACCGGTCACGAGCGCGAGGGCGTCGTTCTGACCGAGCTCGGCGAGCCGCGCGCCGAACGCGTCGAGGAACTTCCACTTCTCCTCCTGCTTCGGAGTGTCGGCCTCGCCCGAATGCACGTAGGCGCTCACGACGGTAAGCGGACGGTCGCCGATCAGGAAGTCGGCCTCGATCCATCGGCCCTTCGAGTCGAAGTCGGACGGTCCGAAATCGGTGCGGAACGAGAGCGCGGGCACACGGCTGGCGATCGCGACACCGGCTCGGCCCTTGGCGCTGGCCTCGTCGTGCACGAAGGTCCAGCCGGGAAGGGCGGCCTCGAGGTGCTCGTCCTGACCGCGCACCTCCTGGAGGGTGAGCACATCGACGTCGGCGGCGTCGAGCCAGGAGCTCATCCCGTTGCGGGCCGCCGCCCTGATCCCGTTGACGTTGACAGAGGCGATACGCAGATGAGGCATGCGGACAAGCCTAACGAGCGCCACCGACATCCCGGGACGCGCTGTCGCGCTCCGCTCGCAGCCTCTCGATGAAGGAGGGGACGGGGTCGGGGAGGGGCGGCGCCGACGCCTCGAGCTGGGCGAGATCCGCCTCCGCGTGGCGCTCCTGCCTGCGGGCGGCCCACGAGCGGTACCACGGCGCCCGCTCGCGTGCCGATCGTGCGGCATCCAGGCGGATACGCGCGGCGGCGACGAGGGTGCGGTGTTCGTCAGCCAGCCGCTGCGCATCCGAGCGTCGGGTGAGGGGAAGGTCTCGGTCACGTGCCGAGACCGCGATCCACGACGAGGCGACCAGCATCACCACGCCGTTGACGCGGAACCACAGCAGGAGGCCGACGAAGATGGCGAACGTCGCCAGCAGGGGGTTGCTCGGGGTGTAGCTCAGCAGGAACCCGGCGCCGTACTGGAGCACTGTCATCGCCGCTCCGCCGAGGAGGGCGCCCGGCCAGATCGTCCGCCAGGCGAGGGAGGTACCGGTCAGGAACCGCACCATCGCCGCCAGCGCGCCCGAGAGCAGCGCGAAAGACACCACGACGGTGCCGAGACGGATGCTCAGGGTGAGCCCGGCCGACCCGGTGTCCCACCCGACGAGGCCGAGCAGCCAGCTCAGGGCGGCGGCACTGGCCGAACTGAGCAGGGATCCCGCGATCAGCGCGACGCCGAAGATGAGCGCGGCGAGGAGATCACGCGCCTTGAGCATCACGTAGCTGCGGAGGTCGGGTGGCAGTCCGAAGATGTCGCGGGTGGCCCGGCGGGAGAACGTCACCCAGCCGATGGCCGTCCAGATGACAGTGCCCAGGGCGATGAGGCCGGTGACGCTGAGGACGCCGGTCGTGCTCGCGGCGATCTCCTGGGCCTGTTCGGGCGTGAACAGCCCGCCCTCCGGCTGGATGAGGTTCGGGATGTAGCTGTTGATGACGTCGATCAGGGCGTCGACGGCCTCTTCGCTCGCTCCGAGCCAGAGGCCGGCGACGGCGAACGCGAGGTAGATCGCGGCGAAGATGGCGAACAGGGCCTGGTAGCTGACTCCGGCTGCGAGCAGGAAGCCGTTGTGCTGCAGGAAGTGTCGCCACACCCGCACCGGGAAGAGTCCGAGCGTGCGCCTCGTCAGCGTCGCCGCGCGGTCCACGACCGCATCGATCCGCCCGGGCTCCGTCTCGCCCGCTGCTCGATCTCGCTCCGACACGTCTTCACCCTATCGGCGGCCGCACCGGAGACGGCAGACGGGCGGCCTCCCGAAGGAGACCGCCCGTCGAACAGCTGGAACCGGAGGTCAGGGACGACCGCGCAGCACGGCCTGCTTGACTTCGGCGATGGCCTTGGTGACCTCGATGCCTCGGGGGCACGCCTCGGAGCAGTTGAAGGTCGTGCGGCAGCGCCAGACGCCCTCCTTGTCGTTGAGGATGTCGAGGCGGACGTCCGCGTTGTCGTCGCGGGAGTCGAAGATGAAGCGGTGCGCGTTGACGATCGCCGCCGGGCCGAAGTACTGGCCGTCGGTCCAGAACACCGGGCACGACGAGGTGCACGCGGCGCACAGGATGCACTTGGTCGTGTCGTCGAAGATCTCGCGATCGGCGATCGACTGAGTGCGCTCCTTGCCCTTCTCCGGCACGGAGTTCGCGACGAGGAACGGCTGCACCTCGCGGTACGACGCGAAGAACGGCTCCATGTCGACGACGAGGTCCTTCTCCAGCGGCAGGCCCTTGATCGCCTCGACGTAGATCGGCTTCGAGATGTCGAGATCCTTGATCAGCGTCTTGCAGGCGAGGCGGTTGCGGCCGTTGATGCGCATGGCGTCGGATCCGCAGATGCCGTGCGCGCAGGATCGGCGGAACGTGAGCGAGCCGTCGACCTCCCACTTGATCTTGTGCAGCGCGTCGAGGACGCGGTCGGTGGAGTACAGCTCCACGTCGTAGTCGACCCAGTGCGGCTCCGCATCGACCTCGGGATCGAAGCGACGGATGTTGAACGTGACGATGAAGGACTGGATGCCGGTGTCCTCCGTGGCCTCTGCGGGGGCCTCGGCGAGTGCGTTCGACATGCTCAGTACTTCCTCTCCATCGGCGGGTAGTTGAACTCGCCCTGCTCGTTCTTGGTGAACACGACGGGCTTCCAATCGAGCTTGATGTGGTCGCTCGGGTCGGAGGAGTGGGGGTCGCCCGTCAGGTACGCCATGGTGTGCTTCATGTAGTTGTCGTCGTCGCGCTTCGGGAAGTCGTCGCGCATGTGGCCGCCCCGGCTCTCCTCGCGGTTCTGCGCCGCGTACACGACGACCTCGGCGATGTCGAGCAGGAAGCCCAGCTCGACCGCCTCGAGAAGGTCGGTGTTGAACCGCTGGCCCTTGTCGTCGACGTGCACGTTCTTGTAGCGCTCGCGCAGCTCGGCGATGACGCCCAGGACGTGCTGCAGTGATTCGTGCGTGCGGAAGACCTGCGCGCCCTTGTCCATCTCGTCCTGCAGCGTCTTGCGCAGCACCGCGATGCGCTCGGTGCCCTGGTTGTTGCGCAGGCCCTCGAGCATGTCGGAGACGAACGCCGCCGGGTTCTCGGGCAGCGGCACGAAGTCGGCGGTCTTGACGTACTCGACCGCGTTGCGGCCGGAGCGCTTGCCGAAGACGTTGATGTCGAGGAGCGAGTTCGTGCCGAGGCGGTTCGCGCCGTGCACCGAGACGCACGCGCACTCGCCGGCGGCGTACAGGCCGGGGACGACGGTGTCGTTGTCCGCGAGCACCTCGCCGTTGTTGTTCGTCGGGATGCCGCCCATCGCGTAGTGGGCGGTGGGCATCACCGGCACGGGCTCGACGACCGGGTCGACGCCCAGGTAGGTGCGGGCGAACTCGGTGATGTCGGGGAGCTTGGTCTCGAGGACCTCGGCTCCGAGGTGCGTGCAGTCCAGAAGCACGTAGTCCTTGTGCGGCCCGGCGCCGCGACCCTCTGCGACCTCCTGCACCATGCAGCGCGCGACGATGTCGCGAGGAGCGAGGTCCTTGATGGTGGGGGCGTAGCGCTCCATGAACCGCTCGCCGGAGGCGTTGCGGAGGATCGCGCCCTCGCCGCGGGCACCCTCGGTGAGGAGGATGCCGAGGCCGGCGAGACCGGTCGGGTGGAACTGGAAGAACTCGAGGTCCTCCAGGGGGAGGCCCTTGCGCCAGACGATGCCGACGCCGTCACCGGTGAGGGTGTGCGCGTTCGAGGTGGTCTTGAAGATCTTGCCGAAGCCGCCGGTGGCGAAGATCACGGCCTTCGACTGGAAGACGTGCAGCTCGCCGGTCGACAGGTCGTAGGCGACGACACCCGCGACCTGGGTCTTGCCCGCGGCATCCTTCACCGTGATGAGGTCCAGCACGTAGAACTCGTTGAAGAAGTTGATGCCGAGCTTGACGCAGTTCTGGAACAGCGTCTGCAGGATCATGTGGCCCGTGCGGTCGGCGGCGTAGCAGGCGCGGCGCACCGGCGTCTTGCCGTGCTCTGCGGTGTGCCCGCCGAACCGGCGCTGGTCGATCTTGCCCTCGGGTGTGCGGTTGAAGGGGAGACCCATGTTCTCCAGGTCGATGACCGCGTCGATGGCCTCCTTGGCGAGGATCTCGGCCGCGTCCTGGTCGACGAGGTAGTCGCCGCCCTTGACCGTGTCGAAGGTGTGCCACTCCCAGCTGTCCTCCTCGACGTTCGCGAGGGCCGCCGCCATGCCGCCCTGCGCCGCGCCGGTGTGCGACCGCGTCGGGTAGAGCTTCGAGATCACGGCGGTCTTCGCGCCGGGACCCGCCTCGATCGCCGCGCGCATGCCCGCGCCGCCGGCGCCGACGATGACGATGTCGAACTGGTGGTAGTGCACGCCGTCGCGCACGAAGGAGTCCTGGGTCTCTGTAGTCACTTCTTCTTATGCCTTCTCTTCTACTTGCCCAGTGTTAGTTGCCCAGTGTCTGGCACTGTTCCCACAGCGTGCTCGACTCGGTCACACCGAGGCACGGGTCGAACGTGAAGACCACGAGGGTGCCGAGGATGATGAGCAGCGCCGCCGCGAGGCCGAGAGCCCAGATCAGCGCCTTGCGCGCGGTGGCGTTGGTGACGTAATCGTTGACGATCGTGCGCATGCCGTTCGCGCCGTGGATCAGGGCGAGCCAGAGCATCAGCACGTCCCACCACTGCCAGAACGGCGTGGCGAACTTACCGGCGATGAACGCGAAGTCGAGGGCGTGGATGCCCTCGCCGACCATGAGGTTGATGAACAGGTGTCCGAAGATGAGGATCACGAGCACCATGCCCGAGACCCGCATGAAGACCCAGCCCCACTTCTCGAGGTTGACCCCGCGGCGGGCGCGGGTGGGGGCGGCGACGGTCTGGGCGGTCATCAGTGTCCTCCTCCGAAGCCGGCGAACGCGAGCATGAGGTGGCGCGGCACGAAGCCCGCCATGATGATGCCCCAGACAAGGAGCACGCCCCAGAAGAGCTGGCGCTGGTAGCGGGCGCCCTTCGACCAGAAGTCGACCGCGATGATGCGCAGGCCGTTCATGGCGTGGAAGACGATGCCCGCGACGAGCACGACCTCGCCGAGTGCCATGACCGGGTTCTTGTACGTGCCGATGACGGCGTCGTACGCCTCCGGCGACACCCTGATGAGCGCCGTGTCGAGCACGTGCACCAACAGGAAGAAGAAGATGGCGACTCCGGTGATGCGGTGAAGCACCCACGACCACATGCCTTCGCGACCCCGGTAAAGGGTGCCGCGGGGGGTCTTTGACGTGGTTTCCGAAATCGACGGTGTCAAGCGAGCGCTTGTGGACACGGTCGTCCTCCCTGGATCGATGTGACTCGGTCGCGTGCGCTGCGTGGTCCGGGCAGGATCCCGTCTTCGCGAGGCACGGCCGATCGGAGTCCATCCTATTCCCGTCGGCGGGGCCGCAGCGACGAAGGCGTGCCTAACCGGCTCGACGTCCATAGCGTTCCCGTATGGTTCCGATCAGCTCTCGACATGGTCGGATGCGACCCAGTGCGGGGCAGGGGCCCGGCTACCCTGGCAGGGTGAGCCATCCCATCCCGAACTTCTACGCCGTGATCCCCGCCGGCGGCATCGGCAGCCGACTCTGGCCGCTCTCGCGTGCGGACGCCCCGAAGTTCCTGCACGACCTCACGGGATCGGGGCACTCCTTGCTCCGTGACACCTGGGACAGGCTCGAACCGCTCGCCGGTCCCGATCGCATCGCGGTGGTGACCGGACGAGCGCATCGGGCCGCGGTGGAGGCGCAGCTGCCGGGGGTCGCCGACCTCAACGTGTTCCTCGAGTCCGAACCTCGCGAGTCCGCCGCCGCGATCGGCCTCGCCGCGGCGATCCTGCACCGCCGCGATCCCGACGTCATCATCGGCTCGTTCAGTGCGGACCACGTGATCCGAGGCACACGCGTGTTCGAGTTCGCTGTGCGGGATGCCGTCGAGGTGGCGCGCGAGGGATACATCTGCACGATCGGCATCTCGCCGACGGAACCCGCGGTCGGGTTCGGCTACATCAAGAGGGGCCCGGAGCTCGTCGTCGAGGGAGCCAGGGAGGCGGCGCTCGTCGAGAGCTTCGTCGAGAAGCCCGACCTCGAGACGGCGAAGGCCTACGTCGCGAGTCGCGACTACCTGTGGAACGCGGGCATGTTCATCGCGAAGGCGAGCGTGCTGCTCGACGAGCTCGCGGCGAACGAGCCCGCCCTGCACGCGGGCCTCGTCGAACTCGCCGAGGCGTGGGACGATCGCGACCGGCGCGGCCCTGCGGTCGACCGCATCTGGCCCGCCCTGAAGAAGATCGCGATCGACTACGCGGTCGCGGAGCCCGCGGCCAAGCGCGGGCGGCTCGCCGTCGTGCCAGGCCACTTCGACTGGGATGACGTGGGGGACTTCGCCTCGCTCACCAAGCTCATCACGAACGGCCGCAAGAACGATCTGGCCGTGCTCGGGCCGAAGGCCAGAGTGCTGTCGGATGCGGCCAGCGGCATCCTCGTCAGCCAGACCACACGTGTGATCAGCCTCGTCGGAGTGCAGGACATCGTCGTGGTCGACACCCCGGATGCGCTCCTCGTGACGACCGTCGAGCACGCGCAGAGAGTCAAGGGCGTCGTCGAGTCGCTCAAGCTCACCGGACGCGGAGATGTGCTCTGATGCGCAGATGAGCGCGCATCTGTGCTCACCCGTTGGCTTGATTTCAGCTTTGTAACCATTCCCTACCGGCCCGCTCCTCGATGTACGCAATCGGCGAAACAGTAGGTAACTTTGATCGATCCGCGAGGGCCGCGGGTTCGTTGAGGAGGCATGAGTTGACCATCTCCACCACCAAGAAGCTGCTCGGCGCGACCATCGCCGCTGGAGTCGTCTTCGCTCTCGCCGGCTGCGGCCAGGCTCCGACGGAATCCGGCGACAACGGCGGCGGCGACGCCGCATCCGACTTCCTGCCCTGCCTCGTCTCGGACGCCGGCGGCTGGAACGACAAGTCGTTCAACCAGTCCGCCAAGGAGGGCATGGACCGCGCAGCGGACACCCTCGGCGTCAAGCCGCTCGAGTTCGAGTCGGCCAATGACAACGACTACGCGCCGAACCTCGAGACCGCCGTCTCCGAAGGCTGCTCGTTGATCGTCTCGGTCGGCTTCAAGCTCTCGGCGGCGACCGTCGAATCCGCTCTCGCGAACCCGGACATCGACTACGCGATCATCGACGACTACGCCGACAACGATTTCGATGGCACCACCGACGCGCCGAACATCAAGCCCCTCGTCTTCGACACGGCTCAGGCCGCCTACCTCGGCGGCTACGCCGCAGCCGGATGGTCGGCTCAGGCAGGCGTGAACAAGGTCGGCACCTTCGGCGGCATGCAGATCCCGTCCGTCGCGGTGTTCATGGACGGCTTCGCGCTCGGCGTGGACAAGTACAACGAGGACAAGTCGGGCGCCGTGCAGGTGTTCGGCTGGGATGTCGACACCCAGGAGGGCTCGTTCACCGGCGGCTTCGACGCCAACGACACCGCCAAGCAGACCGCCCAGGGAGTGCTGGACCAGGGCGTGGACGTCATCCTCCCCGTCGGCGGCCCCATCTACCAGAGCGCGGCAGCCGCGATCAAGGACAGCGGCAAGGACACCCTCATGGTCGGCGTCGACAGCGACCTCGCCGTCGCCGACGAGAGCGTCGCCGACGTCACTCTCTTCTCGATCATGAAGGCCATCGACGTGGCCGTCGAGGACGCGACGATCGCGGCCTCGGAGGGCGACTTCGACCCGGCGCCGTACGTGGGCACGCTCGAGAACGAGGGCGTGAAGCTCTCGGGCTTCGGCTCGTTCGAGTCGCAGCTCCCCGACGGGCTGCTCGACGAGATCGCAACTCTGCAGGAGCAGATCATCTCCGGCGACATCACGGTGGAGTCCCCGAACTCCCCGTAAGTCGCAGCAGGTCCAGGGCGGGGCGAGTGGAGCAAGCAGCCACTCGCCCCGTGCCGTGGGCGGACCACTGTCCGCAGGGCGGGCGCATCGGTGCGCACCGCCCGAGACTCTTCGGACACTTCTGGATAAGGTGCAGATATGAAGCTCGAACTTCGCGGCATCACCAAGCGATTCGGTAGCCTCGTGGCCAACGACCACATCGATCTCGTGGTCGAGCCGGGGCAGATCCACGCTCTTCTCGGTGAGAACGGCGCAGGCAAGTCCACTCTCATGAACGTCCTGTACGGCCTGTACCAGGCCGACGAGGGCGAGATCCTCCTCGACGACGTCGTGCAGCGCTTCCGCGGTCCCGGTGACGCGATGAACGCGGGCATCGGCATGGTGCATCAGCACTTCATGCTCGTACCCGTCTTCACGGTCGCGGAGAACGTGATGCTCGGACACGAGCAGACCAAGGGCGTCGGCCGGCTCGACATCGCCAAGGCGCGGGAGCACGTGCGCGCGGTCGCCGCTCGTTTCGGCTTCGACATCGACCCGGACGCCATCGTCGGCGATCTGCCGGTCGGAGTGCAGCAGCGCGTCGAGATCATCAAGGCGCTGTCGCGCGACGCCAAGGTGCTCGTGTTCGACGAGCCGACGGCGGTGCTGACTCCCCAGGAGACGGACGAGCTCATGGGCATCATGCGGCAGCTCCGCGAAGAGGGCACCGCCATCGTGTTCATCACCCACAAACTCCGCGAGGTCCGCGAGGTCGCGGACACCATCACGATCGTGCGCCTCGGACGCATCGTGGGCGAGGCGTCGCCGACCGCCAGCAATGCCGAGCTCGCCTCGCTGATGGTCGGCCGCGCGGTCGAGCTGACGGTGCAGAAGGATGCGCCGCGGCTCGGCGACGGCGGTCTCGAGGTCGAGGGACTCCGCGTCCTCACCCCGACAGGCGCGATCGTCGTGGACGGGGTCGACTTCACCGTGCGGCCGGGCGAGGTGCTCGCGATCGCGGGCGTGCAGGGCAACGGTCAGACCGAGCTGGTGGAGGCCATCGTCGGTCTCGCGGCGCGCGTCGAGGGATCGATCACTCTCGACGGCACGCAGCTCGTCGGCAAGAGCGTCCGCGGCATCCTCGACACGGGTGTCGGGTTCGTGCCGGAGGACCGCAATGAGGACGGACTGGTCGGCGGGTTCTCCGTCGCGGAGAACCTGATCCTCGATCGCTCCGACGACGAATCGTTCAGCCGTGGAGGGACGATTCGCCGCGCCGCGCTCGAAGAGTTCGCGAAGGAGCGGATCGCCGAGTACGACATCCGGACGCAGGGACCCCACACCCCGGCGGGTACGCTGTCGGGCGGCAACCAGCAGAAGGTCGTGATCGCCCGCGAGATGAGTCGCGAGCTGCGGCTCCTCGTCGCCGCCCAGCCGACGCGCGGCGTCGACGTGGGGTCGATCGAGTTCATCCACAAGCGCATCATCGAGACGCGGGACGCGGGAGTCCCCGTCGTGGTCGTCTCGACCGAGCTCGACGAGGTCGCAGCTCTCGCCGACCGCATCGCGGTCATGTATCGAGGAACCATCGTCGGCATCGTGCCCGGCGACACCCCGCGCGAGACGCTGGGTCTGATGATGGCGGGCGCTGCCGAAGGAGAGGCAGCCGCATGAGCGGGACAACACCGGGGGCGGATGACGCCGTGAAGGGCGTCCCCGCCGAGCAGCTGCCGCGGGCGACGGGTCCGCTGACCGGCGACGTTCCGCCGCCGCCTCGAGGCAACGTCATCCTCAAGGAGATCCTGCGCGGCAGCGCTGTCTCGACCGTCCTCGCCATCTTCTTGGCGCTCGTCGTCGGCGGCGTCCTCATCGCGTTCACGAACGAGGACGTCCAGGAGGCTTCCGGGTACTTCTTCGCCCGCCCCGGCGACACGTTCGCGGCGGCGTGGCAGGCGGTCTACAACGGCTACGAGGCTCTTTTCCGCGGCGCGATCTTCAACGCGCGGGGCAACGACTTCGCAGCGCAGATCCGCCCGCTCACGAACACTCTCGGCTTCGCCGCCCCGCTCATCGCCGCCGGTCTCGGTGTGGCCCTCGCGTTCCGCGTCGGCCTGTTCAACATCGGCGCCCGCGGTCAGATGCTCATCGGCGTCGCGGTCGCCGGTCTGCTGACGTTCAACCTCGACCTGCCGATCTGGCTCCACATCCCCGTCACGCTCATCGCCGGTATCGCCGGTGGTGCACTCTGGGGCGCGATCGCGGGTCTCATCAAGGCCCGCACCGGCGCGCACGAGGTCATCCTCACGATCATGCTCAACTACGTGGCGTATTACCTGCTGCTGTGGATGATCCGTACTCCGGGGCTGCTGCAGAAGCCCGGCACCAATCAGGCGCTCGGATCTCCGACGCCGGAGACGGCGCAGTTCCCCGAACTGCTGGGCCCGCGGTTCCCGCTGCTCGACTTCGGCTTCGTGCTCGTGATCGTGGCGACGCTGTTCGTCTGGTGGCTGATCGAGCGCTCGGCGCTCGGCCTTCGCATGCGCGCGGTGGGAGAGAACCCCCACGCGGCTCGTGCGGCCGGAATCAGCGTGCAGCGGGTCTACGTGTACGCCATGCTGTTCGCCGGCGGCCTCGCCGGTCTGGCCGGCATGAACCAGGTGCAGGGTGCCGTCACCACGGGTATCACCGAGACGATCGATGCCGGCATAGGCTTCGACGCGATCACGGTCGCGCTCCTGGGTCGCAGCCGCGCCTGGGGCACGTTCGCAGCAGGAATCCTCTTCGGTGCTCTCAAGGCCGGGTCGTTCTCGATGCAGGCGCAGGACATCCCCGTGGACATCGTGCTCGTGGTGCAGTCGCTCGTCGTGCTCTTCATCGCGGCTCCGCCGCTGCTGCGCGCAGTGTTCTTCCTGCCCAAGTCCGATGCGGAGAAGGCAGCCAAGGCGAGAGTCAAGGCTGCGAAGAAGGCGGTGGCCGCATGATGTCGCTCGTTCAGACCGAGGCCGCCGACGGCACGGTGCAGCTCGCCACCGTGCGCGAGCGTCACCTGAAGGCGCCGATCGTGCTCGCCGCGGTGACCGTGCTCCTCGCGCTTCTCTTCCTGCTCGTTCCACGCAGCGGCACGAGCTCGTTCCGGCTGAGCGACCAGTCGTCTGCCCTCGCACTGCCGGATGTGGCGCTGCCGACGGGGCCGACCATCTGGGTGGTCGTCGGCATCCTGGTCGTGCTCACGATCGCAGCGTTCCTGCGCGCGTGGAGCTATCGCAAGGCGTCGCTGTGGATAGCCGCCGGCTTCGGCGCGATCGCGGTCTTCGGCTTCCTCGTCTGGGCCGGAGCCGGCGGTCTCGTCCCCGTCACCAGCCTTCTCTTCGGCGCGGTGTCGCTGTCGGTGCCGCTCGTGTTCGGCGCTCTCGGCGGAGTGATCGGCGAGCGCGCCGGCGTCGTGAACGTCGCGATCGAGGGGCAGCTGCTGCTCGGCGCCTTCTCCGCGGCCCTCCTGTCGAGCATCACCGGAAGCCCCTTCGTTGGCCTCCTCGGAGCCATGCTCGGCGGTGTTCTCGTCGCCAGTGTTCTCGCGGCATTCGCGATCAAGTACCTCGTCGAGCAGGTCATCGTCGGCGTCGTGCTGAACGTGCTCGTCAGCGGCCTCACCGGCTTCCTCTACGGTGCGCTCCTGGCTCCGCACGAGGCGGAGCTCAACACGCCCGTGCGCTTCAGCCGCATCGAGATCCCGCTGCTGAGCGACATCCCGATCATCGGTCCGGTGCTCTTCAATCAGACGTTCATCGTGTACCTCATGTTCATCACCGTCGCGGTCGTCGCCTGGGGCCTTTACCGCACCAAGTGGGGTCTTCGTCTGCGCGCCGTCGGCGAGCACCCGCAGGCGGCAGACACCGTCGGCATCAAGGTCAACTCGACGCGCTTTTGGAATGTGCTGCTCGCGGGCGCTATCGCCGGTGTCGGCGGGGCGTACTTCACGCTGGTGTCGGTTCCGCAGTTCGGCAAGGACATGACAGCAGGCCTCGGGTTCATCGCCCTCGCCGCAGTGATCTTCGGTCGATGGGACCCGATCCGTGCGACGCTGGCCGCGCTGCTCTTCGGGTTCGCCACGAACCTGCAGAACCTGCTGTCGATCCTGAAGACGCCGATCCCCGGCGAATTCATGCTGATGCTGCCGTACGTCGTGACGCTGCTCGCGGTGGCAGGCTTCGCGGGTCAGATCCGTGGCCCTGCGGCGAGCGGCAAGCCGTACATCAAGTCCTGACACCCGAGGAGTCGAGAGAGACATGACCGATATCGACTGGGATGAACTGCGTCAGGTCGCGACTGACGCGATGACGAAGGCGTACGCGCCCTACTCGCGCTACAAGGTCGGAGCCGCCGCGCTCGTCGGAGACGGTCGCATCGTCGCCGGCTGCAACGTCGAGAACGCCTCCTACGGTGTGACCCTGTGCGCCGAGTGCGCGCTCGTCGGCGACCTGCACATGTCGGGCGGCGGCCAGCTCGTGGCCTTCGTCTGCGTGAATAACGACGGACAGACCATCATGCCGTGCGGCCGCTGCCGTCAACTGCTCTTCGAGCACGCGATGCCCGGGATGCTGCTGGAGACCGTGTCCGGCATCCGTACGATCGACGAAGTCCTGCCGGACGCGTTCGGCCCCCGAGACCTGGAGGACGCCCGATGAGCGTTGAGCCCTTCGACGCCGTCGACGTGATCCGCGCGAAGCGCGACGGGGGAGCGGTGTCCGAGCCGGCCCTGCGCTGGATGGTCGACGCCTACACCCGCGGATACGTCTCCGACGCGCAGATGGCGTCGTTCGCGATGGCCGTCTTCCAGCGCGGGATGGAGCGTGACGAGATCCGCGTGCTCACCGACGCCATGATCGCGTCCGGCGAGCGGATGCGCTTCGCGAGCCTCGGCAAGAAGACCGTCGACAAGCACTCGACGGGCGGCGTGGGCGACAAGATCACCCTGCCGCTCGCTCCGCTCGTGGCGGTGTTCGGCGTCGCCGTGCCGCAGCTCTCCGGTCGAGGTCTGGGTCACACCGGCGGCACTCTGGACAAGCTCGAATCGATCCCGGGTTGGCGCGCGGCGCTCAGCAACGACGAGATGTTCGCGCAGATGAAGAGCGACGTCGGTGCGGTCATCTGCGCCGCCGGCTCGGGGCTCGCCCCGGCCGACAAGAAGCTCTATGCGCTGCGCGACGTGACGGGCACGGTCGAGGCCATTCCGCTGATCGCCTCCAGCATCATGTCGAAGAAGATCGCGGAGGGGACCGAAGCCCTCGTGCTCGACGTGAAGTTCGGCTCCGGTGCCTTCATGCAGGACATCGACCGCGCCCGCGAGCTCGCCCGCACCATGGTCGCCCTCGGCACCGACTCGGGCGTCGCGACCACGGCGCTCCTGACCGACATGAACGTGCCGCTCGGCCTCGCCATCGGCAACGCCAACGAGGTTCGCGAGTCGGTCGAGGTCCTCGCCGGCGGTGGCCCCGCGGACGTCCGTGAACTGACGATCGCCCTGGCCCGCGAGATGCTCGCGCTCGCGGGACAGCCCGATGCCGACGTCGAGGCCGCCCTCGACGACGGACGTGCGATGGACAGCTGGAAGGCCATGATCCGCGCGCAGGACGGCGACCCCGACGCCGCCCTCCCGACCGCCCGCGAGACGCACGTCATCACGGCACCCGTCGACGGTGTCGTCTCGCGCATGGACGCGCTGCCGTTCGGCATCGCCGCCTGGCGTCTCGGCGCCGGACGCGCTCGGGCCGAAGATCCCGTGATCTTCGAGGCGGGCATCGACCTGCACGCGAAGCCCGGCGACCGGGTGAAGGAGGGGCAGCCGCTGTTCACGCTCTCCGCCGCCGACGAGGCGCGCTTCCCCCGTGCGCTCGAGGCGCTCGAGGGGTCGTGGGAGATCGGCGACAGTGCGCCGGAGTCGGGTCCGATCGTCCGCGAGCGCATCACCGCCTGAGAGTCGTCCGGGGGCGCGGCGCTTCGAGCGCTACCCTGAACTGACCGATCCGCGACCGAGAGGGAACACATGTCGATCGACGCGAACGGCGACGTCACCGTCCAGGGGGCGTCGCTGCGCGCCCTGCCCAAGGTGTCGCTGCACGACCATCTCGACGGCGCGCTGCGCCCCGCGACGATCATCGAGCTCGCCGATGCCATCGGCGTCGACGTCCCCGAGACCGACCCGCGCAGGCTCGGAAAGTGGTTCGCGTCGAAGAGCGACTCCGGGTCGCTCGTCGACTACCTCAAGACCTTCGACCTCGCGATCGCCGTGATGCAGACGAAGGAGGGACTCACCCGCGTCGCCAGGGAGTTCGTGCAGGACCTTGCGAAGGACGGCGTCATCTACGGCGAGGTGCGCTGGGCTCCGGAGCAGCATCTCACCCGAGGGCTCTCGCTCGACGACGCCGTCGGGGCGGTGCAGCAGGGCATCGAAGAGGGCGAGGATGCCGCGGATCGCGCCGGTCACAGCATCCGCGTCGGTCAGCTGATCACCGCGATGCGCCAGACCGACCGCGCCCGCGAGATCGCCGAGCTCGCCGTGTCGTACCGCGGCCGCGGAGCCGTGGGCTTCGACATCGCGGGCCCGGAGGACGGCTTCCCGCCGTCGAACCACCGCGCGGCCTTCGACTACCTCGCCGAGAACTTCTTCCCCGTCACGGTGCACGCCGGAGAGGCTGCGGGTCTCGAGTCCATCCGCTCCGCGCTGCTCGACGGCCGCGCCCTGCGCCTCGGACACGGCGCCCGCATCGCCGAGGACCTGCAGGTCGTCACGCAAGAGGGCGACGAGGTGCAGGTGCAGTTCGGTGACCTCGCGCGGTGGGTACGCGACCGCGAGATCCCGCTCGAGCTCTCACCGTCGTCGAACCTGCAGACCGGAGCGATCTCAGCGTGGGGCAAGACCCTCGCCGACCACCCCTTCGACCTGCTGTACCAGCTCGGGTTCGCGGTGACCGTGAACGTCGACAACCGCACCATGAGCGCCACCTCCCTGACACGTGAGCTCGCACTGCTCGTGGAGGCGTTCGAGTACGACCTCGACGACCTCGAGACCTTCCAGTTCAACGCCGCCTCCGCCGCCTTCCTGCCGGTCGAGGAGCGCGAAGAGCTCGTCGAGATGATCGGTCAGGGCTTCTCCGGCTGAGCCGCGAGGAGGAGGGTCGTGGCTTCCGGGGGGAAGAAGAATCGGCGCCGCATCGGGGTCGTCGTCGCAGTCGGTGCCGTGCTGGTCGTCGCAGGGGCGTGCGCTGTCGCGTTCGTGTCGATCAATCGTCCGCCCGAGGTGAAGGTCCCGCGCATCGAGGCGCAGCCGATCGAGAGGCCGCTGACGCCCGCCCAGCAGCTCGTGGCGGATGCCGACGACCCGCTCGCCTGCGCGGTCACGTTCCTCGGTGACGGGGCTCCCGTCGACCCGATGCTCCAGTGGCAGAGCGCTCTGTACGCCGGACTGCCGATCCCCGCGCAGGACGGGCGTGTCTTCGCGGGCTGGTACCCGACGGAGGCCGATGCTGCCGCGCTGTCGGCGGCGGTGCGCGTGAACGGCGCCGACCCCGTCGTGTGCGTCGACCAGCAGGTCGAGCTCTTCGCCGGATGGACGACGCCCGAGGCGAACGCGGCCGAGAACGCGAAGATCCCGATCCTCATGTACCACCAGTTCACGACCAACCCCGATGGGGAGTCCGGCTGGTTGCGCGGCAACTACGCCTACATCGGCGACTTCGAGGCGCAGATGAACCACATCGCGACCACGGGTTTCTACCTGCCGACGTGGGACGAGCTGAGCGCCTTCATCGACGGACGGCTCTTCCTCCCCGCGCACTCCGTCATCATCACCGACGACGACGCGGATCAGACCTGGTTCGACCTCGCCGTCCCGGTGATCGACAAGTACAAGCTGCTGTCGACCTCGTTCATGATCACGGCCTACCGACAGGATCCGGCTCCATCGGTATACGTGCTGCGCCGCTCGCACACCAACGACATGCATCAGGCCGGCGAGAACGGCAGGGGCCGCATGGTCAACTGGACGGCCGAGCAGATCGCGGCCGACATGAACGCGTCCGGCGACATCCTGGGCGTGCGCGAGGTCATGGCCTACCCGTTCGGTCATTACAACGACACGGCCAAGCAGGGCGTCGCGATGGCCGGTTTCGAGATGGCGAGGACGATCGAGCCCGGGTACGTGACCATCGGCACCGACAAGCTCGCGCTGCCGGTGGTTCGCATCGACTACGGCATGGGACTCGAGGCGCTGATCAAGCGGATCGGCTGACTTTCCGTCGTCCGCGTCCGGGTCAGCGTGCGTGCGACCCGGCGAAGAACTGCCGCAGAAGCTCCGCGACCTGCTCGTGCATCTCCTCGTCGGAGATCGTCGGGGTGCCGTCGCCTGCCTGCGGACCGTAATCCCCGAACGAGGCGTGCGACGCGCCGTCGATCTCCACCATCTCCGCATCGGCGGGCAGCAGGTCTCGGGCATCGTCGATCTTCGCGGGTGTCGACAGACCGTCCTCGCTTCCCGAGATGCTCAGGACGCGGAGGTCGGATGCCGACACGTCGCCGGCGCAGTACGAGCCGAACAGCACGAGAGCCTCGGCGTCCGTCGCGAGCTGGCAGGCGCGCACGCCGCCGAGGGAGTGACCTCCCACCGCCCAGTCGTCGATGTCGGGAGCCGCCGACGTGAAGGCGTCGAGGCCGCGAAGATCGAAGAACGCGAGATTCAGCCACGGGCGCGTGATGACGACGGTGACGCCGTCCTCGGCCAGACTCTGCAGGATCGGCGCGTACGCCCAGGGGTCGACCTTCGCGCCGGGGACGAACACGAGCCCGAGGTCCGACTCCCCGCCGGCCGGGGTCATCACGATGCCCTGCGGAGCGTCGGCCACGTCGATCGCGCTGTTGGCGCGGACCTCGGCGAGCGGCTCCGGCTCGGCCGCCATGACGCCGACCTGGCTCCAGATGACGATTCCGGCCGCGCCGAGCACGACCACCGCGACGAGGCCCCACACGATCGAGGTCAGGATGCGGTGACGCTTCTTCTTCACCGATCCACCGTACGTCCCGAACCTGTGCGATGCGCGAACGTCGTCGCTGGGATCGGCCCCCGGCACGCAGAACGCCCCCTGCCGATCGGGCGACAGGGGGCGTGGCTCTGGATGATCGGCGCGTCAGGAGGCGCGCAGCGCCGTCTGCCGCGAGGCGACCGCATCGCGCACCGCCGGGAACAGCGGATGCTCCGGGTCGAGCCCGGTCGTGCGGGTGGTGAACGCCTCGGCGTCCTCCGCACGCAGCAGCTGCTGCAGTTCGACGGCCTGCTCGTCCTCGCGATCGTCGAACTCGAGCGCGGCGGTGACCGCTCCGACGAGGGCGATCGTCGGCAGACCGCGCTCCGCCGCCATCGCGGCCGGGCCGATGAACCGCTCCTGACGCGAGATCTTCCGCAGCGGCTGTCGGCCGACGCGCTGCACGGTGTCGACGAGCGACGGGTTACGGAAGCGCTCGAGGATCTTCGCCCGGTAGTCCGCCAGCTCTGCGGGGTCGAGGCCGTGTTCGGCGACCAGGACGGCAGAGGTCTCTTCGAGAGCCGCTGCCACGCGAGCGGCGATGTCGGGATCGTCGAGCGCGTCAGAGATCCGCTCGATGCCGGCGCGGGCGCCGAAGTAGGCCGTAGCCGCATGGCCGGTGTTGACCGTGAAGAGCTTGCGCTCGATGTAGGGCGCGAGATCGTCGACGAAGTGCGCTCCGGGGATGCGCGGCAGGTCCCCGCCGAATGCGCCGGACTCGATCGCCCACTCGTAGTACGGCTCGACCGTGACGTCGACACCGCCGTCCGCGGGCTGGCCGGGGACGATGCGGTCCACCGCGGTGTTGGCGAACACCGCGCGGGAGAGGAGCTCGGCGGCATCCGCTCCCGCAGCCTTCTCGACCTCCGCCCGCAGGGTGTCCGTCGCGCCGATGGCGTTCTCGCAGGCCATGACCTGCAGCGGCGCGGCGTCGGGGGAGCGGCGGGCGAGCCCTGCCACGATCGTCGGCGCGACGAAGCGCAGCACTGTCGGTCCGACCGCGGTGGTGACGACGTCGGCCGTCGCGACCTCGTCGGCGACGCCCTCGGGGTCGTTCTTGCTGTTCACGGCGCGGAACCCGGTCACGACGTGGTCGGTGCCCCCGGGCCCGGCCTCGTGCACCGTGTACGAGTCGGCGGCGTTGATCGCGTCGACCAGCGCATCGGCGACATCGGAGAACACGACCTCGTACCCGCCCTCGTGCAGCAGCAGTCCGACGAATCCACGGCCGATGTTCCCGGCGCCGAAGTGCACAGCCTTCATCGAACGGTCGCCCATCATTCGTTGACGGCCGAGAGCAGCGCGAACAGCTCGTCGGGGGTCTGCGCGGCGTTCAGCTTCGCGACGTCGTCCTCGTCGGAGAAGAGGATCGCGATCTGCGAGAGGATCTCCAGGTGCTCGTCACCCTTGCCGGCGATGCCGATGACGAACGTCGCCTGCTCTCCGGCCCAGTCGACGCCGCCGTCGTAACGGACGACCGACAGCGCGGAGCCGAGGATCGCATCCTTGGCGTCGTTGGTGCCGTGGGGGATGGCGAGCCCGTTGCCCATGTACGTCGACACCGTCTCCTCGCGCTGCCGCATGGCGTCTGCGTACGCGGGCGTGACGGCTCCCGCGGTGACGAGGATGTCGGTCGCCTCCTGCAGCGCGGCCTCCTGGGTGCTGGAGCCGGAGTGGATGCGGACCTGGCCGAGGGTGAGAACGCTCATGGTGATTCCTTTCCGAGGATTCTGCGGAGATGGGGGCGGGGCGGATGCCGTGGCACCCACCCCGCCCGGTCTGTCATTCGCCGGATTCGCGCTGCTCGCGCACCATCTCGACGACTTCTTCATACTGCGGCGCGTTCATGAAGTTGTCCACGGACACGTGCACCGAGTTCGGCGACTGCGCCTTCGCGCGGTCGGTGAGCTGCTGCTGCGTGATCACGAGGTCGGCCGTGCCGTCGAGGTTCGCGATCGCCTGGTTGGTGACCGTCACGCCCTCGATGCCCGCCTTCTTGAACTTGTTGCGCAGCACGCTCGCGCCCATCGCCGACGAACCCATGCCCGCGTCGCACGCGAACACCACGTTCTGGATCGGGGTGGTGGCGACTGCGGTCGCCGTGCCGGTGCCTCCGGAGGCCGACGATGCGCGCAGCGCGTCCATGGCGGCGGACGACTTGCCCTTGTTCGCCTCGGTCTGCGCGATCGCGGCGCCGAAGGTGTCACCCTCGGCCGCGAGGTCGCGCTTGCGCGAGGAGCGCAGGATGACCGCGGTGATGAGGAACGTGACCGCGGCGGCGATGACCACCGAGAGGTACACGACGAGCAGGTTGCCCACGCCCGAGCCTACCGCCGCCGCCGTCACGGCGATGATGCTGCCGGGAGCCGCGGGGAAGCCGAGGCCGCCGCCGAGGACCATGTTCGTCGTGACGCCGGCGGCACCGCCCGCGATGAGTGCGAGGATGGTGGTCGGCTTGCTGAGCGCGTACGGGAAGTAGATCTCGTGGATGCCGCCGAAGAACTGGATGACGGCCGCACCGGGGGCGGAGGCCTTGGCCGCACCGACGCCGAAGAACGTGAACGCGAGGAGCAGGCCGATGCCCGGTCCGGGGTTCGCCTCGATGAGGAACAGGATGGACTTGCCGGTCTCGGTCGCCTGCTCGATGCCGAGCGGAGTGAACACGCCGTGGTTGATGGCGTTGTTGAGGAACAGCACCTTGGCGGGCTCGACGATGATCGAGACCAGCGGCAGCAGGTTCAACGAGACGAGCCAGTCGACGGCCGCACCCAGAACAGCGCTCACGCCGAGCATGACCGGGCCGAAGGCGAAGAAGCCGACGATCGCGAGGATCATGCCGAGGATTCCGGCGGAGAAGTTGTTCACGAGCATCTCGAAGCCGGGGCGGATCTTTCCGTCCCAGAGCCTGTCCATCTGCTTGGTGATCCACGCCGCGATCGGACCCATGATCATCGCGCCGAGGAACATCGGGATGTTCGTGCCGACGATGACACCCATGGTCGCGATGGTCGCGACGACACCGCCGCGCTCTCCGTAGACCATCCGGCCGGCGGTGTTGGCGATCAGCAGGGGGAGGAGGTAGGTGACCATCGGGCCGACGAGGCCGACATAGGCGAGGAAGTTCCCGCCGTCACCCTCCGCGATCGCCGTCATGGCACCGTTCCAGCCGATGGCGGCCGAGTCTCCGCCGCCGCCGATGATCTCGGCGACCGGCGCCCAGTGCCACCCGAAGGGGCTGTCGGCGCCGAAGAATCCGGCCGGGATGAACAGCATGGTGATGAAGCCCCACGCGATGAACGCCGCGATGTTGGGCATGATCATTCCGGACAGGAACGTGCCGAAGCGCTGCACGCCTGTGCGGAGGCCGCCTGATCTCGTGGCGGCCGGTGACGTCGTCGTCATGATGTCGTCTCTTTCTGGTGAGGGAGGGTAGCTGTGGCTTCGACCACCGCGTGGCGCGCACCGGCGGCGTCGTCGGCCGCCAGTGCCCGTTCGGCGAGGCTCCGCGCCTCGTCGAGGGTTCGTTGGGACAGGGTGTGGCGCACGTCCGCCAGGGCGGACGGGGCCATCGAGAGGCTCGTCGCGCCGAGGCCGACGAGCACGACGGCGAGCAGCGGGTCTGCTGCCGCCTCGCCGCAGATGCCGACAGGCTTGCCGAGGCGGGCGCCCGCGGCGCCGACCTCCCGGACCAGGCGCAGCACAGCGGGGTGCCACGGGTCCTGGAAACCGGCGACCGAGCCGAGGAGGCGGTCGGCGGCCATCGTGTACTGCGTGAGGTCGTTGGTGCCGATCGAAGCGAAGTCGGCATGGGCGAGCACGCGATCGGCGAGCAGCGCGCTCGAGGGGACCTCGACCATCACCCCCGCCGTCTTGAGCCCGTACTCGCGCGCGAGAGAGGTGAAGTAGGCGGTCTCCTCGACCGTGGCCACCATGGGGGCCATGACCCACAGCTCGGCCTCGGTCTCGGCATCCGCCTCTGCGAGCGCAGTGAGCTGCTCGCGCAGGATGTCCTCGCTGGCGCGGAGCGCGCGGAGCCCACGGAGTCCGAGTGCCGGGTTCTCCTCGTGCGCGTCGTTGAGGAACGCGAGGGGCTTGTCGGCGCCGGCGTCGAGCATGCGCACGACGACCTTCTTGCCGGGGAACGCGGCCAGCAGGTCGCGGTACGCCTCGCGTTGCTGCGCGACCGTCGGCGCCTGCGACGACGACAGGAAGAGGAACTCGGTGCGGAACAGCCCGACGCCCTCGGCCCCGCGTTCGACGGCATCGGCTGCGTCTGCAGGCTTTCCCAGGTTCGCCAGCAGCGGGATCAGCGTGCCGTCGGCGAGGGCGCCGGGAGTCAGGGGTGCGGCGTCCGCCGAGCGGCGGGCCGCGGCGCGCTGTTCGGCGCGCTCCTTCTCGTCGTCTGACGGGTCGACCGTGACGATGCCGGCCGCTGCGTCGACGATGACCGGCTGGCCGGTCGAGAGATCGGATGCCGCGGCCGCGCCGACGATCGCGACGATGCCCTTCTCGCGGGCGAGGATCGCCGTGTGCGAGGTCGGCCCTCCGTCGAACGTGACGAGAGCGAGCACCTGGTCGAGGTTCAGCAGCGCCGTGTCGGCCGGCGCGAGGTCGCGCGCGACGAGCACGAACGGGTGTCCGGGGTCGGGGACGCCGGGAGCGTCGACCCCGCGCAGATGGGCGAGGACGCGCTGGGCGATGTCGTCGAGGTCCGCGGCGCGCTCGCCGAGATACCCGCCGACGGCCTCGAGGGTCGCGCGGAAGCCGGCGAACGCGTCGTGCACGGCCCACTCGGCGGTCGCCCCGTCATCGATTCGCGCATCGACCTCGTCCTGGAGCGTCGGGTCCTCGGCGATCATCGCCTGGGCCTCGAGCACCTCCTGAGCCGATCCGCCGGCGGTCTCCCCGCGGGCGTTCAGCTCTGCGGCTACGGCGGCGATCGCCTCGCGGACGCGGGTGCGCTCGGCATCAGCGCCCTGCGTGCTCGGCGTGTTCTCGGGCGCCGGCAGCGCCTCGGTCATGCGGACGACAGGCCCCTGGGCCACTCCGAGACCGATGCCGACTCCGCGGAGCTCGGTCATACGGTCGCCTCGTCGTGGTCGGTCGTGAGCAGCTCCGTGAGCGTGTCGAGCACCGACTCTGCGTTGTCCCCGTCGGCGGTGAGCGTGACGTAGTCGCCGTGCTCGATGGCGAGGGCGATCACGCCCAGGATGCTGGCGGCGTTGACGGCCTTGCCCGAGTCCTTCGCGATCGTGACGGGGATGCCCGCCTCCTTGGCCGCCTGCGCGAAGAGCTTCGCCGGGCGGGCGTGGAGGCCGTGCGAGGAGCCGATCCGAACGGTGCGTGAAACGGTCATGATGTTCCTTTCGGGGTGTTCCTAACGTCGATGATCGAGCGGGCGAACGCGAGCGTGCGCGTGCCGTCCCTGTCTGCGAAGACGTCTGCGGGCAGCACGGCCACGGGCGCGATGACGGCGTCGCGGATGCTGTCGAGACGGTCGGCGAAGTGGGGGCCGAGGAGGACCAGGTCGTGGTCGCCGCGGTACACGGACTGCTCGGTGCCGGCTTTCGCCTGCCACTCCAGCCCGGCGTCGGCCGCAGCACGCCGCAGTCTTTGCGCGACGAACGTGCTCGACGCGCCGGCGCCGCACACCACGAGGATCCTCATCGATGCCACCTTCCTGAGAACATTCTGGGAACAGACGCTTCCGGGGTGCCAACACGTTCCTTTCCGCCCCCGCGGAACACCCGTTCCGGCGCACGTCGTCGCGGTAGCTGACATCATGGGAATCACGTCACGGACAGTGCAGTCAGCACGGGAGCGGGAGGATCATGTCGCGGCAGCGCCAGGACCAGCTCCTCTCCACCCTGCTGCGTCAGGCCTCGTGGGCGACGGCGGCGAGCCTCGCCGATCAGCTGGGCGTGACGCCGCGGAGCGTCCGGTCGTACGTGTCGGCCGTGAACGCGCGCACGGCCGGCGCTGATGCGATCGAATCCGGCCCGGCGGGGTACCGGGCAGGTCCGGCGGCGCGTGACGCGCTGCGCGCGCGGCAGGCGGGGGAGTCGGCACCGCGCGACCGTCTGCATGCGCTCATCCGCGCGCTGCTCGATGACCCATCGGGCATCGATGTCTTCGCGATGGCCGAGCGGCTGCACGTCAGCGAGGCCACGCTCGAATCCGACCTTGCCCGCGTGCGCGGTCTGCTCGACGACACCGACCTCGCGCTCGAGCGGGACCGTGAGGTCGTCCGATTGCGGGGCAACGAGGCCGCGCAGCGGCGTCTGCTCAGCCGCCTCGCGCACGACGAGATGGACGCCGCGTCGTTCCACCCCGAGACCTTCCGCCGCGCGCTCGCCGGCAGCGCCGTGTCGGCACAGGCCGTTGCTCCTTTCAAATCCGAGCTGGTCCGCGAGCTGGGAGCGCTCGGCTACTTCGTCAACGAGCTCGCCATCTCCGACGTCCTGCTGCATATCGCGATCGCCGCCGATCGGGTGGCATCCGGGCACGCCCTCGAATCGGCATCCACGAGTGCGCGTCCCGAGATCCCCGAGGTCGGCGCGATCATCGCCCGCCTCGCTCAGGACCACTTCGCCGTCGCGCTGGGGGAGGGCGACAGCGGGCACCTGGCGTCGCTCGTCCTCACCCGCATCGTTGCGCCGGGTCAGGACGCGACGAGGGAGGTCGCGCGCAGCGGCGTCGACCCGGCGGTGGAGTCGGCCGTCCGCGACGAGATCGCCCGCGCCGCCGACGACTTCCAGGTCGATCTGCTCGACGAGACGTTCGTGCTGCGACTGGCCCTGCACGTCCAGAACCTGCTGCGGCGCGCGGAGGAGAGCGCGCTCACCCGCAATCCGCTCACGCGGTCGCTGAAGACCTCCTACCCGATGATCTTCGAGGTCGCCGTCTCGATCGCGAGCGGCCTCCACGACCGGCTCGGCACACCGATCCACGACGACGAGATCGCCTACATCGCCATGCACGTGGGCGGCAGGCTCGAACGCAGCCGCAAGGCCGAGTCGATCCTCACGGCCACGATCGTCTGCCCCGGCTACTACGAGCTGCACGAGCTGCTGCGGTCCAGCGTCGACCGTTCGCTCGGCTCGGCGATCGAGGTCACGAGCGTCGTGACCAACGTCGATCCCGACTGGGCGTCGTTCGACACCGACCTCGTGCTCAGCACGATCGAGCCGGGCGCGACCGGCGATCGCTTCGTGCGGATCCAGCCCTTCCTCACGGATGCCGATGTCGACCGCATCCAGCAGGCGGCCGCCCGTGTGCGGCGGGCGCGCCGTCTCGCGCGACTGCGGACCGAGCTCGCGCGCTACTTCGTCGCCGAGGCGTTCGTGCATCCGCTCCCCGACGAGGGCGAGGAGGCGATCATCCGACGCCTCGGCGGACTGCTCTCGGACGCAGGACTCATCGGCGCGGACTACATCGAGAACACCATCGCCAGGGAGCGCATGTCGTCCACTGCGTTCACGGATGCTCTCGCCGTGCCCCACGCGCTGCAGATGACGGCCGCGCGCACCGCCATCGCGATCGGCGTCGCCGACGGATCGGCGGCATGGGGGGAGGGGCGCGTGCAGGTCGTCGCGCTCGCCGCGTTCAGCGAGAGCGACCGCGCCGCGTTCCAGACCGTGTTCGAGCAGCTCGTCGAGGTGTTCAGCGAGCGGGAGAGCGTGCAGCGCATCGTGCGCCGGGGCACGACCTACGAGGCCTTCCTCGACGAGCTCGTCGCCGTGATCGACGGCTGATCGCAGACAGGACGACGCGCGCGATCAGCGACGCGGGTCGAGCACCTCGACGAGTGTGTCGAGCACGGCATCCGCACCCGACGATTCCGAGGTCTCGAGAACGACCGCGTCGCCCTCGGCGAGTCCCAGATCCATGATCGCGAGCACGCTGCTGAGGTCGACCACCGAGCCCGTCGTCGTCGTGAGCGTCACCGGGTGGGGGTGCGCCTGCACGAGCCGGACGAGCTCGGCGACGGGTCTGG
Source organism: Microbacterium sp. CR_7 (assembly GCF_041954755.1). Lineage (NCBI taxonomy): Bacteria > Bacillati > Actinomycetota > Actinomycetes > Micrococcales > Microbacteriaceae > Microbacterium > Microbacterium sp. CR_7. The sequence continues at coordinate 455,177 of NZ_JAVAYF010000004.1, forward strand.
CGTGCACGCCGTTGTGCGCGCTGATGACCACGTGTCTCTTCGGCATGGCGTCCTAGGAGCGCTCCGCCAGGAGTGCCCGCACCGCGCTCTCGAGTTCGTGCACCCGCTCGGCCGCCTGCGCGGCGGACTCGCCCGCCGCGTCGATGTAGACCTTGAGCTTGGGCTCCGTGCCGCTGGGGCGCACGATGATGCGTGACCCGTCGGCCAGCCGATAGCGCAGGACGTCGCCGGAGGGCTGCCCCTCCGCCGCGCGCAGCAGGTCGTCCGCCGTCGAGACCGCCTGCGACCCGAAGCCGGCGGGTGCCGATGCGCGCAGCGAGGCCATCACCTTCCCGATCACCGACAGGTCGTCCACGCGCACCGACACCTGGCCGCTCGAGTAGTGGCCGTAGGTGTCGCCGAGCTCGGCGAGAAGGCCTGCGAGGTCGGTGCCACGGTCCCGCGCTTCCGCCGCGAGGCCGAGGATCGCGACGACGGCCGAGATCCCGTCCTTGTCCCGCACCGTGTCGGGATTGACGAGATATCCGAGCGCCTCCTCGAAGCCGAACACGATCCCCGGAGCGCGGGAGATCCACTTGAAGCCCGTGAGGGTCTCGTGGAAGTCGAGTCCGTGATGCGCGGCGATCGCTCCGAGTCCCGGCGACGACACGAGCGAGCATGCCAGGGAGGCGCCGGGTGTTCCGGCGGCAGCGCGTGCCGCGCGGGCGCCGAGGAGCAGCCCGACCTCGTTGCCGGACAGTCTGCGCCAGCCGTTCTCGGCATCCGCGTCCGGGATCGCGACCGCGAGACGGTCGGCATCCGGGTCGTTCGCGAGGATGAAGTCGGCCTGCACGCGGCGGGCCTTCGCGAACGCCAGATCCATCGCGCCCGGCTCCTCCGGGTTGGGGAACGACACGGTCCGGAAGGTGGCGTCGGGCTCGAGCTGCTCCCCGACGACCATCGGCTGCGGGTATCCGGCGGCGCGCACGATGCGCGACACCGTCTCCCACCCCACGCCGTGCATCGCGGTGTACACCCAGCGCAGACCGGATGCCGAGGCCGGCGCCGGTGCGACGGACGCCGTCGCGGTCACGTACGCCTCGACGATCTCCTCGCCGGCCGTCTCGTATGACGTCGAGCGCGGGAGCGCCGTGACGTCCCCGGCGTCGGCGATGCGCTGGATGTGCGCTGCGATCTCGGCATCCGCCGGAGAGACGATCTGCGAGCCCTGGTCCGCCCCGCCGAGGTACACCTTGTAGCCGTTGTCGTTCGGCGGGTTGTGCGATGCGGTCACCATCACACCGGCGTCCGCTCCGAGGTGCCGCACCGCGAACGCGAGCACGGGCGTCGGGAGCAGGCGGGGGAGGATGATCGCCCGCAGGCCCGCCCCGGCGAACAACTCGGCGGAGTCGGTCGCGAACACACGCGAGTTGCGGCGGCCGTCGTAGCCGATGACGACCGTCGGCGTGCCGCCCTGCCCGCGCTCGCGAAGGTACGACGCGAAGCCGGCGGCCGCCTGGGCGACGAGAACGCGGTTCATGCGGTTGCTGCCGGCGCCGAGCGCGCCGCGCAGTCCCGCCGTGCCGAACGCGAGGCGGGAGCCGAACCGGTCGTCGAGGTCGGCGCGTGCGGCCTCGTCGCCCGAGGCCGCGCGCGTGATCACGCCGGCCAGTTCATCGCGGGTCTCGTGGTCGGGGTCCTGCCGCAGCCAGGCGCGCGCCTGCTCGAGGCGCTGCTCGCTCACAGCGCCTCGACCACTCGGGCCAGCAGCGCCGAGATGACGGGCTCGGCCTCGCGGCCCGCCTCGATCACCTCCGCGTGGCTGAGCGGTGTCTTCTGGATGCCGGCGGCGAGGTTCGTGATGAGCGAGAAGCCGAGGATCTCCATGCCCGCCTCGCGGGCGGCGATCGCCTCCAGGGCGGTCGACATGCCGACGATGTGCCCGCCGATGTGCTTCGCCATCTGCACCTCCGCCGGGGTCTCGTAGTGAGGGCCGCGGAACTGCGTGTACACGCCCTCGTCCAGCGACGGGTCGACACTGCGTGCGATGTCGCGCAGGCGAGACGAGTACAGGTCGGTGAGGTCGATGAAGGTCGCGCCCTCGAGCGGCGAGTCGGCCGTCAGGTTGATGTGGTCGCTGATGAGCACCGGCTGACCGGGCTTCCAGGTCTCGCGCACGCCGCCCGCGCCGTTCGTGAGAACCATGATCCGGGCGCCCGTGGCCGCTGCCGTGCGGACCGAGTGGACGACCCGGCGGACGCCGAGTCCCTCGTAGTAGTGCGTGCGGGCTCCGATGACGAGGACGTTCTTGCCGTCGGGCGTGCGGATGCTGCGGAGAGTGCCGACGTGTCCCTCGAGCGCCGGCTTCGAGAAGCCGGTGACCTCGGTCGCGGGGATCGTGGCGACGGTCTCGCCGATGATGTCGGCGGCCTTGCCCCAGCCGCTGCCGAGCGTCAGGGCGATGTCGTGCTTCTCGACGCCGGTGAGCCGGGCGATGTCCGCGGCTGCTGCGGCTGCGACCTCGAAGGGGTTCGCATTCGGGTCGTCGAGGGGGTTGCTGTGGTTTTCAGGCATGGATCCACTCTAGGAAGGTGGACGGCCGGGTGCCAGGATTGCGGGAGAATGGGAGGCATGTCTTCCACCCCCTTCGAACGCACTCAGCGCGTCGCCGTGCTCGGCGGCGGCCCCGGCGGATACGAGGCGGCCCTCGCGGCAGCCCAGCTCGGAGCCGAGGTGACCCTCGTCGAGCGGGTGGGCGTCGGTGGAGCGGCCGTGCTCACCGACGTCGTCCCGTCGAAGAGCCTCATCGCGACCGCCGATGCGGCCGTGGCGATCTCCGAGGCGTCCGACCTCGGAGTGCAGTTCTACGCCAAGGGTGAGAACGGCAAGCCGCTCAAGCCCGAGATCGCCATCAACCTCGCCGCCGTCAACAAGAGGCTCATCGCGCTCGCCGGCCAGCAGTCCGAGGACATGCGCTCGACCCTGCTCGAGGCAGGAGTGCGCATCCTCTCCGGGCACGGACGCCTCGAGGGCCCGAACGCCATCGTCGTCTCGACGGGGCAGGACGGCACGGACTTCGACCGGGTCGAGGCCGACACGATCGTCGTCGCGGTCGGCGCGTCGCCGCGTGAGCTCGATTCCGCGAAGCCCGACGGCAAGCGCATCCTCACCTGGACGCAGCTGTACGACATGAAGGCCCTGCCCGAGCACCTCATCGTGGTCGGGTCGGGTGTCACCGGTGCCGAGTTCGCGTCGGCGTACATGAACCTCGGATCGAAGGTCACCCTCGTCTCCAGCCGCGAGCAGGTTCTGCCCGGCGAGGACCAGGACGCGGCGAAGGTGCTCGAGAAGGTCTTCAAGCGCGGGGGCATGGAGCTGCTGTCGAAGGCCCGCGCCGAGAAGGTCGAGGTGATCGACGACGGCGTCCGTGTGACCCTCGCCGACGGTCGCACGGTCGAGGGCAGCCACTGTTTGATGGCGGTCGGCTCGATCCCGAACACGAAGGGAATCGGGCTCGAGGACGCGGGCGTCGAGCTCACCGAGCAGGGCAACATCCGGGTCAACCGCGTCGCTCGCACCTCGGTGCCCAACGTGTACGCGGTGGGCGACTGCACGAACTTCTTCCCGCTCGCCTCGGTCGCGTCGATGCAGGGGCGCACGGCGGTGTTCCACGCCCTGGGCGACATCGTGATCCCGCTGGAGCTCATCAAGATCACCTCCAACATCTTCACCGCCCCCGAGATCGCGACCGTCGGGTACTCGCAGAAGGACGTCGAGGAAGGCGTAGCCGACGGCCTCGTCTACAAGCTCCCGCTCGCCGCGAATCCTCGAGCGAAGATGATGGGCATCAAGGACGGCTTCGTGAAGCTCATCGCCCGCAAGGGATCCGGCACGGTCATCGGCGGCGTCATCGTCGCACCGAAGGCATCGGAACTCATCTACCCGATCGCCGTCGCGGTCGAGCGCCGACTGACGGTCGACCAGGTCTCGCGCGTCTTCGCCGCGTACCCGTCGCTGTCGAGCAGCATCACCGACGCCAGCCGCGCGATGCACCTCGTCAACGCGAAGATCAACTAGCGCGGGCGCGTCGCACGCAGAAGAGCCCCCGCCGCGGCGGGGGCTCTTCTCGTCGGCGGGATGCCGTCAGCTGATCGTGAGCAGCTGATGTCCCGCGGAGACGGTGGCACCGGCATCCGCGTTGATGTTGCCGATCACGCCGTCCTTGTGCGCCTGCAGGGGCTGCTCCATCTTCATCGCCTCGAGGACCACGACGAGGTCGCCCTTGACGACCTGCTGACCATCCTCGACGGCGACCTTGACGACCGTCGCCTGCATGGGCGACTTGACCGCGTCGCCGGATGCCCCGGCGCTGACGGAGGTGGCGTGGCTGCGGCGCGACGGCGGAACCGCGGCCGGGCGTCCGACCGTGCCGGCGGCGACCGCTACGCGATCGGGCAGGCTCACCTCGAGGCGCTTGCCGCCGACCTCGACGACGACCGTGTGGCGGCCCGACTCGGCGGCGGGGGACTCCAGCTCGCCGTCCCACGCCGGGATGTCGTTGACGAACTCGGTCTCGATCCAGCGCGTGAACACGCCGAACTCGCCGTTTTCCGCGGTGAAAGCCGGGTCGTTCACGACCTTGCGGTGGAAGGGGAGCACGGTGGGGAGACCTGCGACCTCGAACTCCTCGAGCGCGCGACGCGAGCGCTCGAGGGCCTCGGCGCGGTCCTTGCCGGTCACGATGATCTTCGCGAGCAGCGAGTCGAAGGCGCCCGAGACGGAATCGCCGGCGGTGACGCCGGAGTCCAGACGGATGCCGGGGCCGCCGAACGTCTTGAAGACGTGGACGGGTCCGGGCTGGGGGAGGAAGCCGCGACCCGGGTCCTCGCCGTTGATGCGGAACTCGAAGGAGTGCCCGGTGGGTGCGGGGTCGTCGTAGTCGATGGTGCCGCCGGCGGCGATGCGGAACTGCTCGCGGACCAGGTCGATGCCCGTGACCTCCTCCGACACCGGGTGCTCGACCTGCAGACGGGTGTTCACCTCGAGGAACGACACCGTGCCGTCGGCGCCGATGAGGAACTCGCAGGTGCCGGCTCCGACGTAGCCGACCTCCTTGAGGATGGCCTTCGACGCGGCGTAGAGCTGCGCGTTCTGCTCCTCGGTCAGGTAGGGCGCGGGAGCCTCCTCGACGAGCTTCTGGTGACGGCGCTGCAGCGAGCAGTCGCGCGTCGAGATCACGACGACGTTGCCCGCGGCATCCGCGAGGCACTGCGTCTCGACGTGGCGCGGCTTGTCGAGGTACTTCTCCACGAAGCACTCGCCGCGGCCGAAGGCGGCCACGGCCTCGCGCGTCGCCGATTCGAACAACTCGGCGACCTCGTCGAGTTCGCGGGCGACCTTGAGGCCGCGTCCGCCGCCGCCGTAGGCGGCCTTGATCGCGATCGGAAGGCCGTACTCCTTCGCGAAGGCGACGACCTCGTCGGCGCCGGAGACGGGGCCGGGCGTTCCGGGGGCGAGCGGCGCGCCCACCTTCTCGGCGACGTGACGAGCGGTGACCTTGTCGCCGAGGGCCTCGATGGCTTCGGGGGACGGTCCGATCCACGTCATGCCCGCACCGATGACGGCCCGGGCGAAGTCGGCGTTCTCGGCGAGGAAGCCGTAGCCCGGGTGCACGGCGTCGGCGCCGGCGCGTCGGGCGACCGAGAGGATCTTCTCGATCTGCAGGTAGGTCTCCGCGCTGGTGGCGCCCCCGAGGGCGTAGGCCTCGTCGGCGAGACGGGTGTGCAGCGCATCGCGGTCCTGGTCAGCGTAGACGGCGACCGACGCGATCCCGGAGTCCCGGGCGGCACGGATGATGCGTACGGCGATCTCGCCGCGGTTGGCGATGAGCACCTTGGCGATAGCAGGCATGGTTGCCAGCCTAGCGAGAAGAGTGCCGATCGCTTTGACGACTCCCCACAAGAAAGATCCGGAAACGTGGAGGGGACTCTACGACCACAGGTCGGTCCAGCGGACCCCCAGCTCGGCGGCCAGACGGCGCACGGTCGACAGCGACATGCCCACCACCGTTGACGGGTCGCCCTCGACCCGGGTGATGAACGCTCCGCCCAGGCTGTCGACCGTGAAGGCGCCGGCCACATGCAGCGGCTCGCCCGAGGCGACGTAGGCCTCGATCTCGGCATCGGACACGTCGTCGGCGAAGGTCACCGAGGCCTCGGCCGTCGCGGTCGCCTCCACCGGATCGAGGCCGGGTGAGACACGGAACACGGAGTGGCCGGAGTGCAGGATGCCGGTCGCGCCCCGCATCTCCCGCCAGCGCCGGGTCGCCTCTTCCGGCGTGTAGGGCTTGCCGTAGACCCGGCCGCCGAGCGCGAACATCGAGTCGCCGCCGATCACGATCCCGTCGAACGACCCCTCGGACGCGAGACGGTGCGCGACATCGGCTGCTTTGGCCCGCGCGAGCAGCAGGACGAGCTCTGCCGGCGGGAGGTCGGATCCGCGCGCGGACGCCGCGGACGCGGCCAGCGCCTCCTCATCGACCCCCGGTGCCTCCGTGAGCGGCTCGATGCCCGCCTGCCGGAGCAGCATGAGGCGGGCGGGAGAGGTGGAAGCCAGGCAGACGCGCATGTGCACCACCGTATCCTCGAAGGATGACTTCTTCCCCGGACCTGCTCGATCTGGACATCACCGGCATCGCGCACGGCGGCACCTTCATCGCCCGCCACGAGGGCCGCGTCGTCTTCGTCTCCGATGCGATTCCCGGCGAGCGGGTGCGCGCACGACTGAACCCCGAATCGACAGGCTCCTCGAAGAGCTTCTGGCGAGCCGAGACCGTGGAGGTGCTCGACGCCTCACCGCACCGTCGACCGCACGTGTGGGCCGAGTCCGATGTCTCACGAGTGCCGGAGCAGCGCGCCGGCGGCGCGGATCTCGGACACATCGACCTCGCGCAGCAGCGCGTGCTGAAGCGCCGGGTACTCGGTGAGGCGCTCGACCGTTTCGCCGGACCGGGGCTCGACGCGCCGGAGATCGAAGCCGTCGACTCGGGTGACGGAACCGGGTGGCGCACCCGAGTCACCCTGCACGTCGACGATGACGGCCTGGTCGGCCCCTACGCCGCACGCAGTCACCGCGTCATCCCCGTCGATTCGCACCCGCTCGCCCGCCCGGCGGTCGCGGAGGCGGCTCTTCGGCTGAAGGGCGCTCGCCCGGGGAGCGTCGACCTCGTCGAGCCGGAGGACGGCGACGTCCGCGTCATCAGGCGTGACGCGCGGCCCGAGCGTCCTCGGCGCGGCACGAGCCGCAGGCCGACACCGGAGATCGTGCACGAGCGGGTCGGCGATCGACGGTTCCAGCTCGACGCCGGCGGATTCTGGCAGGTGCACCCGCGCGCGGCCTCGGTTCTCGACGCGGCCGTGTACGGCATCCTCGATGGACACGTCGACGAGGGCCGGACGCACTACGACCTCTACGGCGGAGTCGGGTTGTTCGCCGCGACGCTCGCGGACCTCGGCGGGACCGATATCGTCACCGTCGAGTCCAACGCGCGGGCGACCTCGCATGCCGCCGCGAACCTCGCCCCGCTCGATGTGACCGCCGTGACCGCGCGCGTCGACCGCTACCTCGCGGGCCTGCCGTCGGATGCCGCGGCCGGCGCCGTGGTGCTCGATCCGCCGCGGGCGGGAGCGGGACGCCAGGTCGTCGATGCGCTGAACGCGCTCGCGCCGGAGGCCATCGCCTACGTGGCGTGCGACCCGGTGGCCCTGGCCCGCGACCTCGGCTCCTTCAGGGAGCACGGCTGGCAGGTGCCGCGGCTCCGCGCCTTCGACCTCTTCCCGCACTCGCACCACTTCGAGGTCGTCGCCCTGCTGACCCGCTGAACGGCGCTCTCCAACGACTCGACTAATCAGTAGGCTGGGCGGATGAGCAGGGTCGCACTGATCGACGATCACGAGTCCGTCCGTCTGGGACTCGAGGCGGCATGCGCGCGTGACGGCGCGGGAACCGTGGTGTTCTCCGGCAGCACCGTCGGCGCGTACCTCGACTGGCGCGCGGCGACCTCCGCCGCGCCCGCCGACGTGGTCGTGCTCGACCTGACGCTCGGCGACGGCACCACCGTGACCGAGAACGTGTCGTCGCTCGTCGCCGACGGCGCGAGCGTCGTGATCCACAGTGTCGCCGATCGTCCTGCTGCCGTCCGGGAGGCGCTCGTCGCCGGAGCCGCAGGCGTCGTGAGCAAGTCCTCCGCGCTCGACGACGTGCTCGAAGCCATCCGCACCGTCGCCCAGGGGGAGGCGCTGAACAACGTGGAGTGGGCGAGCGCCGTCGACGGCGACCGCGACTTCGCCGACGCGCAGCTGTCGACGCGCGAGCGCGAGGTGCTGCGGCTGTACGCCACGGGCCTGCCGCTCAAGGCTGTCGCCGAGCGCCTGGGCGTGGCGTACTCCACGGCGAAGGAGAACATCACGCGCATCCGCGTGAAGTACGTCGAGGTCGGTCGTCCTGCGCCCACCAAGGTCGATCTGCTCCGTCGAGCGATGGAGGACGGGATCGTCGCCGCCGACGGGACCTCGAGTGCCCACTGAGCCGCTCAGCATCCGCGAGGCCTGGAGCCAGATCCCCTCTCCCGGCAGTGTGGAGACCGAGTTCGAGCGCTTCACGGGGAAGCGCATGGAGCGCATCCTCGCGACCGTCGTGGCGATCGGCTCGTCGGCCCTCGGCGTTCAGGCGCTGTTCGCCGCCATCCCGACGACATCCTGGAGCGACGCGCCCCGCGTGATCACACTGCTCGCCGTCTATGTCCCGTTCGCGCTCATGCTGGTGGCGTGTGTGATCGGCCGCGGCGTGCGCGCGGCATCCGGGCTCTTCGCCGTCGTCTACGTGGTCGCGCTCGGCGCGTGGCCGAGTCTGGTCGGCGTCTCCGCCGGCTCAGCCACCCAGCCCTGGATCTTCTTCCTCGTCAACGTCGGAGTCGTCGCGGCGATGCTCGCGTTCCCGCTCTGGCTCCAGTTCGCGTGGGCCGTCGCGCTTCCTTTCGTGTACGGATACGTCCGGCTCGTCGAAGGCGGCTTCTCGCGCGACTTCTGGGTGACCACGGCCTTCGACGTCTCGTTCACCCTCATCCTCGGCATCGTGATCATCTCGCTCGGGTGGATGTTCCGATCGGTCGCCGCAGGTGTGGACGAGGCGAGAGCGAGGGCGGTGTCTTCGTATGCGGATGCCGCGGCCGCGGCAGCGGCGGAGGAGGAGCGCGTGGCCATGTCGGCGCTCATGCACGACAGCGTGCTGGCCGCTCTGATCGCCGTGGAGCGCGCCGAGGGCGAGCGAGCGCGCGAGCTCGCGGTCGGGATGGCGCGCGAGGCGCTCACCCGACTGGCGAACACCGAGGCCGCGGTCGCACAGGAGGGCAGTGACGATCCGGTCGCCACCGAACAGATCGTCGCGGAGCTGCGGCGCGCCCTCTCCGAACTCGGCGCCGACGCGATCGTCGAGCAGCGCGGCGGTCTCGGACTGCTTCCCGGCCGGGTCGCGCGGGCGCTCGTGCTCGCCGCGCGTCAGGCGCTGGGCAACTCCGTCACGCATGCGCACGGACGGGGCCTGCACATCCTGGTGGAGGGCCGCGGCGACGAGGGCATCACGGTGACGATCTCCGATACCGGACCCGGTTTCGACCTCGAGGCGATCGGCGCCGACCGTCTCGGCATCCGCGCCTCGATCCTCGCGCGCATGGCGGGCGTCGCCGGGACGGCCGACATCGAGTCATCGGACCTGGGCACCACGGTCACGCTCGGATGGGACCGCACGTGAACAGGACGGTGCGCAGCGTCGCGACCTCGCTGGCCGTCGGGTTCGCGATGTACTTCGTGGCGCGCGGCGTGTGGTGGATCGAGCAGCCGACCGCGCCGCTGCTCATGGTCGCCGCGATCGGGCTCTACCTCGTCGTCGTGTGCGCGGCGATTCTCTGGGATTCCGCGACATCGGTCCGAATGCCGCTGTGGACAGCGCTGCTCGCCCTCGTCGCGAGCGCGGTCATCCCCGTTCTCGTCACCCTCTCCCTCGCTCCGGCCACTCTCACCGCCCCGTTCGCCACCTGGTACATCGGAGCCCTCGGCCTGCTGGGCATCGTCTGCGTCGTACGGCGACGACTGGCGATCGGGTGGCTCGTCATCGTCGTGCTGATCGCCGCGTCGTCGGCAGCGCTCGGGTTCTTCGTCGCGCTGTCGCTCGGGCTCGTCGGCTCGGTGATGTGGGTGGCCGTGGCCCATCTGCTCGTCATGTTCTGGGATCGAGCCGTTCACGACACCGAGCGGCTCGCCGGTATCCAGCAGGCGGTCTCGGCCTGGCACGCCACGCAGCAGGTCCGGCAGAAGGAGCGGCGCCTGCGCACCCAGTTCGCGGTGGCCGTCGCCGGGCCGCTGCTGAGCCGAGCCGTCGCCACGCAGGGAGAACTCGACGCAGGAGAACGTCTGGAGGCGCGTCTCGCGGAAGGTCGGCTGCGTGACGAGCTCCGGGGGGCGGATCTGCTCAACGATGCTGTGCGGGACGCCATCGAGGAGGCGCGGCGCCGGGGTGCCGTGGTCACGGTGTTCGACGAGGGCGGTCTCGACGAACTGACCGAGGAGCGGCGAGGCGAGATCCGCGACGAGCTCGCCGACGTCCTGCGCGAGGCGCGCGCGGAGAGGTGGATCATCCGCGCGGCCAAGGACCCCAGGACGGCGGTGACGGTGGTCGGCAGGGCGAGCGCCGGCAGGGCCAGCGACGACGACGCCGTCGACGTGTGGCACGAGATCCCGCGCGAAAGTTCTCACTGAGTCGACCCGTCCCGCGCCTCGACTCCGACCGGGGGAGGTGATCGGAGGCGAGGGTGGAAGGAGAATGGGCGAGGGGCGGCGAATCCGCCAGCCCCTCGCCGTGCGGAACAGTTACCCGAAAACCGTCCGCCGATGACCGGTCTGCGTCTATCTACCCTGGGACAGAGAGACCAGCCGAACGCGAAGCGTCCCCCTCAGTCTCACGGTTCTTCGCGACGTTGTCTGTAGGTATTTTGGGGGACACGGAATCGGCCCGGATGCGAGAAGATGAGACATGCCGATGCGTCGGGGTACCAACCTGCCGCGGATGGGCGACTTCAATCAGTCCGTGATCCTCGAAGCCATCCGCCGCTCCGTCGAGGGGCTCAGCCGCATCGAGCTCGTCGAGGCGACGGGGCTGTCTGCCCAGACCGTGACCAACATCACGCGTCGGCTGCTCGACGACCGGCTGATCGCAGAGGCCGGCCGCACGATCAACGGACCGGGGAAGCCGCGGGTCACGCTGCGACTGGTTCCCGAGAGTCGTTTCGCTGTGGGCGTCCACCTCGACCCCGCGGTGATCACCGCCGTCCTCCTCGACATGTCCGGCGCGGTCAGGCGGCGTCGCTCTGTGCGAACCAGCGACATGGACCCGGGACGGATCGCGGAAACGATGGCGGACGCGGTGGACGCGGTCATCGCGGATTCCGGCGTCGACCGTCGACTCGTCTCGGGGGTGGGCGTCGCGGTGCCCGGTCCGCTCGACGCGGAGAGGGGCACCGTGATCGACCCGCCCAAGCTCCAGGGCTGGCACAGGGTCCCCCTGCGCGCCGTCGTCGCCGAGGAGTCGGGTCTGGAGGTGATGCTCGAGAAGGACACGGTCGCCGCGGCGGTGGGGGAGCAGTGGACCGGGCGATGGGCGGCAGACGGCTCGTTCCTCTTCGTCTACCTCGGCACGGGCATCGGTGCCTCATTGGTGCGGGACGGGGATGCGGTCAGAGGCAGTTCGCGGAACTTCGGCGAGATCGGGCATATCGTCGTCGACCCGGACGGGCCGAGGTGCGCATGCGGATTGCGCGGATGCGTCGATGTGGTCTGCACTCCCGAGGCGATCGTGGCAAGAGCCGAGCGCGATGGACTCTTCACGGATGCGGTGGCTCCCGGCGACCTCGGGGCGGTGGAAGAGCGGTTCACGCGACTGTGCGAGAGGGCATCGGAGGGCGAACCGGGGCCTGTCGCGGCGATCGAGACCGCCGCAGCGCATCTCGCGGTCCTCATCTCCGTGCTGACCGACGTCCTCGACGTGGATCGTGTCGTACTCGGAGGGCCCTCCTGGGCGAGCCTCTGCGACTTCTACCTGCGCCTGCTGCCCGAGATGGTCCACCGTCGCAGCGCGACTCGAGCGCTGAGATCGATTCCCATCGACGGCACGGTCGTCGGGGCGGACGTAGGAGCCGTGGGCGCCGCGTGCGTCGTTCTGGATGCTGTGCTGACTCCGCGGGCATCGGACCTGTATCTGAACGACTGAATCCCTCTTCACCCAAATTCCGAGGTATCGGCGGGAAAGACGGAATCGTAAGTCCAATCGATGTACTATCGATATCGGTGCGCCGACTGGGGTGAATCCGGAGGGGGTGAGTCCCTCGTGTGCAGGAGGACTCACTGCGCGGCCCGTGAGCTGGGGGGTTCACGGGCCCGCAGACTCCGTTCAGCCCGCGAAGCGCCCCCACGGGATGTCGCGTCGAAGCGGCTTGCGCAGCGATCGCTGCGTCCTCGTCCAGGCCGACAGGCGCGGCTCCTCCGCCACGGCCCCCGCCGACTCCTGCGCGTAGGCGTCACTGACCACCGCGATGAGAGCGGCGAGCTCCTCCTCCGTGGCGTTCCCGCGGGTGATCTCGATGGTCGGCGGCTGCTCGCCGGCCGCAGACGCGGCGTCGGATGGCGCGTTCACAGCGGGATGTTCCCGTGCTTCTTCGGCGGCAGCTCGGCGCGCTTGCCGCGCAGGGCGCGGAGCGCCTTCGCGATCGACACCCGCGTGTTCGCCGGTTCGATGATCCCGTCGATCTCGCCGCGCTCTGCGGCCAGGAACGGCGAGGTCACGCTGTAGGTGTACTCGTTCGCGAGGCGCGTGCGCACGGCGGCCACGTCCTCGCCGGCCTCCTCGGCCTTGCGGATCTCGTTGCGGTAGAGGATGTTCACGGCGCCCTGGCCGCCCATCACCGCGATCTCGGCCGTGGGCCACGCGAGGTTGACGTCGGCGCCGAGCTGCTTCGAACCCATGACGATGTACGCGCCGCCGTAGGCCTTTCGCAGGATGACCGTGACCATCGGGACCGTGGCCTCGGCGTACGCGTAGATGAGCTTCGCGCCGCGGCGGATCACGCCGGTCCACTCCTGGTCGGTGCCCGGCAGGTAGCCGGGAACGTCGACGAGCGTCACGATCGGGATGGAGAACGCGTCGCAGAAGCGCACGAAGCGGCTCGCCTTCTCGCCGGCCTCGATGTTCAGCGTGCCGGCCATCTGCGACGGCTGGTTCGCGATGATGCCCACCGATCGTCCCTCGACGCGACCGAAGCCGATCACGATGTTCGGAGCGAACAGCGGCTGCACCTCGATGAAGTCGCCGGCGTCGACCACGTGCTCGATGACAGAGTGGATGTCGTACGGCTGATTGGGGGAGTCGGGGATGATCGTGTTCAGCGAGCGGTCGGCATCCGTGGTCTCCCACTCGAAGCCGCTCTCGTAGCCGGGGATCTCGGCCATGTTGTTGTCCGGCAGGAAGCTGAGCAGCGTCCGCGCGTAGTCGAGCGCGTCGTCCTCGTCCTGCGCGAGGTAGTGCGCGACGCCGGAGCGGGTGTTGTGGGTCAGCGCGCCGCCGAGCTCCTCCATGCCGACGTCCTCGCCGGTGACCGTCTTGATGACGTCGGGACCGGTCACGAACATCTGGCTCGTCTTGTCGACCATGATCACGAAGTCGGTGAGCGCCGGGCCGTACACGGCACCGCCGGCGGCCGGGCCCATGATGATCGAGATCTGCGGGATGACGCCGGACGAACGGGTGTTCAGACGGAAGATCTCGCCGTACTTGCTGAGGGCGAGCACCCCTTCCTGAATGCGTGCGCCGCCCGAGTCCAGGATGCCGATGATCGGCATGCCGTTGGTGAGCGCGAACTCCATGATCTTGATGATCTTGTCGCCGGACACCTCGCCGAGGGACCCGCCGAAGGTTGTGAAGTCCTGCGAATAGACGGCGACCGTGCGGCCGTGGATCGTGCCGACGCCGGTGACGACCGAGTCGCCGTATGGCCGGTTCCGGTCCATGCCGAACGCCGTGGTGCGGTGGCGCACGTACTCGTCGAACTCGACGAAGCTGCCAGGGTCGACGAGCAGCTCGATGCGCTCGCGGGCGGTCATCTTGCCCTTGGCGTGCTGCTTCTCCTGCGCGACCTTCTCGGCGTCGACAACGGCTTCGTTGTAGCGAGCGCGGAGGTCTGCGAGTCTGCCGGCGGTGGTCGAGAGTTCGGGCTGTTCCGTCACGGATTCCACCTTATCGTCGGGTCGTCGCGCCCCGTTGGATGCTCGCCACAACGGGACGTTCGATCCTTTGGCGATCAGGCTGTAGTGGCCGTAGCCCGATCGCAGCCGCACCCTGCGTCAATGCGATGACGACGGGGCGTCGGGAAGTTCGTGTCCGCCGCGCGACTCGATGCCCTCAGATGTGCCGTCGCTTCGCCCGCGGCGCGTCGTCAACTCACCGAGGCGGCGTCCGGCCCAGCCGACGCCGCGCGCGGCCGTGCCGGCCGCGCCCGCGACGGCGCTGCCCACGTACTGCGCGCCGTGCAGCATCCGGAACTCCAGCTTCTCCGCTCCGGGGACGGGCTCGAGCTCGGCCGGGAGGTCGACGGGTGCGGCGCCGAAGGCGCGACGCGAGGTCGTGAGCACTCGGCGGCCCAGAATGTGGTTGCCGGCTCCGCCGACGGCGGCGCCGACGCCGAAGGGCAGCGCCTTGCCGACGAACGACGCGCCGCCCTTCGCCGCGAACTGTCGCACGAACGCGCTCTTGAGTCGGTCCGCGAGCGGACCCACTGCCGCTCGCGGCAGCGACTTCGTCACGAGCTCGCCCCAGTAGGACGAGCGGGAACCTCCCCGTCCGGCGGCCTGACCCGCGAGATGGCTGACGAGATCGACGCCCTCCTTGCCGAGCATCAGCGTCATCACCAGCGCTCGCGCCCGGTCGGGGTTGGAAACGGGGATGCCGTGGACCTCGGCGACGGACTGCGCGAACAGAGCCGTGGACTCGACGAAGCCGACCGTCTCCACGCCGGAGAGGGCGAGCGTGATGCCGGTGCCGATCCCGGGCACGACCGCTGTCGCACCAACGGCCGCGCCTCCCGCGGTGACCGCGGCGAGGTAGCGACGCTCGAGGATGCGGACGATCTCCGCGGGGCTCGCCTGCGGGTTGCGCAGTCGGATGCTGCGGATGTGGGCGAGGACCAGCGGACGCTGGATGGCGAGCACCCGGTCGAGACCGCGCACCATGAGCGGATGCTCGGTCGAGCCGACCGGCGGCACCCCCTTGTCCCAGGGGGAGTCGTCAGGCAGGGAGTGGATCTTGTGCACCTTCGGAGCCATGTGCCGATCATAGGAATGTCGGCCGCGAAAAACCCGAAAGCCCGGCTCCCTTGACGGGGCCGGGCTTTCGTGCAGAGATCGCGCGTGATCAGACGAAGAGGTTCGCGCGCTCCAGGTCTTCCGCGAAGTCGATCTCGACCGCGTAGAGGTCGGAGACGTCCATCGGCTCGAGCAGGAGGCCGTTCTCGGCGATCGCCAACTCGAGGCCCCGCTCGAAGTAGTCCTGGTCCTCGACCCGCTGCAGCTGGCGCATGAACGCCTTCTTGTCGGCGGACGAGATGTAGTTGATACCCACGGCCTCGCCGAGTCCGCCCTTGACCGTCTTCGAGAGCTCCTTGATGAAGCCCTCCGAGGTCACGGTGTACTTGACCTCCTCGTCGCTCACCTTCGAGGTGTTCACGGTCACGAACGACTGGTCGCGCTCGATGTACGCGGCAGCGCGGCCGAGGATCATCGGGTCGAACACGACGTCGCCGTTCATCCAGAGGACGCCTGCCTTGCCGGTCGCGCCGAGCGCGCGGAGCAGGCTCTTGGAGGTGTTGGTCTCGTCGTAGCGCTCGTTGTGCACGTAGTTGACGTTCGGGAACGCCTCGATGATGGTCTCGGCGCGATAGCCGACGACGGTGGTGATGCGGGCGTCGGTGCCGAAAGCGGCGCGGATGTTGTCGTGCTGCTGACGCATGATCGTGCGGCCGTCGCTCAGTTCGGTGAGCGGCTTGGGCAGCGCGCGACCGAGGCGCGAGCCCATGCCTGCGGCGAGGATGACGGTCTGAAGAGTCACGAGTGCTCCTAAAGGATTGGTGTTCACGGCCGGTTCACCGACCGGACACTTCGTCGTGCCGGATGTCATGCTAGCGATACAGCCTGGGAAGGCCCGGCGTCGGGCGCCCCTGTTGCCGTTTCGTGACCCACTACACACCGGACGCTCAGATTCGTCCAGAGGCTTGCGCGACGGCGTTTCGTCTGATCCGCCGGGCAATGTTGCGGTCGGCCGTGGGAAATGTCGTGCCCGTTGATACCGTAGAACGGTGACTGCTTCCCCCGACGACCGCACCGATCAGGTGGCTGACTCCGCGAGCTCGTCTGAGAAGAAGACGTCCGCCCGCAAGACTCCCGCGAAGAAGACGCCGGCGCGTCGCACGCCGAAGCGGTCGGCGGACGAGAACGCCGCTCCGACCGTCGAGGTGGTCGCCGAACCCGTCGCGCGCCCGACCGCGGGTAACGCATCGGCGAAGCCGGGTTCCGTGGCCGCAGCCCGCGCGGCAGCGGCCAAGAACTCGGCCAAGACCGGCACGGCGGCGAAGGCGGGTGCAGCGAAGAGAACGGCGGCATCCACGAGCTCTGCGCGCACAACGCCGGCGGCGAAGGCGTCCCCGGCGAAGAGCGCGACCGCGCGGACGCCGAAGACCGCCGCGTCCGGCGCCCCGAAGACCGCAGCCGCGAAGTCCGCGGCGGAGAAGAGCGCAGCAGCGAAGACCGCTGCCCGGACGACCGCCGCTCGGACGGCGGCGGCGAGATCGGCGGCCGCGAAGAAGGCGGCGGCGACCAGGGCAGCCAACGCGGCGGCGGCGAAGGCCGCTGCGGAGGCGGCGGAAGCCGAGCGAAAGGCTGCGGAGACAGCCGAGAGAGAGCAGACGACCGCACCCGCCCAGACCGAGGTCGTGTCGGCGTCGGGGCAGGCGCCGGCTCAGACCTCCACCTCGGAGCCCGCACGCGAGACGACCTCCGTCTCCGAAGTCACGCCCGAGATCGCGACGGAAGTGCCGGTCGAGTCCGACGTGCCGGTCGAGTCGGGCGACCCCGTCGAGCCGGAGGCGCCGGTCGCGGCGGAAGAATCGGTGGACACGGAAGCCCCGGTCGAGTCGGACGCCGCTTCCGAGCCGCAGCCCGTCGTCGCGGTCGAGACGGCCGAGGGCGACGCCGTTCAGACGACCGACGCTGCGGTGTCGGATGTCGAGGCTCCCGCCGCGGCGGCGGCCACATCCGTCGAGACGGTCGACGCGGCATCCGACCCTGAGGCGCAGTCGACCAGTCCGCAGGAGCGCGCGGCCGGAGAGCCGGCGGCCGAACCGGGCAGCGAGGCGATCCGCATCCGAGGACTCGTCAAGAACTTCGGCGACCACACGGCGGTGAACGGCATCGACCTCACCGTCCCGGCGGGATCGTTCTACGGCATCGTCGGCCCCAACGGCGCGGGCAAGACCACGACCCTGTCGATCGTGGCGGGTCTGCTCCGCTCCGACGCCGGCAGCGTCGTCATCTGCGGCATCGACCAGGCGGCCAAGCCGCAGGCTGCGAAGCGCATGATGGGCGTGCTTCCCGACAGGCTCCGCACGTTCGACCGGCTCACCGGGCGGCAGCTGCTCTATTACTACGGACTGCTGCGCGGGCTGGCATCCGACGTGATCGAGAAGCGTGTCGGAGATCTCGCCAGGGCCTTCGACCTGAGCGATGCGCTCGGCCGCGTCGTCTCGGATTACTCGGCCGGCATGACGAAGAAGATCATGCTCGCCGGAGCGATGATCCACTCGCCCCGAGTGCTGGTGCTCGACGAGCCATTCGAAGCCGTGGATCCGGTGTCGTCCGCAGTGATCCTCGACATCCTGCGCGCATACGTCGCGCACGGGGGCACGGTCATCCTCTCCAGCCACGGCATGGACCTCGTCGAGCGGGTGTGCTCGCGCGTGGCGATCATCGTCGGCGGCGACGTGCTGGCCGAGGGAACGATCGACGAGGTGCGCGCAGGGCAGACGCTCGAAGCGCGCTTCGTCGAGCTCTCCGGCGGCATCGGCGAGGTGGAGGGGCTCGAGTGGCTGCACACGTTCTCCGACTGAGGGCGGCGCTTCTCATCGGCTCGCTCCGCGGCGACCGACGGGTGCGCACCGTGCTGATGTTCATCGTCGTCGTGGCTCTCACCGTCGTGGTGTGCTCGGCGATCCTGAGCCTCGACGACGCACCCGTCCAGGTCGCGCGCACCGTGACCGTGCTCGGCAGCGGAGCGCTGTTCCTCGGATTCCTCGTCGGTCCGCTGCTCGTCGGGGCCACCGACCAACTCGACCCGCGTCGGTTCGCCGTCTTCGGCGTCGACGAGAGGCAGATGCCGTGGATCCTCGCGCTCGCCTCGCTCGTGAGCGTGCCGAGCCTCGCGGTCCTGGCGGTGCACGCCAGCGTGTGCATCGTGGCCATCCGCCTGGGAGCGCCGTGGCCGGCGGCGGTGCTGATGAGCATCCTCGCCGTCCTCTCGACCGTCCTCGTCGCCCGTATCGGGATGGCCCTCAACGCCCTCATCCTCCCGGAGCGCCGTTCCCGCGAGCTCACCGCCCTCTTCGCACTGGCCGTGCTGGTCGTCGCATTCCCGGTCGCCGTGTTCCTCGCGTCGCTGAACTGGGAGGGGCAGGTTCCCGCGTCCGTCGCGAACGTCGCGGCGGTCGTCGGTCTCACGCCGATCGCCGCCGCCCCGCGGTTCCTCTTCGCGGCGGCAGCGGGTGACACGTCGAGCGCCTGGGCCAGCGGGCTCATCGCCGTGACGACGGCCGCGGTGCTCTGGATCCTCTGGACGTGGCTCGTCCGCAGACTGCTCACCACCACCGAGCGCCCCGCGGCATCCCGCGAGCGCACCGGGCTGGGCTGGTTCGGTCTCCTGCCGTCCAACGCCTTCGGCGCCATCGCCGCGCGCAGTCTCGTGTACTGGCTGCGCGACCGCCGCTACATCATGAACGTGATCGTCGTGCCGATCGCGGGCGTCCTCACCGTGCTCCCGCTGCTCGTCGCCGGTGTGCCCCTCGAGATCGCAGCGCTGTTCCCGGTGCCGGTGATGGCGCTGTTCTTCGGCTGGCTGCCGCACAACGACGTCGCCTACGACTCCACGGCACTGTGGACGCACGTGGCCAGCGGCGTCCGCGGGGCGCCCGACCGGCTCGGGCGCCTGGTCCCCGTCGTGCTCGTCGCGCTTCCGGTGCTCGCGATCGCGGTGCCGCTCACCCTCCTCTGGATCGACGACTGGCGGCTCCTGCTCCCGCTCGTCGGCCTCGGAGCGAGCCTGCTGCTCGCCGGTCTGGGGCTCTCGAGCATCGTCTCCGCCGTCGCACCGTACGCGGTGTCGCGCCCGGGCGACAGCCCGTTCCAGCAGCCGCAACGCGCGGCCTCTCGAGGGATCTTCGGTCCGGCGGCGGCGTTCCTCGGGGCGATCGTCGTCAGCGCTCCGACCGTGTGGCTGTTCGTCCTGACCGTCTTCGAAGGCTCGGAGTACGCGCCGGCGACGTTCTGGACGGGGCTCGGCACCGGCATCGCGGTGCTCGCGATCGGTGTGACGGTGGGCGGTCTGATGTTCGAGCGCGGCGGCGAGCGGCTGATGGAGTTCGTCGAGACCGCATGACCCCCGCCCGACACCGTGCGTGCGCGGCTAGAATCTCGTCATGAGTACTCCGCTGGACAGCCCCGATCAGGGCGGCGTGGCAACGCTTGATCGCGAACTGGAAGAGCTCCTCCGGGAGGAGAATCTCGAACCGGGGGACCACGAGCGCTTCTCGCACTACGTGAAGAAGGACAAGATCCTCGAGTCCGCGATCACCGGCAAGCCGGTGCGCGCTCTGTGCGGCAAGAAGTGGACGCCGGGACGCGATCCCGAGAAGTTCCCGATCTGCCCCACGTGCAAGGAGATCTACGAGTCGATGGTCGGCTGACCGACCCGATCACTCGGCGTCGACGAAGACCGTCGGGATCGCCGGATCCGACTTGCTGAGCGCGAGCGCGCGCACGGGAAGCTCCTCGCGTACGCGCAGATGGTGCTGCCTCGCGGTCGCCGTACCGGCCGCACCCTCGAACGAGCGGTCGATCTCGCCGTGGTCGACGAACGTCGTCTGCAGGGCGCGACCGTCGGGGTGCTCCGCCGCGGTGCCGAGCTCCTCGAATCCGTCCGACACGACGACTGTCTCGGCGGTGGCCACACCGTCGGACAGCGTGCGGAACGCGGCCTTGCGCCCGCCGTGAGACGCCTTGTCGGTGGAGGCCTTCGCGACGCCGACCCACGACCCGTCAGCATCCTGTCGTGCCACCAGCTTGTAGACCATGCTCGCGGTGGGGTACCCCGATCCGGTGACCACCGAGGTGCCGACGCCGTAGGCGTCGACGGGGGAGGCGGCGAGGGCGGCGATGGCGTACTCGTCGAGGTCGCTCGTGACCGTGATGCGGGTGCTCGTGGCGCCGAGCTCGTCGAGCTGCGCACGTACCTCCGCGGCCACGATCGGCAGATCGCCGGAGTCGATGCGCACTCCGCCCAATCCGGTGCCCGCCACGCGGATCGCCGTCTCGACGCCGGTGCGGATGTCGTAGGTGTCGACCAGCAGCGTGGTGCCGGTGCCGAGGCTCTCG
This sequence comes from Microbacterium sp. CR_7, assembly GCF_041954755.1. Classification (NCBI taxonomy): domain Bacteria; kingdom Bacillati; phylum Actinomycetota; class Actinomycetes; order Micrococcales; family Microbacteriaceae; genus Microbacterium; species Microbacterium sp. CR_7. The sequence goes on from NZ_JAVAYF010000004.1 coordinate 475,948, forward strand.
ATCTGAGACCGGAACGCATCCTCCTCGCTGTCGTGCAGCAGCGTCCAGGAGTGCGCCGCGGTGCCCATGGTGGGAATGCCCCACTGCCGCCCCGCCTCCAGGTTGCTGGTCGCGCCGAAGCCGGCGATGTACGCGGCCCTTGCGGCCGCGACGGCCGAGCGCTCCGCCGCTCGCCGCGATCCCATCTCGGCGAGCGGACGCTCTCCCGCGGCGATGCTCATCCGCGACGCGGCGGTCGCGACGGCGGAGTCGTGGTTGAGCACGCTCAGAGCGAGAGTCTCGAGCACCACGGCATCAGCGAAGCTGCCCTCGACGGTGAGGATGGGGGAGCCGGGGAAGTACAGCTCGCCCTCGCGGTAGCCGCGGATGCTGCCGGTGAAGCGGTACGACTCGAGGTACCTCAGCGAATCGGCATCCACCACCTGGTTGTCGCTCAGGAACCGCAGCTCCTCGTCGCCGAAGCGGAACTCGCGCAGGAGCGCCAGCAGTCGACCGGTGCCGGCCACGACCCCGAATCGGCGTCCGCCGGAGAGCCGCCGCGAGAACAGCTCGAAGACGCTGGGCCGGGCGGCCGTCCCGTCGCGGAGAGCGGCGGCGAGCATGGTGAGCTCGTATCGGTCGGTGAGCAGCGCCGTGGACGTCGTCATGCGCTCAGCTTAGTGACGGCGGGTTCGGCGAACGCCGCGTATGTCGGTGCGCCCGAGTAGGCTGGGGAGTCATGAACGACGCGCCGATCGGAATCTTCGACTCCGGTGTGGGCGGGCTCACGGTGGCCAGGGCCATCCGCGCCCAGCTGCCCCGCGAGTCGTTCGTCTACATCGGCGACTCGGCACACTCGCCGTACGGGCCGAAGCCCATCGCCGACGTGCGCCGCTACTCGCTCGAGGTGCTCGACACGCTCGTCGAGCAGGGCGTGAAGATGCTGGTGATCGCCTGCAACACGGCATCCGCCGCGATGCTGCGCGACGCCCGCGAGCGCTATGACGTGCCGGTGGTCGAGGTCATCGGTCCTGCGGTGCGCCGAGCCGTGTCGACGACGCGCAACGGCCGGGTCGGCGTGATCGGCACGGTCGGCACGATCGGCTCGCGCGCCTATCAGGACATGCTCGAGGTCAACGAGCGGTTGCAGGTCTTCACCGCGGCGTGCCCGCGGTTCGTGGAGTTCGTCGAGGCGGGCATCACCGGAACGCCCGAGGTGCTCGCCACCGCGGAGGAGTACCTCGCCCCGCTGCGGGATGCCGATGTCGACACCCTCGTGCTCGGATGCACGCACTACCCGTTCCTGCGCGGCGCGATCAGCTACGTGATGGGGGAGGGCGTGACGCTGGTGTCGAGCGACGACGAGACCGCCGGCGACGTGTACCGCCAGCTCGTCCGGGGGGACCTCCTCGCCCCCGCGGACGCGACCGCCTCGTACGTCTACGAGGCCACGGGCGCCTCGACCGCCGAGTTCACCGCTCTCGCCAACCGTCTGATGGGACGCGAGGTCCGCGACGTGCAGCTCGTGCAGACCGGCGTGATCACGCTCCCCGACGCCGTCCACTGACCTGACCGTACGACCCCCCCGTCCTCCGCCGCCCCCGCGTCCCCCATCGAAGGAACCCTCATGTCAGACACCGTCCGCGCCGACGGGCGCTCCACCGACCAGCTCCGCGAGGTCACGATCGAGCGCGGCTGGAGCGCTCATGCCGAGGGATCGGCACTCATCAGCTTCGGCGGAACCAAGGTGTTGTGCACCGCGTCGTTCACCAACGGCGTGCCGCGCTGGCTCACCGGCAAGGGCAAGGGCTGGGTCACGGCCGAGTACGCGATGCTGCCCCGCGCCACCAACAGCCGCAACGACCGCGAGAGCGTCAAGGGACGCATCGGCGGCCGCACACACGAGATCTCGCGTCTCATCGGGCGGGCGCTGCGCGCGGTCGTCGACACCAAGGCGCTCGGCGAGAACACGATCGTGATCGACTGCGACGTCCTGCAAGCCGACGGCGGCACGCGCACCGCCGCGATCACCGGTGCATATGTCGCTCTCGCCGACGCGATCGAGTGGGGCCGCGAGAAGAAGTTCATCGGCAAGAACTCCACCCCGCTGATCGACTCGGTCTCGGCCATCTCGGTCGGCATCATCGACGGCGAGCCGATGCTCGACCTCGCCTATGTGGAGGACGTGCGCGCCGAGACCGACATGAACGTCGTCGTCACCGGACGAGGTCTCTTCGTCGAGGTGCAGGGCACCGCCGAGGGTGCTCCGTTCGACAAGCGCGAGCTCGACGCGCTGCTCGACCTGGGCGTCGCCGGATGCAACGACCTGAAGGACGCCCAGCTGAGGGCGCTCGCAGGCTGATGCGGGTCGTCCTCGCCACGCACAACCGGCACAAGGTCGCGGAGTTCCAGCAGATCGTGTCGCTGACGCGGCCCGATCTCGAGATCGTCGCCTACGACGGCCCCGAGCCGGTCGAGGACGGTGTGACCTTCGCGGAGAACGCGCTCATCAAGGCTCGCGCGGCATCTGCGCACACGGGACTCGCGGCGCTGGCCGACGACTCCGGGATCTGCGTCGACGTGCTCGGCGGCTCACCGGGGGTCTTCTCCGCGTACTGGGCCGGACAGAAGAAGGATGCCGCGGCCAACCTCGAGCTCCTCCTCGACCAGCTGCACGACATCGCCGACCCGCACCGCTCGGCGCACTTCACCTCGACGATCGCCCTGGTGATCCCGGGTGGCGCCGAGCACGTCGTCGAGGGGATCTGGCCGGGGCGTCTCGCGCACGTGGCATCCGGAGCCGACGGGTTTGGCTACGACCCGATCTTCATCCCTGACGGGCAGCCGGCCGGCGAAGAGCGCTCGGTGGGGGAGTTCTCGGCCGAGGAGAAGCAGTCGCAGTCGCATCGGGCGCGGGCCTTCGCCGAACTCGTGCCCCTGCTCACCGCCCTCTAGTCGATCCGAAGGTAATCACTACGCTTGACGTACTTCATTCGTAGTGGTTACTGTCGTGAGCATGAGAGAGCTCACCTACTACATCGGCGTCACGCTGGACGGGTTCATCGCGGGGCCGGCTGACGAGGTCGACTTCTATCCCGTGACGGAGGGCTTCGCCGAGATGCTCGGCACCGAGCTGTCCGACATCCAGCCGGCGTTCGTGCGTGCCGGTCGAGGAGGAGCGGATGAACCGCTCACCCGCTTCGACACCGTGGTGATGGGTCGCCGCACGTACGAGCCGGCGCTCGCGCAGGGGGTCGTCGATCCCTACTCGCATCTGCGCACGATCGTGATGAGCACGACGCTCGACGATCCGCGGCACGACAACGTCGAGATCGTTCGGACCGACCCCGTGGCGCGAGCGCGCGAACTCAAGGCCGAGGACGGCCTCGGCATCTACCTGGCGGGCGGAGGCGGTCTGGCCGGCGTTCTCCTCGACGAGATCGACCGACTGATCGTCAAGAAGTACCCGGTGATCGCCGGTTCCGGCATCCCCATGGTCGACCACGGGTTCCGACCGACGTCCTTCGCGCTCGACCGTGTGCGCACGTTCGACAACGGCTGCGCGGTCATGGAGTACACGCGGACGCGCTGAGAAATGCCGACGGAGGCCTACTGAGAATCATCACCATTCCCGAGTAGCGGGATCCGCTCCGAGCGGGCGGATCCCGCGCTTAGCCTGGTCACATGCACGATCACGCGCCCGCCGCCGGCGGCATCCGCTCGGCCAGCCACCGCCGCCTTCTGGCGATCTCGCTGACCCTGACGGCGACGATCATGGTTGTGCAGGTCGTCGGCGCAATCCTCACGGGTTCGCTCGCACTGCTAGCCGATGCGGCGCACATGTTCACGGACGCGTCCGCCCTGGTGATCGCGCTCATCGCCGCAGCGGTCGCCGCCCGCCCCGCCGACGACCGGCGCACGTTCGGTTACCAGCGGGCCGAGGTGTTCGGCGCCCTCATCAACGCGATCATCCTCATCCTCCTCTCCGGCTGGGTGGGCATCGAGGCGATCGGCCGTCTCGTGCAGCCGGGTGAGACCGAGGTCGCCGGCGGCCTCATGCTCGTCGTCGCCGCGGTCGGCCTGATCGCCAATGCGATCTCGATGTGGCTGCTGAGCCGCGCTCAGCGCAGCAGCATCAACGTGCGCGGCGCGTACCTCGAGGTCATGGGCGACCTCATCGGCTCGGCCATGGTGATCGTCGCCGCCATCGTGATCGTCACGACCGGGTGGATGCCGGCCGACGCGATCGCCTCTCTGGCGATCGCCGTCATGATCATTCCGCGCGCGATCGCCCTGCTCCGAGAGGTGTTCTCCGTGCTGTCCGAGTCGGCGCCGAAGGGGACGACGGTCAGTGACATCCGCCAGCACCTGCTCGACTACGACGGCGTCGTGGGCGTGCATGACGTGCACGTGTGGCAGCTCACGAGAGGCGCGCCCGTGTTCAGCGCGCACGTGAGCGTCGAACCGGCTCTCCTCGCCGACGGCCGCTCCGCGCGGCTCCTCGCCGACATGCAGTCATGTCTCGCCGAGCATTTCGACGTCGAGCACTCGACCTTCCAGATCGAACCGGCGGAGCAGTCGGACTGCGAGCCGCACCACGCCTGAGCGCGTTCAGAACTCGATGACGACCTCGTCAGGACTCTTGTCGGGACGCAGTCCCCGCCACCGGGCATGCCGCAGCACGCCGTCGGGGGTCCAGTTCGCGAACTCGACCTCTCCGACCAGTTCTGCGCGTACCCACAGAGCATCCGACGCGTCCGGCGCCGGCACGCCGTCGAGCGGGGCGTCCGCCACCCGCAGCGGAGCGAGTCGCGCGAGCAGATCTCGCAGCATCCGGTCGGTGAATCCCGTGCCCACCCGACCGACGTAACGCAGGCGACCGCTATCCGGCACGGCGAGGAGCAGCGAGCCGAAGGTGCCCTCGCGGTCACCCTTCCCCGGCCGGATGCCGACGATCACCGCCTCCTGCATGCGGGTGTTCTTGAGCTTCAGCCACGCCGGTGATCGTTGTCCCGCGCGGTAGCGGGAACGCGGATCCTTCACGACGACCCCCTCCAGCCCGAACTCGTCGCTGGCGGCGAGAGCGGCGTCGACGTCGTCGAAGACGGGCGGCACCTGGATCGGGGCATCCAGGTCGGAGACGACGTCTTCCAGAAGAGTCCGCCGCTGTGACAGCGGCAAGGACGAGAGATCGTGCCCGTCGAGACGCAGCAGGTCGAACACCATGTACACGATGGGGGTGCGGACGACCTCCCGCTCGATCTCGCGCGGTCGGGTGAGGTGCATGCGATTCTGCAGCAGCGAGAAGCTGGGCCGGCCGTGCGAGTCGAACGCGACGATCTCACCGTCGAGGATGGCGTCGCCCACCGGCAGGAACGGGGCGCCGTCGGCCGTGAGCTCGGGATATCGGGCGGTGATGTCTATGCCGCTGCGGGCATGCAGCAGCATCCGACCGTCGGACCAGGTGCCGACCGCTCGAATGCCGTCCCATTTCACCTCGACCCAGGACGGATCGCTGAGACCGCGAGCGATCGCGGGCGTGCCGTTCTCGGCGAGCATGGGGGAGACGGATGCCGGCGTCGAGCCGCCCGGCGACGGGAGCGGCGCGGCGGCTATGCGGGGGCGATGTTCCTTCCGCGTCGGCGGCACAGGGGGCGGCGCCTCGGAGGTCGCCGTCACCGCATCCGTCCCTGGACGGAGCGACGCCAGCGGATCGCTGCCCGACGCAACGCGCTCGAGAACCTCTTCGAAGTCGAGCTGGCGCAGGTCGGGGTCGTCGAGCTCGTCCCAGGTGCGCGGGGCCGCGACCCAGGGCTGTGCGCGACCGCGCATCGAATATGGGGAGATCGTGGTCTTGCGACCGTTGTTCTGGCTCCAGTCGAGGAACACCTTGCCGCCGCGCGCGACCTTCGCCATGGTGCTGGTGGCGAGATCGGGGTGGTCGTTCTCGATGAGCCGAGCCACCTCCTTCACGACGGCGGAGATCTCGTCGCTCGTCTGCTGGCCGGGCAGGTTCGCGTAGAGGTGGATTCCCTTGCTGCCGCTCGTGACCGGCATCGGCTCGAGCCCGATACCGGTCAGGATGCCGCGGGCGATGCGCGCGACCTCCGCGCACTGCGCGAGCTCGACGCCGGGGCCCGGATCGAGATCGAGCACGAGGCGGTCAGGCCGCCCGGGGAGCCCATCGGGGGTGAACCGCCACTGCGGGACGTGCAGTTCGATGGCCGCCACCTGCGCGAGCCAGACCAGCGTCGGCACGTCGCGGACGAGCGGGTACTCCTTCGGCCCGTCGGAGTGCTCGATGGCCTGCCGCGGGATCCACGTCGGCGCGCCCGGCTCGAGCTGCTTGGTGAAGAAGGAATCCTCGGGGTTCCTGGCCGTGCCGACGCCCTCGACCCAGCGCTTCCTGGTGACGGGGCGGCCGTCGAGCAGGGGGAGCAGTTGCGGAGCGATCGCGGTGTAGTAGGCGATGATCTCGCCCTTGGTGGTGCCGGTCTCGGGGTAGACGACCTTGTCGAGGTTCGTGACGCGCAAGCGTCTGCCCTCGATCTGCACGTTCTGCGCCTCCGGAGCCATGACGCCAGCGTAGTCAAGGGACTGGTTGTGACAGGTGCGACTGGTGTTCACTGATCACATGAGGACGATCTGGAAGGGCGCACTGACGTTCGGGCTCGTGAACGTGCCGGTCAAGGTGTACTCCGCGACCGAGGACCACGATGTTCCGCTGCACCAGGTGCACGACAAGGACGGCGGGCGTATCCGCTACCAGCGCACGTGCGAGGTGTGCGGGGAGACGGTCGCCTACTCTGACATCGACCGCGCCTACGTCGACGACGGCCAGACGGTCGTGCTCACGAAGGACGATCTCGCCGCCCTCCCTGCCGAGCGCAGCCGTGAGATCGACGTGGTCGAGTTCGTTCCGTCGGAGCAGGTCGACCTGCTCACGCTCGACAAGGCGTACTACCTCGAGCCCGACTCGAAGTCGCCGAAGGCGTACGTGCTTCTGCGCAAGACACTCGAGCAGACCGACCGCACCGCGATCGTGCGGTTCACCCTGCGGCAGAAGACCCGGCTCGCGGCGTTGCGGGTGCGCGGCAAGGTGCTCGTGCTGCAGACGCTGCTCTGGGCCGACGAGGTGCGCGAGGCCGATTTCCCGTCGCTCGACGAGGACGTGCGGATCTCGAAGAAGGAGCTCGAGCTGTCGTCGTCGCTCGTCGACAGCTACTCCGCCGACTTCGACGCGGAGTCGTTCGTCGACGAGTACCAGAAGGAGCTGCGCACGCTCATCGACGCGAAGATCGAGGCGGGCGACACGTTCGATGTCTCCGACACGTTCGGCGAAGAGGATGCCGACGCCAAGAGCGGCGAGGTCATCGATCTCATGGAGGCGCTGCGCGCCAGCGTCGCGAAGTCGAAGGCGGCGCGGTCGGGCGGATCCGACGCGGACGATGACGAGAAGCCGAAGAAGTCCTCGAAGCCGGCGGCGAAGAAGAAGGCCGGCTGACCGTCATCCGACCCGCTCGTCAGTGCTTGCCGTCGCCGTCGAAGTCGGGTGCGCGGTCGAACACCTCGGGCTCGAGGGCGAGCTCCTGTGCCTCACCTGCATCCGTGACCGCGTCGCCGGCAGCCGCTGCCTTCTTCGCCTTGTGACGCTCGGACAGGTAGTGCCACAGGGTCACGAGGGCCGTGCCGCCGACCGCCGCGAGCAGGATGAGGTCGATGTAGCTCTCGACGAAATCCGCGACCGGCGGGATGAAGCCGATCAGGTAGCCGAACATCGTGAGGCCGAATCCCCAGAGCACGGCGCCGATCAGGTTGTACAGCGTGTACTTGCGCCACGGCATGTGGCCGACGCCCGCGGCGACGGGCGCGAAAGTGCGGACGATCGGCACGAAGCGGGCGAGGATGACGGTGATGCCGCCGAAGCGCTCGAAGAACGCGTTCGTGCGTTCGACGTTCTTCTTGCTGAAGAGGCCTGATTCCTTGCGCTCGAAGACCGCGGGGCCCCCCTTGTGGCCGATCACGTAGCCGACTTCACCGCCGACGAACGCCGCCAGGCCGATGAGCAGAGCCACGAACCACACGTTGATGCCGAACACCCCGTGCTCCGACCCCGCGAGCGGGTGCGAGAGGAGGCCGGAGATCACGAGCAGGGTGTCGCCGGGGAGCAGGAAGCCCACGAGCAGTCCGGTCTCGGCGAAGACGATGAAGCACACCACGAGAAGCGCCCAGGGGCCGGCCGTACCGATGATCGTGGCCGGGTCGAGCCAGGGGATGAGGGCGGCGTGGTGCATGGAGTTCCCGTCGTAGAACTGTGTGCGGCGGTCTGGTCGTCGGCCGCGGAGGATGCGACTGATCGGTGCGGAAGGTGGGACTTGAACCCACACGCCCTGAGGCACAGGAACCTAAATCCTGCGTGTCTGCCAATTTCACCACTCCCGCGCGGTGGCACAAGTCTACTGACCGGGGCATCGCGCGTGGCTGGGGATCCGCCCGCAGCCGTATGAGGACAGTGTGGATAAGTCCGGCGGCGCGCCCGGCATCCTTGCGAGGATGCTCGGGTGAATCAGCCCTCCGTCGTCATCGCCGAGCGCGTCCGCGCGCGATTGCGCGGTCAGGGCATCGAGCCGGCTCTCGACGCGGATGCCGCCCGAGCGGTGGCGCAGGCCGAGGTGCGTCGCTTCAACGACCTGGCGTTGACTCAGGGTGGCGTGCTCGTCGACGACGAAGAACGATGCCTTCGCGACGTGCTCGCGTCGCTCGGCGGATTCGGTGCTCTGCAGCCCCTACTGGACGACCCCGAGATCGAGGAGATCTGGCTGAACGGCCCGGACAGCATCCACGTCGCCCGTCACGGAGTGGCGGAGCGGATCGATCTGCGCCTGACACCGGAGGGACTGCGCGATCTCGTCGAGCGGATGCTGCACTCCAGCGGCCGCCGGGTCGACATCAGCCAACCGTTCGTCGACGCGTCGCTGCCCGACGGGTCAAAGTCTCGATTTTGACATATTTCTGATCAGGGATTTTTCAATCTTCGTGATTGCGCGACTGCTTCCCACTCAACCGCCCCCAGACGCCACCAGCGACGCTCTCACGTCCTAGGGCTGAGAGTGCTACGTCCGATCTCGAATTTCGATTCTGCGCCGTTTCGCAAGCGCTGAGCGCCGGGGAGCGCGTCGAGGATCGAGTGTCCCACCTTGACGCTAGCCTCGGGTCATGCTCGCATTCTTCGGTGCTCTCGTCCCGGTCCTTGCGGCGCTGTACGTCGGCATCGGTACGCTGATCGACCTCTCTGCGCAGGACCATAAAGCGCGAGCAGCGCGCAGGGTCTGGGCTCAGTACGAGGCAGGAGTGGCAGCTGTCCAAGACGGCGATCCGCGGGTGCAGGAGAAGTTCAAGGAACTCACCGAGCGGCGCATGGCTCTGCTCGAAGCTAACGGCCTCGACCCATGGCTCGGCACGGTGAAGGCGCTCAACGAAAGCGTCATGCCATCCGCGCCCTCGGTGAAGGAGTTTCACCGCCAGTGGATTCTCATCCTCGGTGCTGTTGTCGGTGTGATCCTCGTCGGCGTCGAGGTTGGGCTGGACTCGCTCAGCTACTAGATGGTCGCGGCGCTACGACGCGCGCCCGAGAATCAGATCTGCCGACGCTCGGAGCGCTCCGAGGTCGAGATGACCCCACGGCTCGCGGTTGGGCGCGCTGCGCGCAGGAAGCGCCGCCCACCCGATGAGGCCGTCGAGGTTGTCGAGCGAGCGCAGGTGTGCGGGCACGCCGAGGAACGATCGCACGCTCAGCGTCATCGCCGACTGTCCGACGCCGTGCGCCTGGTCGATCGCGTGATCGCACCGAGGGCAGACCACGCCGTCGAGCGTGTCGGCGCGGCCGGGACCGCCGATACTCGCGGAGTCCGCTGACATCAGCGTCCACACGCTGTCGGCGTCCGCTCGGAACGCCTGCACCGCGCCGACGCCGCAGAGCATGCATCCCGAGGGGTTGCCGTCGTAGTCGACGCACTGCACGTCCACCGGCTTCTCGATGTGGCGCGCCAGGAGCCCCGCTGCCGTGTTCCGGAGCTCCCGGCGCTGTTCGGAGGTCAGGTGCGCCCATCGAGCCCGGGAGGGCGGTGTGGCGGGCGCGCTGGCGAAGCTTGCCGAGCGGGCCAGAGTCGCCCACCGCGCGTGCACTCCCGGCGCGGTGAGAGCGTTTATCAGTCGGCTGAGCTTCGTTCCGCTCGCCGTCAGCAGATCGATCGTCTTGGCGTCTGTCGTGCCGACGGCATCGAGTGCGCACAGAGCGGACTCGAGGCGGTGAACCGCGATCTCGGCCGCGCCGATCCGCTGCCGCACCGCGGGATGAGCATGGAGGAGATCGACCGCCGCCTGACGGATCATCCGGCAGCTGTCGCAGCGCGTGACATACAGATCGTGGCGAGGCGGTGCGTACCCCTCGTGGCGGGTTCGGCCGAAGACCTGGATGGCTTCGACCTCGGTGTCCGGTGTCGTGCTTACGACGACGCCGCAACTCGCGCACGGCAACGTGCCCGAGGGAAACGACGTCCACGGAGAGCGCTCGATGGTGCAGGTAGTGGGGATAGGCATGGTTCGTCCTGTCGCTCGATGGTCAGTAGCCGTATGCGCTGGGGTCGGCACCCGGTGGGAGGTCTGCGATCTCGCGCGTGATCTGCGCGCTCATCTCACGCTGAGCGGCGCGGAGGCGGCGCTTCTTGTCGGGGTCGGGCGTGGACTGCAACGCCTTGTCGAACATGCCGAGCACCGCTGACTTCTGCGGCGGCGCGGGCGGCTTCAACCCGCGGGGCACACGACCGTGCTTCGGACGCGGCGCCGCCTCGGGCTCGGGCTTCGCCTCCCAAGCGGCCGGCGCGGGCGTGCTCTCGGGCGCGGGGTCCGGGCGCTGGCTCTCGCGGTAGCGGTCGGCACTCTGGGTGACCTGATGTGACGCCGGGATGAGCCGCGGCGCGTACTTCCTCGTCATCGGTCGTCCTCCTCTGGGCTGGTGAGGGCCGGGAACCATCGCGAGTCCTCGGGCCCGAAGATCGCGGGGCAGCCCTCGTCGTGTCGTACGTCCACGACTCCGGGCGTCAGCACGTCCACGTTCGCCGCGCGCCCGCACAGCGGGCAGCGGCCGGTCGCGGTTGCGAGCACACGAGTCACCACGCGATCCAGGACGACGGCGGGAGCATCGCTGCTCAGCGTCGGCAGGATCACGATGTGGCGCTCACCGAACAGGGCACCCACCGCCCACGCGGAGAAGCCGTCTGGCGTCCCGGCGGGCGGAGTTCCGAGGAGCCCGACGATCGGCACGGCACTCGCCGCCTGCTGGCTGCTCACGAGTCGGGCGCGGAGGTCTGCGGGCGTGCTCATCGCTGCGCGATCCTAGCCTTGACGCGCTCGGCGCAGACCTCGATCCGAGGGCCGCACACGCCGCACACGCCGCGCGCGCCTCGCTCACCGAGGACGTAGCAGGGCTGGCCGACCTCGGCGTCGTGATCCGGGCACGGCACGGTGATGATCGCGGGCACCATTGCCGTTCGACGGATGCGCGCGTGCACCATCTCCGGGGTGGGGGTGTACTGCTCGGGGTGCCCGTCGCGCGCGGGAGGATCCGATTCCGCACGCGCGACGGGCCGGGGTCGCCCGGCATGCCGGACCGAGGCGACCTGCGCGCGGTCGTCGTGAGCGACCGACGAGCGCGCGGGCTGAGAGACGGAGGAAGGGGCGGAGTTCGTGGGCATGAGCGAACCTGTTCAATCAGGCTCGGCCCTACTGCCAGCAGCAACTTCGAGGGCGATGGCATGTGCCCTATGGGGCAAGCGTACTACGGCAGGTATTCCTGTGGTACACCCTGGGGGTACGGGGTATTCTTGTGGTCAGACCACATGCGCATTCGAGGGATGGAGACCCGATGAGCACTCAGCAGATGTCCGCGCGCACGATGTCGATGACATTGGGGGCCGGTCGTCCCCGGACGGCTACCGACGCCATGCGCTCGACGCGCGCCGCGCGCTCGCTCGCGGCCGTCGACAAGATCGAGGACGCCGATGCGCGCTTCGCGGCATTCTCGCGGCACATGAGCGAGTACCCGCCGCTCATCGCGAGCATCTGACGGCCTTCGTCTGGTCGCACCCGGCGTCGGGTTTCGGGTTTCGGGTTTCTTAGAAGGGTGAGCTTCGCACCCCCAGAGCTTCTAAGAGAACCCGAACACCCGTAGCCCTCTCGCACGTGGCACGAACGGTCCAGCTACGAATCCCGAGAGTCAGTCGTCGTCGGGCGCAGACAGACGCCATTGCGTGCCGCGCGTCTTGCCCTCCTGATGCATCCTCGACTCGATGAGCCCCTCTGACGCCAACACCTTGAGGAGCTTGGATCCGCTCGTGTAGCCGTCTCCAGTGCCGCACACCTCCTTCGTCCACTTCCAGTCGCGGGTGAGCCTTCCCAGCAAGCGATCCCGCTCGGAGGCGACGGGAGTCGCGAGCGATGCCGCCTTCCCCGCGGACGCCGCGCCGAGAGTGAGCCTGCCGTCGTCTCCGAGGCCAACGCGAGCCTCGGGGACGATTGGGTCACCGAGACGCGGCAGCGTGAGGAAGTGGCGCGGAGTCGTCGGGAAGATTGGGAACCGATCCGCCCGAGCGATCCACATGCCGTCCCACTCGCCCATGCTTTCAAGGCCGTTCATCGGAGTGTTGACCCTCGGATCCATCGGAGAATGCAGCACGCCCAGCCCGTTCGGGATGCCCGCCTCCTGCAAGAGCCTTCGGAACGCCGACGTGAACGCGCCGTAGCGGTTGGTGTCGTTCCCCAGCATGGCGGAGACGCCATCGGCAACGACGACGAGGGGCGGCTCGTAGGTGCCTGTGAAACGGATGAGACGCTCTTCCCACCAGCCCAGCTTCGCCGGGTCGGTGAGGTCGAATGATGTAGCTCCGCCGCCGGCGGGAAGGTGCTCAATGATCAGCACGCCCGCATCGAGTCCGAAAGGGCCGACGTAGCAGGGCACGCCGTTGCGACGAGCGAACGTCAGGCCACCCGCGATCAGCTCTTCGTGCACAGCCGTGGGACGTGTCTCCGAGTTGATCATCCAGACGTCGCGGGCACGCTCAACCTCGGTCATCTGGGCAGGCTCGAACGCGCCGAGGAATTGCCTATCCGGGATCAGCAGCGCGGGGGCGAGCTCCCCGAACAGGAGCTTCGTCTTTCCCCATCCCTTCGGGCCGATGAAGGCCGGTACGGTGCCGTGATTCCAAAGGCCGGGAATGTAGGCGCTCGTCATCGCACCTCCCGTTGTCGGATCGAAGATCGGGCGCATGCTCTCGGTGTCGATCATCAGTCGATCGACCACCCTCTGCCGCACCTTGCCTGTGATCGTGACGCCTGTCGCGTCGGTGATCCGCGCATCATCGAGGATTGCTGCACGCCTCGTTGAGGGTGCGCTGCGCAGCCGTTCATCGCCGTCGAAGGGGCGGTACTGGGTGCGGCGGAAGTTGCGATCCGTCACCTCCACGACGAGTCCGCTGAACCTGCTCACGACTCCTCCTCGCTGTAGGGCCATTCGCCCGCAGCCGCGCGCGCGTGGAAGTCACGCAGAGCTTCGTCAGCTTCTGCCCGCTCGCGCTCGCTCAGGTGCAGCGGCGACGACCGCGGAAGCGCGAGTCGATCGAACTCGGCGATGCCTTCGGCGCGCATGCGCTCTGCCTCTGCGATCTCGGCGGCGAGGCGCTCGTCAGCGGCGTTCACGACTTCGCACCCGGGAGCGTGAGCGACAGCAGAGCCGCAATGCGGGCACACTGCTCATCCGAGAGGGTGAGGGGTGGGGGAGAGATGGCCGGAGTGGCCTGAATCGCGGTGCTCATTCGGGCACCGCCTGAATCGGCATCGGCACGACCGTGCCAGAGCCGCGCTTGCGTCCGTCGCGCATCTTGAATGGCTGCAGGCTCATCGCGAGCTCGACGGCTTCGAGGTGGAACTTCAGGGTGCCGTCTTCGTCACGGTATCCGGTGATGTAACCCTTGCGAAGCCACAGCTCGATCGTGCGGGTGCTTCGCTGAATCGTGGCGGCGAGTTCCGCCTTGGTGAGAAAGGTGGGAGTGGCCATGATGGCGTGTCCTTCGGGATCGAAGTGACACACGCCCGCTGTTGGACTGGTGACGGCCCGCCTGGTCGGTTTGCCTGCCCGAGCGGGTCTTACGGCCTGACGCCTGCGATCTTCCGGACCCTGCTCCATCTGGGAGCGGGTCAGCGCTTGCCTCGTGTGAAGCGAACTGGCGTGCCCTACGGGCCGCGTCTCTCGCTACTTCGATTCTATGTCGGCGACTTCAACCCCGCGTGGACGGTGCCGGCTTTCGGTGCCGTCGCAATCAATCCCGGGACGACCAACCGTCCCACCGACGTCCACAAGGAGGACGAGATGGCACTCATCCGCTGGGCCAGCACCGGGGCCGTGTTCGTCCTCGGCTTCGAGAAGATCTACTACGTCAGCCAGCCGTCGATGGTCGGCACCTTCGAGAAGCGCCACGGCGCGATCATCGAATGCAGCAACGACGACCTGACGGTTCAACTGCAGTCGGAGAACATCCCGTGGGCGGCCGTCGAGGCAGTGCTCCGCGGAGACGCTCAGGGCACCGACCGCCGATTCTGGTCGCGGCTCACGGCGGAGGGGATCGCCATCCGCGGCGAGCAGGACCAGGCCCAGGCCACTCTCGAGCAGGTGCAGAAGGTCGCGCTCGCAATCAAGGCAGCGAGAAGCTGATGCGGCGGCGCCTGTGGCGGGCATCGATCTGGCACCCGGACGCGATCCCGCCCGATGAGTGGAAGTACCGGTCGCTCAAGCGGGTCTGGCTGCCCGTCTACGACCTCATCGCGATCGGTGCGGGGATCTGGGCGGCCCTATTCGGGTCGCCGGTCCTTCACGAGCTGTTCGACGAGCCGCTCATCGACACGATGGGAATCCTGCTGACCGTCGTGGCGGTGATCTGTCTCCTCGGAGTCGCGTTCCCCCGGCTGTGGAAGTGGGAGATCTGCGGGAAGGTGCTGCTCGTCGCTCTGCTCGCTGCATACGCCGGCGCGGTCGTGCTGTTCCGCGCGAACCCGGCCGCGTCGGCCGGTTTCGTCGCGTTCATCATCACTCTCGCCCTGCCGCTGCCGATCTTCCGGCTCACCCTTCTCGGCGAGGAGATCAAGGAACGGCGAGAGGGGGACGCCTGATGGACCCCCAGACCGTCATCGCAGTCATCGGAGCTGCAGCGCTCGCGCTTGGCGCCGTGCTCACGTTCTTCGCCACACGCGGCAAGACGAAGACCGACGCGAAGACCGCGCTCGACGCGAGGATCGACGCCCGCGTCAGCGAGCAGCTCGAGGGCGCGTGGACCGAGATCACCACTCTTAAGGCCGACGTCGCGACCCTCACCGAGAAGGACCGCCTCAAGTCGTCCGCGTTCGCCCGCATCCTCCGCGCCATCGCCCGCCAGTGGCCCACCGACCACGGCCCCGACCTCGACCCGTCCGACATCGCCCTGATCGAAGACACCATCCCCCCGACGTGGCTCCGCCGCGCACGTCCCTCCACCAAAGGAGAACCATCATGAAGACCCTGCTCCGTCGCGCCCTGCTGGGCGTGTTCTTCGCGTTCGCCGCGCTCACCCTCATCGGTGCGCCGGCGCATGCCTCCGACGGCACCGCGCCAGCGATCGTCGCCACGGCGGCCGTCATCGCGTTCACCCTCGACCCCGTGCTGGTGATCCAGCTCGTCTTGTCGACCGTGCTTCCGCTGCTCGTCGGCCTGGTCACCAAGACCATCACTCGCCCTGGTGTGAAGGCGACGCTCCTCGCCATCCTCTCGCTCGCCACCTCGCTACTCACCGAGCTTGGCGCCGCGATCACCGCCGGCACCACCTACGACATCGGCCAAGGTCTCATCCTCGCGCTCCCGACGTTTCTCATCGCCGTCGGCCTCCACTACGGCCTGTGGAAGCCAATCGGCGCGTCCGAGAGGCTGCAGGAGATCGGCACCGAACGCTCGCTCCTGCGCCGCGATCTGCGCTGATCCACGTTCGCCGTCGACGACGACGCTTCCAATATGCTGACCTCGTGGACGTGACGCAGAGACAGCAGGCAGAGGCGAATCGAGCGCTCGAATGGCTGAACAGCCGGTGGATTGGCCAGAAGATCTGCCCGATCTGCGGTACTAACAACTGGGAACTAGGTCTTACAAGCGAGCTCCGGACGTTCAACGGCGGTAGTTTGGTCTTCGGCGGTCCTGGGGGTTCCGTCACTCCGATCTTCCCGGTGATCTGCTCAAATTGTGGGCTTACGTACACGTTCAGTGCGATCAAGACGGGGATCCTCCGCATGGAGGACTACACGGACGACGACACGTTGAGGGCACACGACGATGAGTGACGCGGGAACGATCACGAACATGCCCGCTCCGTCGATGTTCGTGCCGGCGCAGGGGGAGGAGATGTTCCCGGTGCGAGTCAAGGAGTGGGCGCGCCTCAAACAGAAAATCTCCACCCTGAAAAGGCATCGCCGACAGTGGTCGAACCTGGGCTGGGCACTCATCGGAATCGGCGCTTCTGCGCTGCTCTCCTGGCTCCCATACCTCGTGTCCAGTGTCAGCCAGAGTTGGGTTCCGACTGCAACGATCGTGGTGGGAGTATCGGGTCTGTTAGCTGGCGTTCTCGCCTTGACCTTCGGTCGTGAAACGCAGAAGTCCATAGAGCAAGCAGTGCACGAGGTGAAGGTGCACATGCACGATATGGAGTCAAGTCTCACCGTCGACCAGAAGACGCGAATCGAAGAGTTTGCGCAGATTGTCCTGGTGGAATAGCGACAGGCGCGAGATGTTGAGGGACCCCCACCTGGCTCCGGCCGGGTGGGGGTCTTCTTCGCGTTCAGTCACGGCAACGGATCGGGCTCGCCCTGTGCGTCGTTCCCGGATGGAACTTCCTTGCCTCCGCGAGGTGCGGAGTTGGCTACCACCGATTCCCTCGACCCATGAGGCTCGGCCGGTCCATCGTCGATCTTCGCGAGCACTTCCATCGCCTCATCGATGGCGTCGAATGTCATGAGTCCGTGTCGTCGAGTCTCGTTGTCGATCTCGGGCCTATTGCTCAGTCCAACCATACGATTTGTGTACCGGCGAGCTTGACCGATCGTCTGCCACTCGTCCCAGTCGGGCAACGCGTGCGCCAGGTCCGCGATGTGGTCGACGGTCGAGATCTCCTTCGGGGTCGGCCCCCATTTCGAGTCCCTCAGTCCCTGCTCGATCCAGACCTGGTACGCGAAGAAGTCACTACGCAAGAGGACGGCAGCGGCTCGAGTCCGCCGCGCTCGGTCCATCCCGCGAAAGATCGCCTGCGGGATCACCGTCAGGACGGCGCCTGCCACGAGCCCGAGAAGGAGCTCGAAGATTCCTTCGTTCCCGTCGCCAGTGCCGCTGCCTTCTCGCGGGAACACCGCCCAGAGAACGACCCCTGTCGCTACTACCAGAGCCCAGATCAGAAACCAGTATCCAGCGAGCTGCTTCTTCATGGTCTGAGTATGCACCAAGGGGGTCGACTGCGACGTGCGCCTCAGGAACGTCGGAGTGAGAGCATGCGCCAGCCGTCGGGGACCTTCGCCCGCAACGTGCTCATGTCATCGGCTTCGATCTCGCGGATGCCGTCGACGCGGGAGAACGTGCCCGTCGCCTCCATCTTCGCCTCACCCTTCAGCATCCGCACCGGAGCTGAGACGAGATCGAACCCTGGTTGGCGTTGTGCTTCGAGCTGAGTGATGACGTCTTCGAGTGTTGTGCCGATCACATCGACGGTGGTTTTCTCGATGGGGCGAATCTGGGCGACGAGCATCACACCAGCCTAGGGTCGCGCGGCCACGCGGTCTGCGACGAGCTCGCGCTTGAGGCGGACCCGGCCGCTTAGAGGAAGTCCCAGTCGCCTTGGTCGTTACGAGCCATCACGGCGTCGGAGGACTCAACCGTCACATCCTCTGTCACGAACGAGACGTGGCTCTGAGGGGTGACGAGTACACGCACTTGGCGTTCCCCTGATGCGGTGAACTGCACGAACTGGCCGGGTGTAGCGATGGCGCGCTCGACGTCGTGCTGTACTGCATCAACGTCTGCACTGACCGCGAGGATGTAGCTGAGACCGTCTATGAAGATCTCAGTTTGATCCTGCGTGTGCGGCCCCATGTGGATGAACGTAGGTGCCTCGCGCGGGACCTCGGAGGGGGTTGCCAAGCTTGTCAATTTGATGCACCCTCAGGGCTCTGGTCGTGGTTGCTGACGTTGGGCGGCTCGGAAACCAGATAGAGACCGGTCGGCGCGTTCGCTGCGGAAGCAAGCGCGTCCACCCACGCCCGGTTGATAGCCGAGTGCGCGCTCCCCTCGTACTTGAACACCATCGAGGAACCGGGGTGAATCCATAACGTCACCCGACCGCCGCCGAGGCTGGAGTCTTCCTTCCACGTGAACGAGAACGGTTCTCCACGCCTCAGTTTCGCGGTCATGACGAGCTGCAGGTGCGTGAGGGCGCGGTCATTGATATCGACCTTCGGTCCGCCCTCGTAGATGAACTTGCCCATGATGGGTGCTTCCTCTGATCGGCTTCTCCACGGAAACCTGTGTCAAGAGGCGCAACCCGAAGGATCGCTGCGTGAGAATGGTTCACCATCGCAGGGTTGCGCAGCTTCCGCTACCCCCTTGCGCGATCACGACGCGATCGTATGGACGAGCGCACCCCGCTGCGCTACCCGATTGCTGCAGCGGGGTTTGCCCGTCCCCATGGCGTCATAGTCCCACGATGGTCATCGGTGCGCCACCGTGTCCGGGCGGCGGCGGTGGAGTCCGATGATCTGGCATCGCGCGCCGGTGTGCGCCGAGCGCGATCCACGGGTCGAGTTCAGGGAGCTCGCGCAGCGCATTGCACAGGATCCGCGTGTAGTCGTCCTCGAAGTACCCGACCCACGTGCCGACCGCCTCGACGAGCAGGTCGTGCCGATCGCCGGCAGCCGCGCGTAGCTCGTCGATCACCGGAGCCGGATCGCGGGTGTACCTGTTGCGTGAGCAGATTGCGTCGAGCGTGACGGTCAGCATCACGTCGGGAGCTAGCCCTCGGGGCATGGCCGGATCATCCTTCCTCCGGCCGAGGACATCGAGTCTAGGTGCTCGGGCCGACGTCCGTCCGCGACCGGTCGGGGAAGAAAGCGCGGATGACGAGCCAGAGCACGACGCCTACCAGGCCGGCTCCGAGAAGCGCCATGATCGCGGAGGCGGTGCCGCCGGTGATGATCCCGATCGTCACCGCGAAGGCGAGGGCAAGTACCGCGTACACCGCGAGGAAGATCCGCATGTCGACCACCATCCCACACGCGAAGGACTGCGGCAATGCAGGCCGGGTGCCGGTGGTCGGGACGAGAATTGGTGGGTGTGACGCATGAGCAAATCCTCGCCTTCGAAGCCGCCCACCCACACCACACCCCGAGTCGCGATGAGCGCACCCGCCGCGAGCTAGGCATCACTCCGACCCGTTACTTCGTGCTGCTCGGCCGGGCAGCACGAAGCGCGGACGGGATCGCAGCAGATCCGCTCACGGCTCGACGAGTACGCGAGCGGGCAGCAATCCTTGCCGCTGCGCGGGAGTCGAGGGTCTGTGGGATCAGGCACGCGTCACATTCGTGAGTGGCGCCTGTTCCCGCGTGGGGATTACAGCACGTTCACACTGATGACAGGGCCGCAACCCTCGTCTGCTGAACGCTCACCGCACGTGGCTTACGAAGCGGGAGCCCCGATGTACTGAGTGAGGAAGGTGAACGTGTCCCACGTGACGCCTGGGACGGTGGAGAGTTCCGGAAGAGGCATCAGGTCCGTTGCTCCGAGACTGCGCAGGGTGTTCACCTGCATCCTGAAGTTGTTGTATTGCTCGGCGCTACCGAAGTTGGTTTTCGTCCCGTAGGCCAAATGAACGATTGTCCCGTTGGGTGCCTTGACGATCGCTTCCACTGTTGCCTCCGATTGGGCGGGGGACCCGCCGCTGTAGTTTCCGTTGAATTCCCAGTGCCAAGCCTCGTCCGGTCCGACGCCACCGGGTTCAGCCCAGCCAGGGTGGATCCAGCCATATCCGGCAGCGTTCGACTTGAGCCAGAAGTAGAACGGGTGCGAAAACCCGAGGCGGTAGTGGTTGCGGTCGCCGACATCTATCGCAACGGCCCAGCCATGGTTTGACGTACCGGGCTCCGCGGCTTCGTCACCGTACTCAGCCTTTGCGGCAACTTGTCCGGCGAAGTCTCGGTATCCATCATTGATTGGCAGGTCATGGCCGAAGCTGCCTCGAAAAGCCACATTCATTGCGATCAATGCGTCTACCGCGTCCGTGCGCAGGCGGTACTGGGAGGCCCACGGGATCGGGCTGAGCGCAGAGAGGGGGATGTAGCCGTTCTGGTACCCGCCCCAGGCCGCCTGAGCGGGCACCGCGCTGACCAAGGGTGAACCAACCGCCGCAACGAGTGCCGCAATCGCCGAGGCGGTTAGGAAGTTCCTCCGCGTGAGTGGCTTCGGTGCCGGGTGAGCTGGCGACGGAGGGGTGAGCACGTCGATACGCTACACGACCGCTGCGCACCGGTCGCAACGAGGTGCCTTCGTCTCGTCAGATCGGGGACTGGTCGGAGTCGTGAGGGCTGAGTGATCTCGATGCGGGATCGGGGCACGTTCACACTGATGACAGGGGGTGCACCCTGGGTTAGGCGTCACCCCGAGCTGGCGCGCCGAGGTTGCCAACAATCCCTGAGATGGAATCGAGTGCCCCCGGATTGAGGCTGTAGTAGGCCCAGGTTCCCCGCTTCTCTCGAGATAGCAGCCCGGCATCGACGAGGATACGCAGGTGATGAGAGACCGTCGACTGTTGCAGGCCTAACGGCTCGGTGAGGTCGCAGACGCAGGCTTCGCGATCAATGTGAGCGGCAACCATCGAAAGGATCCGAAGCCGTGCAGGATCGGCTATGGCCTTCAAGGCGAGCGCAGCCTGCTCAGCGGTAGCAGCGTCGATCGGGCTTCCGACGACCGGCGAACAGCAGGCCGCGAGGTCGCGAAGAGGTAGCTGCTCTGTCATCGTCATGCACCCATCGTGCCACATACATTGACAAACGTCGATGTATTGGCTCAGGCTTACATCGAAGATCATCGATCAAGGAGATTCGCGTGAGTGGCAAGCCCATCGTCCTATTCGTCTGCGTCCATAACGCCGGGCGCTCCCAAATGGCTGCTGGCTTCGCGCGGGAGCTCAGCGGCGGCTCGGTTGAAGTTCGGTCAGGCGGGTCTGAGCCCGGGGAACAGATCAACGCTGCTGCGGTCGAAGTCATGCGTGAGAAGGGGATCGACATCTCCGAAGCGGTGCCGCAGATGCTTCTCACGGAAGACGTCCGCGACGCGGACGCCGTGATCACTATGGGATGCGGCGACGCGTGCCCAATCTTTCCGGGAAAGCGCTACGAAGACTGGGAGCTCTCGGACCCCGCCGGGAAGGACGTTGCCTTCGTTCGATCGGTCCGCGACGACATCGAGAGGCGCGTACGCGAGCTTCTGCGGAGCTTGACCGAGTGACATCGAAGTCAATCGAGGGAGGTGACGAGATGACAGAGACCGAGCCGTGCTGCGGCGGCATTCCCTGCTGCTGAGCCATCAGATCACTGCGCCCTCCTGACAATCGCCAGGAGGGCGCTGTGTCATCAGGCACGAGTCACACTGATGACCGCCGGATTGGTCGTGCTGATCTGGGCTGTCGCGGGTCCGGCTTTGAGCGCGCTGTTCGAGCAGGCGATCCAGCGCGTGTCGGGTCTGTGAGCGCGTGCGCCTGATGCGCCGCCTCCGGGAAGACGATCGTGGATCCAGCCCGGTCGAGTTCGTGATGGTCGGTACGATGCTGACCGCACTGACACTCGCGGTGCTGCAGCTCGCACTCGTTGTGTACGTGCGCAACGTGGTTCATGATGCGGCGATCGAAGGCGCCCATCACGCGGCGCTCGCCGACGTCTCTCCGGAGGAGGGCGCGGCCCGCGCACGCCAGGTGATCACGCAGGCGATCGGCTCCGCCTACGCCGACGACGTCTCGGCGGCGCGGGTGGAGGAGAGCGGGCGCGAAGTCGTGGTGGTGCGGATCCGCACGGCGCTGCCGGTCATCGGTCTGATCGGCATCCCCTCGGCGATGAACATCGATGCGGAAGCCCCCGCGGAGTCGTTCGATGAGCGATGATCGCGGGTCCGCCGCGCTCGAGTTCATCACGGTCGGTGTGATCCTGCTGGTACCGCTCGTGTATCTGATCGTCGCGCTGGGGAGCATCCAGGAGCACACCCTCGGTGCCGAGGCAGCGGCCCGTCATCTCGCGCGCGTGATCGCGAGCGCACCGGATGCCGAGACGGCAGCCGCGCACGGCGACCGCGTCGTCGAGAACATCGCCGACCAGTACGGGATCGAGCGCGGGTCGCTGGAGGTGTCGGTGACATGCGCCCCGCGCGCCGCCGAATGCCCCGCGCCCGGCGCGCTCGTCACCGTGACCGTCGCCACCCGGGTCCCGCTCCCGCTGGTCCCGTCGGTGATGGGGCTCGACGTTGCGGCATCCATCCCCGTCGAGGGAGTCGCGGTGCAGAAGGTGTCCCGGCTGTGGGGTGCGTCGTGAATCGAGACGACGATGCCGGCAGTGTGCTCCTTCTCGCACTCGGCTACGCCCTGCTCGCCATCGCGCTTGTCGTGGTCGCCGCCACCGCGACCGACCTGTACATCGCGCAGAAGCGCCTCGATGCGCTCGCCGACTCCGCCGCGCTCGCCGGAGCGGACGGCTTCACGGTCGTGGTGGAGGGCGAGGACGTGCACGCGAGGCTCACCGACGGGGGAGTGCGAGAGCAGGCGACAGCCGTGCTGGACGGGATGCCGGGGCGAGCCGCCCTGGTCGCGGCGACCGCTCCCGATGGAGTCTCGGCCCGGGTGACGATCGCGACGGACTGGCACCCGCCGATCGTGTCACTCTTCGTGCCGGAGGGCGTGCGCCTCGAGGCCACCGCCACGAGCCGCACCGCGCTGCGATGACGGATCGGCTCGCCACGGTCCCCGACAGGGATCAGGGAAAGAGGCGCCCGAGCACGGACCAGTCCCCGGAGTCGAAGGCTGCCGCGACGAACGGGACGATGGTCGGGTTGATTTCCGGGGTGAGCTGCGTGCAGAGCGGCCGGGCGCCCAGACCGGGCCAGGAAGCATCCTCCTCGGTTTCACCGTTCAGTTTCTTGGCTTCCTGCTTCTTGCCCTCGGAACGCTGCCCGCTTCGCCCTCTAGCCCGGGAGCTGGGCGGTGGGTCGTATTCTCTGGATCCCTAGTCTGGCTCTTGAGCTGGTCGTGGCCACTGTTCGGTGGGTGGTTCATACCCATTCCGCTCTGGGCGTGGGCAAGTATCGCGGCAGCCGTATATGTAGTGGCAGCCCTGGTCTACTTCTCGCGGGGTGGTGTCGCCGGAGGAGTGTTCAGTGCAGTCCTCGCCGTCGGATCCGTCTTGTCGGCAATCCCGCGCATCCTCAACCCCGTGTTCGCTCCCGTCTACACGGATCTGGGGATCGCCGTCGGTGCCATCAGTGCCGCGGCGATCGCGCTACTGACTCGCGCGAACCGCAGAGGCTCCCGCGGGCCCGACCGATGAACGGCGTGTGCGGTCCTCCTGGAGCCCGAGCATGGTCGCGCTCGCAATATATGAGCAGACCGGTGACGGCGTCTCCGCAGTCGGGCTCAGGTGTCAGGCGGCCGCGCCGTCCAAGTCGCAGCGATAGCGCAGCAGTCCTCTTCAGCCGCGCAGCCGCGCGAGAACGTGCGCCACGCGGCGGTGGAACTGGGGCGGCACCTCGTCGGGGAGTGCGTCGATCGGCCACCACCGCACGTCCTC
This sequence comes from Microbacterium sp. CR_7, assembly GCF_041954755.1. Taxonomy (NCBI): domain Bacteria; kingdom Bacillati; phylum Actinomycetota; class Actinomycetes; order Micrococcales; family Microbacteriaceae; genus Microbacterium; species Microbacterium sp. CR_7. The sequence continues at coordinate 499,861 of NZ_JAVAYF010000004.1, forward strand.
CGACTCGTCACTGACCCGTAGCGCGCCGTCGTCGGCGACGACCAACACGACCCCGACGTCGAGGTGTGAGGCGCACCGGCCGAACGCGGCGGACAGCTCGTGATGATCGAGGTCGTAGACGTACGCGTCGCCGGGCGGCGGAGCGAGGATGCCCGTCTCCTCGGACAGCTCTCGGAGCGCGGCATCCGCTATCGATCGATCTCCCGGTTCGAGGTGGCCGCCCGGCTGCACCCAGAAGCGTCCCTTGCCGTGGAAGACGAGCAGCACGCGGGAGAGCGTCGGGTCAAAGACGAACGCCGACGCCGTCGCATGGCGAGGTCCGTCGTCGCGCTGCACCGGTCCGTCGTCGTGAGAGAAGAAAGAGGCGAAGTCCTCCTGCACCGCCCGGTCCTGCTCCGAGGTCACCGGGAAGGCGGCGACCAGGCGGCGGATATCGGCGCCGAGGATACTCACGCGTCGCCCTTCGTCCGCGGCACGAACCGGGGGATCCATCGGATGAACCCGATGGCGCCGACGAGCCCGATCACGCCCATCGCGGCGGCGGCGATCGGCAGGGAGGCGACGGCGGTGATGCCAGACACGAGGAGCGGAGCGGCCGCGCCACCGGCATCCGTGAGCGTCCGCCACGAGCCCAGGAACGCCGCCGGCTCGCGCTTCGGAGCGACGTCCGCCCCGAGTGTCAGCAGGATGCCGCTGGAGAGCCCGTTGCCGACGCCGAGGACGGCGGCGAACATGCCGAACCACAGCACGGATGCGTCCAGATCGTGGGTGAGGGACAGCGCGACGAACCCGGCGCCCATCAGGAGCATCGCCGGCATGGCCGCCCAGAGCCGGCCGAACCGGTCCATCACCTGGCCGCTGGCGTAGAAGAGAGCGAAGTCGATCGCGCCGGAGACTCCGACGACGAGGGCGATCGTGGAGGCGTCGAGTCCGAGGGAGAGACCCCACAGCGGCAGCACCACCTGGCGGGCAGAGCGCACGGCGGACAGAGAGGCGGCCGCGAGTCCCAGCCGGGAGAGCACCGTGCGCTGCCGCCACATCGTGCGGAGGACACCGGTGCGCGGAGCGGTGGGAATCGATCCGCTGACCGGCTCGCCCGAATCCGACACCAGGGGAGCGGTGCGCACCGGAGTGGTCGGCGGAATCGTCTTCTCGGGGTCTGGCCCGAACAGCACGAGCACGACCATCACGACCAGGCAGGCGAGGAAGAACCAGATCGCGGCACTCTCCGAACCGAACAGCTGCAGCAGGCCGGCGGCCACGAACGGACCGATGAAGACGCCGAGGCGGAAGCTGCCGCCCAGCAGCGACAGGGCGCGCGCACGGAACGCGATCGGCACGCGGGTCGTCATGAAGGCGTGCCGCGCGAGACCGAACGCCGCCGCGCAGAAGCCGAGCAGGAAGACGGATGCCGCGAGCACTGCGGGCGACGGAGCGAACACCATGCCGACGCCCGCCCCGATCGCCACGACACCGGCGATCACCATCGTGAACCGCTCGCCGATCTTGGCCACAGCCCACCCCGCCGGGAGGTTGCCGCACAGCTGCCCGACGACGAGCGCCGAGGCGACCAGGGCGGCGAAGGCGACATCCGCGCCCATCGAGGCGGCGATGACCGGGATGAGGGGGATGACCGCGCCCTCGCCGAGGGAGAAGAGGATCGTCGGAACGTACACCATCGGCCCGAAACGCCTCAGGACCGTGGATGCACCGCTCACTCCCTTCACGCTACTCCCGTTCGCGGACCGTCCCCGCCCGAGCAGGCGGCACGTTAGGCTGGATGCGCCATGCTCGAACTCGATCTCTCCGCCGACATCCAGGCCCTTCGCGTCACCTACGGTGACATCCGCGAGGTCGTCGATGTCGATGCGCTCCGCTCCGACATCGCCAAGCTCAGTGAAGAGGCCGGCGCTCCCGACCTCTGGGACGACACCGAGCGCGCGCAGAAGGTCACGAGCGCCCTCAGCCACCGCCAGTCGTCTCTCGCGCGCATCGAGGGCATCGGACGCCGCCTCGACGACCTCGAGGTGCTGGTCGACCTCGCGAACGAGATGGGCGACGAAGACTCCGCGATCGAAGCCCGCAACGAGCTCGCCGCGCTGACCGAGGTCATCAACCAGCTCGAGGTGCAGACCCTCCTCGACGGCGAGTACGACGAGCGCGCCGCGATCATCACGATCCGCTCCGGCGCCGGTGGCGACGACGCCACCGACTTCGCCGAGATGCTCATGCGCATGTACCTGCGCTACGCCGAGCAGCACAAGTACCCGGTCAAGGTGATGGACACGTCGTACGCGGAGGGCGCCGGCATCAAGTCGGCGACGTTCGAGATCGACGCGCCCTACGCCTTCGGCACCTTGTCGGTCGAGGCGGGCACCCACCGTCTCGCGCGCATCAGTCCCTTCGGCTCCGCCGACAAGCGCCAGACGTCGTTCGCGGCCGTCGAGGTCATCCCGCTCATGGAGGAGGCGACCGAGGTCGACATCCCCGAGGGCGACATCCGCGTCGACGTGTTCCGCTCGTCGGGCCCGGGCGGCCAGTCGGTCAACACGACCGACTCGGCCGTGCGCATCACGCACCTCCCGACCGGGATCGTCGTGTCGATGCAGAACGAGAAGTCGCAGATCCAGAACCGCGCCGCCGCGATGCGCGTGCTGCAGACCCGCCTCCTGCTGCTGCAGAAGGAAGAGGAAGCGGCCAAGAAGAAGGAGCTCGCCGGCAACATCACCGCGAGCTGGGGCGACCAGATGCGCTCGTACTTCCTCTACGGCCAGCAGCTGGTGAAGGACCTCCGCACCGGCCACGAGTCGGGCAACCCCGCCGCGGTGTTCGACGGCGACCTCGACGGATTCATCTCGGCCGGCATCCGCTGGCGCAAGCGCAAGGAAGAGGACTGAGCTCCTCTGCCCAGCTGCATTGAGAGAGGGCCGGAACCCCTCGGGGATTCCGGCCCTCTCTCGTCGTCGGGTCTCAGCCGGCGGTCGGAGTGACCGTGATGCGCGCGACCTCCTGGAACATCTCGTCGGTGACGACGACCGTGTACGAGGCGCTCTGCGCGACGTCGAAGGTGACCTTGCCGCTGACCGAATCGCCCGCCTCGAGGTCGTCACTGCCGAGCTGGCCGTCGGCGAAGTAATCGTACGTGCCCTCTGCTCCCTCGGCGGTCTCGATCGCGAAGTAGATCGGGTTGACGTAGCTCGTGCCCTCGAGACCGGTGACGGTCACATCGAGGGAGACGAACCCGCCGTTGGTCGACGGGATGTCAGTGCCGTCGGTCGCGCTCCACGTCGCGGCTGTGATCGTGATCTCGCTGGTGCCCGAGTACTGCTCGATGGTGACGGGCTCGCCGAGCGTGCCTTCCACGACCTCGGTCGGCGTCGAGGTGTCATCCTCTGAACCGTCCGTGCTGGAGTCGCTCGACGGCGGCGAGCTCGGGAAGTCACGCACGCTCTCCGTCGCGACGGCCGCGACGAAGAAGACGAAGGCGACGACGGCGGCGATGATCGTACCGACCACCGAGAGGATCAGACCGGTGATTCCGGGCCACTTGCGCCCCTTCAGGAAGAGCGAGATGAGGGAGACGATGAAACCCGCGCCGAGCAGGACGAACCCCACGACGTTGAGCACCGGGATGAAGCCGAGGATGAATCCGAGTGCAGCCAGTCCCAGACCGATGATCCCGACGACGGAGAACGGCTTGGGTGCGGCGGGAGCGGAGGGGTAGGCGCCGGGGTACGCACCCGTCGGCGCAGCCGCCGGATACGCAGCCGCTCCCGGATAGGACGGTGCGGAGCCGGGGTACGTCGGCGCGCCGTAGCCGGGCGACTGCGGCGGCTGGGGCGATCCCGGGTAGGACGCCGCGGCTCCCGGATACGACGGCGCAGGGTTCGCGTACGGGGGCGCCTCGGTGCCGGACGCGCCGTACACCGACGTGTCCGCGCCGTTCTGTGCATTCGGCGCCGACCACGACGCTGCCGATTCGGGAGCGGAGACCTGCTCGGCGGAGGCCTGCTCGCTTGCCGCCGGTGGCTCGGTGCTCGCGGAGGAGGAGGCTGAGTCAGACGGCGTGGCGTCGTCGGACGGCGCCTGTCCGTATGCCGGCTCGGTGGACGGAGCGGGGGCGCCCGTGGACGGCTGCTCCCACGAACCGCTCTCGACGGCGGAGATCGACTCGACGGCGGCCGCCGTCTCGGCGGCAGCGGCCGATTCCGGCACGCTCGACTCGTCAGTGGAGGAGACAGCGCTCGAGGCGTCGGCGGCGGACGACGAGTCCGCGGTCTGCGAGACACCCGGATCTGCGGCATCCGTGGACGGAGCGAAGTGCTCCGTCCACTGCGTGCCGTCCCACCAGCGCTGACGTCCGGATCCGTCGTCGTACCAGCCTGCGGGCGTCGTCATGGGTCCCCCTCGAAGAATCGTCCGTGCGATCGGCACGGAGCGGATGTGCCGCTGAACACCGGCACATCATGTATAGCAGTGCGCCACGACGCGCAGGGGGCCACAGGGGTGTCGCTCGCGGGCGGAGCAATCAGCGCACTTAGGCTCGTATCGCCATGATTCGGTTCGAGAACGTCACGAAACGCTATCGCGGGACCACCAGGCCCGCTCTGTCCGGCGTCGACTTCGAGGTCCAGCGCGGGGAGTTCGTCTTCCTCGTCGGCGCCTCGGGGTCGGGGAAGTCGTCGTGTCTGCGGCTGATCCTGCGCGAGGACGTGCCCACCTCGGGTCGTGTCGCCGTGCTCGGTCGCGACCTGCGCTCGCTCGCCAACCGCAAGGTCCCCTACTTCCGCCGGCACATCGGATCGGTGTTCCAGGACTTCCGACTCCTCCCGTCGAAGACCGTCTATCAGAACGTGGCCTTCACCCTGCAGGTGACCGGGTCGTCGCGCGGCTTCATCCAGCAGGCAGTGCCGGAAGCCCTTGCCCTCGTCGGCCTCGACGGCAAGCAGAAGCGGATGCCGCACGAGCTGTCGGGCGGTGAGCAGCAGCGCGTCGCGATCGCGCGTGCGCTCGTCAACCGTCCCCAGGTGCTGCTGGCCGACGAGCCGACCGGAAACCTCGACCCCGCGACCTCCGTCGACATCATGCAGTTGCTCGCGCGCATCAACGCGGGCGGCACCACCGTGCTCATGGCGACACACGAGGCGGCCTTCGTCGACCAGATGCAGCGACGAGTCATCGAGCTCCGCGACGGAGTCATGGTGCGCGACGAGGTTCACGGCGGCTACGGCGACACCTCGCAGATCCCGCGCCTCGTGCCGGAGGAGGTGCGCGGAGCTGCTGCTGCCGCCGCCCTCACCGCTGTGCAGGAGGTGCAGCGTCAGACCGCCGACCTGTCGGTCGTGCGCGCCGCCCTCGCCGAGGAGCTCAGTGCGCAGCGCAAGGCTGCTGCCGCCGCGCCCGACGCCGTGCCCACCGCATCCGAGACGCCGGAGGCGCAGGCCGCGCCCGTCGTGCCGGCCGTCGAGGAGGCGCCGGTGGTTGCGGAAGCACCCGCCGCGCAGACCCCGCCGCGCACGCACCCCATCGTGCTCCCCGAGGTCGACGTCGCAGAACTGGGGGTCGCCGACCGCCTCGGCCTCTCGGACGACGGCGACGAGAAGGTGGGGCCGACGTCATGAGAATCGGGCTCATCCTCACCGAGGCCCTCGTCGGCCTCCGTCGCAACATCTCGATGGTCATCTCGGTCGTGCTCGTGACGTTCGTGTCGCTGACCTTCGTCGGCGCGGCCATTCTCATGCAGTCGCAGATCGGCACGATGCGCGGCTACTGGTCGGAGCGCGCTCAGGTCGCCGTGTACATGTGCTCGTCGATCTCGGAGTCGGAGACCTGCATCGACGGCGCGGCGACCGAGGACCAGGTCAACGCGGTGCGCGATCAGCTGGAGGGCGACGCGCTGTCTCCGCTCATCAGCGAGGTGGCCTTCGACAGCAAGGAGGACACCTACGCGAAGCTCGTGGCGCAGCTCGGCGAGGAGCAGGCCAGCGTCATCACCCCTGACCAGGCGTTCGAGGTGTTCTTCGTCACGATGAAGGACCCGGGGCAGTCGCAGGTGATCGCCGAGGCCTTCGGCGGGGTCGCGGGGGTGGAGCAGGTCACGGATCAGCTGCAGTACCTCGAGCCGCTGTTCTCGGCGCTGACCGTCGCGACGTACATCGCGGTCGGGATCGCGGTGCTCATGCTCATCGCCGCGATCCTGCTCATCGGCACCACGATCCGCCTCTCCGCGTACGCGAGACGCAAGGAGATCGGCATCATGCGCCTCGTCGGCGCCTCTAACCGGTTCATCCAGACGCCGTTCGTGCTGGAGGGCGTGTTCGCCGCCTTCCTCGGCTCCGTTCTCGCCAGTGCGGCCGTCGTGGCCGGCGTGCACTTCGGGGTCAACGGCTACCTGCGCGGGCGTGTGCCGTTCATCACGACGTGGATCGGGATGCAGGACGCCGCGGTCGTCGTACCCGTGCTGATCGTCATCGGCGTCGTGCTCGCCGCGCTCTCGGCGGGCTTCGCCATCCGGCGCTGGCTCCGCACCTGACCCGCATCGGTATAGACTGACAGGCTGCTCGGTGACGGATCGTGTCATCGACGTCGTCGTCACGCACAGGAGAGAATCATGCCCAGGGAACGCGGGGAGAAGGTCATCGCGACCAATCGTCGCGCACGTCACGACTACAACATCGAGAAGTCGTACGAGGCGGGGATGGTGCTCACCGGCACCGAGGTCAAGTCACTGCGTCAGGGGCGCGCGAACCTCAGTGACGGCTATGCGTTCGTGAAGGGCAACGAGGTGTTCCTCGACGCCGTGCACATCCCCGAATACTCGCAGGGGCACTGGACCAACCACTCGGCCAAGCGAATCCGCAAACTCCTGCTGCACCGCGAGGAGATCGCCAAGCTCGCGCACGCCGTCTCGGCGGGCGGCTACACACTGATTCCCCTGAAGCTCTACTTCTCCGACGGCCGCGCCAAGGTCGAGATCGCTCTCGCGAAGGGCAAGCGCGAGTACGACAAGCGGCAGACCCTGCGGGAGAGGCAGGACACGCGCGAGGCTGAGCGCGCCATGCGCCTGCGCAATCGCGTGGGCGAGTGATCAGTCAGCCGGGCTGAAGCCGAACACCCGGCCGAGGAACGCGAGTTCGCGCTCGAGAGCGTCGACGACGGTCTCCGCTGCTCGGAACCCGTGGCCCTCGGACGGATAGAGCACATACTCGTGCTCGACGCCGCGGGCCGCCAGTGCATCGCGGATCGCCTCCGACTGCGCCGGCGGAACGACCCGGTCCTCTCCGCCCTGCATGAGCAGCACGGGCACGTCGATGCGATCGGCCTGCGTGAGCGGTGAGCGCTCTTCGTAGAGGTCCTCCGCATCGGGAAGGGGACCGACGAGCCCTTCGATGTAGTGCGCCTCGAAGTCGTGGGAGTGTTCGACGAGCATCCGCAGGTCGGCGACGCCGTACCGACTGATGCCGGCGGCGAACGTGCCTCCGCGCACCAGGGCCGACAGCACGGTCCACCCGCCTGCCGAGCCGCCCTTGATCGCGATGCGGGCCGGGTCCGCCAACCCCGCGTCGACGAGCCCGCGCGCCGCGTCGATCACGTCGTCGACGTCGACGACGCCCCACGCGCCGTCCAGGCGCTCGCGGTACGCGCGCCCGTAACCGCTCGACCCGCCATAGTTGACGTCGAGCACGCCGATGCCTCGGCTGGTGTAGAACGCGACGGCCGAGGACGCGGCTCCGGTGACATGAGCGGTCGGACCGCCGTGCACGAGCACGATGTACGGAGGCTGCTCACCCTCGGGCGCGGTCGCCGAGGGGTTCGCCGGCGGGTAGGCGAAGGCGTGCACGGGGCCGTGAGCGCCCTCGACGACCAGAGCGGATGCCGTCGGCATCCACGCGGGGTCGGCCGGCGCGCCGCCGGCGACAGCCTCGACGGCGCCGGTGTCGACGTCGACGAGCCACAGGCCGGGAGCCCCGGTCGAGCTGGTGCCCGACAGGAGCACGCGCGACCCTGACGCATCATCGACGCTGACATGGCCGTCGGTCGGGACGCTCAGCGGCCGGACGCTGCCGTCGGGTGAGATCACGACGACCGCGTCTCGGCCGTTCGTGCGCACGGCCACGATCCGGCCGTCCTCCAGCACCCGGAACCAGCGGTTGCCGAGAACCCAGAGTCCGTAGCCGGTGTCGGCATCCGCCTCGGCGCCTGTCGCGGCCCTCGGAGCTGCCGGACGTCCGTCGTGATCGATGCGCACTCGGTGGAGCGCCCAGCGGCCGGACGGGTCGTCGGCGAACACGAGCTCGTCATCGTCCGCCCACTCCGGCTGCAGGGCGGCGCGGGTCGGAACGACCGTCGTGCGCGAGCCGTCGGCGATCGCGAGACGCGCCGACTGCCACGGCATCCGCGTCGCGTCCCACTCGACCCACGCGATCCGGCTACCGTCAGGCGACGGCGCAGGATGCGCGAAGAAGCCCTCGCCCTCGACGATCACCCGGACTGCGTCGGCATCGTCCGCGGCCGTTGCGTCGGTGGGGATCTCAACGATGGCACGGCGGTGCGGGTCGACGGTCAGGTCCTCGCGCACCGCGAACAGTCGCCCGTGCTGCAGGCGTAGACCGCCGTGAGCAGGTCCTGGCGGCGTGAGCGCCACGGGCTCGCCGCCCCGCGTCACCTTGCGCACGCGCTGGTCCTTCGCGTCGACGAAGTAGAGCGTTCCGTCGTGGTCGGCCGTCCAGGCGCCGCCGCCGTACTCGTGCACTCGCGAGCGCGCGCTCCACGGCGCCGGGAGCAGCTGGTCGCCGGTCGAACTCCGCACCGTCACGCGGCCGCCCTCGGCCGGGACCGACTCGCCCCACCAGACGTCGTCGCCGACGAACCGTGCGCCGTCGATGCGGGGCGATGAGGCGGCGACCGACGCGGGGGTGAAGGGAGACGGCCAGGAGCCGAACGGTGCGGGCATGCCTCGAGCCTAGGCCGCGCCGATGTTCCGGCGGGGCTTGAGCGGATGCTGTCAGACGGCGCGCAGGACGGCGACGACCTTGCCGAGCACCACGGCCTCGTCGCCGAGGATGGGCTCGAACGCCGAGTTGCGCGGCAGCAGCCAGGTGTGACCGTCGCGGCGGCGCAGCACCTTGACGGTCGCCTCGCCGTCGAGCATCGCCGCGACGATCTCGCCGTTCTCCGCGCTGTTCTGCGACCGGACGACGACCCAGTCGCCGTCGCAGATGGCGGCATCGATCATGGACTCGCCGGAGACCTTGAGCATGAACAGGTCGCCCTTGCCCACGAGCTGGCGGGGGAGCGGGAAGATCTCCTCGACCTGCTGGTCGGCTGTGATCGGTACGCCCGCGGCGATCCGGCCGACGAGGGGGACGAGTGCGGCGTCGCCGACCGGGGTCGCGACATCGGCGGGGTTCTCGGCGCCGGTGCCCGGCAGGTCGATGAGCACCTCCATGGCGCGCGTCTTGCCGGGATCTCGCCGCAGGTATCCGCTCAGCTCGAGCTGTCCGAGCTGGTGGGTCACGCTGGAGAGCGACTTGAGCCCGACGGCGTCGCCGATCTCGCGCATGCTCGGCGGGTAGCCGTAGCGGCTGATCGACGTCTGGATGACCTCGAGGATCGCCATCTGCTTGGGGCTGAGGCTCTTCCTCCGCCGAGTGCGCGGCGCCTCGGATTCGGGGGCGGAGATCTCGCTCATGGTGCTCCTCAGGTGTGCGGTATCGCGGTCCGGATTCGAATGTCGGTGGTCCGTGATGGGGTGTGCGTATCGAAACCGTATCCGAGAATCGGCCCGATCTGGAAGATCTGTTCGAGCGTGTCGGTCGATTCGGGGATCGGGTTTCGAAGAACTCTTGACAGATGTTCGAATTCGAAGATACCTTCGGAACGTAGCTTCGCATTCATGGCTCCCGGCCGAGTCGCGGATGCGAACGCTACGCCAACTTCATCGCCGGCGCAGACGCGCAGCGGTAGAGCAGAGGAGCACCAGATGAGCACCATCACCTTCAGCAGCGCAGCGGTCCTTCCGGCACGTCCGGCTACGCGCCTCCGGCTGACGGCGCGCGGTCGCCGCTTCCTGCTCGCTCTCGCCGCCGTCCCGCTCGCCGGGGGCATCGGCTTCGCGGCTCTGAGCGGGGGCACGGCCCTCGCCTCGAACGAGAGCGTCGCGACGGCATCGTTCGAGACCGTCACGGTCATGCCGGGCGACACCCTGTGGTCGATCGCCGAGAGCGTCGCGCCCGGCGCCGACCCGCGGGAGGTCATCGGCGACATCACCCGCCTGAACGTCCTCCAGGGCGGCGCGTTGCAGATCGGGCAGGAGATCGCGATCCCCGCGCAGTACTCCGAGTGATGTCACTCGGCAGCCCGCAGTCGCAGCGCGGCCTACCATGGGAAGGGTGACTGCATCACTCGCCGACCTGCCGCTTCGTGACGATCTTCGAGGCCTCACGCCCTACGGTGCTCCTCAGGCTCCACTTCCCATCGCGCTGAACGTGAACGAGAACACGCATCCGGTTCCGGATGCGGTGGCGAGCGACATCCTCGACGACATCGCCGTGGCGCTTCGCGACGTCAACCGCTATCCCGACCGCGAGTTCACCACCCTCCGCGAGGGTTTCGCGGAGTATCTCGGTCACGGCCTCGCGGCGGAGCAGATCTGGGCCGGCAACGGCTCCAACGAGGTTCTGCAGCACATCCTGCAGGCGTTCGGCGGGCCGGGGCGCACCGCTTTCAGCTTCGCGCCCACGTACTCGATGTACCCGCTCATCGCGAAGGGCACGGGCGCGACGTGGGTCGCCGGCACGCGCCAGTCCGACTACTCGCTCACTCCCGACGATGCCGCCGTGCAGGTCGAGGAGGCCGATCCCGATGTCATCCTCCTGTGCGCACCCAACAATCCCACCGGCACACCGCTGTCGCTCGATGTGATCGAGGCGGTATACGAGGCCAGCCGCGGGATCGTGGTCGTGGATGAGGCGTATCAGGAGTTCGCTCCGCACGACGCGCCATCGGCGTTGACCCTGCTCGGCGGGCGACCCCGCCTCGCCGTCTCCCGCACCATGAGCAAGGCCTTCGCCTTCGCCGGCGCGCGCGTCGGCTACCTCGCCGCCGATCCCGCGTTCATCGACGCCCTGCGACTCGTGCGGCTGCCCTACCACCTGAGCGCGCTCACGCAGGCCGCCGCCATCGCCGCGCTTCGCAACTCCGACGTGATGCTCGGCATGGTCGAGGAGATCGTCGAGCAGCGGAACCGCATCTCGGCGACGCTCGAGGCTCTCGGCTACACGCCGCACGAATCGTGGTCCAACTTCGTCCTCTTCGGCGGTGTGTCCGATCCGGCCTCCGTCTGGCAGCAGCTCTACGACCGCGGTGTGCTGATCCGTGACGTGGGCATCCCCGGTCACCTCCGCGTGACCGCAGGCACGGAGGCCGAGACGACCGCGTTCCTCGACGCGCTGGCCTCGATAGGATCGGCTTCATGAGCAGCACCGCCCTGACCCCGCGCACCGCGACGCGTGTGCGCAGCACCTCGGAGTCCACCGTCGAGCTCGAGCTGAACCTCGACGGCACCGGTGCGAGCCGGATCGACACGTCGGTGCCCTTCTTCGACCACATGCTGACGGCATTCGCGAAGCACTCGCTGACCGACCTCACCGTCCGCGCATCCGGCGACACGGACATCGACGCGCACCACACCGTCGAGGACATCTCGATCGTGCTCGGGCAGGCGATCCGCGAGGCGCTCGGCGACAAGTCCGGCATCTCGCGCTACGGCGACGCCCTGGTCCCGCTCGACGAGGCGCTCGCGCAGGCCGTCGTCGACATCTCCGGGCGTCCGTACCTCGTTCACACGGGCGAGCCGGCGGGTTTCGAGCACCACCTGATCGGCGGCCACTTCACCGGCTCGCTCGTCCGACACACGTTCGAGGCGATCTCGTTCAACGCCGGCCTGACGGTGCACGTGCGGGTCCTGGGCGGGCGCGACCCGCACCACATCGCCGAGGCCGAGTACAAGGCGTTCGCCAGGGCGTTCCGTGAGGCGAAGGCGCTCGACCCGCTCGTCGACGGCATCCCCTCGACCAAGGGCGCGCTGTGAGCGGCGCACCCCGCGTCGCGGTCTTCGACTACGAGTCCGGCAACGTGCACTCGGCCGTCAAAGCGCTGGTCGCGGCGGGGGCTGACGCCGTGCTCACCCGTGACCGCACCGAGGCGCTCGAGGCCGACGGCCTGCTCGTCCCCGGCGTCGGCGCCTTCCAGGCGGTGCGCGATGCGCTCCACGCGCACGGAGGCGACGAGATCATCGATCGCCGACTCGCGGGCGGGCGCCCGGTGCTCGGGATCTGCGTCGGCATGCAGGTGCTCTTCTCCCACGGCGTGGAGCGTGGTCACGACGCCGAGGGACTCGGCGAGTGGCCGGGTGCCGTCACCGAGCTCAACGCCCCGGTGTTACCCCACATGGGGTGGAACACGGTGGAGCCGGGCAGCGACAGCGTCCTGTTCCGGGGCATCGAAGACGAGCGGTTCTACTTCGTGCACTCCTACGCGGCGCAGTCGTGGGAGCTCGACGTGATCCCGCCGTTCCCGCAGCCCGTGCTCACCTGGTCGACGTACGGCGAGCCGTTCCTCGCGGCCGTCGAGAACGGTCCGCTGTCCGCGACGCAGTTCCACCCCGAGAAGTCGGGGGAGGCGGGCATCCAGCTGCTGCGCAACTGGGTGAACAGCCTGCGCGACTGATCAGAAGCCGCGTGCCACCGCGGCGGCAGCTGACAGCCACGCACGCTGCGTCGGCGCGGCCAGAGCCCGTAGACGCAGGTGGCCGTCGACCATCTCGCGGTCGAACGGGATCTGCACGACATCGCGGGCGAGCGGCTGGTACCCGGCGACGACCTCGGCGACGTCGGCCGATGACGCCTTGGGGTCTGCCTGGCTGACCACGACCACGGACTCGCGCGCCAGTCGCGCGGAGCGCTCGTCCCGGTCCTCGAGGGCCTCGAGCAGCAGGGCGCCGGCTTCCGCGTGGTCGTCGCGGGTGGTGGTGGCGACGACGATCTGGTCAGCGAGCTCGATCATCCGCAACCACATCGGGTCGGACTCGTCGTTGCCGGAGTCGATGATGATGAGGCGATAGAACTTCGCGGCCACGGCGTGGATCGCATCCACGTCGTCGGGACTCAGCCGATTCTCGTGTGCGAGGCGGATCGGCTTAGAGCGCAGCACGTCGTACTTCTCCTGCGGCTGGTGGTGCACGAAGTGAGCGAGATCCGCCGACTGGCCCTGCGCGCCGAGGAGCCGCTGCGTCTGCGGGAGCAGTTCGAGCAGCGTCCTGTCGTGCGCGCCGGTCTCGGTGCGCCAGCCGAGCGTTCCGCGGGTCTGGTTGTTGTCCCAGGCCAGCACACCCGCGCCGCCGTACTGCGCGAACACCGCGGACAGGAGGACGGTGGCCGGGGTCTTGCCCGCCCCGCCCTTGCCGTTCACGACCGCGACCGTGCGAGGGCCGGGCCAATGCCGGCTCACGGCGTGCTCATCCTCGCGCACCGCTCGCTCCTGGGCGTTTGGGGCGAGGGAGAAGCCGAGGCGGTTGAGCACGCCCCGGCCTCCGTGGCGGGCGGGCTCCTCGCGCGGATCCTGCTGCAGGAAGGAACGTCGCTCGATACCCTGCTCGCGCTGCAGGCGGCGAGACGACGCGACGGCATCGGCGGCGGGGCCGGTACCGGCAGGTCCCGGCGCACCCTGAGGAGTGGGCGGGATCGACGGGGGCGAGACGGGCGCGGACGGCGCTCCGGCGCCCGGCACGGCGGGGGTCGATGCCCCAGGGGCGACCGGCGGCACCGGCTGCGCGGTGGGTGCGGCCGGAGCGGGACGCGTCGGAACCGGGGCCGTCGCCGGCACGGACGTCGGGGCAGGCGGCGCCGTCGGAGCGGGAGGCATCGTCGGGACGGAGGAGACGATAGGTTGGCCCACGGGTGAGGTCGGCTGAGCGGGTGCGGTCGGCTGCGCCGGGGCGGGCAGCGGGGCCGGTGCGGTCGGCTGAGCGGCTGAGGTCTGCTGAGCGGGTGGAGTCATCGGCGCTCCAGGCACGGAAGGCACCGCGGCCGGAGCAGCGGGCGCCGGGGATGCGGGCGCCGGGGATGCGGCCGGCTCGGGGCGCGCGGGGGCGGCGGGCGATCCTCCGGATGCGGCGGCCGCGGCCTCGGCGCGAGTCGATGGCGCCGGTGCCGTTCGCGGGTCGCCAACGGGCTGGTCGCCGGTCTCGGGCCGCGGTCGAAGCGCGCTGGCCGGAACGGTCGGCCAGTCGTCGTCATCCTGCGGCGTGAGAGGCACGCGCTCGACGATCTCGGGCGCCGATGGCGGGGGAGTGTTGCCCCGCCGCAGGGGGCCTCCGCCGTATGCTTCCCCGTCGCGCGCCATGAACCATCTCCTCATCGACCGAATAGACGTGGTATCGAGGCTACCGCGTGCAGAGCGTCCGTCTCCGTCACGTCATTTGGAGCCGACTCCCGCGGAGGCTAATGTCGTTTCTCGTGCCGGTGATCAGGCGCATCCATCTCACCTGAGGACGTCATGAACGACTTCGCGCAGTCTCCCTCTCTCACCCTGCTCCCCGCGGTCGATGTGGCCGGCGGAAAGGCCGTCCGGCTCACCCAGGGGGAGGCCGGCACCGAGACCAGCTACGGCGACCCGCTCGACGCCGCCGGGGAGTGGGTGTCGCAGGGCGCGAAGTGGATCCACCTGGTCGACCTCGACGCGGCCTTCGGACGAGGCAGCAACGCCCCGATCCTGCGCAAGGTCATCAAGCAGTACCGCAACGTGAACGTGGAGCTGTCCGGCGGCATCCGGGATGACGCGACGCTCGAGGCGGCTCTCGAGAGCGGCGCGACGCGCATCAACCTCGGCACCGCGGCATTGGAGAACCCCGAATGGGCGGCCGACGTCATCGGCCGCTACGGCGAGGCCATCGCCGTGGGGCTCGACGTGCGCGGCACGACGCTCGCCGCGCGCGGGTGGACGAAGGAGGGCGGCGACCTCTGGGAGGTGCTCGAGCGCCTCGAGGATGCCGGGTGCAGCCGCTACGTCGTCACCGACGTCACCAAGGACGGGACGCTCAAGGGTCCGAACCTCGAACTGCTCCGCGAGGTGACGTCGCGCACCCCGAAGCCCGTCGTGGCTTCGGGTGGCATCTCCAACCTCGACGACATCATCGCCCTGCGCGACCTCGTGCCGCTCGGCGTCGAGGGTGCGATCGTCGGGAAGGCGCTCTACGCCGGCGCGTTCACGCTGGCCGAGGCTCTGGATGTCGCAGGGGACTGATGACCACGGCCATCACCACGGCGACTCTGCAGGGGTGCCGTGGGAAGGTCGCAGCTTCGAGTCGAACCCGCACTCCGGCGACGACGGATCCGCCGACCCCGCACTGCTCGCAGCCCTGACGCGCTTCCGGAAGGGGGAGGGATCGCAGGCCGAGGTCGTCGACGCGTTCCGTTCGGCCCGTGTGCTGATACCCCTCATCGCCGAGAAGGGCGAGGAGGGCGTGGCGCCCAGCGGTCTCGCCGTCGACAAGACGCAGGAGCTGTCGATCGTGACGGTCGCCGCACCCGACGGCCGCCGCGTGCAGCCGGTGTTCTCGTCGGTTCAGACGATGCAGCAGTGGGATGCCGCGGCGCGGCCGATCCCGGTCGAAGCCGTGCGCGTGGCTCTGTCGGCATCAGCCGAGGACACGGACCTCATCGTGCTCGATCCGACCGCCGACACCGAGTTCGTCATCCGGCGGCCCGCCGTCTGGTCGATCGCGCAGGGGCTTGCGTGGGAGCCCAGCTTCCTGTCGCCGGAGGTCTTCCGTGCCCTCCAGGAGAGCGTCGCGCACGAGCTCGCCGTGATCGACGTGTCGGTGGCGGCCGGTGATCCGGAGGCACGGCTCCGCGGCCCCGAGCTCGTCGTCGTGCTGGAGTTGGTTGACGGACTCGAGCGCGAGGTTCTGGATGCCGTGCTCGCCCGCCTCGCACAGCGCTGGGCCGCCGACGACCGCATCGCCGTGCTCGCCGACTCCCTCACGGTCAAGCTCCGTCGCTCCGCCTAGCCTCCTGCCTGATCAACAGGCGGCGAGGGCGCAGGGAACATCCCAGCGACCGTCCCCCGCAGACCTAGGTGACCGGGCCGGTCCACTTCTCGCCGGGACCCTTGCCGATCGGGTCGGGGATAGTCGAGGCCTCGCGGAATGCGAGCTGAAGGGAGCGGAGTCCGTCGCGCAGGGAGCGGGCGTGCATGTCGCTGATCTCCGGTGCGCCGGCGGTGATGAGGCCGGCGAGGGAGTTGATGAGCTTGCGTGCCTCGTCGAGGTCGAGCTGCTCGGCCGCATCCGGGTCGTCGGCGAGGCCGAGCTTCACGGCGGCGGCGCTCATGAGGTGCACGGCGGCGGTGGTGATGACCTCCACGGCGGGCACATCGGCGATGTCGCGGGTGGCTGACGATGCGGCCTCCTCCTGCCGTGCCCAGCGCTCCTCGCGCTCGCGTGCGGAATCGTCCGATACCTGGTTCGTCACTTCGCCTTGCTCTCTGTTAGACTATGTCGGGCTCCGGAGCGTCATGCTCCGGCACGAAAGAGGATTCACTTCCCACCCGCGCTTGCCGTTCCAGGCTACCGGGTCTTGCGCTCCGCCGGATCGCGTCGTCAGATGCGACCGGTAGACAGGGTGCGAAGCCGGCGTCTGACTGCCGGCGGGTGGGGGACGATTCCGATTTCGCTCGGGATGCAGACAGCATCCCGATGGCCGAATCCCATCGTCTAAGGAGTTCCGCATCAGCGATCCCCGCACCAATGAGCGCATCCGCGTCCCCGAGGTCCGCCTCGTCGGCCCCGCGGGTGAGCAGATCGGCGTCGTCCGCATCGAGGCGGCGCTGCGCCTTGCGCAGGAAGCCGACCTCGACCTCGTCGAGGTGGCCCCCAACTCGAAGCCCCCCGTGGTCAAGATCATGGACTACGGCAAGTTCAAGTACGAAGCCGCCCAGAAGGAGAAGGAAGCTCGCCGCAACCAGGCGAACACCGTTCTCAAAGAGGTCCGCTTCCGTCTGAAGATCGAGGCGCACGACTACACGACGAAGCTCAAGCGCGCCGAGGGCTTCCTCAAGGCCGGAGACAAGGTCAAGGCCATGATCCTTTTCCGCGGTCGTGAGCAGTCGCGTCCCGAGCAGGGTGTGCGTCTGCTGCGCAAGTTCGCCGAGGACGTCGCCGAGCTCGGCACCGTCGAGTCAAACCCGACGATCGACGGTCGCAACATGGTGATGATCGTGGCTCCGCTGAAGAGCAAGTCCGAAGCGAAGCAGGAGCAGAACGCCGTCCGCGATGCGAAGAAGCAGGCAGCGCGCGACGCCAAGCACGAGGCCGATGCTCCGGCCGAGGCCGCGGCGGAGTGACGACCGCCCCCACCGACTCCCGCACCGCGGGTTGACCCCGTCGCCTGAGAAGGCGCCATACGAAGGAAGAGAAGATGCCGAAGCAGAAGACCCACTCGGGTGCTAAGAAGCGCTTCAAGATCACCGGCAGCGGCAAGCTGAAGAAGCAGCAGGCGAACATGCGCCACAACCTCGAGCACAAGTCGAGCCGTCGCACCCGTCGCCTGAACCAGGACCAGGTGCTCTCGAAGGCCGACTTCAAGGTCGCCAAGAAGCTTCTCGGCCGCTGACGCGCCGAACGCACGAATAGGAACACACGAAAATGGCAAGAGTCAAGCGGGCAGTAAACGCCCACAAGAAGCGCCGCGTCATCCTCGAGCGCGCGTCCGGCTACCGCGGTCAGCGTTCGCGCCTGTACCGGAAGGCCAAGGAGCAGGTCATCCACTCCCTGGTCTACTCGTACCGGGACCGTCGCAAGCGCAAGGGTGACTTCCGTCGCCTCTGGATCCAGCGCATCAACGCCGCTGCACGCCAGAACGGCATCACGTACAACCGCTTCATCCAGGGCCTCGGCCTCGCGGGCGTGACGGTCGACCGTCGCATGCTCGCCGACCTCGCGGTCAACGACGCGGCGACGTTCACCACGCTCGTCGAGACGGCCAAGAAGGCTCTGCCTTCCGACGTCAACGCGCCGAAGTCGGCTGCGTAAGCAGCTCGTCAGCACAGAGGACGCCTTCCTTCGGGAAGGCGTCCTCTGTCGTTCGCCCGCTGTTCTCCACGGATCCGCGTCCGCTGTTCCCTAGACTGAGATCGTGCTGGAGAACCCCCGGTCCCCCCGAGTCCGTGCCGTCGCGAAGCTGACCAAGCGCAGTGCGCGCGCGGAGACGGGCCTGTTCCTGTCGGAGGGGCCGCAGGCGGTCCGCGAGGCGCTCACCTACAGCCCCGAGGCCATCGTCGAACTCTTCGCGACCCCGACCGGGTGGGACAAGCATCCCGACATCCGGGCCAAGGCGTCGGATGCCGATGTCACGGTCGAGCTGGTCACGGAATACGTGCTCAACGCCATGGCCGACACCGTGACGCCGCAGGGACTCGTCGCCGTCGTGCGGCAGACGCCGACCTCGGCGCGCGACATCTTCGACGGGTCTCCGCGGCTCGTGGCGATCTGCGAGGAGATCCGCGACCCGGGCAATCTGGGAACGATCATCCGGGCGGCGGACGCGGCCGGCGCGGATGCCGTCGTGCTCACCGGCCGCACCGTCGATCCGTACAACCCGAAGGTCGTGCGCGCCACCACGGGATCGCTCTTCCACCTTCCGGTCGCCGTGGGCGCCGAGCTCGACGACGTGGTCGTGCGGGCACACGCCGCGGGACTCACGATCCTCGCCGCCGACGTCAAGGGCGACGACCTGCTGCAGGCGCGCGCTGACGGCGTGCTCGCAGAGCCGACGGGATGGCTGTTCGGGAACGAGGCCCGGGGACTCGACGACGACGCGCTCGACAGGGCTGACCGGGTGCTCAAGCTGCCCATCTTCGGCCGAGCCGAATCCTTGAATCTCGCGACCGCGGCGAGCGTGTGCCTGTACGAGAGCGCCTTCGCGCAGCGCGCCGGCGCGTCGGCCTGACCCCTCCCCGCCTCTCCCGCCGAGTCCGCGACGAGGACCCGACTGGTAGGGTTTGTCCCTGCGCGTGGGCGGAGAAGGGGACCGGGGTCGATGCGGATTCTGATCGTGGAGGACGACGAGCGTGTCGCCGCCGCACTCGACGCATTTCTCGCCCGATCCGGCTACGCCACGGTCCGCGCGGCCGACGGGGCCGCGGCGCTCGACCTCCTCGGCGCAGACACCGAGGTCGTCCTCCTGGATCTCGGCCTCCCCGACGTCGACGGCATCGATCTGTGCCGCCGCATCCGCGGGCGCTCCGAGGTGCCCATCGTGATCGTGACGGCCCGCAACCAGGTCACCGAGCGCATCAAGGGGCTTCGGGCCGGCGCCGACGACTTCGTGGTCAAGCCCTACGACGTGCACGAGCTGCTCGCCCGCATCGAGGCGGTCACGAGGCGGTCCCGCCCGGTGCGGCCGGAGTCGGAGGGCGTCGTCGATCTCGACGGAGGCACCGTGCGCATCGACTTCGTCGCTCGGCAGGTCGTCGTGGACCGAGAGCCCATCGAGCTGACGCGCAAGGAGTTCGACATCGTCGCGGTGCTCGCGCGGTACCCCGGCGTCGCCGTGCCGAAGGAGAGGCTGATCCGCGAGGTGTGGAACACCGACTGGCGGGGCTTCGGCCACTCGCTGGAGGTGCACGTGGGAGCGATCCGCCGCAAGGCCGGGCAGCGTCGGCTGATCGAGACCGTGCGCGGTGTCGGCTACCGGCTGGCGGGCTGAGGGATGCGCAGGCGCCTCGTCGTCGTGTTCCTCGTCCCGCTGATCGCGATCCTCGTGTCGCTCGGCGGCGTCACGGCGTGGAGCGCGACGCGCAGCATCCAGCAGACCTTCTACACCGAGCAGCTCGGCGACCTCGCGTACTTCGTGACCAGTGCGAGGCAGTCACTGAGGTCGGGGAGCGCCACCGTGATCGACGCGGAGGTGCGCCGGTTCCACGAGGTGTACGACATCGATGTGCGGGTCTTCGATCTGGCCGGAACGGCCTGGGCGGCCGGTGACCGCGAGGACGACGTCCTCTCCGACGAGGAGGCGGCGCGCGTGGGCCTCGCGCTGTCCGGCCGGCGGGCGGAGGCTCCGGCGCCGGTTTTCCCCTGGAGCGTCGCGGAGTCCTCGCTGGTCGAGCCGGTCTTCGACGACGGAGACGTCATCGGTGCGGTCATGGTGTCTGCCGACACCGCGGCTCCGCGGGCTGAGATCGTGCAGCAGGTCATCGTGCTCTCGCTCGTGTCCGTGGTCACGGTCGGCCTCGGCATCCTGCTGGTGATGCAGCTCGCGCGCTGGGTGCTCTCGCCGGTGCGGCGACTCGACGAGGCGATGATCGCGATCGAGCGCGGGGAGATGGATGCGCGTGTCGCGGAGGACACAGGTCCGCCGGAGCTGCGACGGATGACGCGGGTGTTCAACGGCATGGCCGATGAGATCGAGCGGGTGATGACGAGGCAGCAGGAGTTCGCGCTGAACGCGTCGCACGAGCTGCGGAATCCCCTCAACGCGCTGCTTCTCCGCGTCGAGCACCTGTCGACGGGACTCGGCGACGACTGGCGCGACGATGTCGAGGAGACGCGCGAGGAAGGAAGACGCATGGTCCGCATCCTCGAGACGCTGCTGAGTCTCGCCAGGGGCGGCCGCGGCGACACCACCGTCTCGGCGGTCGACCTGACCGCGCTGGCAGGGCGACGCGCGGAGGCCTGGCAGGAGGTCGCCGCTCAGCGGGGCATCTCGGTCATGGCGCCGGAAGGCGAGCCCGTCATGACCGTGACCGACCGCACGATCGTGGAGAGCGCGCTGGATGCCGTGATCGACAACGCTGTGAAGTACTCGACCCCGGATTCGGTCGTGGAGGTCACGGCGCAGCGAGACGTCGATGCGTGCCGGCTCACCGTGCGCGACCAGGGACCGGGTCTCACCGACGAGCAGGCGGCGGCGGCCACCGACCGCTTCTGGCGCAGCGATGACCGGGGGGACACCCCCGGTTCAGGTCTCGGCCTCGCGATCGCGACGGATCTGCTCGAATCCCTGGGGGCCGAGCTGCTCGTCGAGTCGCCGGACGGCGGCGGACTGCTCGTCACCCTCGTGCTGCCGGACGGAGTGCACGCATGACGCGGGGCGTGTCGGGTCGGCGCATCGTCGCCGGCGTGCTCGCCGTGCTGGTCGCCGGCTCGATGAGCGCGTGCTCATCGCGATCCGCGGAGTGGCGCGACACCGACTACGAGATCGCGGGAGGCGGGGCGAACGGCGTCTACTTCGCCTACGGCGAGGGGCTCGCCGCCGAGCTCGGGAGCGGCCTCGACGTGCGCATAACCGCCGTGCAGACCGCCGGTTCGGTCGACAACCTGCTCCGCGTCAGCTCCGGGGATGCCCTGCTCGGCTTCGCGCAGGGGGACGCCGCGGCGGATGCGGTGGAGGGGGACGGCGCGTTCCACGACCCGCTCTCCGTGCAGGCCGTCGCCCGCCTCTACGACGAGTACCTGCACGTCGTGGTGCGCGCTGACTCGGACATCGACGGACTCGACGATCTTGCGGGTCGCGTCGTGTCGCTCGGCGCCCAGAACTCGGGGGTCAACGTCATCGCATCGCGCGTGCTGGATGCCGCGGGCGTCGACCCCGCGTCGATCAGCGACCCGGAGCTCGGACTCGCCGCGTCGATCGACGCGCTGCAGAGCGGGGGGATCGACGGCTTCTTCTGGGTCGGCGGCGTCCCCACTCCCGGCATCGCCGAACTCGCGCAGACGACCCCGGTGCGGCTTCTGCCGATCGAGCAGAGCTGGGTGAACCGGGTCAATGAGCGCTACTCGTACGCCTACCGCCCCTCAGACCTGCCGGTCGGCCTCTACGGGCTCGAGCGGTCCGAGCCGACGCTCGCGGTGCCGAACTACCTCGTGACCTCGAGCGACACCCCTGCGGGGGTGGTGCACGACGTCCTGCGCGGTCTCTTCGACGGACGCACACGCCTTGCGCACGACGTGCCCGTCGCCGCCCTCCTCGACCGCACGCAGGCCATCTTCACCGGTCCCGTCCCGCTGCACCCCGGGGCGATCGAGTATTTCCGCGAGCAGCGCGACTGATATTCCGATCGCCGATCTCAAGAAATCCTCAAGAAGTTCTCGTCGCCGTATTCTGCTCTGCCAATCTGGGGTCGATCGCGCATGATTCGACGGAGAACTCCTATGCCGCAGTCCCGACGCCCTGCCCGCAGGCGAGGTCTTCGGCATCCCGTCGCCTCAGCGCTCGATCGCATCGGATCGGAGGCTTGCTGCCTCGAGCTCCTTGGGGGAGGAGCACGGCAGCAGGGACGCCCCCACGGTTCGCGGGGGCGGACCGGGGGGCACTCCGCCGCCGAGGCGGAACCGCCGCGATCAGGGGATTACGAACGTGTAAATCTCCCCGAGTCCGCCTGGAGCCGCGTCACACACGTGGTTAGTTTGGAGAAATGATGACCTCTGATAAGCCCCTCGTCGTGGTCGACGACGTGCAGAAGCACTACGGCGACTTCCAGGCGCTCACGGATATCAACCTCACGGTGAACGCCGGCGAGGTCGTGGTCGTGATCGGACCTTCGGGTTCCGGCAAGTCCACCCTGTGCCGCACGATCAACCGCCTCGAGACCATCACGAGCGGGACGATCAGCATCGACGGCAAGGCCCTGCCCGCCGAGGGCAAGGGGCTCGCGAACCTCCGTGCCGACGTGGGCATGGTGTTCCAGTCGTTCAACCTCTTCGCTCACCTGACGATCCTCGAGAACGTGACGCTCGGCCCGATCAAGGTCCGTGGCATGAAGAAGGCGGATGCCGAGAAGGAGGCCATGGCCCTGCTCGAGCGGGTGGGTGTCGCGCAGCAGGCGTCCAAGCTCCCCGCTCAGCTCTCCGGCGGACAGCAGCAGCGCGTCGCGATCGCGCGCGCCCTGGCCATGCATCCCAAGGTCATGCTCTTCGACGAGCCCACCAGCGCGCTCGACCCCGAGATGATCAACGAGGTGCTCGACGTCATGGTCGAGCTCGCTCAGGAGGGCATGACGATGATCGTCGTGACCCACGAGATGGGCTTCGCGCGCAAGGCCGCCGACCGCGTCGTCTTCATGGCCGACGGTCAGATCGTCGAAG
The DNA here is from genome assembly GCF_041954755.1 of Microbacterium sp. CR_7. Classification (NCBI taxonomy): domain Bacteria; kingdom Bacillati; phylum Actinomycetota; class Actinomycetes; order Micrococcales; family Microbacteriaceae; genus Microbacterium; species Microbacterium sp. CR_7. The sequence continues at coordinate 523,007 of NZ_JAVAYF010000004.1, forward strand.
AGGCGAAGCCGGAGGAGTTCTTCACGAACCCGAAGAGCGATCGGGCGAAGGACTTCCTCTCGAAGCTCCTCACGCACTGACCCGGCCCCCGCACCTTTCACAGACCCTGCACACACAGCACACGAAGGAGACGCACATGCGACGCACACGGACACTGGCAGGACTCGGTATCGCAGCCGCTGCACTGCTCGCCCTGACCGCTTGCAACAGCGGCAGCCCCTCGAACCCCGGCGGAGGCACCGGCGGCGACGAGGGCGGAGAGGACTCGACCTGGTTCGAGGTGGCGACGGACGTCGACCTCGAGGGCAGCCCGACGTTCGACGCCATCAAGGAGCGCGACAAGGTCGTCATCGGCGTCAAGGAGGACCAGCCCGGTCTCGGCTACCTCGACGTCACGACCAACGAGCGCACCGGATTCGACGTGGACATCGCCCGCTGGATCGCCGCGTCGCTCGGCTACGACGAGGACAAGATCGAGTTCAAGCCGATCGCCTCGGCGAACCGCGAGCAGGCGATCACGAACGGTGACATCGACTACTACGTCGGCACCTACTCGATCACCGACAAGCGCAAGGAGCAGATCGCCTTCGCCGGTCCGTACTTCATCACCGGACAGGGCCTGCTCGTCGCCGCCGACAACGACGACATCAAGAGCGAAGCGGACCTGAACGCCGACACCACGGTGTGCTCGGCGACCGGTTCCACGCCGATCCAGAACATCCGCACGAACTACCCGGAGGTTCCGACCAAGGAGTTCGACCTGTACTCCGCGTGCGTCGAGGCTCTGCTCTCGGGCGAGGTCCAGGCTGTCACGACCGACCAGGCGATCCTGATCGGCTACGCGGCGCAGGACCCCGACAACCTCAAGGTCGTCGGCGAGCCGTTCACGGAGGAGCGCTACGGCGTGGGCCTCGCGAAGGACGACGCCGCGCTGCAGGAGTTCATCAACACGATGTTCACCGACGGTGGCGACATCTGGCAGGCGATCTTCGACAAGAACCTCGGCTCCTCGGGCATCGAGGTCACCCAGCCGGCCGTCGACTGATCGACTGAACGACCCGAGGGGGCGGCCCGACGTGGCCGCCCCCTCCTCAGAACCCAGAAGGGGAGGACGGCGTGGACGTCATCTTCGGAAACACCGACCTGTGGGGGAGGGCGCTGGGCAACACCCTGCTGATCTTCTTCGGCGGCGGTGTCCTCGCTCTCGTCCTCGGTATCATCGTGGGCGCCATGCGGGTCTCGCCCGTTCCGATCGCGCGCGGCGTCGGCACGGTCTACGTGAACCTCATCCGCAACACCCCGCTGACGCTCGTCTTCTTCTTCTTCGTCTTCGGCTACCCCCAGCTGGGACTGCCGAAGCTCAGCACCACCATCCTCGGCATCCTGGCGATCGGCATCTACACCGCGACCTACGTCGCGGAGGTGCTGCGTGCCGGCATCAACACCGTCCCCGTCGGGCAGGCAGAGGCCGCCAGGGCGATCGGCCTGCCGTTCGGGCAGGTCATGTCCCTGGTCGTCCTCCCGCAGGCCTTCCGGTCGGTCGTTCCGCCCATGATGAGCGTGTTCATCGCCCTGCTCAAGAACACCACGGTCGCCGCGGGCTTCTCGGTTCTCGAGCTGGGAGCGATCCGCTCCTACCTCAGCGAGCGCGGTGAGAACGCGCTCGTCGTCCTCCTGTGGGTCGCGGCGATCTTCGTCGCCCTCGTCCTGCTGCTCAGCTGGCTCCAGCGGTATCTCGAGAACAAGTGGAGGATCGCGCGATGACTTCCGTCCTGTACGACGTCCCCGGTCCCAAGGCGATCCTCCGGAACCGCCTCCTCGGGGTGGCGACCGTCGTCGTCATCCTCGCCCTGCTCGGCTTCATCGTCTGGCGCTTCGCCGTCAGCGGGCAGTTCGACGCATCGCGCTGGTATGTCTTCACCTTCAGCGCCGTGTGGACGCAGATCTTGGGCGCCCTGGGGCGCACCCTCGCGGCGTTCGCCCTCGCAGGTGTGCTGAGCCTCGTCGTCGGATTCGTCCTCGCGATCGGTCGTCTGTCGGATCACGCGTGGATCCGCGTGCCCGTGACCGTCGTCACCGAGGTCTTCCGCGCGGTTCCCGTGCTCGTGCTGATGATGCTGCTCTACTACGGTCTGCCGACGGTCGGCGTGAAGATGGAACCCTACTGGGCCGTCGTGATCGCGCTCATGGTCTACAACGGCTCCGTGCTCGCCGAGGTCATCCGTGCGGGCGTCGAGTCGCTGCCCCGCGGCCAGAAGGAGGCCGGCTACGCGATCGGTCTTCGCAAGAGCGGCGTCATGCGCCTCATCCTCCTGCCGCAGGCAATCCGTGCCATGCTGCCGGTGATCGTCGCCCAGCTCGTCGTGACTCTCAAGGACACCGCGCTCGGGTTCATCATCACGTACCCCGAGCTGCTGTACTTCGCGAAGCAGCTGACGTCACAGCAGGGACGCCCCGTGCTGCAGTCCGCGTTCGTGATCGGCGGCATCTACATCGTCATGTGCCTCATCCTGTCGGGCATCGCTCGCTGGCTGGAGATCCGCACCCGGCGGTCGCCCAAGCTGCGCGGAGGCGTAGGAGCGCCCGGCGGCCCGAACGAAGGACCGGACCCTCGTCAGCACGAGGGCGGCACGAACACCGAGCTGATCGCGATGCAACGCGGGGCAGGCAAGTTCGACGGCACGAGTACCGGCGCAGGCGGCGTCTGAGCGCATCGCCGCCCGCCGGTAGACTCGACTCTCGTGTCTGAGTCTCTCGAAATCACCCCGGAAGCGGTCGAAGCCGCCGTCGCGGCGGCGCTCGACGCCATCGCCGCGGCAGCCGACACCGCCGAGCTGAAAGCCGCTCGCGCGGCGCACGTCGCGGAGGGATCGCCGCTGGCCGTCCTGAACGCCTCGATGCGCCAGGTCGCACCGGAGAACAAGGCCGCGTTCGGCAAGCTCGTCGGCCAGGGACGAGGACGGGTCACGCAGGCTCTCGCGGCCAAGGAGTCCGAGCTCGCCGCCGCCGAGGTCGCGGCCCGGCTCGAGTCCGAGCGCGTCGACATCACCGCGGTCTCTTCGCGGTCGCGCGTCGGCGCCCGGCATCCGCTCACCCTGCTCAGCGAGCAGATCTCCGACATCTTCGTAGGCATGGGGTGGGAGATCGCCGAGGGCCCGGAACTCGAGCACGAGTGGTTCAACTTCGACGCGCTGAACTTCGACGTCGATCACCCCGCACGCCAGGAGCAGGACACGTTCTACGTCGACCCCACTTCGCGTCACCTCGTCATGCGCACCCACACGAGTCCGGTGCAGGTTCGCTCGATGCTCGACCGCGATGTGCCGATCTACGTGCTCTGCCCCGGCCGCGTCTACCGCACCGACGAGTTCGACGCGACTCACCTGCCGGTGTTCACGCAGTTCGAGGGCCTCGTGATCGACAAGGGCATCTCGATGGCCCACCTGAAGGGCACGCTCGACCACGTCGCGCGCCAGCTCTTCGGCCCGGAGGCGAAGACCCGCTTCCGCACGAACTTCTTCCCGTTCACCGAGCCCTCTGCCGAGCTCGACCTGTGGCACCCGACCTTCAAGGGCGGCGCGCGCTGGATCGAGTGGGGCGGATGCGGGATGGTGAATCCGAACGTGCTGCGCGCGGCGGGGATCGACCCCGACGTGTACAGCGGCTTCGCGTTCGGGATGGGCGTCGAGCGGGCACTCATGTTCCGCAGCGACGTGCAGGACATGCGCGACATGGCCGAGGGCGATGTCCGTTTCAGCGAGCAGTACGGGATGGTGGTGTGATGCGCGTCCCGCTCTCGTGGCTGCGTGAATACGTCGATGTCGCAGCCGATGCGACGCCTGAGGACGTCCTCGCGGCGATGGTCTCCGTCGGGTTCGAGGAGGAGGACGTCCACCGTTTCGACCTGCAGGGTCCGATCGTCGTCGGCCAGGTGCTGTCGCTCGAGCCGGAACCCCAGTCGAACGGCAAGACGATCAACTGGTGCCAGGTCGACGTCGGCGAGGAGAACGGCGGCGTCCGCGGCATCGTCTGCGGCGCGCACAACTTCGTCGTCGGCGACAAGGTCGTGGTGACGCTTCCCGGAGCCGTGCTGCCCGGGCCGTTCCCCATCGCGGCGCGCAAGACCTACGGGCATGTGTCCGACGGCATGATCGCCTCGGCGCGCGAACTCGGCCTGGGCGACGAGCACAACGGCATCCTCGTGCTGTCGGATCTCGGCATCGATGCCCCCGTCGGCGCCGATGCGATCGCGCTGCTCGGACTCGACGACGTCGCGGTCGACGTGAACGTCACACCCGATCGCGGCTACGCGTTCTCGGTGCGCGGCATCGCCCGCGAGTACTCGCACGCGACGGGCGCGGAGTTCCGCGACCCCGCCGAGCGGGACTTCACCGAGCTACAGCCGGGAACCGGCCACACCGCCATCGTCGACGACGCTGCGCCCATCCGGGGCCGGGTCGGGGCGAGCGAGTTCGTCACGCGGGTCGTGCGCGACGTCGACCCTTCGCGTCCCACGCCCCCGTGGATGATCGCTCGCCTGTCGCTCGCCGGCATGCGGTCGCTGGGCGTGCTGATCGACATCACCAACTACGTGATGCTCGAGCTCGGCCAGCCCCTGCACGGCTACGACCTCGACACGCTTCAGGGCGGCATCACTGTTCGCCGAGCCACGCCCGGCGAGAAGATGACCACCCTCGACGGACAGGAGCGGAAGCTCCACGTCGAGGACCTGCTGATCACGGACGAGTCCGGTCCCATCGGCCTCGCCGGCGTGATGGGCGGCGGCACCACCGAGATGAGCGACACGACGCGCAACGTGCTCATCGAGGCGGCCACCTTCGACCCGATCACGATCGCGCGGACGGCCCGCCGGCACAAGCTGCCGAGCGAGGCGTCCAAGCGCTTCGAGCGCGGCGTCGACCCGCTCGTGCCGTTCGTCGCGGCCCGCCGCGCCGCCGACCTCATGGTCGAGCTGGCCGGAGGAACGCTGACGGAGGAGGGCGGCGCGCTCTTCGCCGAGATCTTCGTCGCCGAGATCGAGCTGCCCGCCGGTTTCGTGCAGGGGCTCATCGGCGTGGACTACACGGATGCCGAGATCACCAATGCTCTGACGATGATCGGCGCCGACGTCGCTCCCTTGGCGGGTTCGAACGCCGAGGGAGCCGGCTGGACCGTCATCCCGCCGACCTGGCGTCCTGACATCACCGACAAGTGGTCGCTGGCCGAGGAGGTCGCGCGCATCCACGGGCTCGGCCGCATCCCGTCGGTGCTGCCCACCCCGCCCTCGGGTCGGGGTCTGACCGCTCACCAGCAGGGGCGCCGTCGCGTCGCGAACGCTCTCGCCGCAGCCGGTCTGGTCGAGACGCCGTCGTTCCCGTTCACGACGGAAGCGCAGAACGATCTGCACGGGTCGGCATCGGGGGAGCCCCTGCCCAGCATCCGGCTGGCGAATCCGCTCGACGGGTCGGCGCCGTACCTGCGTCGCTCGCTCGTCCCCGGGCTGCTGCAGACCGCGCACCGCAACATCTCGCGCGGCCTGACCGATCTCGCGCTGTTCGAGACCGGTGTCGTCTTCCTTCCGGAGCCCGGCGTCACGTACGGTACCGACGAGGTGCCGCCGCTGGGTGAGCGTCCCTCGGACGAGACCCTCGCGCAGCTGAACGCGTCGATCCCGCCGCAGCACCGCCATGTCGCCGTGCTGCTCACCGGCAACACCGCGGCGCGCCAGCCCGGCCGTGCAGCAGAGCCCTCCGGCCTGTCGGAAGCGCTGGATGCCGTGCGCGTCATCGGCGAAGCGGCGGGTGTGACGATCGACGTGGCGCAGTCGCAGCGTGCGGCACTGCACCCGGGTCGCGCAGGCGTGCTCACCGTCGGCGGCACCGAGGTCGGGTACGTGGGCGAGCTCCACCCCGACGTCGCCTCCGCTGCGGATCTGCCGGGTCGCGCGACCGTGGTCGAACTCGACCTCGACGGCATCCTGTCCCTCGCCGGCGGGAAGTCGGTGGCGCCGTCGCTGTCGACGTTCCCCGCGGCGACGCAGGACGTCTCGCTCGTCGTGCCCGCCGAGGTGCCCGCGGGTGATGTCCGCGCGGCCCTCGTCGAAGGCGCGGGCGAGCTGCTCGAGTCCGTGCGCCTCGTCGACGACTACCGCGGCGACGGACTCGCCGCGGGAACGAAGAGCCTCACGTTCGCGCTGCGCTTCCGCGCCGACGACCGCACGCTCACGGCTGCGGAGGCCACCGAGGCGAAGCTCGCGGGCGTGGCCGTGGCCACCAAGCGCTTCGGGGCGGCGATCCGCGACTGAACCGGCGGACGCCTGCTGCATACCGATATGGGATGCAGCAGGCGTATCCTCGAGTCATGAGCACTCAGATCGCCGTCCGCCTCCCCGACACGACCGTGTCGGAGCTGGATGCGCTCGTCGCCGCGGGAGCAGCGGCGAGCCGCACCGCCCTTGTGACCGTCGCGATCCAGCGGGAGCTGCGGCGTAGAGCCGCGGAGAATGACGCAGAGATCCTGACCCGACGGGGAGCGGCGGACGATCTCGACGGCCTGGTGGACTGGACGGTCGGCAGGTTCGAGATCGAGCGCTGACGTGCGGGAGATCTGCCTCGCGCGTTTGGACAAGACGCGGCCGGTCGTCGTGCTCACGCGCGACGCGGCCCGGGCCAGTATGACGAAGGTGACGGTCGCGCCCATCGCCTCCACGGTGAAGGGCCTGAGCAGCGAGGTTCCCGTCGGCCCTCTCGATGGACTCGACAGGTCCAGTGTCATCTCGATCGACAACACCGTCACCGTGCCCGTCGGCGTGCTGGGACGCACGATCGGATTCCTCTCGGAAAGGCAGGAGGCGCAGCTCGCTCGGGCGATCATCCTCGCTTTCGACCTCGACGCGCTTCCGACGGCCGAGCAAGAGTGACGGCGCCACGCGGTACCGTGGCGAGATGACGACCGTGAACCCGCACCCCACGCCGCCGTCGGTACCGCGCGGGACGCGTGCGCTCGGTGAGGCGCCGTTCCTGGCGCCCGGAGATCAGATCGACTGGCACTACCGCAAGCCCGGATGGCTGCGCGGCGAGCCATCGACGATCACGCCGATGCGGGTCGTGCGGGACGACGAGCGCGGGCTCGTCGCCTGGCTCGCGCCGGGGACGGAGCAGGAGGGGCAGGGCGCGGCAGACGGCGGGTCACTGCGGTCGATTCCGCTCGAGCGGCGCTGGATCGAACCGCGCAGGCGAATCGTCGAGCAGTGGGTGGGCAACGGCATCCTGCGGATCGCCCCGGCCGGTAAGCCCTGGTCGGTGTGGTTGTTCTGGAGCGATGTCCGCGGCGACGACTGGGTCTTCGCCGGGTGGTACGTGAACCTCGAGAACGCGCACCTGCGCACCGACCGCGAGACGTTCACCTCGGACCATGTGCTCGACGTCGAGATCGCGCCGGACGGACAGATCGTCATGAAGGACGAGGACGAGCTCGTCGCCGCCGTTGAACAGGGCCGCCTTGACAGCGATCAGGCCGCCGAGATCGAGGCGCACGCGGCGGCGGCCATCGCCTCGTCCACCGCCGGGGATTGGCCGTTCGACCCGGAGTGGATCGCCTGGCGCCCCGACTCCGCATGGACCGTGCCGGTTCTCGACGGGCTCGAGGACCTGCGCGCGCCCTGACGAGCGTCCGCTGACAGCGGATGCCTCTTCCGCCGCGGCGAGGATGCTGATGACATGAGTGCATGACAGATGTGCTGATCCTCGGCGGGACCGGATGGTTGTCGGGGCGCATCGCGCAACGCTGGCTGCTGTCTGGCGCGGCGGTGACCTGTCTCGTGCGAGGCGAGCGCCCGGCGCCCGACGGAGCGACGCTCGCGATCGGCGACCGCGACGACCCGGGCGCCTACGACCTCGTCTCGCGCACCGACTGGGATCACGTGGTCGACATCTCGTCGCGAGCCGATCACGTGCGAAGGGCCGTCGACGCGCTCGGGGAGCGGGCGCGACGCTGGACGTACGTCTCGTCGATGTCGGTCTACTCCGACGATGTGACGATCGATGCGGACGAGGCCGCGCCGCTCGTCGCTCCGGCCGCGCCCGGCGACGACGAGTACGGCGCCCAGAAGGTCGCCGCCGAGAACGCCGTTCGCGAGCTGGGAGACGACCGGACGCTGATCGTCCGGCCGGGGCTCATCGTCGGCGACGGCGATCCGAGCGACCGGTTCGGCTATTGGGCGGCGGCGTTCCTCCGGGCGCGCACCGAGCCTGTGCTCGTGCCGACCGTCGACGGCAGGGATGCGCAGGTCATCGATGTCGACGACCTCGCGAAGTTCATCGTGACGACGACGGCCACCGGCGTCGTGAATGCGATCGGCGACCGGCATCCGCTCTCGGAGGTGCTCGCGCTGTTCCGCACGGCCGCGCAGCACGACGGCGACATCGTGGAGGCGACGGACGACTGGCTCGTCGCGCAGAACGTGAGCTACTGGATGGGCGAGCGGTCGCTTCCGCTCTGGCTGCCCTCCGACATGCCGGGCTTCATGCGTCGGTCGAACCATCGTTATCGCGAGGCGGGCGGCGATCTCCGACCGCTCGAGGACACGGTCGCGGCGGTCTTCGCCGACGAGGAAGAGCGGGGCGTCGATCGCCACCGGCGCGCCGGGCTCACCCGCAACGCCGAACTCGCCCTCCTCCGGCTGCTGGCCTGACCCGCCGCGGTGCCCGTTCTGTGACGCGGCGGATTTGCGCGTCCCGCGAGGAGCGCGCTATCGTCGCGGCATGCCTTCGGCCTCCGCCACCCTGACGCTCGCTCCGAGCGTCATCGCTGTGCGCCGACGCCGCGGCGGCCGCCGACTCTAGGCGACTCCGCGCTCCTGCCTGCCCGGCGGTCGAGTGCCGGTGTCGCCGCCCCGGCCCCCGACACTGCACCCTGAGTTCCGCGAAGGGTCCGACCGTTAAGGTAGAAGCATGACGTATTCCGTCGCCGTCTCCGGCGCATCCGGCTATGCGGGCGGCGAGATCCTACGCCTCCTCGCCGGGCACCCCGACGTCGAGATCCGCACCGTCACGGCGCACTCGAACGCCGGACAGCCGCTCGTCCAGCACCAGCCGCACCTGCGTTCACTCGCACACCTCACCCTGCAGGACACGACCCCCGAGATCCTCGCGGGTCACGACATCGTGTTCCTCGCGCTGCCGCACGGCCAGTCCGGTCAGTACACGGATGCGCTGGGCGACACCCCGCTCGTGATCGACGCCGGTGCCGACCACCGGCTCACCTCGCAGGACGCATGGGACGCCTTCTACGGCGGAGCCTTCCACGACGCCTGGACCTACGGGGTGCCCGAGCTCCTCGCCGGGGGCGGCAAGCAGCGCGAGCAGCTGCGGGGCGCGACGAGGATCGCGGCACCGGGCTGCAACGCCTCGACCGTGAGTCTCAGCCTCGCGCCGGGAGTGGCCGCCGGCGTCATCGACCCTCGCGACATCGTCTCCGTGCTCGCCGTCGGCCCGTCGGGCGCCGGCAAGAGCCTCAAGACCAACCTGCTGGCGAGCGAGATCCTCGGCACCGCCAATCCGTACGCCGTCGGCGGCACCCACCGGCACATCCCGGAGATCCGGCAGGCCCTCGCCGCGGCATCCGGTCTTTCGCCGGAGGCCGCCGACGACGGCATCCGGATATCCTTCACGCCGGTGCTCGTGCCGATGTCGCGGGGGATCCTCGCGACATCCACGGCGCCGATCGTCGCCGGCGCCACCGACGACGAGGTCCGCGCCGCGTGGGAGTCCGCGTACGGCGACGAGACGTTCGTGCAGCTGCTGCCCGCCGGGGAGTTCCCCCGCACCGCCGACGTCCTCGGCGCGAACACCGCGCTCATGGGACTCGCGATCGATCGGGCCGCGAACCGTGTGACCGTCGTGACGGCCGTCGACAATCTCGTCAAGGGCACCGCCGGCGCCGCCGTGCAGTCCATGAACATCGCGCTGGGGCTTCCCGAGTCCCGCGCCCTCTCAGTGAACGGAGTCGCGCCGTGAGCGTCACCGCCCCCGCAGGATTCGAGGCGGCCGGAGTCGCCGCCGGACTCAAGTCGACCGGCAAGCCCGACGTCGCCGTCGTCGTCAATCGCGGGCCCCGCAAGGTGGGTGCCGCCGTGTTCACGAGCAACCGGGCGAAGGCCAACCCGATCCTCTGGTCGCAGCAGGCTGTGGCCGACCGCGTGGTCGAGGCGGTCGTGCTGAACTCCGGCGGGGCGAACTGCTTCACCGGAAGCTTCGGCTTCCAGACCACGCACCAGACCGCCGAGAAGGCCGCCGAGCTCCTGGGCGTCAGCGCTGGCGACGTGCTCGTCTGCTCGACGGGTCTGATCGGCGTGGGCGACGAGGTGTTCCGGGGCAAGGTGCTCGCCGGTACGGAGCAGGCCATCGCCGAGCTCTCGGCCGACGGCGGACCCGTGGCGGCCGAGGCCATCATGACCACCGACAGCGTGTCGAAGACCGCCGTCGTCAGCCGAGACGGGTGGACCATCGGCGGAATGGCGAAGGGCGCCGGGATGCTCGCGCCCGGTCTCGCGACCATGCTCGTCGTCATCACCACGGATGCCGTGCTCGAGCCCCTGGAAGCCGACGCCGCACTGCGGGCCGCGACGGGCCGCACGTTCGACCGCCTCGACTCCGACGGGTGCATGTCGACGAACGACCAGGTGACGCTCCTCGCCAACGGGGCCTCGGGTATCGCGCCTGCGCTCGACGACTTCGGCGCCGCGCTCCGGGAGCTCTGCCAGGAGCTCGCCGTGAAGCTGCAGGGCGACGCCGAGGGAGCGAGCCACGACATCACGATCGAGGTGCGCCACGCCGCGACCGAGACGGATGCCGTCGAGGTCGGCCGCTCCGTCGCCCGCAACAACCTCTTCAAGGCGGCGATCTTCGGTAACGACCCCAACTGGGGCCGCGTTCTCGCCGCGATCGGCACGACGAACGCGCAGTTCGATCCCTACGACGTGGACGTGTGGATGAACGGCGTCCGCGTGTGCAGCGAGGGCGGCCCCGATCGACCGCGCGAGGAGGTCGACCTGACGCCACGCGCCACGCACCTCGTCATCGACCTCAAGGTCGGCGATGAGACGGCGACGATCCTCACCAACGACCTCACCCACGACTACGTGCACGAGAACAGCGCCTACGCCTCATGACCGATATCCAGGACACCACGCCGGACGTCGCCGCAGTGAAGGCGTCGACGCTCATCGAATCGCTGCCGTGGCTGAAGAAGTTCCGCGACCAGATCGTCGTCGTCAAGTACGGCGGCAACGCGATGGTCTCGGATGAGCTGCAGGAGGCGTTCGCGCAGGACATCGCATATCTGCGCTACGTGGGCGTGCTGCCGGTCGTCGTGCACGGCGGCGGACCGCAGATCTCGAACATGCTCGAGCGTCTCGAGATCCCCAGCGAGTTCAAGGGCGGCTACCGCGTCACGAACACCGAGGCCATCAGCGTCGTGCGCATGGTGCTCACCGGTCAGGTGAACCCGCAGCTCGTGTCGAAGATCAACTCGCACGGCCCGATCGCGACAGGCCTCAGCGGAGAGGACGCCGGTCTTTTCGGAGGCCGCCGCCGCGGGGTCGTCGTCGATGGCGAGGAGATCGACCTCGGTCGAGTCGGCGACGTCGTGCAGGTCGACCCCACCCCGGTGCTCGACCACCTGTCGGCCGGACGGGTCCCCGTGGTGTCGAGCATCGCGCCGGACCTCGACCACCCGGGGCAGTCGCTCAACGTGAACGCCGACGCCGCGGCGGCCGCGCTCGCCGTGGCGCTGAAGGCGCGCAAGCTCGTCATCCTCACCGACGTCCCCGGCCTCTACGCCGACTGGCCCAACCGCGACTCGCTCGTGTCGCATCTGACCTCGGAGGCGCTCGTCGAGATGCTGCCGTCCCTGGAGTCGGGGATGATCCCGAAGATGCGCGCGTGCCTGGACGCGGTCGAGGGCGGCGTCGACGCCGCGGCGATCATCGACGGACGGGTGCCGCACTCGGTGCTCGTCGAACTCTTCACGAGTAAGGGAATCGGAACAGAAGTGGTCAAGGGAAGCGCAGGGACGACGGCATGAGCACCTGGCAGGACGACGCGGAGAACGACCTGGTCCTCAACGCGGGACGTCGACTCGCTCTCCTCACCCGAGGCGAGGGTTCATACCTCTGGGACTCGGAGGGCACCCGTCACCTCGACTTCCTCGCGGGCATCGCCGTGACCTCGCTCGGTCACGCGCACCCGGTGTTCGTCGATGCGGTCGCGACGCAGGCGGCGACCCTCGCCCACGTGTCGAACTACTTCGCCACCCCGCCGCAGCTCGCTCTCGCCGCCCGCCTCAAGCGCCTCGCCGGCGCAGGCATCGACGGCCGGGTGTTCTTCTCGAACTCGGGTGCCGAGGCGAACGAGGCCGCCTTCAAGCTCGCCCGGCTCCACGGCGGCGCCGACAGGCCACGCATCATCGCACTCGAGAACGGCTTCCACGGCCGCACCATGGGGTCGCTCGCCCTCACCGCGAAGCCGTCGATGCGGGCGCCGTTCGAACCCATGCCCGGGGGCGTCGAGCACATCCCGGCCACCGTCGAGGCTCTCGAAGCCGCCATCGACGACCGGGTCGCCGCGGTCATCGTCGAGCCGATCCAGGGTGAGGCGGGCGTCGTCGAACTGCCCGACGGGTACCTGCAGGCCGCCCGGTCGCTGACGCTGGCGCACGGCGCGCTGCTCATCGTCGACGAGATCCAGACCGGCGCGGGTCGCACCGGCGCCTGGTTCGGCTTCAGCCACGAGGGCATCATCCCCGACGCCATCACGCTGGCCAAGGGCATCGGCGGTGGGTTCCCCATCGGCGCGCTCGTCACCTACGGTGCGGCCAGCTCGCTGTTCACGCCCGGTTCGCACGGATCGACGTTCGGCGGCAACCCTCTCGCCACCGCCGTGGCCGATGCGGTGCTCGCAGAGATCGAGCGCGCCGGTCTCGTCGACAACGCCGCCCGTCGGGGGGAGGAGCTGCGCGACATCATCATCGGCCTCGACTCGCCGCTCGTCGCGGGGGTGCGCGGCCGCGGTCTGCTGATCGGCGTCGAGCTGAGCGCTCCTGTCGCCGGCGATGTCGTGGCCGCCGCTCAGGCGCACGGACTCATCGTCAACGCAGCCAACCCCGAGACGGTGCGCATCGCTCCGGCGCTCACGATCGGGGATGCCGAGCTCGCCGAGTTCCGCGACCTGTTCGCCGCCGCGCTCGCCGACGTCTCGGCATCCCTCACCGACTCCGGAAAGGCCAACGCATGACCCGCCACCTCCTTCGTGACGACGACCTGACCCCCGCAGAGCAGGCCGAGATCCTCGACCTCGCGATCGAGCTGAAGAAGGACCGCTGGGCGAACAAGGCTCTCGCGGGTCCGCAGACCGTCGCGGTGATCTTCGACAAGTCCTCGACGCGCACCCGGGTGTCGTTCGCGGTGGGCATCGCCGACCTCGGCGGATCGCCGCTGATCATCTCGACCGCGAACAGCCAGCTCGGCGGCAAGGAGACCCCCTCCGACACGGCGCGCGTGCTCGAGCGGCAGGTCGCCGCGATCGTGTGGCGCACCTACGCGCAGGCGGGGCTCGAGGAGATGGCGGCGGGAACCCGCGTGCCGGTGGTCAACGCGCTCTCCGACGACTTCCACCCGTGCCAGCTGCTCGCCGACCTGCTCACGATCCGCGAGCACAAGGGCGACCTGAAGGGCCTCACCCTGACGTTCTTCGGCGACGGCCAGAGCAACATGGCGCACTCGTACGCGCTCGCCGGCGTGACCGCAGGGATGCACGTGCGCATCGCCTCGCCGGCCGACTACGCCCCGCGCGCCGATGTCGTCGAGGCTGCCGATCGGCGTGCGGCGGAGACCGGCGGCTCGATCACGCTCCTCACCGACCCGGTCGAGGCCGCGGCCGGAGCCGACGTCGTCGTCACCGACACCTGGGTCTCGATGGGCAAGGAGGAGGAGAAGCTCGCCCGCATCCGTGACCTGGGCGGCTACAAGGTGACCCCCGAGACCATGACGCTCGCCGACTCCGAGGCGATCTTCATCCACTGCCTCCCCGCCGACCGCGGGTACGAGGTCGACTCCGAGGTGATCGACGGTCCGCAGAGCGTGGTGTGGGACGAGGCGGAGAACCGCCTGCACGCCCAGAAGGCGCTGCTGGTGTGGCTGCTCGGCAAGAAGGACGCGTGATGACCTCCTCCAAGAACGACGGGACCAACGAGGGCGCGCTGTGGGGCGCCCGCTTCGCGAGCGGGCCGTCGCCCGAGCTCGCCGAGCTCAGTCGCTCCACGCACTTCGACTGGATCCTCGCGCCCTACGACATCGCGGGTTCGCACGCGCACGCGACGGCGCTCGAAGCGGCCGGGTACCTGGAGGCCGATGAGGCCGCGAGGATGCACGAGGGGCTGGATGCCGTCGCGCGCAAGGTCGCCGACGGCAGCATCCGCCCCGTCCCCTCCGACGAGGACGTGCACGGCGCGCTGGAGCAGGCGCTGATCGCGGAGCTCGGCCCCGAGCTCGGCGGGCGCCTGCGCGCCGGCCGCAGCAGGAACGATCAGATCGCGACGCTCGTGCGGATGTACCTGATCGACCACGCGCGCGTCATCGCCCGCGACCTGCTCCGGGTGATCGACGCGCTCGTGTCGCAGGCGGAAGCCCACCCCGACGCGATCCTTCCCGGGCGCACTCACCTGCAGCACGCGCAGCCCGTTCTCCTCGCCCATCACCTGCAGGCCCACGGGTGGCCGCTGGTGCGTGAGCTCGAGCGCCTGGTCGACTGGCGTCGGCGTGCGGGCGTCTCGCCCTACGGCGGGGGAGCGCTGGCCGGGTCCACACTCGGCCTCGACCCCGCGCTCGTCGCCACCGAGCTGGGCCTCGATCGGCCGGCCGAGAATTCGCTCGACGGCACCGCCGCGCGCGATGTGGTCGCGGAGTTCGCGTTCATCGCGGCGATGACGGGCGTCGATCTGTCGCGCCTCAGCGAGGAGATCATCCTCTGGAACACCCGTGAGTTCGGCTTCGTGACCCTGCACGACAGCTGGTCGACCGGGTCGAGCATCATGCCGCAGAAGAAGAACCCCGACATCGCCGAGCTCGCGCGCGGCAAGTCCGGCCGTCTGATCGGCAACCTGTCCGGCCTGCTGGCGACGCTCAAGGGGCTGCCTCTCGCGTACAACCGCGACCTGCAGGAGGACAAGGAGCCCGTCTTCGACTCGGTGCAGACGCTCGAGGTCGTGCTGCCGGCGTTCGCGGGCATGATCGCGACGCTGCGCTTCGACACCGAGCGCATGGCCGCGCTGGCGCCGGAGGGCTTCTCACTCGCGACGGATGTCGCGGAGTGGCTGGTGAAGCGACGGGTGCCGTTCCGCGACGCTCACGAGATCTCGGGTGCGCTGGTCCGCGCCTGCGAGGAGCAGGGGATCGGCCTGGAGGACGCATCCGACGAGCTGCTGGCGTCGGTGTCTGCGCACCTCACGCCCGAGGTCCGCGAGGTGCTCACGATCGAGGGTTCGGTGGCCTCGCGCACGGGCGCGGGCGGCACGGCCCCTGTGCGCGTCGCCGAGCAGCGCGCGGAGCTTGTCGCGAGGGCTCAGGCCGCAGCGCACGCACTCGGGCTCTGACGCGGATCCGGGCCGCGGGTTCGACCCGTCAGTGCAGCGTGTCGTCGGCGGCCGTCCGCACCCAGCGGGTGAACGTGACGGTGAGTCCGGCGCGCGTCGGCGCGGCGAGGAAAGGCCCGGCGGAGGCCGTCGCCTCGCCGTCGAACGGTGCGACCCGCACGAGCCGCCACGGTCGATCGTCCGCCCGGGCCCGGACGATCACGGCATCCGCCCATCGGCTCACGCGCACGGTGATCTCGCTGTCGAGCCAGTCGTCGACGTGGCCCACCGACCAGTCGGAGCGGACGGCGGTCACGACAGCGCCCAGGCCGAGGTGTCCGTCGGCGTATTCGACGCCGGCTTTGACCCAGTGCTCGTCGTCGGCCCGGACGAAGACGCCGGCCTGGTCGAACTGGCCTGTCCAGGGTGCGCGGAAGGACACCTCGACGGCATCGCCCACGCCGAGCGGTGCGAGCAGTGCGTGCTCGGTGTCGTGCACGAAGCCGTAGGCCGTATGCCGCCAGGCGTCGCTGCCCTCGTCGGCAGTGACGGCGAGACGATCGTCGGCGGAATCGATCGCGGCGGGAGCGGTGGTCCAGGTGCCCTGGGTCCAGGGGATGACGGCTGCATCAGGCATATCGACAGCTTATAGCCAGATAAGGCATAAATCTAGAGTATGCGTGATATGGTTATCCCATGGTCATCGCCGTGGTCGCCGACATCGTGGGCTCTCGCAAGCTCGACGATCGCTCCGCCGCGCAGCGCGTGCTGGATGAGACGATCGCCCTCGTCGAGCAGGACATGCCGCTCGCGAGTCAGCCGCTCACGCCCACGGTAGGCGACGAGCAGCAGGGCGTCTACCGTCGGCTGGAAGACGCCCTGGTATCGCTGCTCATGATCCAGCTGCGCCTGCCCGACGGGATCGGGTTCCGGTTCGGCATCGGCATCGGAGCGGTCAGCACTGTGGAATCGGTGCACGGCGAACTCGCCGACGGTCCCGGCTGGTACGCCGCGCGAGAGGCGATCGAGACCGTGCACGCGAAGGAGGGGCGCGCCGTCCCCCGCTCGAGGACGTGGATTGTCGGTGCCCCGGGGCAGGATGAGGTGATGGAGAGCACGATCGCCACCTCGAACGCGTATCTGCTCGTGCGCGACGAGCTCGTCGGCGCGATGTCCGAACGCGAACGGCGCCTGACCTACGGGCGTCTGATCGGTCGTTCCCAGCTCGACCTCGCCGACGACGAGGGGATCACGCAGCCGAGCGTGTCCAAGTCCCTGCGCAACGCCGGCAGCACCGCGATCCTCGACGGGGTCACCGCTCTCCTGGGAGGCACCGCATGATCGTCGCCGGTTTCGCCCTGCTCGCCGTCGGAGCGGCCGACCTCGTGCGGCAGTTCGCGCCACGTCGATGGATCGGCTACCTGACGGTCGCCATCATCCTGCTGCTCCTCGGCAGCGTGAGCGATGCGCTGCTCCCGATGATCGCCGCGCTGGCGGTGGGCGCGCTGTGGGTGTGGTGCATGCCCTCCGAGCGTCGTGCGCCGCTGGGCTTCTGGCCGGCGGCGCTCCTCGGCATCCTCGTCATTGGCACCGTGGTCTGGCTCGGTCCCCGTCAGGAGAGCGGACTGATCGGCGGGATCTGGGAGCTGAGGTCGCCGTTCGGCGAGATACCCTTCGATCTCGCGGTGCTCAGCTTCGGGGCCGGCGTGTTCCTGCTCGAATCCGCGAACCTCGTCGTGCGCGCGGCCCTCGACGGCGAGCACACCTGGCGTCCGGTCGACATCGCCCGGCCGAGCGCTGCGGGCGAGTCCGAGTCGGCAGTCACGGCGACCGCGCCGCCTCTCGCTGTGACGACGGATGCCGCCACCGACCCCATCGACCTCACCGGGGCCACCGGGCCGGTCGATCCGCTCAGCGGGTTCAAGGGCGGGCGCCTGATCGGCCCGCTCGAGCGCATTCTCGTGCTGATACTCACCCTCGCGGCGGCGTACCCGATCCTCGCCGCCATGCTCGCTGCGAAGGGAATCGTCCGATTCCCCGAGATCTCCCGTGACGGCGAGACCGGGGCCAGAGCGGAGTACTTCCTCGTGGGCAGCCTCGTCAGCTGGGTGATCGCTCTCGGCGCCGCGTTCCTCGTGTGGTGGGCCGCGCACAGCTGACCACGCGGCGCGATTCGACGTCGTGGCGCGCTGATAGCCTGGAGCGCGTGTCTGATTCCGCTCTGACGACCGCCACGCCGGCGATCGATCCCACGTTCGAGAACGTGTGGGACGAACTGGTGTGGCGCGGCCTCGTCCACGTGTCCACCGATCAGGAGGCGCTGCGCGCCCTTCTCGCCGGGGATCCGATCACGTATTACTGCGGATTCGACCCGACGGCGCCCAGCCTGCACCTCGGCAACCTCGTGCAGCTGCTCACCCTGCGCCGCATCCAGCTCGCCGGGCACAAGCCCCTCGGCCTCGTCGGCGGCTCGACCGGCCTGATCGGCGACCCGCGGCCCACCGCCGAGCGCACGCTGAACACGCGCGAGACGGTCGGCGAGTGGGTCGACCGTCTGCGCGCACAGGTCGAGCGCTACCTGAGCTTCGAGGGCGACAACGCCGCGCGCATCGTCAACAACCTCGACTGGACGGCGCCGCTGTCGGCGATCGACTTCCTCCGCGAGATCGGCAAGCACTACCGTGTCGGCACGATGCTCAAGAAGGATGCCGTCGCCGCGCGCCTGAACTCGGACGCAGGCATCAGCTACACCGAGTTCAGCTACCAGATCCTGCAGGGCATGGACTTCCTGGAGCTCTACCGGCAGTACGACTGCGTGCTGCAGACCGGCGGATCCGACCAGTGGGGCAACCTCACGAGCGGCACCGACCTCATCCACCGCGTCGAGGGCGTCTCCGTGCATGCCATCGGGACGCCGTTGATCACCAACAGCGACGGCACGAAGTTCGGCAAGAGCGAAGGGAACGCCATCTGGCTCGACGCCGAGATGTGCAGCCCGTACCGCATGTACCAGTTCTGGCTGAGCACGGCGGATGCCGACGTGATCGACCGGCTCAAGGTCTTCACGTTCCTGAGCCGCGCCGAGATCGAGGAGTACGCGGCGCTCGTCGAGTCCGAGCCCTTCCGCCGCGCGGCGCAGAAGCGTCTCGCGCTCGAGGTGGTCGCCACCGTGCACGGCATCGATGCGGCCGCGGCCGTCATCGCGGCATCCGAAGCGCTGTTCGGCCAGGGCGACCTGACGACGTTGGATGCCGAGACGCTGCGGACCGCGCTCGAAGAGCTGCCCCACGCCTCGGTCGTCTCCGAGTCTCTCGTCGTGGAAGCACTCGTCGCCACCGGCCTCGTGTCGAGCCTCTCCGAAGCACGGCGTGCGATCGCCCAGGGCGGCGTGTCGCTCGACGGCGTCCGCGTCGAAGACGAGAGCGCGACCGTGCGGGGCTCGCTTCCCGGTGGCGTCTCGGTTCTGCGTCGCGGCAAGAAGACGCTCGCCGGCGTCTTCGTCTCCTGAGTCGATCCTGACGGCGGCGATCCGGGTGTTCCCAGGTCCTCGCCGTTAGGCTTCACGCGTTCGTCGCTCGACAGGAGACAGCCATGCCGTTCACCCCGAGCCACGCGCTGGTGGCGCTGCCGTTCGTCAGGACGCCGTTCGTGCCCTCCGCGATCGCGATCGGCGCCATGACGCCCGATCTGCCCCTGTTCCTGCGCGGCATCGGCCTGGACTACGGATTCACGCACGCCTTCGGGAACGTCGTGTGGACCGCGGTCGTCGCGCTCGTGCTCTTCCTCGTCTGGCGTGTGGTCCTGCGTCCGGCGGTCGGCGAACTCGCCCCGCTCTCGATCGCGCGGCGCCTGCCGGACGACTGGTCGACGACCGGTGTCAGCGCGGTTCGAGGCGCTCTGCTCGGGTCTCCGCGGCGTTCGGTGTACCCGGCGCTCCTCGCCGTCTCGCTCCTGCTCGGCGTGCTGTCGCACATCGTCTGGGACCTCTTCACGCACGAGGGTCGGTGGGGTGTCGAGGTGCTCCCGGTGCTCGACGAGATGTGGGGGCCGTTGACGGGATACAAGTGGCTGCAGCACGGGTCGAGCATCCTCGGCCTGGTCGCGGTCGGCATCTGGGCGCTCCTGCGGCTCGACCGTGCCGAGGCGCGGGACGACGTCGTGCAGTCCCTGCCCGCGGGGGTGCGCCTTGCGTGGTGGGTATCGCTCCCGGTCGTCCTGGTCGTCGCACTGATCCTCGGCTACGCCCTCCACGGCCCCTTCACCGAGGACTTCACCGTGCAGCACCTCGCGTATCGGATGCTGCCGTCTGCGTGCGCGCTGTGGGGCGCCGCCACGCTGGTGCTGTGTCTCTCGCTGCCGATGTTCCGTCGCGCTCACCAGCGCGGCTGATCGCGACCCCATCGACGGGGCGCTGCGAACTCGAGACCGGGGAGCGCCGGCCGCGCGGTCGTCACCCGGAGACCGTCCACGTCGAACGTCGCGACGTGCGGCGCGGTGTCGAACTCGCGGACCGGCTGCGGCTCGTCGTGCCGCGGCATCCCGAGCAGCTCTGCCGCGACGCGGCGGAGGGAGGTGCTGATGTGCCACCCGCCGCCCTCCTGCTCCCGACGCTGCAGCGCGGCGACGACGGCGGCCGCGAGCAGGTAGCCGGCGCTGTGATCCAGCGCCTGAGCGGGGAGCACGCCGGGCCGGACGCCGTCCGGCGACTCGACGACGGCGATCCCGGACTCCGCCTGCACGAGGCTGTCGAAACCGGCGCGCTCCGGATGATCGCGCCCCCATGCGCTGAGCTCAGCGACGACGAGGGACGGATGCCGCGCGAGAAGGTCGTCGGGTGCGACACCGAGGCGGGCCAGAGACGCGGGCCGGTAGCCGAGAACCACCACGTCCGCGTGGTCGAGCAGCTCCCGGAATCGATCCGTCCGGGCATCGAGCAGGACGGAGCGCTTCCCATGCCCGGTGTCGAAGTGCTGCCACTCCGGCTCAGGGAGGCGCGGAGGGTCCACGCGCAGCACGTCCGCACCGAGGAGCGCGAGCGTTCTCGTGCAGACGGGACCCGCGATGACCCGGGTCAGATCGAGCACGCGGATGCCGTGGAGCGGCCGAGCTCCCGTGCCGATCCGCCCTCCGGCCGTGGGGCGGCTCGCGGTGCGTTCGAGATCGAGCAGGGGAGAGCGACGGAGTTCGCGGTCGACGGCCGGTTGCTCGGGCAGGACGCGAACAGCCACACCGCCGGCATCGACGACGGCAGCGATCGCCTCGTCGGAGCTCCTCTCCCGGACGGCTTCCTCGAGATCCTGGGCGGCGGGCTCGTCGCCCAGGGCGAATGCCCGCCGAAGGGCTGCCGCATGGTGGGGGTAGTTCCCGTGAGTGCGGATCCAGCCGTCGGCCGCCTGCCAGAAGCCGGACAGCGGTGCCCACACCGTCGGCGCCGAGCGGTCGACGGTGAGCACGCGGTCGCTCCGGTAGGACATCGCTATGCGATCTGGGTCAGGGGGAGTGCGGATGCCGCTGAGCAGTCCGATTGCGCGCACGCTGCACCAGGCGAGCTCCGCCGTCGCGAGCCGCGAGGCGAGCGGTGTCTCGCCAGCGGCGCCGAGGTGATCGGCGGCGCCGACGGGGCGGAGTCCCAGGTCCGTCCACACCCGCTCCAGTAGCGCGAGGGCGGCGTTCGACGGGGAGGCGGAGGACACACTCCGATCGTACGACTCCGGCACATCCACTCGGTTTCCGCTTCTGGTCGGGAGAAACAGTGATCGGGCGACGCTCGACACGCCCGGGCTGCCCCGCCCGATTTGCCAGACCGCCGGGATCCGCGTAACTTATTACTTGTTCGCCCCACAGGGAAGCGGAGAGGCCGAAGAGCTTCACCCCCCTCAAGCGGAGAACCACCTCCCGCCTCCTCTCACTTGTGAGAACAGACGCTTACGTCTAGGATGGGAGATCCACCCCTTCTGCGGCTGTCATCAGCTGCGCAGCGGATCTGAGATCTGCGCCGCGCGCCGATTTGACAGGCGAGACAGGGTG